>JAFUOQ010000026.1 GCA_017472695.1 Clostridia bacterium | reverse complement strand
GAAAAGTTGGAAGAATACATACATTACTACAACAATGAAAGAATTTCAATGAAATTAAAAGGAATGAGCCCTGTGCAATACAGAACTCATTCACAATCAATTTAATATTTAATTTTTGTCTAAACTTTTGGGTTCACTTCAGTTAAACATAGCTCTAATAAATTCAGCTTACGCCATTTTGTTATACATAAGTGTGAACTGGCTCTTCTTGCGCGCAGCGTTGTTCTTATGAAGAATTCCCTTAGCAACAGCTTGGTCAACTTTCTTAACAGCAGCTACATAAGCAACTTGAGCAGCTCCCTTGTCGCCAGCTTCAACTGCAGCCTTAAACTTCTTTATAGCTGTGTTGAGTTGGGATTTAAGCATCTTATTACGAAGTGTTTTAGTAGCAATAACCTTAACACGCTTCTTCGCAGATTTGATATTAGGCATGATAAATCCTCCTTTAATATTATAATCCGACAGATGCTATCCGTTGCCTGAGAGGGTGCTCCGAATACAGCCTGTTCGTACAGTTAGATATAATATCATATAATTCAAAAAAAATCAATAGTTTTTTGGAAAAAAATTAAAAAATATTACATAAATAATGAATCAAAGGAAAAATGTTTAAAAATTAACGTGAATTTAGTTGAAAGAGATTTGTTCACAAATAATTTACATATTAAATATTTGTAAAATTTCAAGAAACAAATTGTAAATTTTTATAAATTTCATAATTTATTTTAATTTATTAGTTGACAAGAAATTAAAAGAGTGGTAAAATCTAGTACTGCACAATATTTTTTAAATAATTCTTTTATATTATATTATAAAAGGGAAGTTGGAGTAAAAAGATATGGTCAAAGAACAAAAGCTTGGCAAAAACACAAGAATGAATTTCGCTAAAATTAACGAACTTTGTGATATGCCGAACCTCATTGACGTACAGAAGGAATCCTTCAAGTGGTTTTTGGAAAAGGGAATTCTTGAGGTCCTTCATGATGTATCTCCTATTACGGACTATTCGGATGAGCTTTCTATTGAGTTTGTTTCTTACACACTTGATGTTAACAATCCAAAATATCCTGTTGAGGAATGCAAAATCAGAGACGTGAACTATGCAGCACCATTGCGCGTTAACGTTCGCCTTGTTAACAAGACAACAGGTGAGGTTAAGGAGCACGAGGTGTTTATGGGTGATTTTCCACTTATGACAGACAACGGTACATTTGTCATTAACGGAGCAGAGCGTGTTGTTGTTTCGCAAATCGTTCGTTCACCTGGTATGTATTACGATTTCTCTGTTGACAAGACTGGCACACACAACTACACAACACAGGTTATTCCTTATCGTGGCGCTTGGCTTGAATATGAAACTGATTCTTCCAATGTTTTCTATGTACACATTGATAAGAACAGAAAGATGCCTATCACTATCCTTATCCGTGCTCTCGGTGTTGAAACTGCAGAGGATTTGAAGGATATGTTTGGTTCAAAATTTATGACTCCTACACTTGAAAAGGACGAATGTGAAAAGCTCGCTATGGAGTTTGGCACAACAATTCAAGAGGAAGCTCTTAAGGAAATCTATAAGAGACATCGTCCTGGTGAGCCTGCAATTGTTGAGAGCGCACAACAGCTTATCCATAACCTATTCTTTGATGGAAAGAGATACGACCTATATCCAGTTGGCCGTTATAAGTTCAATGAAAAGCTTGCTATTTCAAAGCGTATCTTGGGCTTGACACTTTCGCGTCCAGTTATTAGTAACCTAACTGGCGAGATTATCTGCGAGGTAGGTAAGGTTATCACCGCAGAGGATATTGAGCTAATCGATTCTAACTGCGTTAATGAGGTTTATGTTACTGTTACCGAAAGAGATTCAGGTGAGCCTGTTGAATTGAAGGTGTTTGGTAACGGAACAGTTGATCCAAAATATCTCCTTGGCGAGGGCTGGAGAGATGGTCTTGAGGACTTTGGTGTTAGCGAAAAGCTTCATTTTGAAAACCTCAAAGCAATTATTGATGAATGTGGTGGCGACAGAGATGCTATAATCGAAAAGATTAAGAGAAGCACGGAAGAGCTTTGTCCAAAGCACATCACAAGAGAAGATATTCTTTCATCAATTTCATATCTTGTAGGACTTGACTATAACATCGGTAAGAAGGACGATATCGACCACCTTGGCAATCGTCGTCTCCGTTGCGTTGGTGAGCTTCTACAAAACCAATTCCGTATTGGTATGACCCGTATGGAAAAGGTTATTAGAGAAAGAATGAACACACAAGATGTTGAGGAGCTTTCTCCAAAAACTCTTGTAAATATAAGACCAGTTGCAACTACTATTAGAGAGTTCTTTGGTTCATCACCTTTGTCACAATTTATGGACCAAAACAACCCACTTGCAGAGCTTACACATAAGCGTCGTATTTCAGCTCTTGGTCCTGGTGGTCTATCAAGAGATAGAGCAGCATTTGAGGTGCGTGACGTTCACTATACACACTATGGTAGAATGTGTCCTGTTGAAACTCCTGAAGGACCAAATATCGGTCTTATCTCATATCTTTCAACTTATGCAAAGATTGACAAATACGGCTTTATAAAGGCTCCATATCGTAAGGTAATTGATGGCGTTGTTACTGACGAGGTTGTTTATTTAACAGCTGACGAGGAGGATGGACACGTAATCGCACAGGCTTATGAGGAGCTTGATGAAAACAACAGATTTGTAAAGCAAAGAATTATTGCACGCGAAAGACAAGAGGTTTTGGAAACCGATTCTAAGCGTGTAACATATATGGATATTTCACCAAAGATGGTGGTATCTGTAGCAACAGCTATGATTCCATTTATCGAAAACGATGACAATACCCGTGCACTTATGGGTTCAAACATGCAGAAGCAAGCAGTTCCACTTCTTACCTCTGATTCACCAATCGTTGGTACAGGTATGGAGTATAAGGCAGCAGTTGACTCTGGTGTTGTTGTTCTAGCAAAAGAGGCAGGCGTTGTTGAAAGAGTAGATGCTAATCATATCGTAATTAAACAAGACAGTGGCTTAAAGGATAGATATGAGCTTATCAAGTTCAAGAGATCTAACCAAAGCACTTGTGTAAACCAAAATCCTATCGTTGTAGTTGGCGAAAGAGTTGAAAAGGGTCAAGTTATTGCAGACGGACCTGCTACCTCTAATGGTGAAATTTCACTTGGTAAAAACGCTCTTATCGGCTTTATGACTTGGGAAGGTTATAACTACGAGGACGCTGTATTGCTTAATGAAAAGCTTGTTCGTGATGACGTATATACTTCAATTCATATTGAAGAGCATACACATGAAGCAAGAGATACAAAGCTTGGTCCAGAGGAAATCACAAGAGAAATTCCAAACGTTGGTGAGGAAGCTCTTAAAAACCTCGACGAAAATGGTATTGTAAGAATTGGTACGGAGGTTAAGCCTCATAGTATCTTGGTTGGTAAGGTTACTCCAAAGGGAGAAACAGAGCACACAGCCGAGGAAACCCTATTACGCGCTATTTTTGGCGAAAAGTCAAGAGATGTTAGAGACACATCACTTCGCGTTAAAAACGGTCAAAATGGTATTGTAGTTGACGTTAAGGTATTCTCACGTGAGAATGGCGATGAGCTATCTCCTGGAGTACACAAGGTAGTTAAGGTTTATGTTGCTCAAAAGAGAAAAATCTCTGTTGGTGACAAAATGGCGGGCCGTCACGGTAACAAGGGTGTTGTATCAAGAATACTTCCACCTGAGGATATGCCTTTCTTGGCAGACGGTACTCCACTTGATATCGTTCTTAACCCACTTGGCGTTCCTTCACGTATGAATATCGGTCAGGTTCTTGAGGTGCATCTTGGTATTGCAGCTAAAAAGCTTGGCTGGAAGATAATGACTCCTGTATTTGATGGAGCAAAAGAAAAAGACATTTTCGAGTGTCTAAAAATGGCAGGACTTTGGAGAGATGTTCTTCCTAATGAAAACACAGATGGTAAGGATCTATTTGAGGAAGTAATTAGAGAAGATGGTAAAAAGGATATCCAAAAGCTTGACAAAGAAACAAGAAATAATCCTGAAGCAATCAAAAAGCTCCAAGAAGAAGGCAAGCTCAAGATTTGTGATGGTAAAACAATCCTTTATGACGGACGTACAGGTGAACCATTTGATAACCCCGTAACCGTCGGTATCATGTACTACTTGAAGCTTCACCACTTGGTAGATGACAAGATTCACGCACGTTCAAACGGTCCTTACTCCTTGGTTACACAACAACCTCTTGGCGGTAAGGCACAATTCGGTGGACAGCGTTTTGGTGAGATGGAGGTTTGGGCACTTGAGGCTTACGGTGCTGCTTACACTCTACAAGAAATCTTGACAGTTAAGAGTGACGATGTAATTGGTAGAACAAAGGCATTTGAGGCGATAGTAAAGGGTCAAAACATTCCAACACCAGGTATCCCTGAATCCTTCAAGGTACTTGTTAAGGAACTTCAAGCTCTTGCTCTTGATATAACAGTTCTCGATAAGGATGGTAATGAAGTAGAGCTTTCTACTATCGGTGACGATGATCATGAACCAATGAATATTGTTTCTGCACCTGTTGAGACAGAAACAGAAGAGGAAGAGTACGAGGAAGACATTGAAAACGAGATTGAAGAGGAATCATATGATGACTCTGACGATGAGCCAATGTTTAACGACTTTGAATGATACTAATCTAAAAATAATAAAAGAAGGATAAATGCTAATGGAACATACATTTGATTCTATAAAAATCGGTTTAGCTTCTCCGGAAAAGATACTTAGCTGGTCATCAGGTGAGGTAACAAAGCCTGAAACCATCAACTATCGTACACAAAAGCCTGAAAAGGATGGACTTTTCTGCGAAAAAATCTTTGGTCCTACAAAGGACTGGGAGTGCGCATGTGGAAAAAGCAAGCGTTCTCGCAACAAGGGTCATATTTGTGAAAAGTGCGGAGTAGAGGTAAACACTAAAAAGGTTCGTCGTGAAAGAATGGGTCATATTACCCTTGCTTGTCCAGTATCACATATCTGGTATTTTAAGGCGATTCCATCAAGAATGGGACTTCTTCTAGACATTTCACCAAAGGCTCTTGAAAATGTTCTTTATTTCGTACAAAGAATAGTTGTTGATCCAGGTGAAACACCACTTATGAAATATCAACTCCTTAGCGAAAGCGAATACAATGCTTATTACGAAAAGTATGGAAACCGCTTCGTTGCTGAAATGGGAGCAGAGGCTATCAAAAAGCTTCTTATGGAAATTGATATAGAAGCACTTTCAAAGGAACTTAAGGAGGAGCTTCTAAAGTCCTCCGGACAAAAGAAGGTTCGTATAATCAAAAGACTTGAAATCGTTGAAGCATTCAGAAAGAGCGGAAATAAGCCAGAATGGATGATTCTCGATGTTCTCCCTGTTCTTCCACCTGATATAAGACCAATGGTTCCACTTGACGGTGGCAGATATGCAGCATCTGATATTAACGACCTTTACAGAAGAATTATTAACAGAAACAATCGTCTTAAAAAGCAAATCGAAATTCGTTCTCCTGAGCTTATCATTAAAAACGAAAAGAGAATGCTTCAAGAGGCTGTAGACTCACTTATCGACAATGGTAAAAGAGGAAAGGCAGTTACTGGTCCTGGCGGACGTGACCTTAAATCTCTTTCCGAAATGTTAAGAGGTAAGCAGGGTCGATTTAGACAAAACCTTCTCGGTAAGCGTGTTGACTATTCAGGACGTTCAGTTATCGTAGTAGGCCCTAACCTTAAAATTTATCAATGTGGCTTGCCAAGAGAAATGGCACTTGAGCTCTTCAAACCATTCGTAATGAAACGTCTTGTTGAGACAGGTAAGGCAGCAAACATTAAAGAAGCAAAGAGAAATGTTGAGCAGGTTGTTGACGATGTATGGGATGCACTCGAAAATGTAATTAAAGAGCATCCAGTACTTCTTAACCGTGCTCCAACACTTCACCGTCTATCAATTCAAGCATTCGAGCCTGTGCTCGTTGAGGGTAGAGCGATAAGACTTCACCCACTCGTATGTAAGGCGTTCAACGCTGACTTCGACGGTGACCAAATGCCTGTACACGTTCCTCTTTCAAGCGAGGCACAAGCAGAGGCTAGATTCCTTATGCTATCAGCTAACAACCTATTAAAGCCAGTTGACGGTAAGGCTATTGCAGTACCTTCACAGGATATGGTTCTTGGCTCATACTATCTAACACTCGATAAGGCTGGAGAAAAGGGCGAGGGAAGCGTATTCCGTAACTTTGATGAAGCTATGATGGCTTACGAAACTAAGCAGCTCGAGCTTCATGCACCTATCAAGATTAGAGTTGAAAAGGAAATCAACGGTGAAAAGAAATCAAAGATTATCGACGCAACTCTTGGTAGACTTATATTCAATGAATATATCCCACAAGACCTTGGTTATGTAGATAGAGAAAAGGATCCATTTGGACTTGAGGTTGATTTCGTTGCAGAGAGTAAAAAGCTTTCTGAAATCGTTGACCGTACAATAAAAATTCACGGCTTTACAAAGGCTGCAGAGGTTCTTGACCATATTAAGGAAATGGGCTATAAGTATTCAACAAGAGCTTCACTTTCCATCTCTGTTGCCGATATGATCATTCCTGAAAGCAAGGCTGAAATTCTTAAAAAGGCTGATGCTGAGGTGGATCAAATATTTGCTTACTACAATGAGGGTGAGCTTTCTGATGAGGAAAGATATAACTGTGTAATTTCTATTTGGGATAAGGCAACAAATGCCGTAACTAAAGAGATGCTCGGCTCATTCAACCGTTACAACCCAATTAAGATGATGGCTGAATCTGGTGCCCGTGGTAGTGAAAAGCAGATGCGTCAGCTTGCTGGTATGCGTGGACTTATGTTCTCTGCAACTGGTAAGACAATGGAAATCCCTGTTAAATCAAACTTCCGTGAGGGTATTTCAATACTTGAATACTTTATGGCTGCAAAGAGCTCACGTAAGTCGCTTTCTGATACAGCGCTTAAGACAGCTGACTCTGGTTACTTGACAAGAAGACTTGTTGATGTATCACATGAGGTTATCGTTCGTTCTGAGGACTGTGGAACTCGCGATTATATGGTAATGAGCGATATTAAGGATAATGACGGACAAACAGTTGAAAAGCTACAAGACAGAATTCTTGGTAGATATACTGTTGAGGATATCATTAATCCACAAACTGGCGAGGTTATCGTAAAAGAAAACGAAATGATTCTTTCAGGCGATGTTAAAAAGATTATCGCTTGCGGAATTACAGAGGTTAAGGTTCGTTCAGTTCTTCGTTGTAAGGCGAAGGGTGGCGTTTGTGCACACTGCTATGGTATGGACCTTGCAAGCTCTAAGCCTGTTAACATTGGTGAGGCTGTTGGTGTTATCGCTGCTCAGTCAATTGGTGAGCCTGGTACACAGCTTACGATGAGAACCTTCCATACTGGTGGTGTCGCTGGTGCAAATATTACTCAAGGTCTTCCAAGAGTTGAAGAGCTATTTGAAGCTAGACGTCCAAAGAGCCCAGCAATTGCTTCTGAGGCTACTGGTGAGGTTAAAATTACACTTGAAGGTAAGATTAACAAGATTCATGTTACTGATGAAGAAACAGGCGTAGAATTTGCCTACGACGTTCCATTCAAGACAACTATGATTGTTCATGATGGTGACAGAGTGGTTAAAGGTCAAGCACTCACAGAAGGCTCTATGGCTCCTCTTGACATTCTTAAAATCAGTGGCATTGAGGCAGTTTATGACTACATTGTACGTGAGGTACAAAAGGTATACCGTTCACAAAACGTTGATGTTGATGATAAGCACATTGAGGTTATCACTCGTCAAATGACAAGAAAGGTAAAGGTTGAGGATCCTGGCGACACCGAGCTTATTGAAGGTGTTACAGTTGATGTTTCTGAACTTATTGAGGAAAATGAAAAGATCCAAGCAAAGATTGATGCTGGTGAAATATCACTTCGTCTTGCTACCTATTCACCTATTCTTCTTGGAATTACCAAGGCTGCATCTTCCACAGAATCATTTTTGTCTGCTGCATCCTTCCAAGAGACCACAAAGGCTCTTACAGAGGCTGCAATTCGTGGTAAGGTTGACCACCTACTCGGACTTAAGGAAAATGTTATTATCGGTAAGCTTATTCCTGCAGGAACAGGTCTTAGCGAATATAATAGCATTGGTATTAAGAAAATTGACAAAAAGTCAGAGGAATTTGCTTCAGTTAATGAATAATAGAAAAAGGGCAGACGTTTGTCTGTCCTTTTTACTTAAAGCCGTCAGCTTTTGCTGACGGCTTTAAGTATTAATTATGGTCTTGCATCTGTTTCAACATAAGCAGAGATGATCCATTCGTGACGTCGTTTAAGCCAACTCTTCAAATAGTCGATCGCGTGATTGTAGCTTATCTTAACATCAGATGTACTTGAATACTTACCTGTAACGGCGTAAACCTGCCAGTTTCTGATTCTTGCAGATGTGAAATCGTCATTTTCATAGAATAATAAATCGATTGTGCCGGTATAGGTGGTATTTTTATCAACCTTATAGTCCTCATAGAGAATTCTCATTTGCATATCGTATTCTTCAACATATTGCGAAACTAACTCAATAAATTCATCAGAATACATATATAATTCATTGAAGAAGCCGTTTGCGTTGCTTCCTTCCCATAAGCCTCGAGCCCAATAGCCAGTAGTGCTATCACCAACAATAACGCCTGCTTCATCGCCACCTGCACTTTCTGCATATGATGAGTTAGCGTTGTTGTAAGCGGAGTGAGAGCCTTGGTTACCACCTTGGCTGACAACATTGCCTAATCCAAAGTCAAAGTCCCAAACAGGGCCACCATAAAGCTTTCCGTCCTTAATATAGAATCTCGTTGAGTCCCAACAAATATCTACTTCTTTTAAGTATTCATGTAATAGGTAATATTTTGCTACCGATTCGACATCTATCCATTCCTTGATTACCTCCCAGTCCTCCGAGAAGATAGCAATATTGATTTGGAAGAAGGTCGAGATAAGTCTTGAATATGATTCAGCGCTCATATCTTCAGGGCTTTCTACAAGTAAATGCATATACATATCAGGGGTTTTATAGTTGTTGGTAATGTAGAATAGACCAGCATCGTTTTTGTTCTCAACCTCTAGGAGGAAATCTTCCTCTTCGTCCAATTCGATTCGGTTTTCATTAACCTCAATTGGGGTTGTGAGCATATAAACACCATCATATTCGCCGTTATAATATACCTCAACCATTGTGTAATTAGGAGTATACTCAAGTCCAATAGACTTTGCAAACTCAATTACAACAGCGTTTCTAATAAGCGTTTGGTCATATAGGTTAGCAAGTAAGCAGTATTTTTTGCCTGCGCCCATGCCAAATAGGTCTACCTTGTTACTAAACTTAATATTATACGGATACTTTGTAGCGTTATGAGTTGCATTACCTCTTGTTTTAATTTTACCATCGTAATCAACAGCCTCAACTTGGCGCTCACCATTTTCGTCCATATATGCTACATATAGCTTTGCGCCGGTGTAGGAGTCTTTGTTAAGCTCACCATCTGTTTTTTCAATAAATACAACAGGAACATCAGTTACATTGTATTTAACATTGGCAAGAATGCTGTCCAAAAGCTCTACGTTATAATCTACAGCCTCTTGTGTTAGGTTCAAATCTCTATTTTCCATAATTGGAGAGAGAAGCGCAACAGTATCAGGAGCATAGTAGGTCTTATAATAAGCTGAAACTTGGCTTAAGAGTATATCATAGAGAGAGTAGTCAACCTCGTTTGATTCAAAAAGACCACAAACACTGCATGTGCTATACTCATAACCCTTGTTATTAGAAACTGTGTACCAGCTATGTGAGTGAGGAGCTAGGTCAAGAGTTGTAATTCTTTGATTTTTACAGGTTGGAACGCTACATTCCTCTATAATTTGACCATTAATTGTACATGTTGATTCAATTCTTGATTTAAAAACATATTGACATGCTAATTTTGGAGTCGTTTTTGGCTCTCCAATAAGAGCACCACAGTCCAGACAGTAGATTAATTCAAGACCATTTGTTTTACAGGATGCAGTTGTGATTACCACGGAAGTAGGTGTGTGTGAATCACAGCTTTCCTCCTTGTGAGGAGTATATGTTGCCAAATATGTTTCATGGCAAACAGTGCAATTACCAATGATATATCCAGGAGTTGTACTTGTCATTATTGTAGTTGTGTAATTTGATTTATGACCTGAAGAGGTAGCCGTATAAACCTTTTCTATTTTTCCACAAACAATACAATCGATTTCGTAGTATGCATCAGTTGTACAAGATAGATCGACCTTATTAATGATAGGTCCAGAGTGGCCGAGCTCTTTTACATAAGCAACCTTGTCACAGAATGTGCACTGATTATATCCATATTCCTCGCAGGTAGGAGCCTTGTCACAGTATCCATAAAGATGCTCTACGCATTGATAACCTGATATAACTCTATATCTTGAAGAAGTAATATCGCTTGGTCTTGATAGATATTCGTTTCTTGAATAAACAATAGCGGTTGTATTAGCAAATGATGTAGTGATTGATGATACATTCTTACCAAGAACTACCCATTCAAGGTCACTACAGTTTGCAAATGTTTCAGTGTTCAATTTTTTAATTGAATCTGGAACAAAAGCAGTTTTCAAGCTTGAGTTAGCAAAAGCACCTTGACCAATTTCTGTGATATTGTTGTGCATTTTAACCTGTTCAAGATTTAAAGCATTTTTAAATGCACTTGCACCTATTATAGTAGTGGTGGCAGGAACGATATATACCTTGTCTTCTTTCAAGTATGGATAGAAAACAAGAGTTTCTATGATTGTTTCGTTGTTGCTTGCATCAGTGATGGTTTCTCTCTTGAATAGTACACCATCATCGGAAGAAACATAATCGGGGTTGTCATCAACTGTATATACAGCAGATAATCCTGTACAGCCACTAATAAAATTGAAGAAATTCAAGCTAACGTTTGGCAAAACAAATGAGTCGATTCGCTTGCAGTTTCTAAATGAATTTTCATTGACACTACGTACTGTGCTCAAATCAATTTTTCCGGATAAAGAATAGCATTCCTTAAAGGCCTCGCTACCGATAGAGGTAACATCAGGGCCAAAATCAACATGCAAAAGCGCTTGACAATTAGTAAAGCAACCACTACCGAAAGCTCTAACGTTTTCAACATTTATTTCTATTAAAGAAATACACTCATTAAATGTATTATCGTTAATTGCCTTCAATGTGGTAGGTAGCTTTACAGAGGTAATACCGTAACATTTATGGAATGCATTATTTCCAAGGCTTGTAACACCCTCCGGAATTTCAATGTGACCATAAATAAATGTACCAGAAAAGGCTTTTTCACCAATTGCAGTGATGCCTTGTGGGATAGAGAAATTGGTTACAAGATAAGAGTTTTCAAATGTGTAAGGCTTGATTTCGGTAATGCTCTTTGGAAGGGTTAAACCAGTAATCTTTCCCTTACAGTTGGAGAATGCATATTCGCCAATATACGATACACTATTGGTAATGGAAATATCGCCAGTTAAAGGAGCACCATAAAATGCGTATTTAGCAATGGCGGAAATCTTTTTGTCTTTATTTGTTTTATTTGAAAGAACAACGCTAATTTTTGTTGGATAGTTATAAAGAGCATATTCATAAATCTCATACGGCTTTCCGTTGCAATCATCAGGGAAAACAGCAGTAGAATCAGCACCCACATATGTAAGAAGATAACAAATATCACCCTCATACATAATAAAGCCATCATCAGTTGTAATAAGCTTGCTCTTTTCGTCTAGAGATGTAAAAACATCAATAGCATATTTGCCTACATTTCCATAGCCATCATTTTTTGCAGTGACTGCAATCTTTGAGGATAAGTTATATACCTCAATAAGCTTGAAACAATCCTTGAAGGCTTCAGAATCAATAGTAGCAACGTTAGTACCCAATGTTACGCTTGTTAAGGAATAGCAGGCTTTAAATGCGCTACCACCTATTTTTGTAACACTATCAGCAATTTTAACATTAGTTAAGAAGTAACAGTTAGCAAACGCACTAGAGCCGATTGTAGCACAAGCACTGCCATCTTCAAACGAAATAGAAGTCAATCTTGGTGCGTTTACAACGTTATCAACATATAATAAGCAATTAGGTATTTCAGTGACATTTCTGCCAACGGTTAGTTCAATTCCGCTTGCTTTAGTTCCTGCACAATAGAATGCAAAGGCAGTATTGCTTAAATCTGAAACGCTGATTGCGTTATACTTGATTGCCTTAAGAGCGGTGTTGCTTGCGAAGGCGTGATTTCCAATAGCGGTTACGCCACTACCTAATGTAATAGATGTAATAGATGTGCAATTATCAAATGCGTAGTTACCTATTTTAAGAGATTTGTTTGTAGATTCGTTTATAGATGTAGGTTCGTTATATATAATGAGACTTGTTAATCTCTCGCACGATTCAAATGCGCGCTCATCGATAGTATTTAAAGTGTAAGGAATAACTAGCTCGCCCTTAACGTTAGTACCAGAGAAGGCATTTTTACCAATTTTTTCAACGGAGGCGGGGATAGAAAGAGTGCCTGTGAAATTTGAATTATATAGCATTTTTTCAGGGATTTGAACAAGAGATGCAGATAATTCAATGCTTGTTATTTCCTCTGTGCAGTTAGCAAATACACCAGTGCCTAAAGAAATAACGCTAGAAGGAATAACTATATCGCCTGAAATATGAGTTCCTGCAAAAGCATTGTCTCCAATAGAGCTAACAGTAGAAGGAATTGTAAGAGCACCATATATTTTATCGGCACTTTCGATAAATGCATCCTTTGCAATAGCAGTGACTGGATATTCCTTTCCCACATCGTTGGTTATAATAAATATGGTTTCAGGAATTTCAAAGCTGCTTGTCTTCTTTGAGTTAACTGTAACACCTGTGATAGTAACAGAATTGCCATCATCATTGATTGTAGTCTGCCACTCAACGTCCTCAACTACGGTAGCTGCAACAGATGTGATAACAAATAGAGATGTTATCAAAGCTATACTTAAAATGAAAGCAAAGGTGATTTTGCTCAATATTTTTTTCATAAGGTAACTCCTTTTAGGTAAAATTGCACATATTTATTTTACCATAATATTATTTATATGTCAATATTTAATAATAATTAAGCAAATAAAAAATAAAACTCTTGCAAAGGGAGAGCACCTGTGATATACTTTAATATATTTAATTTAATTTAGGAGGCTGTTATGTCACTTTATATTCCCGACGGCTACAAGTCACTTTTGGATATCAGACAAACACAGGTGGCAATTAAAAAGGTAAAGGACTTTTTTGAAAGAGATTTGGCGATTGCACTTAATTTGACTCGTGTATCTGCGCCAATGTTTGTTTCAAAGAATAGCGGACTAAACGATAACCTCAACGGAGTTGAAAGACCTGTAAATTTTGATATAATGGACGGCACAAATCTTGAAATCGTTCATTCGCTTGCAAAATGGAAAAGAGTAGCTCTAAAGGACTATGGCTTTTCTGCCAGCGAAGGATTATATACAGATATGATAGCAATCCGTCGCGACGAAGAGCCTGACAATATCCACTCAATGTATGTTGACCAATGGGACTGGGAAAAAATCATAACCAAAGAGCAACGAACAGAAAGAACTCTCAAAAAAACAGTAAAAATTATTTATGATACGCTAAAGCATACCGAAAACTATATTGCATATGAATATGACTTCATTGGCAAAATGTTGCCTGACGATATCTTCTTTGTTACTTCACAGGAGCTTGAGGATATGTATCCGACTCTCACCGCCAAGGAAAGAGAAAAAGTGATTGCTAAAGAGCATGGTGCTGTGTTTATTATGCAAATCGGAGGCAAGCTTAAGTCTGGCAAAATTCATGACGGACGCGCGCCTGACTATGACGACTGGACATTAAATGGTGATATTATTGTTTATTATCCTGTACTCGACATCGCGTTTGAGCTTTCCTCGATGGGTATAAGAGTTGATGAGGAAGCACTCAAAAAGCAGCTTGCAGAAAGAGGCTGCGAGGAGCGTGCAGAGCTTGATTATCACAAAGCACTTCTAAATGGCGAATTGCCATATACAATTGGTGGCGGTATTGGTCAGTCAAGAATGTGTATGTACTTTTTGCGTAAAGCTCATATCGGCGAGGTTCAATCCTCCTATTGGGGAGAAAAAACTACCAACCAGTGTCTAAAAAACGGGGTAAACTTGCTCTAATATGCCGAACCTTTGGATACTTTTAATCCTTCTTTATGGTATTTTTAAAGGGTTAAGAGAAGCACTTAAGAAAAAATCAATGGAAAAGCATAGCGTCATAGAGCTTTTATTCTTCTATACGCTATTTGCTTTTTTAATGACCATCCCGTTTTCAATTAATCAAGGGATACTAGACGTTAGCTACAAATACCACATAGCAATCTTTATAAAATCATTCGTCATTTTCCTTGCTTGGCTTTGTGCCCTCAATTCTATAAAGCGTCTACCATTAAGTATTTATGGCGTTATGGATATGGGCAGAATGTTGTTCACTATAATTCTAGGAGTTATTTTTCTAGGAGAGAGCATTAGTCTTTTCCAAGGAATAGGAATGACATTTGTTCTTTTAGGTGTTACCTTGGTGAATTTCACCACTAAAAAGAAGGCAGAGAAGAATACCACATTAAAGGTTTTACCATTAGTTTTAGCATCGTGCGTACTAAACGCCTGCTCAGGGGTAGCTGATAAGTTTTTGCTTTCAACCTCGCCCGACAGATGGATTTTTGGCGCAGAGGTTTTAACACCAACTCAAATGCAATTTTGGTATATGCTATACCTAACTGCACTCTATGGAATTTACATTTTAATAAAGCGAGAAAAGATAAACGTAAAAAGCTGTATAAAATCTCCTTGGATTTGGATTTTAAGCGCGTTGTTTATAACCGCAGATAAAGCATTGTTTGTTGCAAACGCAGACCCAAATAGCAAGGTTGTGGTTATGACCTTAATTAAGCAATCGTCAGTTTTGGTAACCATAGCAATGGGAAGAATTATCTATAAGGAAAAGAATATTTTTTATCGAGTCCTATGCGCAATAATAATTATCGCAGGAATAACAATTTCTGTACTTTAGGGCTTGACAAACTAAAAAAATTGTAGTATAATATGTGCGTTGTGAAAAAAACAACGCACATATTTAACAAACTAAATATGCGGGTGTGGCGGAATTGGCAGACGCGCTAGACTTAGGATCTAGTGTCTCCGACATGCAGGTTCGACCCCTGTCACCCGCACCAAAAAACGACAAGCAGAAATGCTTGTCGTTTTTTATTGCCTCACTTTGTGTCGGCTTGGTTGGCATAAATTCGCAAAATAAATTGTATGGAATCACGGTAATATCGTGTATGGCATCACCAAAGGTGCATTTGTATCGGCTTAATTCCATACAATGCTTTGCATCGTGATTCCATACACGCATAAATGCGTGATTTAGTGCTACGCATTAATGTAGGGCATGGCGCTCTCGACATCCTGTCATAGTGAAACAATACACACGTCACACCACACAACCACGTCATCCTGAGCGTAATCGAAGGATCTGTGCGGAAACGATCACACACCTCATTCTAAGCGTAGTCGATACATTGACACTCGAAAATTGCCTCCTTTGTAAAGGGAGGTGGGTTTGCGTAGCAAACTCGGAGGGATTCTCGTTAGTGGAAAGGATGCAAGCGACTGCAAGGAATCGCAAGGATCTCAATATACCATTGTAGGGGAGACCATTGTTCGTCCGTCAAAACAATATACGCGTCATCTTGAGTGCAGTCGAAAGCTCTCAAAGTCTTATTTTAATGCTGGGATTGAAATATTTGATATGAAAATGCTTGTACAAAAAAACGCACCAACAACAGGCGCGTTTTATATTTCAAAAATTGAATCAAATGAGGTGTCAAGAACTTCTTTTATTAGTATTATTTCATCGGGATATAAGTGCCTTTGACCAACCTCGATCTTCGCAATAGCACTACGCGTAATATCACAACCCAATAGTTGAAGCTTTGATGCTAAAAGCTCTTGAGACATACCACGCTTTTCTCGAATGGCACGAATATTATTGCCTATCTTTTTTTCGATTACCGTGTTCGTACTATCACCTCCACAAGATTTTTTGCACCTAAATAAGCACAAAACTCTTGACTTTATTATAACCGAATGATATAATTGTATTGCACCTATATAGGTGCAATATTGAATAATTATATATGAGGTTAAAATGGGATTAAAAATTAAAAAGAGAAAAACTTTGATAATTATATGTTTTGTAGTATTAGCTTTGATTTTCACCGCAACATCTTGTGGAGAAAAAGAAAACAACGATTGCGAACACGACTACATATGGACAACAGAAAATGAAGCAACTTGTACCGAAAAAGGTACAGAAAAGGGTGTTTGTAGCATATGTAATGATGAAACATTCAAAGACGTTGCCAAAGTGGGTCACGACTACAATGAGGAAAACATTTGTAATTTTTGTGGTCATACATTGGAATTTACTACCGGTCTTCAATACGAACAAGTAGGCAGTTCGTATTATGTTTCAGGTATAGGCGCTTCACAAGAAACTGATATTGTTATTCCTGCGACTCATGCTGGCAAAAAGGTAATCGGAATTGCCGAGAAAGCCTTTTATGGGAACGATTACATAGAAAGCGTATATATTCCTAATGGTCTAACAAAAATTGGAGAAAGTGCGTTTGAATACTGTATTTGTCTTGAAAGCATTCAAATGCCCGATTCTATAACTACAATAGAAAGTAATGCCTTTAGCAATTGTGCAAAGCTAGATAGTGTAATACTATCAGAAACAGAAACATTGGTAAAAATAGGAAAAGACGCTTTTCTTAATACTGAATTTTCAAACAATAAAGACAATTATATAAATGGAATATTGTATGTTGGAAATTGCTTAATCAAAGCCATTGATGGTTATGATAAGGAAGAAGTGGTAATAAAAGACGGTACAGTAACAATTGCTCCTAATGCTCTTGAAAATAGCATTAATTTAAAAACAGTCGAAATACCCGAAACACTACAATATATAGGTGATTCTGCATTCCGTAACTGCCAAAGCATGACTTCAATCACAGTACCCGAAAATGTTGAAGAGATAGGCTCATTTGTGTTTTATGATTGCACATCCCTTGAAGAAATAAATATATCATATAGATTATACTACAAACCGGAAAGCAGTGAAAATTCAGTAGGAAATGATGTGTTTACAAATTGTCCAATAAAAAAAGCAACAATACCAGCTTCCTTGTTAGTACAAATCAACCCATTAGGTGTAGAATATTTGGACATTAATGCAGTTCAAATTACTACTATAGTAAATCCTGCAACACAATATCTATCTGAATTTGTTAACTTAAAGTTTTTAGATATCGCATCACTTCCATTATCAGAAGGTAGTTTAGATGGATTATACAAATTGGAAGAATTGCATGTGGGGAGCACCGATAATTGGACTAATGGCGCTTTTTATAGACCAGGAGATTTGTATTCTGTATTTGGAACTGAAGAATTTGAAAATAGTAAAGAAATCGAGCCTTGGGACGAAAAATACTATGTTCCGCAAAGTCTAAATACAATAAAAATCACCGATGGCGAAATAAGTGATTACTTTTTTAAAGGATTTGATTTTGTTGAAAACATTGAAATTGATGAATCTGTAGATAAAATAGAGAGCTTGGCATTTTATGGATATACAGGCACCATTACTATGGATAAGGAAATGCTAAATAAAATTGTAGAGGATATTAAACTTGAGGAAGCTAACCCAACTTTTACTCTCAATTTTTTAGGTACGTTAGAGGAATATTGCAGTTTAAACTTTAAACAATATTTCCAAATGTGTAGAAAGAATCTGATCATAGACGGAAAACAGGTTGATAACTTAATAATACCTGATAGCGTAACGTCTATTAGAGGATATGCATTCGCTTATTGCGACTCGCTTACAAGCGTAAACTATTTAGGAACAGTAGAACAATGGTGTAATATATCGTTTGGTAATAGTTATGCGAATCCATTATGTAACGGTGCAGACTTATATCTAAACGGAGAGCTTGTAACCGAGCTTGTTATACCTGATAGTGTAATTGAGATAGACGTTGCGTTCAAAGGTTGTACCTCGCTTACAAGCGTAACAATACCCGATAGCGTAACCTCGATAGGATACGGTGCGTTCAGTGATTGCACCTCGCTTACCGAAATCAACTTTAATGCAACAGCTATGAATGATTTAATTTCAAGTAATAAAGTATTCTATAATGCAGGAAAAAATGGAGAAGAAATAAAGGTAACAATAGGTAAAAATGTAACTAAAATACCAGCTTATTTATTCGGTGCTTCACATATAACAAGTGTAGAATTTGAAGAAGGAAGCGTTTGTGAAAGTATTGGAGAGAGTGCATTCAACAATAGCACCTCACTAACAAACGTAATAATTCCCAATAGCGTAACCTCGATAGGAGGTTCTGCGTTCAGAGGTTGCACCTCGCTTACAAGTGTAACAATACCAGATAGCGTAACATCTATGGGGGGCAGTGCGTTCTATCAATGCACCTCACTTGAAAATGTAACGATATCCGCCAATTTGATGTCTATAGGATTCAACGCGTTCTCTGGTTGTACTTCACTTGAATACAACGAATATGATAACGCATATTATTTAGGAAGTGAAGAAAATCCATATGTTGTACTAATAAAAGCAAAGGATAAATCTATAACATCTTGCACTATTAATGAAAATACTAAATTTATATATAATGGTGCATTTTCAGGTTGCACCTCGCTAACAAGCGTGACAATTGGAAATAGCGTAACATCAATAGGAGACTCTGCATTCTATTATTGTACTTCACTTGAGAGTGTAGCAATAGGTAATAGTGTGACATCAATAGGCGAATCTGCATTCTATTATTGCACTTCACTTGAGAGTGTAGCAATAGGTAATAGTGTAACATCAATAGGAGACTCTGCATTCTATAATTGCACCTCACTTACAAGCATAACAATACCTGATAGCATAACATCAATAGGAGGCTCTGCGTTCAGTGATTGTTCCTCGCTTGTATATAACGAATATGATAATGCATATTATTTAGGAAATGAAGAAAATCCATATGTTGTACTAATAAAAGCAAAGGATACATCTATTACCTCTTGTACTATTAATGAAAATACAAAGCTCATATATATTTTGTCATTTTATGATTGCACGAGGCTTGCAAGTATAACAATACCCGATAGTATAACGACAATAGGAGGCTCTGCGTTCGAATATTGCACTGCATTTACAAGCATAATAATACCTAATAGCGTAACAACTATAGAAAACTATGCGTTCTGGTATTGTCTTTCGCGGATTTATTGTGAGGCTACAACTCGGCCAAGCGGTTGGGATTCAAATTGGAGTTTTCGTTCATACCTTGTATATTGGTACAGCGAAAATGAACCTACAACAGAAGGGAAGTATTGGCACTATGGAGAAAATGGCGAAATAGTTGTTTGGGAATATACAGAAGAATAACTTAAAAAGTCTAACGCACCAGCGTTAGACTTTTTTCTTTATTTTACCAAATTTTGTTCCCTGCCATCAAGATACGCTTCGATATTAGAAAGAACTGTGTTAAAGCATCTTGTTCTTGACTCAAACGAGCCCCACGCCATGTGTGGCGTAAGAATTACGTTTTCTTTATCTAAAATCTTATTAAATGGATGGTCGCTTGGCAGTGGCTCAATCGAAAAGACATCACACGCCATACCACCAATTGTGCCGTCTAAAATTGCATCAGCAACTGCGCCCTCGTCCCAAATAGCTCCACGCGCTACGTTGATAATGATTGCATCCCTTTTCATCATAGTCAATTCTTTCTTGCCAATCATACCGCGTGTTTCACTTGACAAAGGACAATGGATAGAAATAATATCTGATTTTTTTAGAATTGTTTCAAGGTCAACACATTCAAAATCAGACACAGGGGTGCGTTTATTTACTAAAATCTTGCATCCAAGAGCCTCGGCAACAGTAGCAACCTTTCGACCAATGTTGCCAAATCCAATAATGCCCCAAGTAAGCCCCTCTAATTCATGATAAACAGGCTCAAGCATATTTGCACTTGCGCTTTTTTGATATTTTCGCTCGTGCACAAAGCTCCTGTATTCATTCAAATGGGTCATAAGGGACAACGCCATTGAAATTGTAACTTGGGCAACACAAGAGGTCGAGTAAGCAGGAGTGTTGGCAACCTTGATTCCACGACTTGCACAGTACTCAATATCTATGTTGTCATAGCCTGTGGCAGTTTCACAAATTAAATTCAAATTTGGCGCATTTTTAACCACATCCTCGACCATTTTTACTTTATTTACTATAATTATGTCAGCATCCTTGACCCTTTCTTTAGCCTCGTCTTGTGTGCTTGTTGGATATTTTATTACATTTCCAAATCGCTCAGCACCCGAAAGGTCAAGATCATCTCCAAGTGTTTTATAATCTAAAATAACAATATTCATATTAACCTCTTTTAAGTAATTGCTTTCTCACTTTATAGTCGGGCAACTCGCCCTCAACTATCTGCCAAAATTTCTTTGAATGATTCATTTCCTTAAGATGTGCTAGCTCGTGTACACATACATACTCAATTGCCTCATAAGGATATAGCGCTAATCTATAGCTAAAGTTTAATGTTTTTTTAGAGGAACAGCTGCCAAAGCGTGTTTTTGCCGAATTTATTGAAAATCTTTCGTAAGAAACATCCATTTTCTTTGAATAATATTCTAAAACCGGTTCAATAATTTCTCTTGCGCGTTCCTTTAACTCTTTTACTTCATTTTCGTCAAAATCCTCGGGAATGTGTGCGTTTTTTACCAGCTCTTGCTTCTTTTTTATCCAATCTAAATGCTTGAAAATAAAGTCATTTATCAATTTTTCACTCATTTTAAGTGGAGCACGCACAACAACCTTGCCATCGCGCTTAACTTGAAGGCATATAGTGCGTCTTTTTGACCTGATTATCTCGTATTCCATATGTACCTCCTTTAATATATGCTATAATTTTACCATACACTTTTATTTTTGTCAATTACGACAAAATATGCTATTGAAAAATATAAAATATTATGATATACTTTTATAGCAAACTAATGAAAGGAGACCGAAATGGCTGAAAAAAGTATAAAAACAATAGCTCAAAACAAAAAAGCGTATCACGACTATTTTGTTGAGGAAAAATATGAAGCCGGCATTGAGCTTTTTGGCACAGAGGTTAAATCCTTGCGCCAAGGCAAGGTCAATTTAAAGGACTCCTTTTGCAAGGTTTATGCTGGGGAGCTTTTAGCACTCGGCGTTCATATAAGCCCATATGAGCAAGGAAATATTTTTAATAAAGACCCTTTAAGGCACAAGAGACTTCTTATGCACAAAAAAGAAATAATGAAGCTAAACGGATTCCTAACACGTGATGGATACTCATTAATTCCATTGTCGCTTTACTTTAAAGGCTCACGTGTCAAGGTCAAATTAGGGCTATGCAAGGGTAAAAAGCTTTATGACAAGCGTGAAAGCGATGCTAAGCGCGATGCAAATAGAATGATGGAAAGAACAATGAAGGGCGGGGGTGCTGACTAATGAAAGCATATCTTGAAAAGTTTTTAAAGGATTTTGACTATAAAGAATCCGATGCCAGGTTTTTACTTGAGGAATACTCGAAAATCCAAGAAAATGAGGAAGCAAATAAGGTTTTCTGTGATTTAATAGAGCTTTATAACCAAACCACCAAATTTGATTATTATAAAGACTTCCTTGTAAAAGCCGAAAACGCAGGAAAAATAGTCGGTGTTCATCCATATACCTCTGGGCTTCTTATTTTTATGTGCATCTCAAAGCACCTAAAGGAGCTTTATGATAAAGAAGGTATTTCCGAGGAAATATACCATGACTCAATGCTTGATTTAAGATACAAGCTTGAGGAGTGTAAGCTCGTTAAGGGAATAATCGGTTCATTCGTTGCATGGTGGTTCCCAGGATTTTTCGATATGACTCGCTTTGCTCTAGGCAGACTTCAATTCGAGCTTTCAGCATATAATGGCGAGGATTATGAAAAGAATGGCAAAAAGCTAACAAAGGGTGATATTGTTATCGGTGTTCATATTCCAAGAAGTGAAACTCCTATTACCAAGGAAGCAACTGATGATGCATATGCAAAGGCTGCTAAGTTCTTTGTAGACAAAATTCCAAATAAGCAAATTGTTTTTGTTTGCCATAGCTGGCTTCTTTATAAGGCAACTCTTGAGGTTTTCCCAAAGCATACAAATACATACAGATTTATTCACGAATATGATGTAACCTGGGAAACTCACGACAAAGAGGGCGAATATAACGATGCTTGGCGTCTATTTGATATGGACTATACAGGAAATGTTGATGATTACCCTGAAAACACAAGTATGCGCCGTGCCTATAAAGAATACTTAAAGAACGGTGGCAGAACGGGCGGAGGCTTTGGGATAATAATGTACAAATAAAACTAGGCGAGCTTTCGCCTAAAACATGGGACTGTAAGGGCTTCGACGGGGACTGTGAGGTATAATAAGCGTAGAGGGCTAGCTAATCCCTTATAATGGCTAATTTTTAAATAATAAACGACAACAGAAAAGTTGCTTTGGCTGCTTAATTGATTCTCCCGCGGGAGTTTCAATTAGCAGTGCTGTGGACATAAGCTCCACCCGTTCCCCTGAGGAGGACCTCGACCTCGGCTGGAGCGTAACACAGAGGTGAACTTGAATTGAGAGTTTTGTCTGTATCAATCAAGCAATAAGACAATACCCAAATAAGAGCCTGTTAATCGGCGCTTTGTAGGGGAACTTCAATAGATTAACTGCCTACGGAGAAATTTATATCAAGTGGTTTTCGGACGCGGGTTCAACTCCCGCCGAGGACACCAACTGTACCTACGTCCCGAATGCTTGAAGACTAGCATTTTTGGGACGATTTTTTCATTTTCAATGGAAAAACCCCTTATTCTCCAACTCCAAAACAAAAAACACCTAATCGTCCTATGCAAGTCCTGCTTGAAGTGCTTTCTTGCTTGGCTTTCAACACCATATCAAATCCTTGACTTTCAAGGGGAGTTATTCTCCCTGCCTTAAATTTCAAGTGGTTTGATGGGGTTGGCTAACTTGGGCTCTCCCCGAAAGGGGTAAACAGATAAAAGCTTTGTCTGTCTAAATAAAAAAGCTTGCTTGGGGGCGGGGTGGGATGAGACAGGCGAGTTTTTGAAAATTCTCAAAAAACGGTCGTTTTTCGGGAATTTCAAGGGCACGAAAAGAAATTCTATATCAAAATTTAGAAATAGCCCTTGATTTCCAAGCGTTTTCCTGTGTCCTGTGAAAATCTTGGGGATTTGGGGAAATTTAATAAGAGATTTTAGAAATAAAAATTTTGGCATAAAGAAATATGTTATTGACAAAGTGTCAAGAATGATATATAATTGAAGCACAAAAACCTAAATGGGACTGTAAAGGTTTCGACGGGGATTGTGAGATACGATAAGCGTGGAGGGCTGGCTAATCCCTTATAATGGCTAAACTTAAATAATAAACGACAACAATAAAGTTGCTATGGCTGCCTAACTAATTGCTCCTTTGGGAGCGATTAGCGGCAGTGCTGTGGTCTTTTGCACCACCCGTTCCTCTTGGGAGTACCTCGACCTAAGACTGAGCGTAACATCAGAGGTGAACTTGAATTGAGAGTTTTGTCTGTATCAATCAAGCATTAAGACAATACCCGAATGAAAGCCTGTTAATCGGCGTTTTGTAGGGGAAATTCCAATAGATTGACTGCCCACGGAGAAAGTTGTATTAAGTGATTTTCGGACGCGAGTTCGACTCTCGCCAGTTCCACCATTTCAATGGAAAATGCACTCTAAGCATTGAGCTTAGGGTGCTTTTTTCGTTCCATTAGTCCTCAAAAAAATTGGGGAATTTGGGGAAATGGGGAAAATAAAAGAAAGGACAGATTTAATGACCAATATCTATTTTATAATCGATTGTTCGATGAACATAACAGAGCAAGAAAAGCTCAAAATTCAAAAAGCTTTAATTGGCTACAACAACGCTTTGAAGCTACTACCCAACAAGACGAAAGCCCACTACATTGGTTATTCAAACGCTGGATTTGTTTTGAATCCGTTCTCAATGGAACGAAGAAAAGGCACGCCACGTATTGAAAATGCCTTTGAACTTTTAGGTGCTATGTTGCAATTGGAAAAAGGAAAACCGAAGACACGAAGCATTTTCATTCTGTTTTCTGCTACTAACCCTACATACGAATTCTATCAATCAATCAGGGCTCTCGAGAAGCTCCCAGATTTCACAAACGGGCTTCGCTATTCCGTTTGTATGCCGAACGCAAAAAGCGGCGAAAAAAAGACTCTCTTGCGATTTTGCGAATACCCCGACCGCCTGTTGTACTATTTCTCCCCGAAACGTCTTCAAGGGCTGGTAACTATGCTTTCTAAAAGAATATGATAAAATCTCCTTATCAGTAGATGAAAGGAGATTTTTCTATGAAGTACAAAGAAATCTTAAACAAATGGATGAATGAAAAGCAAATTTATGCCTTGAAGCATAGGACATTTCTGCGTTATGAGGAAATCATAAGAACGCAGATTGAGCCTTGTATTGGGGAGTATGAGCTATCAAGCCTAAGTGTACCTGTTTTGCGTGAGTTCCAAAGTGATAAATTATCTTGCGGAAACAGCAAAAACGGACACCCCCTCGCCTCGAATACAGTAAAAAACATAATGTCAATCGTGCGAAATTCGCTAATTTATGCAAAAAGTAATTGCTACATAATCCCCGACCTTACAGACCTTGAAAACATTAAATTTTCGGAACGAAAAATCAATGCTTTTACTAAGACGGAACAAAAAAGAATTGAGGACGTGGTTATAAATAGTACAAAAAGCAACCATTTTGGCGTTGTGCTTTGCCTATACACAGGGCTTCGTCTGGGCGAGTTGTTGGCTCTTAAATGGGCTGATATTAGCTTCGCCCACGGAACAATAAACGTTGACAAAACCAGTGCCTTTTTGAAAGACACGGACGGAGACTACCGTTTCTATGTTGACACACCCAAAACGGATTCCTCGGTTCGTACAATTCCGTTACCGAGAGAGCTAATCCCTTATCTTCGTAAAATGAAAAAAGAAAGCAAAAGTGATTATGTTATTTGCACAAACAAGGGTACACAAGTAATAAATCGTTCTTATCAAACAACTTTTGCTCGAATACTCAAAAAGGCTAAGGTCGAGTACAAGAATTTTCACGCACTAAGACATACCTTTGCCACAAGAGCGTTGGAGTGCGGAATGGACATCAAAACTCTTTCGGAAATCTTGGGACATAAGTCCCCCATAATCACGATGAACCGCTATGTTAACAGCCTTATGGAAACCAAAAGAAAAATGATGAACCACTTAACAAAAAGCTTAGGCTGGAAATAGTGGTTTGAGTCCGCCCGAATGAAAAACTAAAATTGATAATTTGATTAGTGAAAATCGGGTTCGAAGAAATTTCAAATGAGAAAATTTTGTTCAAGACAAGGCAAAAACGGAACGAATCCACGATGGCTTTGCGAGTATTTTAACGCCGTATTGGGCAAAATTTGCCATTTCAAATCGGGCTTAAACTGCTGTTTTCAGCCTACACACTTCGGCAATTAAAAAAGTGCACCTTTTAATATGACTGGTGCACTTTTCTATTGACTTGATTATACCATTAGAGGATAAAAAAGTCAATATTTTATATAAAAATGCACAAAATAAATACAAAATTGCTAAAAACGCTGTGAAAAAGGAGCACCTTTCATATTATTTGATGCACAATTTAAGGAGGGTCAAAAATGACTAACATAAACAAGAAAATCACATTGCTAATCTGTCTTGTTTTATCACTTTTAATGATATTTGTTTTCTCATCCTGCGATAACGGTGAAACACCTGCAGATAGTAGCACAAATACAGGTAATTCAAGCACAAATACCGACACAAGTACAGATTCAAGCACAGACACAAGCACCGACACAGGAACAGATGACAATACACCCGATGTTCCCACGGATTGTATCATAGAAGAAGCTGAAGGCTTTGACTTTGATACAACAGGTACAACACCAAAAATCTATAAAAATG
This sequence comes from Clostridia bacterium, assembly GCA_017472695.1. Taxonomy (GTDB): domain Bacteria; phylum Bacillota; class Clostridia; order Oscillospirales; family CAG-272; genus RGIG2000. The sequence continues at coordinate 3,923 of JAFUOQ010000026.1, read as the reverse complement.
TTTCAAACACAACAGACATTATAGATTTAAGTGGTTCAATCACTGTAACCGAGGGTTGCACTTGGAGAATGTATAAGGACTTCTTGGGTGAAGATGAATACAAGCTAAAATCTATGTCTTTGTCTATTGGCGAAAACAAGGCATATATCGTTGTATATCACCCAGACGGTGAAACATTTACACGATATGAGCTTGTTTTGTACCGACTTGATATGAAAGACTATTCCTTTATAAGCGATAATGCTACATATGAAAACGGTACAATAGAGGAGCTTTCAAGCGTTGAAGCACCAACGACAAATCCGCAAAAGACAGGCTACGACTTTATGGGTTGGACTGTTAACGGTGAAATTGTTTCATTCCCTTATCAAGTAAATGTAGATACTGTATTTGAAGCGGAATTTGCTCCAATCGAATATGAGATTGCATACAATCTAAATGGCGGTGTAAATAATGCGGAAAATTCCATTAAATACACTATTGAAGAAAGCGTTGCTCTCTTAGCTCCTACAAGAGATTTTTACACTTTTGCTGGCTGGTATGAAAGTGATAATTTTGAGGGTAATGCAATTGCCGAAATTGCAGAGGGCTCTTATGGCAATAAGACCTTCTATGCCAAGTGGACACCTATAACATACGATATTAACTACGTATTAAATGGTGGCACAAATGACGCGGAAAATCTAAATACATATAATACAGAAATTAGTGTTGAGTTAAAAGCACCTACTAAAGCTGGCTATACCTTTGCCGGTTGGTTTGCCGATAAGGATTTTAGCGTTGAAACAACAGGAATTTCTCTTGGTGAGGGTAATACAAAAACATTCTATGCTAAATGGAATGCAAACAAAAACACTATTGTTTTCAATGCAAATGGCGGTAGCGGTTCAATGCCTAATATGACTGTTGCAACCGATAGTACAGTTAAATTAACAACAAATGCTTTCACAAAAGACGGCTATACCTTCAAGGGTTGGGCTACTTCTGCAAACGGAAGCGTTGTATATGCAGATGAAGCAAGCTACACAATGGGCACAGAGGAAAGCTACACGTTATATGCCGTTTGGGAAGCTAACAAAAATACACTTGTATTTAATGCAAATGGCGGAAACGGCTCAATGTCTAATATGACAATCTCAACAGATAGCCAAGTTAAATTGACAATCAACGCCTTTGAGAGAGCTGGCTATACGTTTGTGGGTTGGGCAACAACTGCAAACGGCGAGGTTGAATATACCGACGGTGTAAGCTATACTATGGGTACAAACAGTACATATACTCTCTATGCCGTATGGCAGGTTAATATAAACGGGGTTGTTTTCAACGCAAATGGTGGTAAAGGTACAATGTCAAGTCTTGAACTTGCAACAGGAATAACCGATACCTTGCCTAAAAACACCTTTACAAAGGATGGCTATACCTTCAAGGGATGGGCAATTTCTAAGGGCGGTAGCGTTGCTTACGCAGACGGTGCAAGCTATACTATGGGTACGAATTCAATATATACTCTATACGCTGTATGGGAATCCTATTATGTTACTGTTGAGTTTGATTCTAACGGTGGCACGGAGGTGGAAGCACAACAGGTAGAATTGAATAAGAAAGCAAAAGAACCGGCAACCCCAATTCTCGAAGGATATACGCTTGACGGCTGGTATTTAGGCAATGATAAATGGTCATTTATCGGTTATGTTGTGTCCGAGGATATGACACTTGTAGCAAAATGGATTCCAAATAATAATACAATTGTATTTGATTCGAACGGTGGTATTGGTACAATGGCAAGTATGACTGTTGCAACAAACGCAAGTGTAAATCTAAAATTAAATGCATTCACAAAGGATGGCTACACCTTTAAGGGCTGGGCAACGAGCGTAAATGGTAGCGTTGAATATATAAATGGTGCTTCTTATACTATGGGTACAAATCCGTCATACACCCTATATGCAGTATGGGAAGCGAATAATAATACCCTTGTATTCAATGCAAATGGTGGTAGTGGCTCTATGTCAAATATGACTATTGCAACTGATAGCCAAGCTAAATTGACAAGCAACGCTTTCACAAGAAATGGCTATACATTTAAGGGTTGGTCAACAAGTGTAAACGAAGATGTAGTTTTTACAGACGGAGCAAGCTACACTATGGGTACAAATAGCTCATATACGCTTTATGCTGTATGGCAAGCAAATCAAAACACACTTGTTTTTGATGCAAATGGCGGTAGTGGCTCAATGTCTAATATGACTATTGCAACCGACAGCACAGTTTGGCTAAATACAAATAGCTTTACAAAGGAATACTACACATTTAAGGGTTGGTCAACAAGTGCAAACGGAGATGTTGTCTATAAAGACGGAGCACGCTACATCATGGGCACGAATAGCTCATATACACTCTATGCGGTATGGGAGCCTACAGAATATGATATTACATATGTTCTGAATAACGGTACAAATAACTCGCAAAACCCGAGTACATACAATGGTGAAGAAACGATTACATTTGCAAGTCCTACAAGAAAAGGCTATTCCTTCAAGGGCTGGTTTACAGAAAGCACCTTTGAAAACGAGATAACAAGTATTTCTTTGGGTTCAAGCGGCAAAAAGACTTTATATGCTAAATGGGAAATAATTGAATACACAATTACTTACAACAAGAATGGTGGAACGGAAGGTACAGCAAACCCTACAACGTTCACTATTGAAGATTTACCTATTGCTTTAAATGATTTGAATAATAAAACCGATTATTTGTTTGACTATTGGTATAAAGAAAGCGACTTTAGCGGAGCTCCTGTTACAAAAATTACAGATATAGGAAATATTGAATTATTTGCAAGCTACATAAATTCAACAGAAGGACTTGTATTTGTAAACAACTATGATAATTGGATAATCACGGATTATACAGGAAGCTCAACAAATGTAGTTATTCCTGATAACCACAAGGGAAAGAGTGTAACCTCGATAGGATCTGCGTTTGAGGATTGCACCTCGCTTACAAGCATAACAATCCCGGATAGCGTAACCGCGATAGGAAGATATGCGTTCTATGATTGCACCTCGCTAACAAGTGTAACAATCCCAGATAGCGTAACCTATATAGAATACGGTGCGTTCGCTTCTTGCACCTCGCTTACAAGCGTAACAATTCCAAATAGCGTAACAAGCATAGAAAGCAATGCGTTCGAATGGTGCTCCTCGCTTACAAGCGTAACAATTCCAAATAGCGTAACAAGCATAGGCGATTTAGCGTTCTCGTGTTGTACCTCGCTCACAAGCGTAAACTATCTTGGAACAATTGAGCAGTGGTTTAATATTTCATTTGGTACTTCTGCAAATCCACTATATTATGCTAAAAAGCTATATTTAAATGGTGAGCTTGTAACCGACCTTGTAATTCCAAGCACAGTAACAAAAATTAAGAATTATGCGTTTGAGGGTTGCACCTCACTTACAAGCGTAACAATCCCTGATAGCGTAACCTCAATAGGAAGCTATGCGTTTTCTGGTTGCGCCTCGCTTACAAGCATGACTATCGGCGATAGTGTAACCTCAATAGGAGACTGGGCGTTTGTTGATTGCACCTCGCTTGTGAGTGTAACAATTGGCGATAGCGTAACGTCAATAGGAAACTATGTGTTCTATGATTGCACTTCACTTACAATCTATTGCGAAGCAACAGAACGACCAAGTGACTGGAGTTCAAGCTGGAACAATTCAAACTGTCCTGTTAAATGGGGCTATACAAAAGAATAACACAAAAAGGCTAACGCAAATTTTGATATGCACCCCAAAAGTTAGACACTTTTGGAGGTGCATATTTTTTTATGGCAAAAAAAGGATCAAAGCAGAAAAGGTACTCGACAGAATTTAAGATAGGTGTTATAATGGATATGCGAGAACACCGATTAGGGTATT
>JAFUOQ010000025.1 GCA_017472695.1 Clostridia bacterium | reverse complement strand
TTTCAAGCCAAAAGTCGAATTAATTAGGCTCCTTTGTGCAAAGGGAGCTGTCGCGAAAGCGACTGAGGGATTGCTTATTAATCTAAGATGTTTATATTATTATTTTCAAGCCAAAAGTCGAATTGTACAAGCCAAGCAAGAAGTTGAGGGGCACCCATTAATTGTCCAAACCAGGTCTTGCCCGATTCTATTACCTCGCTTACCTTTTTTAGGTCTAGCGTTTCCTTTAGATAATGGGATTTGTTATATCTTTCCTTAAACAGCTCACTAACCAAGGTCATATATTCTTTGTTGTGTGTCTTTGGGTATGGGCTTTTTTTACGCCATAAAATTTTATCTGGCAAATGGCTTTTCATTGAGTTTCTTAAAAGTGCTTTTTCAACCTTGTTTTCAAATTTTATTTCCCACGGCACATTGTAAACAAACTCATATATACGGTGGTCAGCAAACGGAACACGAATTTCCAAACCGCTTGCCATACTCATTCTGTCCTTTCTCTGTAAAAGCGAGGTCATAAAGTAGTTGACTGACAAGTGAGATGCTATTCGTGATACTCTCATTTCCTCACTGTCAGATGGTAAAACTGAACACTCCTCAAGACTTTTTTGGTAAACTGACCTTATATATTCATATCCCTCGTCACTGTTTGAAACGCTGTCCTTAAATAGAGAAGGTCGCATACGAGGCTGGTGAATCCAAGGGAAAAAGTCAGAAAAAAGCATCTCTGGCCGATAAAACCAAGGATATCCACCAAATATCTCGTCGGAGCACTCGCCACTCAAGGCAACAGTGTGATTTCTTTTTATCTCGCGACAGAAATATAAAAGAGATGAGTCAATGTCTGCCTGGCCGGGCAAATCTCTAAAGATGGTGGCTGGAATTAAGCCGTCAACCAGCTCCTTGGTTTTGCAGGTTAAAACAGTATGATTTGTGCCTAAATAATCGGCTAAATATGTTGCAAAATCGTCGTCGCACTCTGGTTGAAAAAGGTTACCCTGAAAGCTTTCCTTGTTACCCTCATATTCAAAGGAGTAGGTTGATAAGACCTCTCCTTGTTTTTTATACTCCTCGCTGGCAATAGCACTAACCACGCTTGAATCTAGCCCGCCCGAAAGCAAGACAGAAAGTGGCACATCACTAACCAGTTGTCTTTTTATCGCATCGCTGACTAGATATTCTGTTTTTTCAATAGCATATTTTCTATCTCTGTAATATGGCTTCGCCTCTGCCTGCCAATATTTCCGCTTTTTAAGTCCTCTTTTGTCATATGTCATACACTCTGCGGGTGCTAATTCTAAAATATCCTTAAAGGCACTTCTGCCTCCGACAAAATTCGGGCTCAAATACAAAATTTCCCAAAGCGCTTCTTTTGTTATATTTCGTGATATTTCGTCGCATTTTAGTAGCGCTTTTATCTCCGAAGCAAAGTACAAGGAATTGCCCTTTTTCGAGTAATAAAACGGCTTTACGCCAAAACGGTCGCGCGCAAAGAAAGCTTTTTCGCCATCATATACACAAAAAGCAAATATTCCGTTAAGCATACAGGGACAGTCCTCGCCATAGAGGATATATGAATATAAAACCACCTCTGTGTCGCAATTTGTCTTTAAAAATATGCCCTGCCGTCTAATCTCCTTGCGCAATTCCTCACAGTTGTAAATCTCGCCATTATAAACAATAGTATATTTTTTATTGCCATATATAACACTCATTGGCTGTGCGCCATTTTCTATATCTACAACACAAAGACGATTGTGCCCAAGTGACGCTGATTTGTCAAAAAACAAGTCACTCGCATCAGGGCCACGATGCTTCATTGTGTCGTTCATTTCCTTAATGAGTATGTCGTTTCCTTTAGGCTCTAAAAAATTTATTTCACCACAAATAGAGCACATAAATACCTCCAAATATTAATGCTTTTACTAGTATATGCAGAAAGTGGGAAATAAAGACAAACTTTATAACCAAAACAAAAAATCCCACACTTAAAATGTGGGATTTTTTTATTCATTTTGTCTTAAAGAGTGACAGAGCATCATATACCGATTCAATAGGAATTACAGACACTCCCTTGGGTATTTTTAATTTATCATTGATGGATTTTTCGGGTACTGCAATAGTGTCAAAGCCCAAACGATAGGATTCACTTATGCGCTTTTGCACATCTGTTATCGTACGGCACTCACCTGCCAAACCAATTTCGCCCATAGCAAGCACATTTTGAGGTATCGGCACATCGTTCATGCTAGAAATTAGCGCAAGAGCAACGGCAAGGTCAACACTTGGCTCGTCAAGGTGCAAGCCACTAACAACATTTAAGTAAATGTCGCATTGAGAGAACTTAAGCCCAAGCCTTTTTTCAAGAACTGCGAGTAAAAGACAAAGACGGTTATAGTCAATTCCATTTGATGTTCTTCTAGGTGCCGGAAAGGTGGTGGGGGTAACAAGTGCTTGTATTTCTGCAATAATTGGGCGCGTGCCCTCCATAACGCAGACAGCACAACTACCAGAAACACCAACTGGTCGTCCAGAAAGTAGCATTTCTGAAGGATTTGGAACCTCGATAAGACCTTTGTCGGTCATTTCAAAAACGCCGATTTCATTTGTTGATCCATAACGATTTTTGATGGCTCTTATAATTCTATATGATTGGATTCGCTCACCCTCAAAGTAAAGCACCGCATCAACCATATGCTCAAGCACCTTTGGTCCTGCTATTGTGCCCTCCTTGTTAACATGCCCAACCAAAATTATTGAAATGCCCTTGCTTTTAGCCTTGGCAATAAATTTTACTGCACATTCCTTAACCTGATTTATGCTGCCGGGGATAGATGTCGAGCTTGGGTCAAACATAGTTTGAATAGAGTCGATAATTATAATATCCGGAGATAATTTATCAACATACGAAAGAACGGAATCTACATTGGTTTCAGTAAGGAAATAAACATCCTCACCCTTGATTCCCAATCTCTCACCACGTAGCTTTAGCTGATCCTTTGATTCCTCTCCTGAAACATAAAGAACTCTTTCATTTAAATTAGAGCAAATTTGCATAAGCAGAGTGGATTTACCAATACCAGGCTCACCAGCTATTAAAACAACGCTACCATCAACAATTCCACCACCAAGCACGCGGTCAAGCTCACTAGTGCCGGTCAAGGTACGCATATATTTTGGCATTTCCATATCATTAAACAAAACAGGCTCGCTAGAATCAGAAATAATAGCTGCACGCGTGTTTTTTATAATAGGTGCTGGCTGATATGTTTCCTCAACAAAGGTATTCCATTTTTTACATGAAGGGCATTGTCCCATCCACTTTGGGCTTTGGTAATCGCAAGCCTCACAAACATAAACCTTTTTTTCTTTCATTTTTCGCTCCAAAAATATATTATAAAAATATTTTATCATATCTTGATATTGTTGTCAACGAACAAAAATAAAAGCTGTCGCTTAAATGAGACAGCTTTTAAGAGTTATATTCGCAAATAGAAGCAAAAATTAAAAGAGCAAGAGAAGCGCGATATTCCTCGTCTTTTAAACTTGAAAGCTCCTCCTCGTTTGATAAAAATCCACACTCAACAAGTATTGCGGGGTTTTTTATGTTGTTTAAAATATAAATAGAGGAGTCAGCACCTTTAATTTGTCTGTTGTTTTCGGGCTGGAGGTAGCTTTTAATTTTTTTAGATAAATCGCTAGCCACTAGCTGACTTTCTTCATTATTTTTGGAATAATAAATTTGAGTGCCCTTGTATTTTGCTTGAGAAAATTTATTCATATGTATTCCGACATACAAAGCGCTTGGATGCTCCTCGGCAATCTTTAATCGGTTCTTTAGGTCGTAAACTTTTTTTTGACCTGTGTAATTTTCCAAATCATTGTAGTAATCATAGAGAAGCATATCATTTTCGCGTGTCATTTTTACGTTTATTCCGTTTAAAATGCAAAGAGCCTTGACAAGATTTGAAATTTCAAGGTTTAAATCCTTTTCCAAGGTCCCGTCAGGCGCAATCGCGCCTGCATCCTCACCACCATGACCTGCATCAATTACAACTGAAATAGTATTAGCTTTAATATACGTCGGCAAGGAGTCGTTTTCCAGTCTTTTTTCTATCAGCCTTTCAAAGGTAACTCCAATTCCAAAAATTACAATAGCCGAGAGCAAGGAAATTAATAAAAATTTCAGTGTATATATTATTGGCTTTTGTTCATTCATAAAAAATCACCTCATAAATAGTTTATGCGATGATTTTTATATTATGATTTCTATTAAAAGACAAAATTATTTAAATTAAATAATCTTTTTGCGTTTTCCTTTGTTATTTTCGCAATATGCTCGGTTGTTGTTTCTCTTTGTCTTGCAATTTCCTCGGCAGTAAAGAAAACATAAGATGGCATATTGATTTCACCCCTGTGAGGAGTAGGGGAAAGATATGGTGAATCTGTTTCTACAAGTAATCTGTCCTCTGGCACGACCTTGCAGGCTTCCTTTGGCACGCGCGCATTTTTAAATGTAACAGTACCGGAAAATGAGATATACCAGCCTAGCTTAACAAGCTCTAATGCCATTTCAGGGCTACCACTAAAGCTGTGAAAAACTCCTTTGACCTTTGGAAATTTCTTTACCATATCAAGGCAATCTCCGTGTGCCTCGCGGTCGTGAATTATAACAGGAATATTCAATTTTTGTGCAAGTGACATTTGACGCTCGAAATATATCATTTGTGGCTCTTTTGGAATGTCCTCATAGTGATAATCAAGACCAATTTCTCCAATGGCAACAGCTTTTTCGTCCCTTAAAAGCTCCTCAAGCTCGCGCATCACCTCGTCAACATTTTCATAAGTTAAAACATCAGATGGGTGAATACCGCAAGAGGCATAAACATTTTCAAATTTATGTGCAAGCTCAATTGAGGCCTTTGAATTTTCAAGACAAGTTCCAATGTTGATTATATTGGAAATTCCATTTTCAAGACAGTCAGAAATTAGCTTGTCCGTGCCACCCTCGTATTCTAACTCATATCTTTTATCATCACAATGTGCGTGCGTATCAAATAAAGTCATTTTAACCTCGGTTTTTAATGAAATTCGCACACAGGGTGCGGTTTTTATTTAAAATTAGCAAAGGGGCGAAATATCACCCATTTAAATATTAGTGAACTCTTTCCCCGTTTGGAGTATCCTTGTCAAGGAATACAACGCGAACATTCTCTTCGCCGGAAGCCAAAATCATACCATTTGACTCAATACCGCAAAGCTTTGCAGGAGAGAGGTTGGAAACTACAATTACCTTTTTGCCAACTAGATCCTCTGGCTTATAGAATTTAGCAATACCGGAAACAACCTGACGCTTTTCGTATCCTAGGTCAAGCTGTAGCTTTAGTAGCTTTTTCGCCTTTGGAACTGCCTCACATTCAAGCACCTCGGCAGTACGGAGCTCAACCTCCATAAATTTGTCAATGCCGATAATAGCACAGCCCTCTGGCTTTTCTATCTTCTTTTCAGCCTCTGCTTTTTTTGCAATTTCAGCTTCAATTTCAGCAAGCATCTTTGCCTCGTCAATTCTAGCAAAGAGAACCTTTTGCTCACCTACATCATTGCCACTTTCAAGAGCTCCAAAGCTATTTAATGATTGGTAGTCTGTTAGGTTGGTGTTCAATTCTCTAAAGATTTCCTCGCAGGTTGCAGGAATAAATGGATAGAGAAGAACTGCACCGAAACGAAGTGTTTCAAGCAGGTTATAAAGAACAGTACCAAGACGCTCCTTTTGAGCTTCGTCCTTTGCCAAAATCCAAGGAGTTGTCTCGTCGATATACTTGTTTGCACGGCTTAGCATATCAAATACACACTCGGTTGCCTCGGAAAGCTTAAAGTCATCCATCAAAGCAGTAAATTTAGACACAGTGTCGAGAGTTTTTGCTTTCAAGTCATTGTCAAACTCGTTGTCAAATACCACATTTTGTGGGATTGTGCCACCAAAATACTTTTTAGTCATAGCGATAGTACGGCTAAGCAGGTTTCCTAAGTTGTTTGCAAGGTCTGTATTGTATCTATTGATGATGTTTTCGTATGTGATAGAGCCGTCATTTGCATAAGGCATTTCGCTAATTGCGTAGTATCTTACGCCGTCAACACCAAATCTTTGGGCAAGCTCATCTGCGTAAACAACATTGCCCTTTGATTTTGACATTTTATCAAAGCCAAAGTTAAACCATGGGTGAGCGAACACCTTCTTTGGCAATTCAACTCCAAGTGCCATTAGCATAATAGGCCAATAAATTGTGTGGAATCTAACAATATCCTTACCGATAATATGAACATCAGCAGGCCAATACTTTTTAAATAACTCGGGTTGCTCCTCGTTATCTGGGTCATAACCAAGACCTGTGATGTAGTTTGATAGAGCATCAATCCAAACATAAATTACATGTTTAGGATCAAATGTAACACTAACGCCCCAGTTAAATGAAGTACGTGAAACGCAAAGGTCTTGAAGACCTGGCTTCAAGAAGTTGTTTATCATTTCCTTTTTTCTTGATTCTGGTTGGATGAAGTCAGGGTTTTCTTCAATATGCTTCATTAGTCTGTCAGCGTATTTGCTCATTTTGAAGAAGTAAGCTTCTTCTTTAGTCTTTGTAACCTCACGTCCACAGTCTGGACACTTTCCATCAACTAACTGAGTTTCTGTAAAGAATGACTCACAAGGAGTACAGTAAAGACCCTCGTAATAACCCTTATAAATATCGCCTTGGTCATAAAGCTTTTTGAAAATATGTTCAACCGCGGTTTTGTGATATGAGTCAGTGGTTCTGATAAAGTAATCCTCGGAAACGTTCATCAATTTCCACAAATCCTTGATTTGTCCAGAAACGTTATCAACGTATGCTTGAGGTGTGATGCCTGCTTTTTCGGCAAGATTTTGCACCTTTTGTCCGTGCTCATCAGTACCTGTCATAAAGCGCACATCGTAGCCTCTTTGTCTTTTATATCTTGCAATTGCATCTGTTGCTATTGCTTCATAGGTGTTACCAAAATGTGGCTTGCCTGATGCATATGCAATAGCGGTGGTTATATAATATTTTTCCTTATTCATTTTATACCTCTAATTTTTTAGCACCGATATATACGTTTTCAAGTTCTGGTGCGTTTTTGTCGTTAATTACAATAAAGTCGGCACGGTAGCCATTTTCAATTTTACCAACGAGGCTTGCATTAACCATTTTTGCTGGGTTGATCGTTGCATATTTAATAGCCTTTTCAAGTGGAATGCCAACAAATTTCATCAAGTTTGTTACGGCTTTAAACATTGTTAAGGTGCTTCCTGCAATTGTGCCACTTGGCAAAATAATTGCACGTCCATTAACAACAGTAACAGGCGAGCCAGCAATTGAGTATTCACCATCAGGCTCACCGGTCGCAGCCATTGAGTCGGTTATTAAAACCATCTTGTCGCTTGGCTTTGATTTGTAAATCAAATTAACTATTGCAGGGTGTAAATGCTCGCCGTCACATATCACCTCGGCATAAGCATTATCATTTGTCATAGCGCATACTGTCGCGCCTGGCATTCGATGGTGTACGCTTGTCATTGCGTTAAAGGTGTGAGTAAATGATGTCGCACCCCAAGAAATAGCTTTCATCGATTCTTCATATGTTGCATTTGTATGAGCAACGCCAACTGTTCCACCTAATTTTTTAATTTGCTTTATAAAAGCTTCAGCACCCTCAAGCTCTGGAGCTAGTGAAAAGTGCATAGGTGCTGGCGCCATTACCTTGGTTAGACTATCAAGCTCATCAAGCGTTGGTTTTGCAAGTAGTTTTTCACTGTGTGCCCCTTTTTTTACTGGATTTAGGTATCTACCCTCAATGTGTATACCTAAAACGTTTGCATAGCCATCGTTTTTATTTCTATTTTCATTTGTTTCGCAAATGTATTTAACTAAATTTTCAGGAGTTTGGGAGGCAAAAGTAGCCATAACAGATGTTGTGCCCGCTTTTGCGTAGCACATTCGCATTTTTTCAACCTGCTCCTTGGTTGCATCATTAAAATCATATCCACCAATGCCATGAGTGTGCACGTCAACAAGACCTGGAATTAGATATTTGCCGTTTAAATCAACAACATCGCATCTGCTTGGAACATCGTCGCCGATTGATTCGATATATCCGTCCTTGCAAACCACATTGGCTTTTTCAAAGCATTCCTTGTCGCTGTTAAAGATATAGCCATTAGTAAAAGTAACAAATGCCATAAAGCCCTCCTAAAATAATTCTTCAAATATATATTTTAGCAGAAAAAACCAAATATATCAATATTATTTTAAAATATTTTAATATCATAACGCAATAAAAAAAGGAGGGCGTCAATTTTCCCTCCTATAATACTAGTCAATGTTAACTTGCTTGTAAATTTCACTTTTGGGTACTCCTCTGTCCCTTGCAACAGCCTTTATAGCATCCATTTTTTTAAGTCCATCTGAAAGATAATATTGTAAATGCTCATCAATTGACATATTCTTCCAAAAGGCTCCCTCGTTAATTTGAGAGATGGATGCTCCTTCGATAACCAGAACATACTCCCCTCTTGGGGCGTTTTCTTTGTAATATTCAATCGCTCCCGAAAGAGTGGTGCGTAAAATTTCCTCGTTTAGCTTTGTAAGCTCGCGGCAAAGAGAAATTTTTCTCTCACCAAACACCTCGAAAATATCGTCAAGTGTTTTCGATAGCTTGTGAGGTGCTTCATAAAAAATAGTTGTTCGAGTGTCGTTTTTAATCTCATTTAAACGTGAAAAACGCTCGTTTTTATTAGTGCTCAAAAAGCCCTCAAAGCAAAATCTACCTGTTGGCAAAGCTGACAAAGCGAGTGCATTAACCACGGCTGAGCAACCAGGGATAGATGTAACAGGAACACCTCTTTCTGCACATAAAACAACTAAGTCCTCACCTGGGTCTGAAATTGCAGGAGTACCGGCATCGGTAATAAGTGCACAGGATTCTCCTCCTAAAAGACGCGCTAAAATAACCTCTCCACGCTCTCTTTTGTTGTGCTCAAAATAGCTCACCATAGGCTTTGAAATTCCAAAATAGGCAAGTAGCTTGCCAGAGTTTCTTGTGTCCTCTGCAGCTACAAAATCAACCTCGGATAAAACCTTTAAGGCGCGTTCGGTAATATCAGAAAGGTTACCGATAGGAGTGGCAACCAAATAAAGAGTTCCACCGACTATTTTGTTTTTATCCTCGTGAAAGGCATTTCTTGGCTCTCTGTTTCTCATTTTAAGCTCCTATCCTTGTCAATTTGACAAGCTTCATAAATTCTTGAAAACTCATCAGTATATTCGGTAGTGCCGTCCTTGTAAATATAAATAGGCTTGTCCACTACCATTCCACTTTTACCACCTAGCTTTGCACAAATAAGCAAAAGAGAAGGTGGAGTGTTCGAATTTGCATGTATAAAAGATAATCTTTTTGGCTCCAAATTGTTGCTTTTTAAAGCATGAATTAAGTCTGCTAAACGGTCTGGGCGATAAACGACGTAAAAATCTCCACCATGCTTTAAAAGCTTTTTTGCACACGCACAAAAATCACCAATATCTCCAAAAATCTCGTGGCGAGATATGTTTTTGTGTTTATTTTGATTTAGCTTGCCAGAGTCAGCCTTCATATATGGAGGGTTGGAAAAAATAAAATCAACCTCGCCATCTGTGTCCTCGGTGCTAACATCTCTTAAATCCTTTGAAATTACCTTAAATTTGCCTTCATAGGAATTAAGCTCGCTGTTTCTTTTTGCTATATCTGCAATCTCACTTTGCACCTCAATTCCGTACACGTGGTCGGCTTTTTTGTGCGACAAAGCAAGCAGAGAAACAACTCCCGAGCCACATCCAAGCTCAACAGCCTTTTTAGATGGCTTATTTGGTAAAAAGGCAGAGAGAAGATACGCATCTGTGCCAAAGGTTAAGGAATCCTTGTTCTCAACGAGCCGCAAATTTTCATTAATTTCATTAATTCTTTCATTTTCGTTTAATTTCATTTCGTGTTTATCAATCCTTGTCTTGTTTAAAAGAAAGGACCTTTGCAAATAAGTGCAAAAGTCCAAACTAATCGTACTCTTTTAAAAGGCTATACATAGCAACGCTATGTATTACTTATTATCTTTCCACTTATAACAAGTAACCTGTCTTATGTACAGAAATTATTCCTCTACAGGAGCATTAACAGGACAGTTGCCTGCGCAAGCACCACAAGAAATACATTCATCAGCGTTGATAACGTAAATGCCATCACCCTCTGTGATACAGCTGCAAGGACAAGCCTCTGCGCAAGCACCACAAGCGATGCAATCGTCTGTAATCTTATAAGCCACGATAAACACCTCCATAAAATTTTTACACTTTTATTGTAGCACAAAAAAATCATTTGTCAATAAGGTTCGACAATTTTTTTATATTATTGCACTTCTTATTTTTTCCACTCATTTCTTAATGCCATATGGAAAAATTAAGGGTGTGCACTAAATATATATGCACACCCAATATATTTATTCTTCGTTTTCACCAGAATCCTTTTGATTTTGCTTTGGTGAATTAATAACCTTGACATCATCGCGCTTGTATGTACGAACTGCCTCGCCAAATTTAACCTTAACAGTGCCAGCAATAGGGGAGGCTTCGATGACATCACCATTTCCGTCAGGAGTTTTAACATAAGAGCCAACAGGTGGAGTCAATTTGATTTCCTGAACGTACGATTCATGCTCGAAGCGCAGGCAACACATAAGTCTGCCACACGCACCAGAAATTTTAGATGAGTTAAGTGAAAGATTTTGCTCCTTCGCCATCTTTATAGAAACCTGACAAAAGTCCGGAAGGAATGTGCTACAGCAGAATGGACGACCACAAATGCCCAAGCCACCCATAAACTTTGTTTCATCGCGAATTCCTATTTGACGGAGCTCAATTCTTGTTTTGAAGGTTGAAGCCAAATCCTTAACAAGCTCACGAAAGTCAATTCTTCCATCAGCGGTGAAATAAAAGGTAAGCTTTGAAGCGTCAAATGTGTATTCAGCCTCTACAAGCTTCATTTCAAGCTTGTGAGAAGCGATTTTAGCTTGGCAAACCTTGAAGGCTTCTTCTTCATTTTTCTTGTTTTGCTCATTTGTTTTTATGTCCTGTTCATTTGCAATTCTAACAACAGGACGTAAAGGTGGCACAAGCTCACCTTCTGGTACTTCCTTATTTTCACAAGCAACCTTTCCGAATTCAAGACCACGAGTAGTTTCTACAACTGCATAATCGGTTGCCTTGGCGGTATTTCCATTTGGCGAGAAATAGTAGGTTTTACCGCTTTCCTTGAAGCGAATGCCTATAACCTCAACCATTTTTTGTTCATTTATATTTTCTGCCATTTTTATCTACCTTTCTTTTTGGTGTGTGCAAGTATAGAGCTTAATATGCCAGTGGATGAAGCATTGACATTTAAGCCATCAATAGCCGTGTCAATTGCTTCCTGTAAGGAAAGAAGCTTTTTCAAGCTATGAGGTGAGGAAATTCTCCTCGCTTCCTCTAGTGAGGTAAAGAAGCAAAGAGAAATATTGTTTGATTTTTTTATGAGCATCAAATCTCTTAAAATGGAGAGAGATAAGGAGAGAACGTCCTTTATCTTGTCCCTTTGCCAGGAAAACATAGAATTTATCAAATTTACCGCCCCTGTGTCTGAATTTAAGAGCAAAACGACAAGCTCTTGAGCGGCGGTTCTAGCCTTGATTAGCTCGGTCGCCTTGCCCTGGTCTAACATATCAATAACATAACCCAAAGAGCCTGATGCACCAACTATAATTTCCTTCAAATCTGTGTCAGAAATAGATGGTGAGATGGTTTTTTTGATATGATTAAATATAATATCCTCGCCAAGAGGCTCTGTCCTTAAAATTTGAGCTCGCGAGCGAATGGTTTCAAGCAGTGCACCTGCATCCTGACATAATAGAAAAAATATTACGTTTTTTGGTGGCTCTTCAAGGGAAATAAGAAGAGCGTTTTGTGCTTTGGGATTCATTTTGTCAGCGTCATTGAAAACGATAACCTTATAATCGCATTCAGTGGTGCTTTCGTAAATAGTTTCCTTAACCTTGCGCACCTCGTCAACCTTGAAGGCGTTGTAAAAACGTACATCAACACAATTGTCGTGCAAAATTTTTTGACAGCTCAAGCATTCTTCACATGGGAAATCACTTGTGCTTTTGCACATTATAGCAGCAGACGCAAGTCTGGCAATTGTATGCTTGCCAGAGCCCTTTTGCCCCTCTATTATGTAAGCGTGAGAAAAGGTGGAATTTTTTATGGCAACACCTAAGGTGCTTTTAATATCTTCGTTTCCTAAAAGGCTCTTAAAAATCACCATAAAACTCTCCAATCGCATTTCTTTACAAACTACATTATAGCAAAAAATATCGTATATGTCAAACAAAAATAGTTAGTATTTAAATTTTGTTTCTATATTTTGGATAAAATAACCAAAAAAGCGTTTTGGCAAGGTGAAAAAACGAAAAAAATGACAAAATTTAAAAAAACACTTGTATATTTTATAAAAATGGTATAAAATATGTAGGTGGTAGGGAAAATATTCCATACACATTTAAAAAAATTCGGAGGAATTTCACAATGTCAGTTAAAGTTGCTATTAATGGCTTCGGCCGTATCGGACGTCTTGCATTTAGACAAATGTTCGGTGCAGAGGGTTACGAAATCGTAGCCATCAACGATCTTACCAGCCCAAAGATGCTTGCTCATCTTTTAAAGTATGACACAGCACAAGGTAAGTACGCTTACGCAGATACTGTTACAAACACAGAGGACAGCATCACAGTAAACGGCAAAACAATCAAAATCTACGCAGAAAAAGACGCTGCAAACTGCCCTTGGGGTGAGCTTGGTGTTGATGTAGTTCTTGAGTGCACAGGTTTCTACTGCTCAAAGGACAAGTCAATGGCTCACATCAATGCTGGTGCAAAGAAGGTAGTTATCTCTGCTCCTGCAGGAAGCGACCTTAAGACAATCGTTTACGGCGTTAATGAAAATACACTTGACAAGGATGATGTTATCATTTCTGCAGCATCCTGCACAACAAACTGCCTAGCTCCAATGGCTAAGGCTCTTAACGACACATACCCAATTCAAAGCGGTATCATGACAACAGTTCACGCTTACACAGGCGACCAAATGATTCTTGATGGTCCTCACAGAAAGGGTGACCTTAGAAGAGCTAGAGCTGGTGCACAAAACATCGTTCCTAACTCAACAGGCGCTGCAAAGGCTATCGGTCTTGTTATTCCTGAGCTCAATGGCAAGCTTATCGGTTCTGCACAAAGAGTTCCTACTTGCACAGGTTCAACAACAATCCTCGTTGCAGTAGTTAAGGGCACAGACGTTACAAAGGATTCTATCAACGCAGCTATGAAGGCAGCAGCTTCTGCTTCCTACGGCTACAACACAGATGAAATCGTTTCAAGCGACATTATCGGTATGAGCTATGGTTCACTCTTCGACGCTACACAAACAATGGTAGCTAAGATTGATGACGACACATACCAAGTTCAAGTTGTTTCATGGTATGACAACGAGAACTCATACACAAGCCAAATGGTTCGTACAATTAAGTACTTCGCAGAGATCTAATTTAGCTTAAACAAAAAGGTTGTCCAAGGACAACCTTTTTTGTTTTATAGTCAAGCAAAAAGCACCGATTGCTCGGTGCTTTTTAGATTATATCTTTTTCCATGTGCGTGGGCTAAACAAGATAAATACAGGAAGTATTTCAAGTCTGCCTATAAGCATTGTAAAGGTCAAAACTATTTTAGAGAAATAACTAAATCCGTTGAAGCTTGCGTAAGGTCCAACCGCCTCAAAGCCTGGTCCTATATTTGACATGCACGAGGCAACAGCGGAGAAGTTTGTAAAGAAGCCGTGAGTGACCTCTCTGTTAGCACCCGCATCCGATGTGATATAGAATGTAGTGCCGTTTACAGGGTCAAAGGAAAGAATTAGCATAACGATGATGAATATAAATGCGTACATTGTGAAAAATGCGAACACATCGTTCATAGTTTTTTCTTCAAGTAACTTTCCCTCAAATTTTGCCTTTGGTACATATCTTGGATTGATTAGCTTTCTTATATTAATGTAAGATCCTTTGATTGCCATAACAAAACGTGATGTTTTAATACCGCCTGCGGTTGAGCCTGCCATCCCGCCCATAAACATGCAAATAACGAGAACCATTTTGGCAAGCATAGGCCAAACATCAAAATCGGTTGAAGAGAAGCCTGCCGTTGTTAAAAGCGAGGCAACCTGAAGGAGAGAGTGTCTAAATGCTTCTTCGGTTGAGTAATCCAGTGTGTCAATTAAATTTCCAAGTTGAAGAGATAAGAAGATGAGTCCAACAGCAGCGACGATAATTGCAAAATATGTTTTAACCTCTTCACTGCGGAACACATCTTTTATTTTACCAATCAAAATGAGGTAGTAAAGAGTAAAGTTAATACCAAACATAAATAGCGCAATAGCTACAACATATTGAGCTACGGGAGTGAAGTATTGTATACTACCTGGAATGAACCCGAAACCGCCCGTGCCTGCACATCCGAATGCCATCAAGAACGCGTGGAAAACCTTATTCTTCGATGAAACAACCTCTGAAATTGCTGGGTTACCATAATCAATAAGTGGAATACATATTAAAATAATGGTTAAAAGCGCAGTCATGCCAAAATAAATGAGATATAAAATTCTTGCGGTTGCTCTCATTTTGGAAACTATTTTACCAACCTGAGGACCAGGGCTCTCTGCGCGAAGCAGGTGCATGGCAGAGCCGTCTTTGCTTTCGGGAATAAAAATGAGCACGAAGACAAGTATTCCCATACCGCCAATCCAGTGTGTAAAGCTACGCCAAAAAAGAGAAGAATGAGCAAGAGATGTTATGTCGTAGTCAATAATGCTAGCACCGGTGGTTGTGAATCCTGACATTGTTTCAAAGCATGCATTTATATAGTTGGGTATATCACCATTTATTACAAAAGGTAGTGCTCCAAACAAGGTCATTACAATCCAAACCATAGCAACCAAGGCAAAGCCCTCTTTTTGGTAAAGAGAACGTCTTGAAGGCTTTGGAAATTGGAGCGCGATACCAAATGAAAACAATACAACTATTGGTATAGCAAAGGCAAGAATGTTTTTTATTCCGCCGTTTGGATAAACGTTTTTGTTGAATTCTTGGTAAATAAAGGTAACAATTAGAGGAGCTATCATCAAAATACCCTCTAAAATCATAATCTTTCCAAGTATTCTGCCAAGTAATTTATAATTCATATATAGTCACCTTTTATTCAAAAACATCATTCAAGTCGTCAAAATTCTCATGAGTAGTAACAACAATAACGTTGTCGCCAAGGCTGATGGTTGAGTTACCATCAGGAATGATAACCTCGTCCTTACGAATTATACAAGCAATAAGACAATTTTCTTTTAATTTCAGAGTTTTAAGAGGCTTGTCGTAGAACTTTTCTTTTTTCTTCGCACTAAACTCAAGAGCTTCAACCTGGTTGTTAACAAGACGATAAAGCGTTAAAATGTTACTTCCTCTCTTGTTTGCATAAGCACGAATGTAACTAATAATCTTATTTGCAACGATATTTTTTGGCGAAACATTGTTTTCAATACCAAGCTCGCTAAGCATATCATATAGGTCGTCACTTTTTATTTGTGTGATAGTTCTTTTTACATTCATTTTGTTTGCAAACATTGAAACTATCATGTTTTCCTCGTCAATGTCAGTAAGAGCGACAAAAGCATCCATTGCCTCAATGCCTTCCTCAACAAGAAGATCGTGTTGAGTTCCATTGCCAAGAGCAATGGTGGTATGTGGAAGTGCCTCGGCAAATTCCTCGGCGGTTGCCTTGTCACCTATTATCAGCTTGATGTTATATTTTTTCTCGGAGAGCTCCTCTGCTAAATAGAATGGAATTTTGCCACCGCCTATAATCATAACATTTTTTAATGGGGATTTCTCTAGGTTTGCCTCGGCTAAAAAGTCACGCAAGGAGTTGGCATCAGAGGTGAAGTGAACTCTGTCACCCTCGGTAAATCTAAAGTTACCAGAAGGAATAAAAACCTCGTCACCTCTTTGCACTGCACAAACAAGTACTCTTGTGTTTAGCTTTCTGCCAAGAGAGAATAGTGTTTCACCAATGAGCTTACTATTTCTTTCTGCAACAACCTCAACAAGGAGAGCTCTGCCGTTTGCAAAATGCTCAACATTGGATACAGATGGAAGGTTGATTAGATTAAATATTTCATCAGCAGTTTCCTTTTCAGGATTTACTATCATTGAAATACCAAGCTGATCCTTCATCTCCATAATTTGCTTTGAGTAGTCAGGGTTTCTAACACGTGCAATTGTGTTTTGAACACCCATGTTTTTAGCAACAAGACAAGCAAAAACATTTAATTCGTCGCTGTTAGCAAGAGCAATAGCTAAATCGGCATCTGCCATATTAGCTTCCTCTTGTATATCCATGCAAGCTCCATTTCCTACAATACCATAAACATCATATTTTTCAATAAGGCTCTCGACTTTATCCTTATCCTCGTCAATAATGGTGATGGTGTGGCCCTTACCAGAAAGGCTCTTTAAGACAGTTTTTCCGACAGTACCAAGACCGATAATAACAATTTTCATAAAAGCTCCTTTGTCAAATCAAATTAAGTTGCTAAACCTTCATACATAATATTATAACATCATTTAACCAAAAATGGAATACTAAAACATAAAATAATTATTGCAAATAATTAAGTGAAGCACAAGGTGGCAAAGGTCGAAAAAAGTCATATTATGATAATGAACGGTTATAATTAACGAAAGGCTTTTATGCCGTTCAGAACGGAGTACAATATGAGATTCAATTCAAATAGGACAAATCAAAGAAATGATTTTGAGGACTTCGCTCGCTTTCTTGGTATGAATGGACAACGAGGTCAAGCAAATGGAAATTTTGCGCAAAATACCGCGAGGAGTGTCGCAAATAGCACCTCTTGTACGCAAAATAGATACTCAAGTGGAGCAAGATGTGATGTCAATTCTCAAGGGAATGTAAGCAATGTTCAAAATGGTCGAAGCTTGGCAATGGTATATGCAGAAAAGCAAGCATTTGAAAGTATCTTTGACCCGGAAATCGCATTGATAAATGGAACAATTTTTGAACAGCTTTATATGCCCTTTCAAAAGGGCTCATGCAGAGGCGTAAACGACAATGGGGAGGGTTGCTTCTAATGTTGATTGATAACGGAAGAAATAGAGAAAGGCTTTTGAGACAGCTTCAAATTTACTCCTTTATGGTTTATGATACCTTGCTTTATTTAGATGCATATCCAGACTCAAAGGAGGCTCTTCAAACCTATAATAAATACAAGAGCCTAGAATCAAAGGCAATGGCAGAATATGAATCAAAGTACGGACCTGTAACTGCACCTCAAGTGACAGACTCGTGGGAATGGACACAAGGACCATGGCCATGGCAGTTAGATAAGGAGGGAAAATAATATGTGGCAGTATGAAAAAAAGCTACAGTATCCTGTAAAGATTAAAAATCCAAATCCCAAATATGCAAATATTATCGTTAGCCAGCTAGGTGGCCCTGACGGAGAAATCGGAGCATCACTTCGTTACCTCACTCAAAGAATAGCTATGCCATATGACAAGGTAGTCGGCATTTTAACTGACGTTGGCACGGAGGAGCTGGCTCACTTTGAAATGATATCAGCAATACTCTATCAGTTAACTAGAAATTTGAGCTATGACGAAATCAAAAGGAGCGGCTTTGATACCTACTTTGTTGACCATACAACAGGCATTTACCCAGTTGCAGCAAGTGGTTATCCTTACACTGCCGCACAGTTTCAATCAAAGGGCGATGTTTTAGCTGACTTAAACGAGGATTTAGCAGCAGAGCAGAAGGCGAGGGCAACCTATGATAACATTTTGCGTTTGGTTGATGACCCTGATGTTTGTGATGCAATCAAATTCTTGCGTGCTCGTGAAATTATTCACTATCAGCGCTTTGCTGATGCCTTGCGCATAGCACAGGATAATATGAACGAAAAGAATTTCTATGGCTACAATCCAGCCTTTGATAAATAGCTTGTAAAATGCAAAAACGGACACAGAGTGGTCCGTTTTTCAATTTTAGATGATTTTTTTATTTTCATATTATAAGATAAATTAAATATCTAATTGACAAATAAATTCGCACGTGTTATAATATGACAACACACAAAGCACTCGTAAAAGGAGACTGTTTTATGAAAAAGGCGATAATTATACCTAACTATTTGAAAAAAGAAAGTATGGAGTTTTCCAAAACTGCAATTGAGCTTTTGAAAAAAAACGGATATGATGTCACCGTTTTGAAGGAGAACGAAATGCCAACTGAAAAGGTGGATTTTGCGCTCGTTCTTGGCGGTGATGGTACAGTATTGCGCGCTTGCAAAAAGCTTTATAAATACGATATTCCTATGCTTGGTATAAACTTTGGCCACCTTGGCTATTTGACCGAATGTGACCCTGATACCGCAATTGCATCTATTGATAAAATAGTGGTAGGTGAATATTCACTTGAAAACCGTCTTATGCTTTGTGGCGAGGTTGTAAGAGAAAAAAAGAGCTTTTACTCCTTTGTTGCTCTCAACGAGGCTTCGTTTTATCGCTCAACTCTTTTGAAGGCTTTTACTGCAGAGCTTTATATCAATGGAATGTTAACACAAAACATTGCAGGAGATGGACTTATTGTTGCCACACCAACGGGCTCAACCTCATATAATTTGTCAGCTGGCGGCCCTGTTTTAACACCTGACTCTAACAACATAGTTCTAACACCCATTTCGCCTAAATATTTTCCTCACTCTTCAATTGTTGCGAATGGCGATGATGAAATAGAAATCAAAATTATTGTTGATAGCTTTGTGAAAACAGGCAATCCTGCACTTCAAATTGACGGTGATGATGCGCTCACCTTGAACGATGGAGATATAATAAAGATAAAGCGATACAGCGAATGCGCAAAAACAATCAAGCTTACAAATCAAAGCTTTTATCAAGTGCTTCGCAAAAAGCTTTCAAAGGCAACCTACGATAATACATAAAAGGCACCCAGTGTCGCAATTTTAAATTATAAGGACGAAGAAATGTATAAAATTTTAACAAAAAAGGTATTAAATCCAACAGTAGTGCTAATGGAAATAGATGCACCACTTGTTGCTAAAAAGGCAGAACCCGGACAGTTCATTATTTTGCGTACAGACGAGAATGGAGAAAGAATTCCATTAACAATTGCAGATTTTGATAGAAAAAAGGGCACAGTTACAATAATTTTCCAAGTAGTGGGCGCAACAACCCATAAGCTTTCTATTATGGAAAAGGGAGAATGCTTGCACGATTTTGTTGGTCCTCTTGGCAAAGCAACGCACACAGACGGGCTCAAAAAGGTTGCAGTTGTTGGTGGCGGAGTTGGTTGTGCGATTGCTTATCCTGTTGCTAAAAAGCTACATTCACTAGGTTGTGAGGTTCACGCAATTTGTGGCTTTAGAAATCGTGATTTAGTAATTCTAGAAAAGGAATTTAAAAACGCTTCATCAAGGTTTGTTTTGATGAGCGATGATGGCTCGGCAGGAGAAAGGGGACTCGTTACTGATGCTCTTAAAAAGCTAATTGAAAATGGCGAAAATTATGACGAGGTTATCACAATCGGTCCACTTCCTATGATGAAGTTCGTATGCCTTTTGACAAAGGAATATGGCATTAAAACAGTTGCTTCTATGAACCCAATTATGATAGATGGCACAGGAATGTGTGGTGGCTGTCGCCTAAGCGTTGGTGGAAAGATGGTTTTTGCCTGCGTTGACGGACCTGAATTTGACGGTCATTTAATTGATTTTGACGAGGCTATGTCGCGCTCAAATCTATATGGCAATTTTGAAAGACATAAGTATGAGCAAGCCTGTAACCTTTTTAAAAAAGCTGAAAAATCAAGTGGGGAGGTAAAGTAGTATGCCAAATATGTCACTTGTAAAGAATCCAATGCCTACTCAATCCCCAGAGGAGAGAATTAAAAACTTCAACGAGGTTGCTCTTGGCTACACCGAGGAGCAGGCAATAGACGAGGCAAAAAGATGCCTTAACTGTAAAAATAAAATGTGTATGAACGGTTGCCCTGTAAAGATTATGATACCTGATTTCATAGCAAAGGTAGCAGAGGGCAAATTTGAACAAGCATACGAAATAATACTTAAATCCTCATCTCTCCCTGCTGTTTGTGGACGCGTTTGCCCACAGGAGAATCAGTGTGAAGGCCGTTGCGTAAGAGGAATAAAGGGCGAGCCGGTTGCAATAGGCAGACTGGAACGCTTTGTTGCAGATTATCACAATAGAAATTCGCATGAAATACCAAAACAACCACTGAAAAACGGACACAGGGTCGCAATTATCGGTTCTGGACCTGCTGGTCTTTCTTGTGCATCTGACCTAGCAAAAAGAGGCTATGATGTTACTATTTTCGAGGCTTTACATACTGCTGGTGGCGTTTTGGTTTACGGTATTCCAGAGTTCCGTTTGCCAAAGGATGTTGTAAAGAAGGAAATCGAGGGCTTGAAAGCGCTTGGTGTGAAAATCAATACTAATATTGTAGTTGGAAAAACACTTTCAATAGAAGAATTAATGCACGAATATGGTTATGAGGCTGTATTTATCGGCTCTGGCGCAGGACTTCCTAAATTTATGGGCATTCCTGGTGAAAACTTGAAGGGCGTTTTCTCGGCGAACGAGTATCTTACAAGAATCAATTTAATGAAAGCATATAAAACCGAAAGCGATACTCCTATTATGTCTTATAAAAAGGTTGCTGTTGTCGGTGGTGGCAATGTTGCCATGGACGCAGCTCGTTGTGCAAGACGTATGGGTGCAGAGGTTTATATTGTTTACCGTCGTGGCATGGAAGAGCTTCCTGCTCGAAAGGAAGAGGTTGAACACGCAATAGAAGAGGGTATTATCTTTAAAACCCTAACTAACCCAACTGAAATTTTACCATTTGTTGACAAGGAAAATCCAAGAAGCCCAGGAAACATGAGTGTTGGCGGAATGAAATGCGTAGAAATGGAGCTTGGTGCTCCTGACGAAAGTGGTCGCCGTCGCCCGGTTGTTAAAAAGGATAGCGAGCATATACTTGATGTTGACTGCGTAATTATGTCGCTCGGAACATCTCCAAACCCACTTATTAAGTCCACAACTAATGGACTTGCAACCGAATATTGGGGCGGAATCATTGTTGACGAAAATGGTCTTACCTCAAAGGAAGGCATTTATGCAGGTGGCGATGCTGTAACAGGCGCCGCAACTGTAATTTTAGCAATGGGCGCAGGTAAAACCGCCGCCAATGCAATTGACGACTATATTCAAAGTAAGAAAAGAGCATTTGACTAAAAAAGTAAAAAGTCGCACCCGGTGTGCGACTTTTTTAGTTGACACGTGTCAACTTTACATCCAGAGGATGTTGCCGCGCTTATAGGGCAGGGGCTTTCCCCTCCCGAAAACAGAATGTTTCTTTCGCGTTTAACACAAAAATATCTGTAGGGGAGGCAATCTGCCTCCCGCCAAGCCTCCCCTTGTCAGGGGAGGAATAAAAGGAGGGGTAGTCCTTTGGGAAAATCTCTCCTTCCGTCTTTTGCGAGGGCAAAAGCCACCTTCCCCGTCAGGAGAAGGCAATTGCAGAGGTCTGCCATACCGAAAACATTAAGACCCATTCGACTCCACTGCGTTTCGCTCAGGTCGACGGACAGGTTGCTACGTGCTATCGTCATCCTGAGCTTGTCGAAGGAGCTAAAATCATTAAATTCACAAAAAATTAACAATTTGATTTGATTTGTGCAATTTGAACAAATTTTACCAAAGCCTAAATTTTCTCCAAGCAGTCAAAACCCAAGCCGTTATTGGCTTTGTCAAAAGATTGCTTAAACTAAAAATTTTTATAATAATTAAAAAATGCATGAATTTTGTGCACAATTCACAAATTAAATGCATTTTTTTTTTTTTTTTGTTCAACTTGACAGTTTTCCACACTTGTGTTAATATAATTATACAATAAACGCGCAAAGCGTAATAAGGAGAAACTTATGAAAAAGAAACTTTTACTCATGGTTGCAATAGTAGCAGTTCTTACATGTCTATTTGCAATTAGCGTTAGTGCAGAGGAAGTGCTAAATGAAGGAAACGCACTTAAAACCTCCGCAACTGATGAGTTTGCAACTGGTGACCAAATCAACTATATTACCGGTCTTGCAAACGAAATTTATTTCAATGGCACATCTAGTCAAAATGGTAAAACACTCAGTCTTGAACAAAGAATGGTGTTAAGAAACGATGATGGCACATATTCAACCTTCCCATCAGCATATCTTTTTGATATCTCCAAAGACGGTTCAAAGAGAGTACAACGTTTCCAATGGCTTGATGTTACTCTTATCAACGCTGCAACAGGCCAAAGCTATGAGCCAGCTGACCTTATTCGTCTTGAAATTCCAGAAGGCATTACTGATATCCATCATGATGACCGTACATCAAACGCTCGTCTTGGTATGCAAAACTCAACTGACCTTAAGGCAGAAAATTTAAAGTATATCTCATTCCCAGCATCCTGTACAGGTACACTTACAATGGGTGACTTTGCAAGAGGCATTACCGCTCTTGAAGAGGTTGACTTTAGCAAAATGACAAACCCATATCAATTTAATATGCCAACTGCGTTCTATAACTGTACATCACTTTCAAAGGTAACCTTCCCAGAAACACTTAATTCTGATAATGGAAATACCAGCACTTGTGCTATTGGTGAAAACATGTTCTACGGAACGGCTATAACAAGCATCAATATTCCAAGTGAGATTACTTCTATTGGCAAATACGCATTCAAAAATACTTCTCTTGTATCTGTTGACCTTTCTAATACGGGTGTTACAACAATACAACAAGACGCGTTTCGTGAATGTAAAAACTTAAAAACTGTAAAATTGCCTTTGAATTTGAGCGATATTCAAGCAGAGGCATTTAGAGACTGCACATCACTTGAATTTGTTGATTTCGGTGCAAACACAACAGCATCATTCCAATTCTCAGCACACAGAGCCTTCTATAACTGTGGAGAATTAAGAGCGCTTTCTTTGCCAACAAATACTCAATATATTAATAACGGTACATTTGCTCTTTGCAAAAAGCTTGAGGCAATCTATATTGGTAACTCAATTATTCAAATTAATGGTAACAAGGGCGACGGTGCAGGCGATGGTCCAACCTTTGCAGAATGCGAAAAAATGTATTTTGTAAATTCGTCCTTTAGCGTTACAAAAGAAGATGGCACATTCTATACAGTAGAAGAGTTTGAATCTCTTATGCCAAAAAAACCAGATGTTTATTACTTCCCATCAACCTTGAAGCGTATTTGTGGTGCACACAATGTAAATAGTGGCTTTGTAATGGATGAAAATGGTCATGTAAAGAATGTTGGTGCTGGTGACCTTGCATTCGTTAAATGCTATAACTTGAATAAATACCTTGTATTCCCAGAAGGCTTTACAGGTGTAGATGAAAGCATACAGTCAAGTAACAATGCTACAGAAAACCCAGACCAACGCGGCGATACCTTGGGCACTGGTCTTTTCCATAACTGCGCAACAGAATCAAACCCACTTACACTTGTATTTATGGGTCAAATTCACCGTGTTTCATTCGATAAGAGAAACGGACAAACAAGCTATATGACATATATGTTTGCAAACTCAGCAAACACAAGCTTTGAAAACACAACAATCGGTACTTACATTGGCGATACTTACTACTCAAATCAAAACCAAATGTATGTTATCTTCTGTCACGCAGAGGGTGGCGCACAAAAATACCAAATTAATTTTGTAGCTTCAGAGGCTGATGCAAATGTACCAGTTCTTTCGCCAACACTAATCGAAGCAAATGCTGAAAACCTTGGCACAGCGCAAAACTGGCATGCATATAAACCGGATTCAGACAAGGTAGTTGACGCAACATGTACAACACCCGAAGGTACTGTTACATACTGCTTCTGTGGTAAAGTTTGCACAATGATCAAAAAGGAAGGCGGTCAAGATGCACTTGGTCATCTATATGACAATGAAACAGGCAGATACTACCCAGCAGTAAGCGAAACAAATGATGCACCAAACTACTATGCAAATGCAACCTGCCAATATTACTGCTCACAATGTAATGAAACAATTGAAGAAAAGAATGTAGCAGGTACAAACCTATTTACAAGACTTGGCTATTCAGTAAATGAAGAGGATCCAACATTTGTTTCATATATCGTATATGCAAATGCAAAGTTGATAAAAGAAACAATGGGCGAGGGCTTTAGATATGGTCTTGTAGTAAGTGCAAGCCCAGACGGCACTCCACTTGCTTATGACAATGGCGAGTTAGTAGCTGATGACTACACTGTAAATATTGAAATGTCAAACTTCACATACAGTAAGCTTACAGTAAAGGTAATTAATGTTACAGCTACTACACAGCTACACTGCAACGGCTATGTAGCAGATGGCGAAAGCATTGTATACCTCAATCACGGGGCAGTTGAAAAGACAGCAGCAACTGTAACACATGGAGATATGGTAGACCTCATAGAGGCAGACAAAGTAAACACACCTTCTGAAGAAGAAGGCGATAGCACTGAAGAAATGGTAGCATAATTGCCTATATCTCAAGAATAACAAAAAAAGAAACCGCGATTTCGCGGTTTCTTTTTTTGTTTTCTTGCCAAAAACTACATTATTTATTTTATTATATAATATTATTTTATAAAAATTATTGCAAAAGCAATTTTTAAATGTTATAATAAAGTGTAAAAATATGTTAAAAATTCAATTTTTAACACAAGATATTGTGAAAAAGAGAGGAAAAAGGTATGAAAATCGGAATCTTGGGCTTTGGTTCAATGGGTAAAACTCACCTTTATTGTATAAAAAATATCCCCTTTTTCTTCGATACTAAAATTGAATGTCAGGTTGTATCTGTTTGTACCAAAAATTTAGAAAACGCAAAAAAAGCAGCCGAGCAATTTAATATTTCCTCTTACACAAATAACGAGGACGATATTATTTATAATGATGAAATAGATGTTGTCGATATATGCACACCTAATATTTATCATTATCAAACTGCAAAAAAGGCGATACTGGCAGGAAAACATATTTACTGTGAAAAGCCTCTTGCTGTAACATATCAGGAAGCGAGTGAGCTATCAGCCTTGGCACGCGAAAAGGGCGTTGTATGTGGAATAGTATTTAATAATCGTTTTCTGTCCCCTATTTTAAAGGCAAAGGAGCTAACTGCCGATGGCAAGCTTGGTAGAATCCTATCATTTAGTATTAAATACTTACATTCCAGCGCACTTGACACACAAAAAAAGGCAGGCTGGAAGCAAGATAAGGATATTTGCGGTGGTGGAGTTCTTTTTGACCTGGGCTCTCACGCAGTTGATTTAATTTACCACTTATGTGGCGAATTTGATTCTGTCTTTGGTAAAAGCCAAATCGCATATCCAACACGCACAGGTATTGATGGTAGCAAATGGCAGACAAACGCAGACGAAGCATTTTATATGCTTGCAACCCTAAAAAATGGAGCGCACGGAACGATAGAGGTTTCAAAAATCACAACTGGAGCAAATGACGATTTGCGCTTTGAAATCCATGGCGAAAAGGGCTCAATTGCTTTTGATTTAATGCAACCAAACTACCTTGAATATTACGATGCTACATTACCTGATGGAGTACTTGGTACACGTGGATACACAAAAATAGAATGTGTGAATCGCTATCCATATCCGGCAGGCATATTCCCGGGAATTAAAGCTCCAATCGGCTGGATACGTGGACATATCGGCTCATATTTTGAGTTTGTGTCAGATGTTAAAGCAAAAAAGCATTTCACTCCCTCCTTTGACGATGGTGCACATATCCAAAGAGTTTTGGAATGTGCTTACAAATCAGATAAAAACGGTGCTTGGGAGAAGGTGTAGTTATGAAAATAATAGGACTTTGTGGCTCCAGTGGGTCCGGCAAGGGCTATATTTCAAATGCATTTTCAAAATACGATATTCCTGCAATCGATACAGACCGCGTTTATAGAGAAATAACGACAAAAAAAGGTACACCCTGTCTTTTGGAATTAGCAAATACGTTTGGTAAAGAAATTCTAAACGAAAACGGTGAGCTTGATAGAAAAAAACTTGCCACCATAGTTTTTGAGGGCGAGGGCGCAAAACAAAGACTTGAAAAACTTGACAAAATAGCTCATCGCTATATTAAAATTGATACTGAAAATATAATAAATCAATATAAAAATGAAGGAAAAATCGCTGTTATAATCGATGCCCCTGTGCTTTTTGAGAGTGGGTTTGACAAAATGTGTGATTTTACCATTTGTGTCATTGCCCCCTTGGAAATGAAGCTTGAAAGAATTATCAAACGTGATAATATAACTCGCGAAAAGGCACTTGCAAGACTAAATAGTCAGCTTTCAAACGAGGAGCTAATAAAGCTTTCGACCTATCAAATTGACAATTCAAATGTAGGGCTAAACTCTCAAATTGAAGATATATTAAAACGAGAAAAATTAATCACAAAGGAGTAAATATATGAAAAAGAATGTAAAAAAGGTTGACAAAAACGAAGAGTTGAAGAACCTAAAGAAAAAGCTATTTTATAAGAAGGAAAATGTTTACGAAAATAGAACAAAAAAGGCTGCCAAGGAAACTGAAAGATATGCAAAAGGCTATATGAAGTTCCTAGATAACGCAAAAACAGAGCGTGAGGCAGTGCGCGAGGGCATTAAAATGCTCGAAGCAAGCGGCTTCCAGCCTTACACTCTCGGTGGCGAGATTGTAAAGGGTGGCAAATATTATTACAACAATCGTGACAAGAGCTTATTCGCTTTTGTTGCAGGTACTGAAAATATCGAAAATGGTATCAGAATTTGTGCCGCTCATATCGACTCCCCACGTCTTGACCTGAAGCAACACCCACTTTTTGAAAACGATGGCTTCGCTTACTTAAAGACACACTACTATGGTGGAATTAGAAAATATCAATGGGTTACAATTCCACTTGCACTTCACGGTGTTGTTACAACTCTTGATGGTGAGAATGTTGAAATCACAATTGGTGAGGACGAGGGCGATCCAATCTTTTGCATTACCGACCTTCTCCCACACCTAGCACGCGAGCAATCACAAAGACCACTTGGCACAGCTATAACAGGTGAAGGACTTAATCTTCTTATCGGCTCCGAGCCAATTGATGGCGACATTGACGAAAAGGTTAAATTCAATATGCTAAAGATTCTCAACGAGAAATACGGCATTACAGAGAGCGACTTTGTAAGCGCAGAGCTTACAGCTACTCCTGCTGGCAAGGCAAGAGACCTTGGACTTGACCGTTCAATGATTGGCGCATATGGACACGATGATAGAGTTTGTGCATATCCTTCCCTTACTGCAATTATTGAAAACAAGGATAGCGAGCACACAATTATGTGCGTTCTTGCTGATAAAGAGGAAATCGGTTCAGAGGGCGTTAGTGGTATGAGATGCCGTCTTATTGTTGACTTAATTGAGGAAATTTCGAAGAACCTCGGTGGCAACCCTAACGTAGTTAGAGCAAACTCAATGTGTCTATCTGCTGACGTTAGCGCAGGCTACGACCCAATGTATCCAGAGGTTTACGAAAAGAGAAATAGCGCAATTGTTAACTGTGGCGTTGTTATGAATAAATACACTGGTGGCGGTGGAAAGAGCTCCACAAATGATGCAAGTGCTGAATATGTTGGCAAGATTAGAAAAATATTCCAAGAAGCAAAAATTGTATGGCAAACAGCCGAGCTTGGTAAAATTGATGTTGGTGGCGGTGGAACAGTTGCTATGTACATCGCAAACCACAATATTAACACAGTTGACCTTGGTGTTCCTGTTCTTTCAATGCACGCACCAATGGAGGTTATCTCAAAGAACGACTTATATGAAACTCACAAGGCACTTTGTGCTTTTTGCAAATAATTGGAGGACATTATGGATATTATAAAAGAGCTTCGTGATTTTGGACTAGTTCCAGTTATTAAAATTACAAAGGTAGAAAACGCACTTCCGCTTGCAAAGGCGTTAGCCGCTGGTGGACTTAACTGCGCAGAAATTACCTTCCGTACTGAATGTGCGGCAGAGGCAATTGCTGTAATTACAAAGGAAATGCCTGATATGCTCGTTGGTGCTGGTACTGTTCTAACACCAGAGCAAGCTGATAAGGCTATTGAGGCTGGCTCAAGGTTTATAGTTAGCCCAGGCTTTAACCCAAGAGTAGTTAAGCACTGTCTTGAAAAGGGCATTCCTGTTCTTCCTGGTTGCGCTACCCCTTCAGAGGTTGAGGCAGCTATGGAGCTTGGACTTAAGGCAGTTAAATTTTTCCCGGCAGAGGCAGCAGGAGGACTTAATATGATTAAGTCAATGTCAGCTCCTTATGGTGGAATTGAGTTTATGCCTACAGGTGGAATTAATGATGAAAATATGCTTGATTACCTGGCGTTTGGTAAGATTATCGCGTGTGGTGGTAGCTTTATGGTTAAGGACTCCTTAATTGAGGCTGGCAACTTCGAGGAAATCACTCGTCTTACAAAGAATGCAGTTATGAAAATGCTCAGCTTTAAGCTCGCTCACATTGGCATCAACTGTGAAAACAAGGAAGAAGCAACAAAGGGCGCCCGTCTTCTTTGCACACTCTTTGGACTTGAATATAAGGAGGGCAACTCCTCCACATTTGCAGGAGCTGAATATGAGCTTATGCACGCGCCATATCTTGGCAAAAACGGTCACATCGCAATTTCAACAAACTTTGTAAATCGCGCGAAGGCTTACCTTGAAAAGCAAGGCATTGAATTTAACGATGCAACCGCAAAATATGATGCAAAGGGCAACCTAAAGGTTATCTATCTAAAGGACGAAATTTGTGGCTTTGCAATTCACCTAGTGGAGAAAAAATAATTTATGTTTAATAGACTAAACGAGGCGGAAAAGCGCTACCTTGAAATTGAGGGCGCGCTTGCCGACCCTGAAATAGCAGGCAACCAAGCAGAATTTACAAAAACAATGAAGGAATATAAAAGCTTAACTCCTGTAATTGAAAAATACCGAGAATACAAAAAGACACTTTCCGACCTTGAGGGTGCAAAGTCCATTATGGACGAGGAAAGTGGTGAAATGTATGACCTTGCAGTTGAGGAATATAAGGACTGCAAGGAAAGAATTGCCGTAATTGAAGAGGAGCTAAAAATACTTTTAATTCCCAAAGACCCTAACGATGACAAGAATGTTATTGTTGAAATAAGAGCCGGAGCAGGTGGCGAGGAGGCTGCACTTTTCGCATCTGTACTTTATCGTATGTATTCGATGTATGCAGACTCAAATGGCTTTAAAACCGAGCTTACAGGCTTTAATGAAACAGGTCTTGGTGGCTTTAAGGAGGTTACCTTCTTAATCTCTGGTGAGGGTGCTTATTCTCGCTTTAAATTTGAGAGTGGAGTGCACAGAGTACAAAGAGTGCCAGAAACTGAAACACAGGGTAGAATTCATACCTCAACTGCAACTGTTGCAGTTTTGCCAGAGGCAGAGGATGTTGAGGTTGAGCTAAATATGAGCGACGTTACAGTTGAAACCTGTAAGAGTAGCGGCGCAGGTGGTCAGCACGTAAATAAAACAGAAAGTGCTATTCGTCTTATTCACAAGCCAACTGGTATAGTTGTTGAGTGTCAGGACGAGCGTAGTCAATTCAAAAATAAAGATAAAGCATTTAAAATCCTTCGCGCAAAGCTCTATGATATGAAGCAACAGGAGCAAAGCGAAAAAATTGCATCAGAGAGAAAAAGTCAGGTTGGTACAGGTGACCGTAGTGAAAGAATTAGAACCTACAACTATCCACAGGGTAGAGTTACCGACCACCGTATTGGCTTTACAATCTATTCGCTTGAAGCATTTTTGAACGGCGATATTGGTGAAATGCTTGAAAAGCTAGCAACCGCAGATGCGGCAGAAAAACTAAAAGGTGAAGCGCAAAACTAATTAAAAAACTGGAGAGGGAAATGGAAACTAAAATTTTCAAGGTTACAAAAGATAGCTTGGATATTTTACAAGAAGCAAGTAAGCTACTTAACAGTGGTGAGCTTGTGGCTTTTCCCACTGAAACAGTATATGGATTGGGTGCAAATGCCTTTAATGCCGATGCTTGCAAAAGAATTTTCTTGGCAAAGGGCAGACCAAGTGATAATCCTTTAATTGTTCACATCTCAACTCCCGAGGATGCAGAAAAAATTGCATATACCTGCCCACTTTATTACGAGCTTGCAAAAGCCTTTATGCCAGGGCCATTAACGATTATTTTACCTAAAAAGGAAATAATTCCAAACGAGGTAACGGCAGGACTTGATACAGTGGCAATAAGATGCCCTAAAAACGAGGTAGCAAATAAGCTAATTGAAATCTCGGGTATTCCAATTGCTGCTCCATCGGCAAACTCGTCAGGCAAGCCATCTCCAACAAGTGCCAAGCATGTTTATGATGACTTGAATGGTAAAATTCCTATGATACTCGACGGAGGAGATTCCGAATTTGGTGTCGAATCTACCGTTATTACAATCAAGGATGATATACTTACAATTCTTCGCCCGGGCTCTGTAACTCCTAAAATGCTTGAGGGAGTGTCTAAAAATGTTCAAATTGCCTCGGCTGTTAAGGAAGAATTAAAGGCTAATGAAACGGCACTGTCCCCTGGTATGAAATATAAGCATTATGCACCGAGGGCAAATTTATATTTAATAGACGATAGATACATAAGCTTTATAGAATATGTAAAACAAAAACAAAAAACAGAAAATTGCGGAGTAATGTGTTACGACGAGGAGATATCTCTTTTTGATAACAAAAATTTATTACCCGTTGGAAAAAAGAAGGACATAAAGAAGCAGACAAAAAAGCTGTTTAATCTTTTGCGTCAAGCGGACGATATAGGAGTCGATACCGTTTATGCTCACCTACCAAGCGATGATGGTGAGTCCTTGGCAATCTATAACAGAATGATTCGTGCATGTGCACATCGTGTGATAGGAGGAAGAAATGGCAAAGATTAATAAAAAGCAAGAAAAGAAAAAATATGTAGAAAGTGAGCCAATGCTCCAGCCAATAACTGAAACAATAGAAACAAACTATATGCCATATGCAGTTAGCGTTATGGTATCTCGTGCTATTCCGGAAATTGATGGCTTTAAGCCAGCGCATAGAAAACTCCTTTATACTATGTATAAAATGGGACTTTTGCACGGCAGACGAACCAAAAGTGCTAATATAGTTGGTGCAACAATGAAGCTAAACCCACACGGCGATGCTTCAATTTATGAAACTATGGTGCGTCTAACAGCAGCTAACGAATCACTTCTACATCCGTTTGTTGACTCGAAGGGTTCGTTTGGCAAGCAATATAGCCGTGATATGGCATTTGCTGCATCAAGATATACAGAGGCAAAGCTAGACACCTTCTGCCAAGAAATCTTTTCTGGTATAGATAAAAATGCTGTCGATATGGTTGACAATTACGATAGCACAACAAAAGAGCCAAGGCTTTTGCCAACAACCTTCCCAAATATCTTAATTTCCTCCAATCTAGGCATTGCTGTTGGTCTTGCTTCCTCTATATGCTCCTTCAATTTGCAAGAAATATGCGATGCGACAATCGCAATTTTGCGTTCTCCTCGCACAGACATAGAAAAAATTCTCGATATAGTAAAAGCTCCTGACTTCCCGGGTGGTGCTTACGTTGTTTATGACCGTGAGCAGATGAAAAAAGTTTACGAAACAGGAAAAGGACCGATTAAGCTTCGCGCAAAATATGTTTATGATGCTGAGGCTAACTGTATTGAAATTCTTGAAATTCCATATTCAACCTCAATAGAGGCGATAATCAAGGAAATTAATGACCTTTTCAAGGCAGGAAAGCTAAAAGAGGTTACAGGTGTTCGTGACGAAATTGACTTGAGTGGATTCAAGCTAACAATTGATTTAAGAAAAGGTACAGACCCTGAACAATTAATGCAAAAGCTATACAAGTTTACTCCTCTTGAGGATAACTTCCCATGTAACTTTAACGTGTTGATTGATGGCTCACCAAAGCAGCTTGGTGTTAAGGAAATTTTAACCGAATGGATTAAATTCAGAACTAACTGCTTGCGACGTGAATATATTTTCGACCTTGACAAAAAGAGCCACAAGCTACACCTTCTTCTTGGTCTTGGAAAAATACTACTTGATATTGACAAAGCAGTAAAAATAGTTAGAGAAACAGAAAAGGATGAGGACGTAATTCCAAACCTAATCAAGGGCTTTGAGGTTGACGAGGAGCAGGCAGAATATATAGCAGATATCAAGCTCCGCCATTTAAACAGAGAATATATTATGAACCGCTTGCAGGATATTGATATTTTGCAAAAGGAAATTGCGGAAATCAAAGCTGTTCTTGATGATGAACTTAAAATGAAGGCTGTAATTATTAAACAGCTCAACGATATTAAGAAAAAATACGGCAAACCAAGAAAGACACAAATTATTGATTCAGAGGATATAAAGGTGTTCAGTAAGGAAAGCTTGATAGAGGACTATTCAGCTCACCTATTCTTTACAAAGGATGGATACCTAAAGAAGATTACCCAGCAATCATTGCGCGGTAATTCCGAGCAAAAGATTAAAGACGATGACGAAATAATTTACGAGGCAGAAATCAGGAATAAGGACGAGGTTATTTTCTTTACAGATAAGGCACAGCTTTATTTTGCAAAGATGTCCGACTTTGAGCTATGCAAGGCTTCAGAAATGGGCGTTTACGTTCCAAAGCATTTGAATTTTGATAACGACGAAAGAGTCGCATTTATGCAAGTAAACCCATCGTTTGACGAAAACCAAAGAGTGATTTTCTTCTTTGAAAATGGAAAAGCAGTGAGAGTTCCAATGAGCCAATATCAAACACAGGGTTCAAGAAAAAAGCTCAAAAAAGCTTATTCCGATGCATCAAAGCTAGTTAAAATTATATATGAAACTAGCGATGATTATATAATGATGATTAACTCTGAATCAAAGGCGATTTTGATTAGACCATCATTAATTCCAATAAAAACAACCAGAACCTCAATAGGAACAGTTGTTTTTGCAATGAATCTAAAGAAAAATCAAAAAATCAAGAAGGTTTTGACCGATTATGATAAGAAATATCCAGAGGCAAGGGAAAGCTACAGAAAAATAAAGATTCCAGCCACAGGTGTACTTATTTCCAAGAAAAAACCAAAGGATTTACAACTTAAAATTAAATTTGAGGAGAAATAAAAATGAATAAAACAATGGTAAGAGTGCTCTGCGCAGTGCTTGGTGTGTTGATGATAGCGAGTACAGTAACAATTATCATATCCGGCTTGGTAGTTGCGTGCGGAAAATAATTGATTAAAGAATAAAAGGCGACGAAATTTGATATGCACCCCAAAAGTTAGACACTTTTGGAGGTGCATATTTTTTTATGGCAAAAAAAGGATCAAAGCAGAAAAGGTACTCGACAGAATTTAAGATAGGTGTTATAATGGATATGCGAGAACACCGATTAGGGTATT
>JAFUOQ010000024.1 GCA_017472695.1 Clostridia bacterium | reverse complement strand
TTTGCTCTTTTCTGCTTGTGTAGGGGTTCCCCGAAGCAAATGAAATGAGCTTTGGGGGTTCACGTATATGGGTTTGGGCTTAGCCCATACTGCATTCGTCCGGACAAATGCGATGCTCGTACTTAACGGTGTTTTCAAATTTTTCGCTAAGAACATCTCCCGTTTGCAGTCGGCTTTGTTTTATTTAAACAGTTCTTGTGCGTATCTAACCGTTTCCATTGCGTCCTTACAGTATTTATCAGCACCTATCATTTCTGCATATTCTGGAGTTAAAACCGCTCCTCCAACTACAATTTTAGTGCTTGGAAGCTCTTTGTTTAAAAGCTTTATTGCTTCTTCCATTGAAACAACAGTTGTAGTCATTAGCGCTGACAAGCCAACAAGCTTGATATTCTTCTCTTTTGCCACTCTTACTATTTTCTCGGCAGGGACATCCTTGCCTAAATCATATACAGTAAATCCGTAATTTTGCAAAATAACTTTTACAATGTTTTTGCCGATATCGTGTATATCTCCTTTAACAGTAGCAAGTATAATTTCACCATTTGATGAAGACGCATCTCCTGTAAACTGTTCCTTTATCACATCAAAGGCTACAGTTGCTGTTTCCGCACTCATAAGTAATTGTGGTAAGAATACTATTCCCTTTTCGTATTCCGCACCAACAGTATCAAGCGCAGGAATAATATGCTCGTTTATAATATCTAGTGGCTGTTTGATTGTCAAAAGAGATTTGGCAATTGCACCAGCTTCTTTTTTCATGCCCTTTATGATCGCTCTTTCAAGAGTTAAATCCTGTACAGCCACTGTCGCTTTTTGTGGCTCGCTTTTACTTGCATATGCAATATATTCTTGACAATTTTCGTCAATTCCTAAAAGCGCATTGTGTGCATAATAAACATTCTGCATTGAATCCGAATATGGATTCATTATTACCGCATCAAGTCCCTTTTCGAGCGCATGAGCAAAGAAAACAGCATTTACAATATCTCTGCTCGGTAAGCCAAATGAAACATTTGATATTCCAAGTGAGGTTTTCACACCCAACTCGCGCTTTATAATTTCTACTGCTTCAAGTGTTACACTTGGTGCAGTCTTATCAGAGCTTACAGTTAGACAAAGAGGATCGACTATAATGTCCTTCTTGTCAATTCCATACTTCTTTGCGGTTTCGATTATTTTTTTAGCAATATCTGCCCTCTCTCTCGCTGTGTTTGGTATTCCATTTTCATCAAGAGTAAGTGCAATAATCGCACCACCGTATTTTTTCACAATTGGAAAGACAGCTTCCATACTCTCTTTTTTACCATTAACAGAGTTAACTAGTGCCTTACCATTATATATTCTCAATGCACTTTCAAGAGCCTTGGGATTTGAGGTGTCTATTTGCAGAGGCAAGGTTGTAATCGCTTGAATTTCCTTTACTGCTTGGCAAAGCACCGTTTCCTCGTCAATTTCAGGAAGTCCCACATTGACATCAAGCATATTAGCGCCTTTTTCCTCCTGACCAATAGCCTCTTTTATTAGATAATTTATATCATTTTCACACAATGCCGCCTTTAATTTTGGCTTTCCTGTTGGGTTGATTCTCTCGCCAATTAAAACAACCTTGTTATTAAAGTAACAAGCGTGCGAATAAGACGACACAACTGTGTCGTATTTTTTTGTTATTTCTTTTGGAAATGAGTCCTTTAATGCTGAAGTTACAGCCTTAATATGGTCAGGAGTTGTACCACAGCATCCACCTAAAATTCTAGCTCCCATATTAGCAATTTCGCACATATTATCAGCAAAAGCCATAGAATTCTGCTTGTAATAGGTCTTTCCATCGCTAATTACTGGCATTCCTGCATTAGGATTTACTATTACTGGAAGCGATGAACTCTCCACTAATAAAGGAATAAACTGCTTTAATTGCTCTGCTCCTAACGAGCAGTTAACGCCAAGAGCGTCAACTCCCAAGCCCTCAAGCATAGCAACCATAGCACATACATCACAGCCGGTTACAGTTTTTCCATTTTCGTCAAGAACAAATGTTGTAAATATAGGTAAATTAGAGTTTTCCTTTGCTGCAATCACCGCTGCCTTCATTTCATAAGGATCGGACATAGTTTCGATTAAAATAAGGTCAGCGCCAGCCTTTGTACCAGCCTTTACGGTTACTGCAAAAGCATTTATCGCATCCTCAAAGTCAAGGTCTCCAAGAGGCTTTAAGAGCTTTCCTGTAGGACCAATATCGAGCGCAACAAAATGATTGTCGTTATACATAGCTTTTTTAGCATTTGCTATTGCCGCACAAACAATCTCCTCTACATTTTCTATTTTAAGTGGATTTGCACCAAATGTATTTGCAGTTGCAATATTTGCACCCGATTCATAGTAATTTCTATGTATTTGGGTTATAATTTCCGGCTTTGTAATGTTCCAGCTTTCTGGCACTTCACCAGACTTAAGACCATGTGCTTGAAGCTGTGTACCCATTGCGCCGTCAAAAAACACATATCCCTTTGAAATTAACTCTAATACGCCCATTTTCTTCTCCGTATTTACTCTTTTATTCCTATAACTGCTGTTACTGTTTTTGATGGTGTCATCATAAATGAATCAGATAAAACAACACCTAGTTTTCTTGTTGCATCAAGTGATTCTAATAGCTTTTTTTGATGTATAATAGAATAGTCGCCGTAGCCCGCTGAAAAACGAGGGCACGTACATTTATCCTTTACTAATATCCCATTAACATAATCACAAAATTCTTCTATCAAAGCAGATGCAACCGAATCAAGCACGATAGCCTTTGATGGCTCGATTTTTGCGTATTTTTGAATTATTCTATCAACCTCAATACCGAGAGTTGCACAAAAAACATACGCACATTTGCATTCGCACAAATTCTTCGATAAATTCTTGCTTAACACAGTATCAAAAGCAAATTTAACCTCTTCATTCTCTACCGAAATACAATCTTTAGAATACACTGCCTTCGGTATTGCCACCTGATATATTTCATTTATACATTCTTCGATAAGAGAGTTGCTTTGCGTATCATGCTTATGTATTTTAAGATATCTTTTTATCTCGCTTATATTAACATTAAAAACACTTGCATCGCTAACATTTAT
Source organism: Clostridia bacterium (assembly GCA_017472695.1). Lineage (GTDB taxonomy): Bacteria > Bacillota > Clostridia > Oscillospirales > CAG-272 > RGIG2000. Next base: position 15,013 of record JAFUOQ010000024.1, on the reverse strand, counting down.
TAGAAAAATTTCGCTCATTTGATTATCTCCGAAATGTTGTCTCTTATCTTCTTTGCAACATCAAATTTATTCATAGAATAAATATGAACAACATTAATTCCATTAGCATAAAGATCGATTATTTGTTCTGTTGCATAAGCTATTCCTGCCTGCTTCATGGCCTCGGGATTGTCAGAATACTTGTCAACAATTGCTTTAAATCTTTGTGGTAAAACCGAGCCAGAAAGAGCGCAAGTACGCTTAATTTGCTTTCCGTTTGTTACAGGCATTATACCAGCAATAATAGGTACATTTATGCCATTTTCTCTCAATTTATAAATGAAATTATAAAGAATGTTGTTATCAAAAAACATTTGCGTGGTTAAGAAATCGCATCCAGCCTCAACCTTTCTTTTAAGGTTTTTAATATCAAGGCTTTGTGTTTCACATTCAGGGTGTCCCTCAGGGTAGCAAGCACCGCCGACGCAAAAATCATATTCTTTCTTTATTTGAGTTACTAACTCATTTGCGTAATGGTAATCCCACTTTTCTCTATTTTGATTTTCGGGAGTTATGTCACCTCTTAAAGCAAGAACATTCTCTATTCCACTCTTCTTTAACATTTTGAGGCGCATTTCAACCTCTTCCTTGGTGGAATTTACGCATGTTAAGTGTGCCAGTGCGGTTACACCCTTGCTTTGAAGATTCTGTGCTATTTTCAAGGTGTATTCACTTGTTCCTCCACCTGCTCCATATGTAACACTCATAAAAGATGGTGATAAGGTAGCTATTTCTTCAGAAGCTTTTTTTACACCATCAAATGAGTCACTTGTTTTTGGAGGGAAAACCTCAAAGGAAAGTGAAGGCTTTCCAGATTTTATTATATCAATTATTTTCATAATATTCCTCAAGTCATATTACCATGGAAAAAGTGCCACGGATATGATGCCATATGACATTTTTATTCAAAATCTACTACATTTACCCACTTGTTAAGAAGCTCTTTTTCATCTTCATTCTTCTTAGCAGTTTGAGATGCTGCAACGATAGGAAGCCATCTTAAATAATAGCTTCTTGAAATACCTGTTTTTTGGCAGAAAAGTGTCAAATACTTCTCTGCTATATCCTCTGCTCCTGCTAGCATAAAGATTAGATAAGTTCTTGCAACATCAGCGGAAGCATTTCCTTGTGTCGCGTGCGACCAGTCAATGATATAGAGCTCACCATTTTCTGTAACGATAACATTAGATGGGTTAAAGTCACCATGGCAAAGCTTAACATGGTTTGGCATACCCTCAAGCCTTGCGTGAAGCTCGTATTTTAAAACATCGTCAAAATCTGTTTGAGATATTTTAATAGCCATTTTTTCTTTTATTTTTAAAAGTCCTGGTGCTCTTTTAGTATGAACACTTGCTTGCAAATCGACAAACATTTGTAAATATTCATCGAGCTTTTCTGGATTTTTTTCCATCAATACATCAAGAGGAGTTCCTTCAATATAGTCGGTTACAACAACCCATTTTCCTTCATAGGTTGTAACCTCATGAAGCTTTGGTACATTTAAGCCTGTTTCCTCAATTTTTGCCTGGTTCAAGGCAGAAACAAGAACATTAACCTTTGATGTACGCTCGTCATAAACCTTTATTTTTAAATTACCGTCACGATATACAGTTTTGTCGGATCTTTTTGCAATAATATTTTCGTATTTCATATTAATTTCTCCTATTCACTATATTCTTCGATAATTAGATTTTTTCGTTTGTGCCGTAGTATGCGTTTAGATACATTTTCTTAATTTCGCTCATAAGCGGATATCTTGGGTTTGCGCCTGTACATTGATCATCAAATGCTTGCTCAACCATTGTATCAAGATTATCAAGGAAGTATTTTTCGTCAACACCATATTCCTTGATAGTGTTTTTAATGCCAATCTTTGCCTTCAGCTTATCAATGAGAGAAATCAAGCCCTCAACCTTTTCCTCGTCGCTGTTACCACTAACACCGAGATAGCTTGCTACCTCCGCGTATCGCTTTGTAGCAATTGGATGATCATATTGAGAGAATGTACCCATTTTAGTTGGAGTTTCCGTTGCGTTAAAACGAATAACCTCATTAATCATAAGTGCATTAGCAACACCGTGTGGCAAATGATGGAATGCGCCTAACTTATGTGCCATTGAGTGACAAACACCAAGGAATGCATTTGCAAAAGCCATACCTGCCATAGTAGCTGCATTAGCCATTTTTTCTCTTGCTACCGGGTCATTTGCGCCATTTTCGTAAGCTCTTGGTAGATATTCAAATATAACCTTCAATGCTTGTAAAGCTAAACCATCAGTATAATCTGTCGCCATAATAGAAGCATATGCCTCAAGTGCATGAGTAACTGCATCAATACCAGAAGCAGCTGTAAGTCCTTTTGGCGCTGTCATATGGAAATCAGCATCTACTATTGCCATATTAGGAAGCAATTCATAGTCAGCCAAAGGATATTTTACTCCACTCTCGCCATCAGTAATAACGGCAAAGGGTGTAACCTCCGAGCCAGTACCAGCGGATGTTGGAATTGCAATAAAATAAGCCTTTTCGCCCATTTTAGGAAATGTATAAATACGCTTTCTAATATCACTAAAGCGCATTGCCATATCCATAAAGTTAGCCTCTGGGTGCTCATAAAGAACCCACATAATCTTTGCTGCATCCATAGCAGATCCGCCGCCAAGAGCAATTATAACATCAGGCTTGAAGGAAGTCATTTGTTCTGCCCCCGCCACTGCACACGCGAGTGTTGGGTCGGGCTCTACATTTGAAAATGTAGCATATTGAATGCCCATTTCAGTTAGTTTGTCTGTAATAGGCTTTGTATAGCCATTTTCAAAAAGGAATGTATCGGTTACAATAAACGCTTTCTTTTTGTTTAATACATTCTTTAATTCATCAAGTGCAACAGGCAAACAACCCCTTTTAATGTATATCTTTTCAGGTGCTCTAAACCAAAGCATATTTTCTCTCCTAATCGCTACTGTTTTAATGTTCAAAAGATGCTTAACACCTACATTTTCTGAAATTGAGTTTCCACCCCAAGAGCCACAACCTAATGTAAGTGAAGGCTCAAGACGGAAGTTGTAAACATCACCAATTCCGCCGTGTGAGGATGGAGTATTTACAAGAATACGGCAGGTCTTCATTAATAGCTTAAATTTATTAAGCTTTTCCTTTTCAGTAATTTCGTTTAAGTAAATTGAAGAGGTATGTCCAAGGCCACCATCCTCAATCAAGTGATATGCTTTATCAAGTGCCTCGTCAAAATCCTTAACCTTATACATAGCAAGAACAGGAGAAAGCTTCTCGTGGGCAAACTCTTCAGTAAGCTCAACGCTCTCAACCTCGCCTATTAAGATTTTAGTATTTTCTGGCACTTCAACTCCCGCAAGGGAAGCGATTTTAAACGCAGTTTGTCCAACAATGCGAGCATTGAGTGAGCCATTTATAATAATTGTCTTTCTAACCTTCTCTGTCTCTTCCTCATTCAAGAAATAACAGCCTCTTTTTAGGAACTCGCTCTTAACCTCATCGTATATTTTTTCACTTACAATTACAGATTGCTCAGACGCGCAAATCATACCATTATCAAAGGTTTTTGAGTGAATTATCGAGTTAACTGCTAAAACTATATCAGCAGAATCATCAATAATTGCTGGTGTATTACCCGCACCAACGCCAAGTGCTGGCTTACCACTAGAATAAGCCGCCCTTACCATACCAGGGCCACCAGTTGCAAGAATAATATCAGAGGTAGCCATAAGAGTATTAGTAAGCTCAAGGCTTGGAACATCTATCCAAGAAATAATATCCTCGGGCGCACCTGCCTTAATTGCTGCCTCAAGAACAATTTTAGATGCCGCAATAGTGCTATTTTTAGCTCTTGGGTGAGGGCTAATAATAATACCATTTCTAGTTTTTAAAGCGAGTAATGTCTTAAAAATAGCAGTTGATGTTGGGTTGGTAGTTGGAATAACCGCGCCGATAACGCCAATAGGTGCCGCGATTTTTTGCATACCACCACTTACATCCTCTTCAATTACATCACAGGTCTTTGTGTCTCTATATTTGTTATAGATATATTCAGAAGCAAAGTGGTTTTTAATCACCTTGTCCTCAATTAATCCCATTCCGGTTTCTTCAACGGCAAGTCTTGCAAGAGGAATTCTCGCCTTATTTGCCGCCATTGCTGCCGCCGCAAAAATTTTGTCAACCTGTTCTTGCGTATAGGTCGCATATTTTTGTTGAGCCGCTCTTACTCTTTTTAGAGCCTCTTGATAAGACTCCACACTATTAATAATTCCGTAATTATCCATCTTTGCACCTCGTGAATTAATAATATCATTTTAAAAATCCATTTACTATTTGCTCTTCAGCCTCTTGCTCTGTCAAGCCAAGAGTCATAAGCTTCATCAATTGCTCGCCAGCAATTTTACCGATTGCCGCTTCGTGAATAAGACTTGCATCAATATGATTTGCAGTAATTTCAGGAATTGCACTTACTCTTGCCTTATCCATAATTATTGCATCACATTCTGTATGTCCTGCACACTTATTGTTACCATTGATATTTGAATAAAATACTTGGTATGACTCTTCCTTTGCGACAGAACGAGAAATTACATTAGCAGAAGAATCTTCTCCATTTAAATCAACTGTAAAATCTGTTTTTGCATATTGCTTTCCGTGAGTCATCAAGCTTTCACGAATAACAAGCTTTGATTCATTACCAAGCTTTGCAGTAGTAACTCTTATTGTCGAATCAATTCCCTTTATTTGGGTTGTTTCCATCTCCATGTATCCACCGTCATCTATTTCAATAACGGTTGTAGGGTTCATAATATTTTCGCCTGTTCCCTCGCCTTTACCATAGTGACGCTCTACATATTTTATTTTTGCATTTTTACCAACATGGAATGTATGAATTCCATCGTGGCTAGATTTTTTATCACCTGTGTTGTGAATACCGCATCCTGCAATAATTGTTACATCTGCATTTTCACCAATGTAGAAATCGTTATAAACCAAATCATCAAGACCTGTCTTTGTTATGATAACAGGAATATGAACACTCTCGTTTTTAGTATTTGGTTTAATAATTATGTCAATTCCCGGCTTATCCTTTTTGGAAACTATATCTATATTAGCAGTCGTATGTCTACCGCCCAAAGCTCCATTTGCTCTTATATTATATGCCCCCTCGGGAATATCATGCAAATCAGCAACCTTCTCTAATAAGCCCTTTTCTATTGTATCCATATTTTACCCCGTCTTATAGTTTTACACAACCAAAGCCTGCATTTCCTCTACGTAACAATTCAGGCAATATTTCATCTTTTCCACCGAAGCCCTTAATCTCTCCGTTAGCAATTACAACTATTTTGTCTGCTATATCAAGGATTTTCTCTTGGTGAGAAATTATAATTATTGAGCCGTTTGTATTCTCGTGCATTTTTTCAAACACACGAATTAAGTTATTAAAGCTCCATAGGTCAATTCCCGCCTCGGGCTCGTCAAAAACAGAAAGCTTTGTTCCTCTTGCCATAATCATAGCAATCTCTATTCTTTTAAGCTCTCCACCTGAAAGTGATGCATTTATTTCTCTATCCACATAGTCTCTTGCGCAAAGACCAACCTCGGAAAGATATGTGCACGCCTCAGAAACAGAAAGCTCCTTGCCTGCTGCAAGAGTAATTAAATCGCGAACTGTCAAACCTTTAAATCTTACAGGCTGTTGAAATGCAAAGCTAACGCCCAATTTTGCTCTTTCTGTAATTGACATATTTGTAATATCAACTCCATCAAACAAAATTTGACCATCTGTTACGGGATAAATACCTGCAATAACCTTTGCAAGAGTAGATTTACCACCACCATTAGGTCCTGTTATTGCTACAAATGTATCATCCAGCTTCAAATTTATATTTTTAAGTATTTCCTTTTCTCCATCCTCACCCATAACCTTGAATGAAACGTTTTTAAGTTCTAACATAATTCCCTCTTAAATATTGTTATTCACTATATTTTAACATAATTATTTTACCTTGTGAAGAGTTTTTTATATATTTTATTACTTTTATACTTTTTGCTTAATATTAATTTTATTATTGCAAAAATTAATGGTTAATTTAACAAATATATTTAATTTTTTACTAAAAAAGACCCACCTCTTTTGGAAGTAAGTCTCTTTTCTTAACTTAATGTGTTGGGATTATATGCCTTTTGCTTTTTCATCATTTTGAGCGATGCACACCGCAGATTCATCAACTGCGTTCAGAATGACGGGCGGTGTACATGGTTAAATCCCAAGAACAACCAAAGGGTTGGTTTTCAAGGCACCTAATGCCTTTCGACATTAATAACTCCGGTAATCATTCTTTACCGACAATATCAACTATGCTACCGCTATATTTATCTATTACGTAAAGAATTCCGCCACCCTTCATATCACACGTAGATGTATCGTGTCCATTGCATACCTCACGTATCAAAATATACCAATAATTAGGGTTTTCCTCTGTGGCTAAAGGATTTATGCATTTAGGTGATATAACATGCGATGGCGTAGACGGTGATTCAGGAGAATAGAAATAATAATAATGAGTTGATGCTATCAATATCGCTTCTCCCTTGCTTATAAGGTCAACATCATTTTCAGTATTTGTATCACTTTCGGAATTTGTTTCCGTTTCGGTGCCACTTTCTGTATCACTCTCAACATTTTCAGTGTCGATAGAACTGCCTGTTGCTTCAGTTTCTGTATCAGAACTATTATCTGTATCAGTAGATGTGTCGGTGGAACTATCAACTACTTCAGTTGAAGTATCTGAATCCGTGCTTGTTTCCGTATCCGTATCTGTATTGTTGTCACAACTGCATAAAATTAACAGACTGATTAGTAAAAGTAAAACAATTATTTTTTTCATTTTATTTTCTTCACGCAAGGAAACATCCTCTTCTAAAACGACTACCTCGCCTGTTGTTTCTTCGCTACCAACATACTTGCTTTCGGTATCAATCAATGTAGCAAATGCATATATAGGCAATGATGTAAACAGTACTGCTACCGTAACAGATGCTAATATTTTTTCATTCTGCTTGGTTTTGTTTTCATAATTCTTATTCTCGCTCCTTTATTTGTTTTGTTAAAAATAGGTATTTTCCCTTCTTTCTACTATCTTCATTTTAACACAAAAATTGGATTTTTAAAGTATATAATAAAAAACACACCGAGAACGGTGCGTTTTTTATCTGTGATTATTGTGCGATAACGTTTACACGCTTCTTGTCCTTTGTGAGGTGGTCAAACTTAACTGTACCATCTACAAGTGCAAAAAGTGTATCGTCTTTTCCGATACCAACATTGGTACCTGGATGAATTTTTGTTCCTCTTTGTCTAACAATGATGTTACCAGCAACAACGTATGATCCGTCTGCCTTCTTAACGCCTAAACGTTTAGATTCACTGTCACGACCGTTCTTTGTAGAACCAACACCTTTTTTGTGTGCGAAGAACTGTAAACCAAGTCTTAACATTATATGTTCCTCCGTTAAATTTTACGTTTATTTGTTACCTTCATATTCTTTATCGATCACTTCAACTTCTAAGTAATCGTAGTACTCTTCTACCAAATCATTTAATTGGTAGTAGTACGCCATAATAAGACCAGAGATAGCATATCTCTTTTTCTCATCCTTCTCGTAGTTAGGTAACGCACCACGAGCAATAAGACGTACCATTGCGGTTTCTTCATCAATATCATAATCAGCTTCTGAAGAATATGCAACCTCGATTGCATTAATAACAAGCATTGTCATTGCTGAAATAGCTGAGCAAAGAACATCGTCTCCACTACTTGCAAAGCCAGAGTGACCTTGCTCCTCGAATCCCCAAAAAGCACCATTAGATTTGAAAAATACGACTTTAGTCATATAATTTCTCCGAATTAACCAACAATCTTTTCGATTTGTACTTTTGTATAAGGCTGTCTATGACCGATCTTTTTCTTCTCGTTCTTCTTAGCCTTGTACTTCATAACGTAAATTTTCTTAGCTTTACCGTTACGAACAACCTTTGCTGTTACGGAAGCACCGGAAACATATGGAGCGCCAGCTGTGAAACCATTGTCATTTGATACAGCAAGAACTTGATCAAATACAACCTCTTCTCCCTCTTCAGCTCCAAGCTTTTCAACGAAGATAACGTCTCCTTCGTTTACTTTGTACTGCTTTCCGCCTGTTAAAATAATTGCGAACACGAAAAGCACCTCTCTTTCACCAGAACTCGCTAAGCTGGGTAGGTAAACCGTTTGAGACCATCAGCATTATGCGGCGTAACAATTCTAACACAACTATTTTGTCTTGTCAATAGTTTTTTGAAAAAAATATATTATATTATCGTCTCCTATTAGTTCTAGTCACCAACATAAACAGTCTTAATAGCTGGGCTAAAGATACTGCTAGTGCCGCAACATATGTCATTGCAGCCGCACTCAATACCTTTTTTACTATAGGAATCTCATCATCTGCAAGCATATATGTGTTTTCAAGTGCCTTAACCGCTCTTTTACTTGCATTAAATTCTACTGGTAATGTAGCTAACTGAAAAAGCACGCAGAATGAATATAAAACTACACCTGCAAGGGCAAAATAACTATAAATTCCACTAAGACCAGACAAAAGCGTACCTATCAAAATCAAAGGGATTGCAAGTCTCGAGCCAATATTTGTAACGGGAATTATTGCTTGTCTTATCTTTATAGGCTTATAATTTTGTGCATATTGAAGCGCGTGTCCTGCCTCATGCATAGCTACTCCTATTGCAGCAGGCGAGGTATTATCGTGTGTTGATGCCGACAAGCGAATAACATTTGTCCTTGGATCATAATGGTCAGTAAGCTTACCACCTACTCTTTCAATTTTCACATGCTGAAGACCATTTTCGTCAAGCATTCTTCTTGCTGCGCGAGCACCTGTTATACCATAATGAGATTTGACCTTTGCATATTTTTCAAAGGTTGTATTTACCCTTGCGCTTGCCCAAATTGAAAGAATTATTGCAGGGAGCACAATTATTATATAGGTCCAATCAAAACCAAAATAAAAAAGCATTTAATCACCTCGCAATTAATTTTAGCATATTGCATTTATTTATGCAAGTGAATTTTATGTGAAAAGCCTCGGGACAACGCCCGAGGCTTTCTAGTTATACAATTTTCATTGTAAAATTAAAGTTAATTTTCTTTTCATCGAGTCTGTATTCCGGCTCTAGGTCTGGTCCGCAAGAATTTGAACCAATTCCTGAATTTTTATAGTCAATTCTTACATGAGTCGCATACGAATCACCTATTTCGTCGGTGTGCTTTGCGTGCCATAGCTGGTCAATGCTATACTTTGAAACATTAAATTCAAATGGGGTGTCAGACACAAATTCAATCTTATTTTCAATGTTGAGAACCTTAGCATTTATATGTGTACCGTGCTCTTGTGGCTTTGGATAGTTTACATATTCGTTTTCTACATTACTCTCGAACCAATCCTGTCTTACATGGTGGCACATATCACAGTAGTTTTCGTATGGACCATTAGCGAAGTACTTAAACTCTTGATTTACCTTTTTGAGAGTAAATTCATAACCAAGACGTGGCAACCAGAAAGCTTTTTCCTTCACCTTTGCCTTCAGGTTGTAGTTTACACTACCATTCTCACATACAGTTATTTCTGTCTTGAAATTCAAAATAGGAGTACGTGAAATACCAGAGAATGTACAGTCAGCAACTATGGTTCCACCAACAACCTTAACATTACGAACATTGGTAAAGGCAACATCGAGATTTTCGCCCTCCCACTCGTTTAATTTTGCCCAAAATCTTACTCTATTTCTATCATTATCTATTGGAGCTCTGAAGGCAGAAAGCTTAACAGGCTCACAAAGTAGCTCTTCTCCATTAACAACCATGCTATCAAAGTTACCGAGCTGTTTATTGAAGCGATATTCAAAATTATTGCCCTTCGCATAAACATAGAATTTATCGTTTATAAGCTCAACAGGTGGAACAGCATCAACATATTGTTCAATATTACAATCAATATTTTGTGAAAGAACACCAAGCGAGTCACCATTTGGAGCTATTAGCTCAACGTCAATATTAGCACCAAAGTTACAAATTGTTGGACAAGTGTCTGTTTTTACAGTTATTGATTTCTTTGGAGAAAGGTCGAGTGACAGTTCCTTTTCCTCAACGCACTTATCATCAACTCTTATTTTATACTTAACTGTGTAACCATCAAATGATGTGAAATCAAAGAGGTTTGTAATCTTCAAATTGCCATCTTTAAATTTAAAACGGAATGGCGCATATGCACTCTTTACATTGAGAGTACCTGCCTTGAAGGTTCTGTCAGAGAAAACAAGGCCATCACAGCAAAAGTTGCCATCGTTTGTAAGCTCGCCTGGGAAATCTCCACCGTATTTTGCAACGCCATCAACCATTACAGTATGGTCAGCCCATTCCCAAATACAACCACCGATATATTGTGGGTACTTATAAACAAGCTCCATATAATCCCATACATCTCCAGGGCCATTACCCATTGCGTGCGAATATTCACAAAGAATATAAGGCTTATCGAAACGTCCGTTTTCCATAAACTCCTTGATAGTAGCCAAGGATGGATACATATGTGATGCTACGTCAACCTTTTTAATGCCATCTTCAAACCAAGTCGCTGACTCAAAGTGAACTAAACGCTTTCGATCAACGGATTTTAGATAGTCAGACATTTTGCCAAAGTTTTCGCCATAACCACTTTCGTTACCAAGCGACCACATAATAACGCAAACCTGGTTCTTATCGCGATTGTATGTACGCTTAATTCTATCAACATGATCCATCTCCCAGTCTGGGTGAGTTGCAGGCCAAGCATATGGCTCCATATCATAGCTATAACCTACATTTGCGTTTCTGCGCAAAATGCCGTGTGTTTCCATGTCGCATTCAAGAATTACGTAAATACCGATTTCGTTACAGTATTCAAGGAATTTTGGATGTGGTGGATAGTGTGAGGTTCTGATTGTATTGCAGTTTAAGGATTTGATGAGCTCAACATCGCGTTTCATCTCCTCCTCTGTCATACACCAGCCCTTGCCGTACATAGTGTCGTGGTGGTTAACGCCCTTAATTGTAACAGGCTTGCCATTTATTAGAAGCTCGTATTTAGAAGAAATTTTGATGTCACAAAGACCGACCTTTTGCTCAATAATTTCTCCGTTGTACTCTAAAACAACAGTGTATAGATTTGGTTCCTCTGCGTTCCAAAGCGTAGGGTTTTTAATAGTAAATTCGCACACATCCCCGACCTTTTCGCCCAAAAGAACTTTTTTGTCGTAAAGCTTTACTATTGCATTTTTATCAGCTTTAACGATAATTTTCTTGTTGTTTTCCGTCTTGATATCAAAATCAGAAATATGGTTTTTAGGGCGAACCAAAACATAGATATCACGGAAAATACCATTATACCTAAACATATCCTGGTCCTCAACATAAGAGCCACAGCACCATTTATAAACATTAATTCTGATTTTGTTTTTGCCTTGTCTTAATTGCTTTGTTATATTAAATTCAGCTTGAAGATGGCTTCCTTGAGTAAAGCCAACATATTTGCCATTAACATAAATAACCGCACAAGTAGCAACGCCCTCTAAAACAAGATAGTATTCCTTTGTTTTTCTTGGAATTTCTATTTCCTTTTCGTACATACCCATTGGGTTGATGTTAGGAACATAAGGCATATCACAAGCAAATGGATAGTTTACGTTTGTGTAGTTTGGATCTTCATATCCAAGCAATTGCCAACAGGATGGAACATCTATTTCTTCCCATTTTTCAGGCTCAGTTGCGAAATCGCTGTTTGCAAAATATGCAAAATTCCATTTACCGTTTAGAGAAATACATTTTGCTACTCCCTTAGGGATATAATAGCTTCTTGGTTCTTCTCTGTTTTCGCTTGTTTTTAGTGGGTTTTCGTAAAATCTCATATCGAGCTCCTTGTACTAAAATTATCATTATAATTTTACCATATTTTATAGCCAAAAGTCAACAAATATCTTTACATTTTGGGCGCTATATGATAAAATGAAACAAAAACCCTTGAAAGGAGTTTTTTATGAAAACAGTTTTCATTACAGGTGGTAGCCGTGGCATTGGTGCCGATGCTGTTCGTGCTTTTTCAAATAAAGGCTACAATGTTGCTTTTACTTACTTTAATTCAAAGGAAGCAGCGCAAAAATTAACCAAGGAAACTGGTGCCTTGGCACTATACTGTGATGTATCAAAGAGTGATGATGTCAATAATGCAATAAATGAGTCTAACAAAGCATTTGGTGGCGTTGATATTCTTATAAATAATGCAGGGATTGATGAGTTCGCATTGTTTACCGATATAACCGACGAAATGTGGCACAAAATGATCGACGCTAACCTTTCAAGTGCGTTTTACGCTTCACGCGCAGTGCTTCCAAATATGATTAATAAGAAATACGGCGTTATTATCAATATTTCCTCTATGTGGGGCGAGGTTGGCGCATCATGCGAGGTGCACTACTCCGTTTCCAAGGCTGGGCTTATAGGACTTACCAAGGCACTTGCCAAAGAGGTTGGACCTTCTAGTATAAGAGTAAATTGCATTACACCCGGTGTTATCGACACAGATATGAATAAAAACCTTTCAAAAGAGGATTTAGAACAACTAAAATTAGACACTCCCCTTGGCAAAATTGGCAAAACAGAAGATGTAGTAAATGCAATTTTGTTCTTAGCTGATGACTCTTCTCACTTTATTACCGGACAAGTTTTAGGTATCAATGGTGGATATATAATATAAAAAATCGCAAGCGCTTGCTTGCGATTTTTTCATCTTTTTTTTAACATATCATTACGAAGCGAAGCCTTTCCTCTACCATATAAATCAACCTTTCCTTTGGTTTGATCGTTTGATTTTTCAGTTATGTTAAAATAGTTAAATCTATCACCAACATACGATAGCTCACCTTTATCGTAAAAGCTTACCTTTTTATACTCACCATCCGAAACCTTAAATTCTATTCGTTCCTTTTCCTCTATCAAAAACGTTATATAATAGTGATTGGCAATGCCACCTTCAGCATAAGCGCAGCTTTCTTGCCTTTTGTCAACAACCTTTGCAGTTTTTAGATAGGTCTTTTTGCTTCTCCCCATTTGCACATTTGAAAAAAACAATTTTTAAAACAAAAAATATTAATAATCCCACCAAAGCCAAAGGAAATGCAATTATTGCCGTCCATCCTAAAACACCTATTATTTTAAAAACAACTTCCATTATTCTTCCCTTTTCTTTTGAGCAAGTTCGTTAAGCGATGAGCGCATTGTGCTAGCAACGTGCTTTGTTTCTCCCTTACTTTGTTCGTTTGATTTTTCAAGCACTGTGAAGCTAACCAATTTTTCGCCCTTATGTGTTAATTCAACCTTATCTTTGTAGTTGAGAGACTTATACTCGCTTTTTGTTGTCTTTAGCTCAATTTTTTCATTTTCTCCAAAAGTGAATGTAACATAGTATAAGCTGTAAAGTCCTGTGGGATTGTGCAAAAATTCTTCTCTTTTTCCAAGAACGCTTGCAATCACCGTTTGATTTTGCTTTTTCCTACCACTAGAAAATGCAGGCAGAAAAAAGACTTTTATTAAAATAACAAATGCTATTACTATTACAATTATAGGCATTCCAAATATAAAAATAAATTTTAATATTTCAAATAAATAGTCATAAAAATTTGCAATAAATGATGAGAAAAGCGTTTTTATAATCTCCTTTATTTATTCTCATTTATATTTTACCACCTTTTTCATCTGTTGTCAATACATGAACACGCGTTACAAAAAAAAAAGACACCCAAGCTAGATTTGTATGCACTATAGGCTTGAGTGTCTTTTTTTATTCTCTTTTTAATTTTTTATTTTTATTCTTTTTAACAATTACTACTACAAAAAATACTAAAATTACTGTACCAAGCACTGTTTCAGGCGCAATAAAGAGAATGATAGTAAATATTATCCAACCAAATCCTGCGGTATCATCTTCGATTTCTTGTTCAACAGTTAGTGAAATTGTACTATATGCAATTCTACCATCGTAGTTGTTTAATTGGCGCTGATAAGATTCTATCTCTATATTGAGCTCGTTAATTTCTTTTCTGATTTCAAGCATAGTGCTAATGCTGTCTGCCTTTTCAAGCATTGTATTTAGGGCTTCTCTCTCTGCTTTTAACGTTGCAAGTCTGCCCTCAATATCTGTATAGCTTTCTGTTACGTCCACAACCTCATGACTGCTATTTACAACTGTTCCATTTAAAGCAGTTGCTTTTTTCATAGCTTCATAATTATCACTCGGAACACGAATTGTGAGCACAGCTCGTTTTAAGGATTCAGAAGTAGTTTCGTTAGCTGAAGATATATATCCTCCCAATTCAACTATTTTAGCTTCCAAATCACCAATATACTTGTTATAGTCATCTGTTTCAACGTTAATTTTTGCTTGATAAATCAATTTTAAATCCTTTAAATCTTCAGGCACCGTACCACCGCCAACCATAGAACCATTTTCCGCATCATAGTTAACGTCTCCACCAGAGCTACCACACGCAACAAGACTAATGGTAACTAAAGAAAGCAATAAAACAGTAATCAATATTCTTTTGAAATTCTTGCTTTTTGTTAAGCTTATTCCCATAAAAGCACCACCTTTATTATTTCTTTAATTATATTTTATCATATTCAATTTATATTGTCAACATATACAACCATATGGATTTTACTCTTATAAAGTGAATTGTCAATAGAAGTGCAACACTTTTAAGAAAGATTTTGCAATTCTAAGTTCCAAGAATCCTGAGCAGAAATATAATTTAAGCATTTGCGGGGTCTGTTGTTAATTAACGACAGATTCCGCAAAAGTGTTTTTG
>JAFUOQ010000023.1 GCA_017472695.1 Clostridia bacterium | reverse complement strand
TTTTGTGCTTAGAGGATGGTGTGAGAGCGACCATCCTTTCCAATTTATTGGAAATTTGGTTCGCAAGTTCGCCGAAAGCCGTTGTCTACTTGTAAGCATAAGGCTCGGCGCAACTCTTTGCCATAGGCAAAGACTCCAGCACCTTTTAAAATATTTCCTAAATTTTTATTTTCAATTTTTTACATTTATGATATAATAAAAGTGAAGATAATCTTAAGGAGGTTCTTGTATGAAACGAATTATCTCACTTTCTTTAACCATTTGCTTAATTTGCTCTCTTTTTTCCTTGTTTTTCCTTACAGGCTGTGGAAAAAGTGCGGTAGGTACAGAAGGGGCGAAGCTACTTCTCGCCAATGAACGACTTGACGAAAGCCTTGTGGGTCAAAAGATAGATGTTGGTGTAGCCAGCGCTTCAAATGAGCAAAAAAGTACTGCTTTAGCTAACACCTCTTTGCTCGACAAGGTTGTACAATTGAGTCGACCTGTGGGAGCTTCACATACTTGGTCAGACTTCCCTGCCACATCTGAATCCTTGCGTGAATATAAAGCGTTCATTTTAAATGTTGAGGAAGAGGCAGAAAGAGTTGCTGCGGACATTGCTGATATGAAAAACAACGTGGGCGTTGTCGATAAATGGGTTAAAGTTGGATACGAGCTTCAAATGCTTCGCGTTTATGAAAGCAGTGATGTTCTTATCATTAAAGGCGAGAACGAGGACCTACACGTTTACTATCGTTATACAAATGAAAATGCAAAAAATGTTTACGAAATGTACTCTCTTATGAATTATGACGACGGAACAACAGGAGATATAAGAACTCTGCTCATCCCCGGCGAAAGAGTTGAATATATGTACAACAACTCAAACGGATTCACAGACTATTTTATAGCTGAAAACACCCG
Organism: Clostridia bacterium; assembly: GCA_017472695.1. GTDB lineage: Bacteria > Bacillota > Clostridia > Oscillospirales > CAG-272 > RGIG2000. Next base: position 6,900 of record JAFUOQ010000023.1, on the reverse strand, counting down.
TGGATATTGGCTTTCTACTCGTTTTAACTATTATTACGACGAGGCAACCGGTTACAAAAACGCAGCATTCTTCCCTTATATTGTTAAGGACGGGCTTGGCTACGGTGCTTTGCTCGAGCTTAGAACCGAACCGATTTATGACAAATACGGTGAGGCTATAGACGACGGTTCAAACACATTACAAACTACTTGGTATACAGTCTTCTCTCCCGAAGAAAATCGTGAAATATTCAAAATTTTAGACAACGAAGGGTACACCGATTTCTGGCTATATTTCTCCGCGATCACAGATGGTTTTGTTTCCGTTAGTTCAAACAACGCCTATGAGGACGATGGGGCTTATACAACAGGTGAGCTAAACGAATTAAAGACATCTAAGGGCACTTACCAAATTGGAATAGATTCCGTGCCATTCGATGGCTTTAAGCTTTCTGAAGGTTCAACCCACTACGACTTTGCTGAAAATGTATATTCCGGAATGATGACATTCTCAAATTTTAGCGATACTCCTTTAGTTGATAAGGCCTCAAGCTTACTTGATGGGCTTTCCGATATGGGCTTGACTCTTGCAACTGACAAAGAAACCCTTGCCACTTCCATTGAGCATTCAGTGCTTTTGTCCGACGATTTCGGCGAATCGTTCGAGTGGAATGGCTACAAAATGAATAGCTTATCAAATTTAGAAAGTGCGCGAGAGGTTTTGCAAGGCGATTTTGACAGTGCAAGAAGTGAATATGAAGCTGTAAAGGATTTTGAAATCGCATCATCAAAGAAAACCATTAACAAAAATGTTGACTTTGCGCAAATCGAGTCACTAACAACATCAAACAACTCCTATGCAGACGGCATTATAATTATAGATAACATCTCTGTTTTAGTTTCTGACAAAACTCTTTTAGAGGAATCAAAAAACTATACCTTGAAGGTTGCGCTCTCCTTGTGTGATAAGGACGGCAATCCAATTAGCGTTAACACCATTCCTCTCACCTTGGATGGTACACCAAGCGCTTCTGCATTCTCTGGAGATGCGCTATCTGCAACAGCAAGTGGTAAATACGCAGTTCCCAAGAATCTCGGCGAGGGTGAATATGCGCTTGTCGTTTATGTGGCAACAGCCGATGAGGGAATCCGTGTAACAGAGCTAAAAAAGATCGGCTCGTTTAACACAAAGGACGAAAAGCTACAATCAACCGCTATGGATATCAATGTAAGCTTAGTTGACTCCTATTTATATTTTGAATATTTAATTAAAAATTCAATTGATATAGAGCTAAAATCAACAAACGGTGCAGTTACTTATGAAGACGCAAGACATGCTGTTATGCACGAAATTCTGATGAAGGGTTCACCTCTAAGAGGCGCTAATCTTGAACGCGACGATGGAACAGCAGTTGCCACAGGGGAAGCACTTGGAACCGGCAAATATCGTATGAAGTGCTATCTTGTGACGAGTGACGGTCTTGCCGAAAGCTACATTTACCTAACCATTAGTTAATTAGCATTTAAAAGAAAAAGCCTCGGGAAGCAGAACCCGAGGCTTTATTTGTGTAAAAATTTAATACTTGTCCTTATTTTGCGTAATCAACTACGCGGCTTTCGCGAATAAGATTAACCTTGATTTGACCCGGATATTCAAGCTCGCTTTCAATTTTCTTTACTATGTCGCGAGCAACTAGTGGCATTGTGTCGTCACCAATTTGCTCCGGCTTAACCATAATACGAATTTCACGACCTGCTTGAATTGCGAAGGTCTTTTCAACTCCGTCAAAGCTCTTGGCAATTTCCTCAAGCTTTTCAAGTCTTTTTATGTAGTTTTCAAGGTTTTCGCGTCTTGCACCCGGTCGTGCCGCAGAAATTGCATCTGCCGCTTGAACTATAACTGCAATAATTGATTGTGGCTCAACATCATTGTGGTGTGCCTCAATTGCGTGAACAATTTCCTTTGATTCCTTGTACTTTTTAGCTACGTCAACACCGATTTGTACGTGTGAGCCCTCAATTTCAGCAGTTAATGCCTTACCAATATCGTGGAGAAGTCCAGCACGCTTTGCAAGTGTAACATCTGCGCCAAGCTCGGCAGCCATAACACCTGCTAGAGTTGAAACCTCAATTGAGTGAGTGAGCACGTTTTGACCATAGCTGGTTCTATATTTAAGTCTACCAAGAAGCTTAACAAGCTCGTGGTTAAGACCGTGAACGCCTGTTTCAAAGGTTGCCCTCTCTCCTGCTTGCTTAATTGTAGCCTCAACCTCGCGCTTTGCCTTTTCAACGGTTTCTTCAATTCTTGTTGGATGAATACGTCCGTCAGCAATAAGCTTTTCAATTGTGAGTCTTGCAATTTCACGTCTTACAGGGTCGAAGCCTGAAATTGTAATAACCTCTGGAGTGTCGTCAATAATGAGCTCTACTCCTGTTAGGTTTTCGATAGCTCTTACATTTCGTCCCTCACGACCAATAATTCTACCCTTCATTTCGTCGTTAGGTAGTGGAACTACTGAAATAGTTGCCTCTGATACGTGGTCAGCGGCGCATCTTGCAATAGCAAGAGAAATAATATTTTTCGCCTTTTGGTCTGCCTCGTCCTTAAATTCCTCCTCTAGCTCAACAAGCTTTTGTGCTTGCTCGTGTCTAACATCATCCTCAAGAGCTTTAACAAGGGCTGCCTTTGCTTCCTCTGCGCTATATCCTGAGATTTTCTCGAGTAATTTAAGCTGTGTTTCGTGTGCCTGTGTTAGTTTTTCTTTGATTTCTTCATTTTCTTTAACCTTGTTTGCCAATGCCTCTTCTTTTTTCTCTATAGCATCAACCTTACGGTCGAGGTTTTCTTCCTTATTGGCAAGACGGGTTTCTTGACGGTTAAGCTCGCCGCGACGTTCCTTAACCTCTGCCTCAAGCTCTTTTCTTGAAGCGAGAATTTCTTCCTTTGCCTCAAGCAAGTATTCCTTGCGCTTGGTTTCCGCGACCTTTATAGCATCCTCTAGGAGCTTCTTTGCTTGTGCTTCAGCGGAGCCGATCTGCTTTTCAGCCATCGCTTTTCTAATTATAATTCCTGCAATAACGCCAATTATTGCACCAACTATCAAGCCAGAAGGAATTCCTATGAGAAGTGCATGATACCATTCCATCTCAATTACCTCCTTTTATGCCATTGTGGCATAGATTTTCTTATGTGAAAGGTGTTAGTCAGCCAAAACCGACTAAACCAAATTTCTACACATTATAATTTTATATTATACGCTTGTCAATGTCAAGAGAAATTGCGAAAATAATTACTTTTTTCGTTGACACGTGAATAAATATATTTTATAATTAATTATATAAGCGCATATGCGCGGAGGGAGTTTTATGAAATTATCAGAGCTAACAAATTTTAATTTTACAAAGGAAATTGCAAGTGGTGCACTTTTGAGTGCCACCAAGTACACAATGCAGGTAAACACGATGACCGTTTCATGGGGCTCGGCAGGCGTTCTTTGGAACAAGGAAATTTGCACGGTTTTTGTGCGTCCACAAAGATACACCTATGAGTTTTGTGAAAATGGTGACACATTAACTCTTTCGTTTTTTGGAGATAAAAGGCGCGATGCTCTTACCTTTTGTGGAACAAAAACAGGCAGGGACGTGGATAAATTCGCCGTATGTGGGCTAAATTACGAGCTTAAAAATAAGGCGTGTATTTTCGATGACGCCAAGGTGACGCTTGTTCTTAAAAAGCTATACTCACAAGATATTTCGGGCGAGTGCTTTTTTGATAAGACTCCGCTCTCGTGCTATAAAAGTAATGATTTTCACAGGGCTTACACCTGTGAGATTGTTGATGTAATTGTAAAATAATTTATGGGAGATAAAAATGAAGGACTGTAGATGGATAACACACAAAAATGCAGGTGCTAGCGATAATGCGACCTACTATTTTAAAAAATCCTTTTCGCTTGATGCTGTAAAGGAATCCGTTATTGAAATTAGCGCACAGGCAAGATACAAGCTTTACATAAACAATAATTTTGTTGCTTGTGGTCCTTGTAAGGGCACACGCGAAAAAGCATACTTTGATGCTGTTAATGTTACAAAATATCTAACAATAGGCGAGAACGAAATTTTTGTTGAGGTTTTACAGCTTGTGTCAGATGATATGCAAGGTAAAATGTCGCCAATCGAGGGCGTTTTGAGGGTTGGTGCTATGCTCCTCGCTTGCGAATTAAAATGTGGCGATTTCGTGCTCCAAGCAGACGAGAGTTGGCTTGTTGCTAAAGCACCTGTTGAGCATGCTGGCGCAAGCAGCTGTTATTCAGCTGCTACACGTGAATTTCACGACAAAACAATTGACCCTGTGTACGAAAATGCCAAGATTCAGACTGGTGTTTCCAATGCAGAGGTTGACCATTATTGGTGGGGCTCAACAAATAAATGCTTCCTTTATGAAAGACCAATTCCAATGCTTGACTTCCAAAATAAAACAAGCATCGTAAAATATGATGGTGAATTTTTCGAGGCAGATTATCTAACCTTCGGCTTCCCTACCTTCAAATTGAGTGGTAAGGGTAAGGTAAGGCTCTACTATTTTGAGTGCTTTACTGAAATTCAAGGTAAAACAAACAACGACCGCACCGACAGAAGCCTTGATTTCAGCAAGGAAATGTACGACGAGGTAACTGTTGACGGCGAGGCTATTTTCGAGCCATTTTGGTTCAGATGCTTTCGCTTCATCAAGCCCGAAATTTCAGGCGATGTATCGATAAAACTAGAAAAAATGGTCGAGGTTAACTATCCTATGTTCCCTCGTGCGGATTACGATTTTGGCAGACGTGACGACAACAAGCTTTGGGAAATCAGCGTACGCACGCTTCAAAGATGTATGCACGAAACATATGAGGATTGCCCGTTCTATGAGCAATTACAATATTGTATGGACACCTCAACTCAAATGGTGTTTAACTACCAATTGACCGACGACGACCGTTTGGCAAGAAAGGCTATGGATGATTTTGCCGCGGCTCAACTCGCTAATGGTCTTATGCCGTCAAGAACTCCTTCTGTGGGAGACCAGCACATTCCAACCTTCCAATTCTATTTTATATTTATGGTTTACGCACACTACACTCGCTTTGGTGACGCAGAGCTTGTAAGAAAGCACCTCCGCGCTATCGACGGAGTTTGTGAGTGGTTTACAAACCATATAAATGACGATGGTGTTGTAGGACAAAGCAAATATTGGAACTTCGTTGACTGGGCTACCCCTTGGGGCTATGAAAAAGACGAAAACGATGGTGGCGTTCCGGTAGGAATCAATGGTGGAGTTATTGGTCTTTATAACCCTATGATGGCTTACTTTTTACAATGTGCTGCAAAGCTAAACGATATTTGTGGCAGAAGCGATGTTGCAAACGAATATCTTGCAACAGCCGAGATGCTAAAGAAGAACACAATTAAATATTTCTGGAACAAGGAAACCGGTCTTTTTGCCGACAACCTTGAGCACACAAAGTATTCACAGCATATGCAAACCTGGTGTGTGTTGAGTGGCACAGTCACTGGCAGACGCGCGAAATCTATTATGAAAAAATCACTAACACTTGAGGCTAAGGCGACCTACGCATTTGCATATTTCTACTTCAGAGCCCTTGAGGTTTGTGGAATGTACAAGCACACCGAGGAAATGATGAACAGCTATAGAAGTCTTCTTAAGCTAAACTGCTCAACAGTTCCTGAAACACCAACCTATTCACGCAGTGACTGCCACGCTTGGGGGGCTCTTGCTATCTATGAATTTAGTGCAACAGTGCTCGGCGTTCGCACCTACAATGTAAATGATAAATCCGTCGCTATAAAGCCATACATAAAGGGCAGAAATCACGCCTCTGGAACAGTATCAACCATTGCCGGGAACATTACTGTTTCTTGGAAAAAGGCAGGGGGAGTGTTTGAAATTACAGTTGAAAGTGCTAATGACAAGGTGGAAAAGCACATCACTCTTCCAAATGGTGAGGAGATAGTAACCAAGAAGAAAAAATCAACTTATAAATGTAAAATCTAGTATGCTGACGGGAATTAAAAGGAGAAAAAATGAAAATTGCTTTAATTGCACACGATAAGAAAAAATCAGATATGATAGAGCTTGCAATCAAATACAAGGAAACTCTTGCAAGGCACGAGCTTTATGCAACCGGTACAACAGGCACTCTTGTTATGGGCGAAACAGGACTTACTATAAACCGTATGAAGAGTGGCCCGCTTGGTGGCGACCAACAAATTGGCTCAATGGTAGCAGAGGGCAAGCTCGAATTAATTGTTTTTTTGCGCGACCCACTAACCTCGCAACCACACGAGCCTGATGTTTCTGCTCTACTCCGTCTTTGCGACGTACAATCAATCCCACTCGCAACCAATGTAAAGAGTGCAGAAATTATGCTCAATGCTCTTTCCAAAAACGAGATATAGCGGGCTACCACATTAGGCATAATCTAAAACGAAAATTATTGCTGAAGATATGCATGGCGACGTGATTAATGTATAAAACCAAACAAAAGCACCCACTCTTCAGCGTGATACTCTTAACGGAGTATTCACGCTAAGTTATGATTGCCCTTGTGGCAAGTTATGAGTTATGATATGCTTCGCATAGTTATGATTGGCTCCGCCAAGTTATAGGTTAGATGGGCAATCATATCATAACGCTTGCTGTGCAAGCTTATAACGGTGAGCGAAAGCAAGCCTCATAACTCTAAACTAAAACCAACAGAAAAAAGAGCAGACACATAAGGTTTTTCGCCTTGCGTGTTTGCTCTTTTCTGCTTGTGTAGGGGTTCCCCGAAGCAAATGAAATGAGCTTTGGGGGTTCACGTATATGGGTTTGGGCTTAGCCCATACTGCATTCGTCCGGACAAATGCGATGCTCGTACT
>JAFUOQ010000038.1 GCA_017472695.1 Clostridia bacterium | reverse complement strand
TCGGTCGTATATTCTGCATATATTTCACCTGTTTCAAGATTCAAAAGTGGAGAATACAGATCGACAAATTCGTATCCGTATTTTTCTGACAGGAGCTTTATTTTAACGTTGTTATAAGCTGCTTTTTGATTATTTTTGCCCCATTCCTGACTCATAGATGTAAGAGATAGCAATACTATTTTGGTATTTGGCAGATTTTCCTTAAATCCCTTCAAAATATTTTCATAGTTATCAAACATTGTATCAAAGTTGTTTGCCCCTATGAGCATTACTGCCACTTTAGGCTTTAAATCATAAACCGATACCTTAAGACGTTTTTCAAGACCAAAGGTCGTTTCACCACCAATTCCGCGATTAAGAACAAGATATTGCGGAAAGTATTTTTCAAGATCGTATCCGTCGGTAAGGCTGTCGCCAAGGAAGGCAACGTCCACCTCATAGTCATCATATTTCTCGTTTTCCGCTGTATACATAGCAAGCTTTGCGTCATAATACTCCTGCACCGCTTTTAATAATTGCTCCTTCTCTCGCTTTTGCGGCAATGCCACAGCAAAAATATATGTAAGACTTACCCCTATAGCCAATAAAAAAGAGAACGCTACAGTTGCAAGAATAATCTTCCTCTTTTTAGTCAAAAGATCCCCTCCTAATTTGTTAATCATCTTAAAAGTGGCCGTCAAATTCTTATTTATCGGTGAGATTATTATATCACACAACATTACATATTTCAATTAATTTTTTCCATAATCACAATTTCCATGTTTTGACCTTTTTCTCCCACTCCCCAAGGCTCGTACCCTCGCCTAACGGGGACCCCGAGGGGCATCATCAAAATTAAAAATTCCATAAAAATTCCATGTTTTTATAGAAAAAGCACAACAAAAAAGGGAACAAGTTAAACTCATTCCCTTTGTATATATTAGTTTTTTCTTCTAGCAACCTCTGGCTATGTTTTAATTAAAATCTATTCTGTATAAGCAATCACTTTCCATGTCAGCAAGAAAAGCTGCGACATCAATGCCGTTTATGTTTAAGCGGCGTTCAGAGCTTACCTTTTTACCTGCCCAAGCCAATGAAATATAGATATATTTTGCATCTTTGGCGATTTTTAAGTCGTTTATAAGCGACGCAATCTCTTGTATTTCCTTTGCATCTTTGTTATGCTTGCCGGTAGGAAAGTCGCAATCACAAACCCACTTGGTTATTCTATGACTTCCTGAATCGTTTACAATACACATTTTAACATCATGCCTTGTGCCTAATGCAAATTTGTATTTAGATTTGTCAATAGCTTTGCTATATTCCTCACTGTTTATGGATTTGTCAACAGCACCATATAAAATATAACACATAAAAATCACTCCCTCTTTTCATCGCTTTAATTATATCATACAAAAAACCTATTTTCAATGTAAATAATATTTTTCCATAATCTTGGTTTCCATGTTTTGAGCTTTTTTGAAAATTGACACACCCAAAATTCCATAAAAATTCCATGTTTTTATGGAAAAAGTACAACAAAAAAGGGAATCGGTTTCCCAAATTCCAAAAGACCTTGGCGGAACACTTACAGATATTGATGTAATTAAACTTTGTGGTTGTTCAAGACAGAGTTATTATAAATACAAATCAGAAATAAAAAGAACCGACTCTATTTAAGAGCCGGTCTTTCTATTATTATTTATCATAAACAGGCACACGCCACAGTACTGTTTCATAAAAATTCTATTTTCTTAATATTGAGTTTAGCAATGCGATAGTATTTTTTGCAGGCTTATAAAAAGCTAACAAAATCAACAATGTTATAACAATGGCAAATCCCAATGATGCTAAGAGAAAAATAGGCTCAATAATTCCTATTATTAGTGGAACGATAATTGCACCTATGGACCATATGAGAAAGAAAATAGATGCAAACATATTTAATCGAGCAGTAACATTTATATCGCAACCTTCATTTTTACTCTCTATTTTTCCAATTAAAACCGGAGTGAATGCATTCCTTACATTTTCTTTTGGTCTTTTGTGTATTCTGAACTCATCATCACTTATCTGCCCGACAAAAATGTCATCGTCTTTAACAGTTGTATTTGTTATTTTACATAACCTTTGCACAATCTCTCGTTTTGTTAAAGAAGATTCTATCTTACTCTGTAGTTTTATAAAAAACATACCAATCCCCCTTCAATTTCGCAATTTAATTATATCACACCATATAAAGCATTTCAATAACGCAATAGTTGATTTTAAATATAAACCACTCAAACGAGTGCCGAAAAAATCAGCACTCGCCATTTGTTTATAGTGGTTTATATGTTTCAAGTCCATATTCTTTATAAGTTTTATTATACTGCTCCAAGAATAATTCCGGTTGGTTTATAAAGTCCTCACCGTTTGCAAAAGATACAATTTCATATGCCTTTTCAACAGATTGCTTGCACTTTTCAATGTCATTTAATTTTAAATAACAACCTGCCATTTGCAAATAGCAACACATATGGTTTGTTTGAACACCATTAAACAGATATGCTTCGGGACAGATTTTGTCTGTTAGCATAAATCTTTCAATTACATCTTTGCCTTCTGTAAAGGATTTGAGTGCGTTTTGATAATCATCTGTTTCAAAATAGCCCTCGCCTTCCATTATACAAGCTAAGAAAAGCTCTTGATATTCGATTATTTTCCAATCCTTTGCTTCCTTTAATCTGTCCTCTCCCTGTAAGGAATAAGATGAAACACGCATTTTATCGTTTAACAAATACGGATACATATATGGCAAGGTATCTATTATTTGCTTTGCATCGTTATAGCGATTTTGCATTAAATAGAGTGAAGCCAAATCAGCCTTTGCACTACAAACGCAGAAAATATCAGTTGCTTCTGCAATTATTTTGTGTGCCACAGAAATTGCTTTATCTGTGTATTCAGTTTTTCCATATGTGCGTATATGGCACTCATACAGAGAAAGAAGCTCTCGTAAAATCAAATCATTGTTGGGATAATCCTTTAATGCATCTAAAAGGATTGCTTCGCATTTTTCAATATCATTCCAAAAGTGTTTTTTTGAGCCTGCAATAATATCATTTACTCTTTGAGCAGTTTTGGTTTTGTCATATCCCATCAAGGTATCAATGCTTACATCAAAAATATTAGCCAATATAGGTATAGCAGTAATATCAGGGTAGGCAGTTTCCGTTTCCCATCTTGAAATTGTTTGTGGTGTTACATTTAATTTTTCCGCAAGTTGTTCTTGTGTCATATTATCACGCTTGCGCAACTCTTTAATTTTTGCACCTATACAAATAGTCATAAAATATTCCTCCTCGTTCTGAACGACAGGAGCGAAGCGAACCGGTTCTCTCGCTTTTGTCAACTTAATTATATCATACCATAAAACTTGGAACAATGGCATATTTGTTGAGAAAAATAAATTTTCGGTTGAGTTTTACTATATTGCACAGTGGCTGTCAAGAGAAAAAAGAACGCAAATCGCGGATTCGATTTGCGTTCCTATTGTAAATAAAGTTGTATAACTTCTCATACAGGCAGATAGTGTTTAGTGGACTTAACACACATTCAGATTGTGTGTTTTTATTTTACACTTTTGTATCTATTAGTACCACACAGAAAGGTTATAATTTACACACAAAAATTCTGTTTGTTATGTCAGCTCAAAAGTTTTTTAATTCATGTTATAATTTTTCCATAATCTTGGTTTCCATGTTTTGAGCTTTTTTGAAAATTGACACACCCAAAATTCCATAAAAATTCCATGTTTTTATGGAAAATTTAGCACAAACAAATGAAAAAGGGAGTAGAGAAAATCTACCCCCTATTACGAGCCTTGCGAGAAACAAGGTTCTGACCGTGAAAATTCTATTTGATTTTCACAACCTGCAAAGCAGGTCTGTTCTTTTGAACAGTTAGGTCAGGTTCTTATGTATTCAAAGTCCTTGTAATATAAAGCTTCATATTATTACGAGCCTTGCGAGTAACAAGGTTCTGACACGCAGAAATGCTATAGGATTTCTGCATTTCGCATAGCGACTATTCGTAAGAATAGAGTGTCAGGTTCTTATTTCTTAAAATATCTATTAAGAAGTCCCTCAAATGCTTTGCCGTGTCGGGCTTCGTCGCGAGCCATTTCATGCACGGTATCGTGGATAGCATCATGGCCTTGTTGCTTTGCCAAGGTTGCAAGGTGAACCTTACCTGCTGTTGCGCCGTTTTCAGCTTCTACACGGAGCTCAAGGTTTTTCTTTGTGGAGTCAGTTACTACCTCGCCGAGGAGCTCTGCAAATTTAGCTGCGTGCTCAGCCTCCTCCCAAGCTGCCTTTTCGTAGTACATACCCACCTCTGGGTAGCCCTCGCGATGAGCAACTCTTGCCATTGCAAGATACATACCAACCTCTGTGCACTCGCCCATGAAGTTTGCGCGAAGTCCTTCAATAATTTCCTCGCTTGCGCCGTTTGCAACACCAATAACGTGTTCGGCAGCCCATGTAAAGTTGTTTTCAACAACCTCGTTGAATTTTGTGCCAGGAACACCACATTGTGGGCACTTTTCCGGTGCGCTTTCTCCCTCGTGAACATATCCGCAAACTGGACATACAAATTTTTTCATAACATTTTCTCTCTTTCCATTTATATAATTTATTTTTTTAAGCAATTTGGACATTTGCCGTAGCAAACAACTCTTTCATAGTCGAGCATAAAGCCCTTTTCCTCAAGTGGTATTTTTGCGCTTGATGGGAAATCAAAATCGAAGATGTTTTTACAGTCTTGACAAACAAAGTGTGCATGGTCGTGTGTAAAGCCATCATAAAACACACTTTTATCACTAGTCTCAACCGAAATAATCTCACCACTTTCAAGTAGAGTAGACAGGTTTCTATAAACTGTGCCTAGGCTAATGTTAGGAATCTTTACTCGGACAGCATCGTAAATCTGACTCGCGCTACAATGCTGACGCTTCGAGCGAAGAAATTCCAAAATAGCAGTTTTTTGCTTGGTTTCTCTCATGATGCATCTCCTTATCAGTAATAGTTCCTATTATCATTATAGCGATATGTCTGCAATTTGTCAACAGTTTTTTCAAAATTTTTTTACTTTTTTCAAAAGAAGCCCCTTTTGCAAAAATTTTTTAAATAATGTTGTATTTTCAAGTGGGGTTGTGATATAATATACTATAACTAAAATATACACAGGAGAAGCAAATGACACAAATTAAAGCAAGCACAAAGCAAAATGTTGCTTGGATTCTTTTAATTGGCATATGGGGTGCGATTTTAAGCTCACTCCTTGGCATTGTTTCTTGCCTTACCATTGTCGGTATTCCCGCAGGTATTAAGCATTTTAAGTTTATTAAATATCTTTTTACAAAGGAGAATATCGCACTTGCATATAGACCTAACACAAGGCGCAAGCTTTTAGGCTTATATTGGTATGCGTTTGGTGGAGTAGGCGCAAAGCTCTTTTACTTTTTGATTGCCTATTTATTCAGCATTTCAGGAGTAGGCATACCACTCGCTGTTAGATTTGAGCGTATTTCCTCTTATCTTTCGTGTCCGTTCGCTGTACTAGTTGTAGAAAACGGACAATATACAGAGGGCAGAAACACACTTTATGATTACAACCTTTTGCAAAGAAGAATATATAAGAGCCCAACCATTGCTATTTTTGACGAGAGAAGGGGAAAGCTCGTTACCGTCAGACGTTACCTAAAGGGCTTTGAGAACGAGGTGTTCTCGTCAAAGCGTAGCTGTCAAATAGTATTTTTCCTATTTGCAGCGCTTATCCTTTTTGGTGTTGCTATGGTTATTGGCACCGGCATCGGTGCAGTCGCGGGTGTTTTTCTTATGGCTGTCGGCCTTATTGGTTGTTACATCACCAGTACAATTCAAACAAAACAGCTTTTAAGAATATATGATACATATATGAAAAAGCTATTCGACCTTTACGACGAAAACGACCCTTATGACCAAACGCCAGTAATCATTCCTCTTTACTATGTTTTTGACAAGCTGGCAAAGGACCGCGAGGAGCGTAAGAGATTAAAGAACCAACGAAACATAATGTAATTAAAGGCTCACCGAGAGGTGGGCTTTTTAATTTGTCCCTTTGATTTTTTGTATCAAAATTTCCATACCTGTGTATAATATTAAAAACTAATCTATGCAAGGGGGAAAATATGGGGAAATATTTTGGCACAGACGGCTTTCGAGGTGTGGCTGGTGAGGAGCTAAGCTCTAGCCATGCATATAAAATAGGTAGGTTTTTGGGCTGGTATTTTAAAAAAACAGGCAAAAAAGCACGTGCGCTTATCGGCAAGGACACGCGCCTTTCAAGCTATATGCTTGAATATGCAATCGCGTCGGGGCTTTCAAGCTCGGGTGCTGATGTTTGTATGCTACACGTTACAACCACCCCATCAGTTTCCTATACTGTCGTGCACGATGGCTTTGATATAGGAATTATGATTTCGGCAAGCCACAATCCCTACACCGATAATGGAATAAAAATTATCAATTCAAGTGGAGAAAAAATTGATGACGAGCTAATAGAAAAAATCGAGCATTATATCGACACCGAGGAAACAGATAAGGGAAAAATTCCTTATGCAAGTGGCAGGGACATTGGCAAAATCACCGATTATTCCGAGGGAAGAAATCGCTACATTGCTTATCTTATCTCGACCTCGCGCCGTTCATTCAAGGGGTTGAAAATCGGTCTTGACCCATCAAATGGTGGTGGCTTTATGATAAGCCGAGCCGTTTTTGATGCCCTTGGTGCTAAAACCTTTCTGATAAACGACGAGCCAAACGGAGAAAACATAAATAAAAGCTGTGGTTCTACTCACATTGACGCCCTTTGCGAGTTTGTAAGGCTAAATTCTCTTGATATGGGCTTTGCATACGATGGTGATGCTGACAGGTGCATAGCAGTTGACGAAAACGGCAAAATAATTGATGGTGACAAAATCCTTTATATTTTAGCGAAGGATTTAAAATCGCGCCACGAATTGAAGGAGAATACCATAGTCACAACCGTTATGTCAAATAGCGGTCTTTATTCAGCCCTTTCTGAGCTAGGTATTAATTATAAGGAAACAAAGGTTGGTGACCGATTTGTTTATGAGGAGATGCAACGCTCTGGATACTCCTTGGGTGGTGAGCAGTCAGGTCATATTATTATTTCAAAGTATGCACAAACAGGTGACGGAATTTTGACATCAATCAAGCTAGCCGAATGTGTAATAGAGGAAAAAAGCACGCTCTCAAAGCTATCAAGCGAAATAATTTTATACCCACAAATATTAAAAAACGTACACGTGGTGGACAAAAACGCTGTTTTATCTGCGCCTATTGTAAAAAAAGCACTGGAGTGTGCGCGTCAAAGATTTGATAATATGGGTGGCAGAGTACTTTTGCGTGCGAGTGGAACAGAGCCACTAATAAGAATAATGGTAGAGGGCGAGAGCAAGGGCGAGTGTCAAAAGATAGTAAACGAGCTTGAATATGCAATAGAAAGAGCAAACGAGGCGGAGGCAAGAAAATGAACAAGCTTAAAAGCCATTGCTTTTTTAAAGGAGAAAATTCAATAGCTATTGGCAAAATCAAGGAGTACGACTTCCCTTGGTTGGTTGTGCCTAAAATCAAAGAGATTATAGAGTATATCATTCCAACCCTATCGAAGGAATACGAGGAAATTAGCGAGGGAGTGTTCGTTTTTCGAGGTGCTAATATTTCCAAAACTGCTTGTATTTTTAAGCCCTGTATTATTTGCGAGGGAGCGGAGATACGCCACGGTGCTTTTTTGCGTGGAAATGTGATTGTAGGCAAAGGGGCTGTGGTCGGCAATTCAAGTGAGATTAAAAATTCTATTTTATTTGATGGCGCTTGCGTGCCACATTACAACTATGTAGGGGATTCAATAGTCGGCTATCGCGCGCACCTGGGGGCAGGAGCTATAATTTCAAATTTAAAGGGTGACGGCTCTAATGTAAAGATTAGATACAAGGAGCAGGTTCTCGACACTGGTATGCGCAAGCTAGGAGCAATTATTGGTGACGAGGCAGAGGTTGGCTGTGGGTGTGTTTTAAACCCTGGAACAATTATTTTTAGTGGCGCAAGAATTTATCCACTTCAGTCAATTCGCGGGTCGGTTGATAGCGGCACGATATATAAGGGCGAGGGCAATACTGTAAAAAGGATTTAGTTATGTGTGGAATAATTGGTTATACAGGAAGCGGTGACGCAAAGAAAAAGGTCGCCGACGGACTTGAAATTCTAGAGTA
>JAFUOQ010000022.1 GCA_017472695.1 Clostridia bacterium | reverse complement strand
TCGTACAGACGAATCAAGACAGACTGTTAGTCCAGGTATCGAAAGGGTCCATAAGCTTACGGACAGCGCTGAAGCTGGTGATAACGTTGCTCTTCTTCTCCGTGGCGTTCAAAAGAACGATATTGAAAGAGGACAAGTACTTTGCAAGCCAGGTTCAATCAACCCACACACAAAGTTTGTAGGTCAAGTTTACGTTCTTACTGAAAAGGAAGGCGGTCGTTCAAAGCCATTCTTCTCAAACTACAGACCTCAATTCTATATCAGAACAACTGACGTTACAGGTATCATCACTCTTGGTGACGATATTGAAATGGCTAAGCCTGGTGACAATATAACAATGACTGTTGAACTCATCACACCTATCGCTATCGAAAAGCAACTCCGTTTTGCTATTCGTGAGGGTGGTAGAACTGTTGGTTCAGGTACAGTTTCTGAAATCCTTGCATAATTAGGTAACTAGTTATATGAAAAAGAGCTTCTTTTGAAGCTCTTTTTTCTTTCGTAAAATCACAAATTCATCTAAAAATCACGTAAAATAAGTTGACAAAAGCAGGCATATATTATACAATAATATATATTAAAACAATCAAGGAAGAACAAATAAATGAAGTTTTTTGAGACGTATACGTCTAACTCACTTGCCCCGTCCTCTAATCAAAGCTGGTTTTCAAATGAGGGAAAATGCATATCTCGTAGCTTTTATAAGGTTTATTTAGGTGGAAAATTTGAATATTCGTTTCTATTTTCTAACATTATCTATTCTACATTCGCTGATGGTAGTCATTCACAAGTGAATTTAAAGTGCGATGAATGGGAGATTTTAAGCTTAAAAGCATTAGTGGTTGACGCTAAAACCCACGATTTTTCCAATCCTAAAATAGTTCGTGAATATCAGCTTACCTTTGATTCAAAGATATCAAAAGTAATGCAAGCAGAGGGCGAATTTTACACTGATGGCATGGTTATAAATGCTGAAAAAGACGATTATATTTGTCTTGAAATGGAATTCAAGGGCGATGGAAAAATGCCTTATTTTGAGGAAATTTTGATTCCATCATATCGTTTTATAGATGGCAAATGGATAAAAAATAATAAAACTCCACTTGCAAATATGATAGGAATTAAGCGCCAGGTAAGCAAAAAAATCGGATTTTTAGGCGACTCAATCACTGAGGGATGCGGTACAGAAAACAATTCATACGATGCTTGGTGCGCTCAAATTGCAGAGAAATCTAGTGATGAAAATTCATATTGGAATTTAGGTATCGGCTTTGGTAGAGCCGACGATATAGCAACGGATGGAATATGGTTAGATAGGGCAAAAAACCTCGATATAGTTACCGTTTGCATAGGAGTAAATGATATTTGTCAAGGCTTTTCAGCTTGGAAAATTAAGGATAATATAACTAAAATAGTAAAGATATTGAGAGAAAATAATGTAAGAGTTATACTTTTTACAGTACCTCCATTTGATTGGGACGAGGAAAAAACTAAAAAATGGAACGAAGTAAACGATTATATTAATAGACGATTATCAAAAAAGGTAGAAATTTTTGATACAGTTTCTATATTGGGACAAAACGAACCAAATCAAAATCTTTCTCGCTACGGGGGACATCCAAACAAGGAAGGCTGTGAAGCTTTAGCCAACGCATTTGTCGATAAAAAGTATTTCTGAACTGGTTTAAGTAAAAATAATACTAAAAAATAGCCAAAATTTTCGATTTTGGCTATTTTTTATATTATTCTATTATGAATATATTATCATATGAGCATATTATAATTGGAATTAATTTAAATTTTTATTAGCTGGACCATTTAGAACAGACCCATTTTCCGCAAATTTTGAGCCATGACACGGACAATCCCAAGTGCGCTCGTTTTTGTTCCAAACTAGCTTGCAACCAAGATGTGTACATCTAGGCACAGAAAAAGACAAAAGATTTGTTGTTGTTTCAAATAGATTGACAAAAAGCTGTTTTCTTAAAATGCTTCTTTGTGGTGAAAATAGCTTCTCATATTTGTTTTCTTTGCCAATGATAATATCACAAAGCAATTTTGCACCGATCATACTACTTGTCATACCCCATTTATTAAAGCCTGTTATTACATATGTGTCCTTTGAAAATGCCGAATATTTTCCAATGTAAGGAACTCCATCTAGGGTGATTGTGTCTTCTGTTGCCCATCTATATTCAATTTCATTTCCTGGGAAATACTTCTCCTTCAAAGATGTAAGCTCCTCCCAGCCGCCACTCTTTTTACCGGTTCTATGCTTTTGTCCACCGAGAATTAAATAGTCGTTGTATCTTCTTACTGATAGCTCGCTCATATCATCTATATACATATTTTTGATTTTTTTAGTACTTTTAAAAGCAATAGCATAGCTTTTTTCTTGATACATTTTAGCAAAATAAAAGCCATGTAAATCCCAAAATGGAAAGTGTGTAGCAAAAATAATTTTATTTGCTTTTACTTGAGCTTTATCGGTATAAGCAAAATTTTTTCCTATCTTTTTCACCTGTGAGTGCTCATATATTTTTAAATCTTTTGCTATTTCAGATAAGAATTTCAAGGGATTAAAGCTGGCTTGACTTGAGAATTTTATAGCACCTGCAATTTTAAATGGAAGCTCACATGTTTTTGTTAGCTCACATTTAATATTGAGCTTTTTTAACGCATCATATTCCTTTTGAATTTTAATTGTGTCCGATATAGAATAGATGTAGCTATCACATATTTCAAAATCACAGTCTATATTTTTTACGATTTTCTTATATTCGGCAATTGCTTCCTCATTGGCTTCATAATATAGACGAGCTATATCAATGCCAAATTCTTTTATCAATCTTGAATAAATAAATCCGTGAAGCGATGTAATTTTTGCGGTGGTTAAGCTTGTAGCTTTGTTGCAAATTCTATCGCTTTCAAGCAATATATAGTCTACTCCTGCCGAGTTTAGCATATATGCGCACAAAATTCCTGCAATTCCACCACCGATTATTAAAACGTCGCACTCTGTGTCGCAATTTAGGGTAGGGAATTGTGGAAATTCAATATCATTTTCCCAAATTGATTTCATAAAAGCTCCTTTTTGTTTTTATTTTTAATTATTCTTAACCATAAAAAAGAAAAAATACTCTCCTAATAAAAGGAGAGTATTTTTTACAAAATTTAAACACAGGGTACTATTTTTTACAATAAAATGCAAATTAAACCATTTGATCCTTCGTTTATAACTCGTGATAAAGTATCAGAGAGCTTATTGCGCGATTCAGGAGAAATATGCTCAAGCTTTGCATGTAATCCGTCATTAACAAGCTCGTAAAGAGATTTTCCAAACATTTTTGATTCCCAAAGCTTTTTGGGGTCGTCTTCAAATTCAGCAAGCATGTTTTTAACAATTTCCTCTGATTGCTCGGCATTACCAACGATAGGATTTATCTCTGTGTTTATTGATGCACGAATCAAGTGTATTGAAGGAGCAGACGCCTTTAATTTAACACCGTATCCACCGGATTGTCTGACTATTTCTGGCTCTTCTAGAGTCATATCGTCAACATTAGGTAAAACAATTCCATAACCTCCTGCGTTTACCTCTTCAATAGCATCAGCAAATTTGTCGTATTCCTTTTTCACCTCTGCTAATTCCTTTATATTTAAGAACAGGTCTCTGTCATCCTTAATCTCTATACCACAAAACTCGCTCATTATTTGATAGTATAGCTCTGGCTTTAATTCAAGAGTTATGTCAGCCTCGCCGGTTCCCAGATTCGATACCAATGTGAGCTCGCCATAAACATTTTCATTTTCAGATATCACGCTTAAACAGCTTTTTATATCATTTATTTTTTCAACTCCTGAAACTGAATCCTTAATTGAAGATAATAGGCTTTCCTTTAACCAGTGATTGTTGTCAAGCGATGACAAGTATTTTGGCAGATTGAATCTCAATTCATTAACGGAAAATTGACCAAGCAAAAGTTCAATTATGCCGTCAAAGTCTTCGTTTGAAAGCTCAAGAGCATTAACTAAAGCGACAGGAGCTCCATAATTTTCTTCAAGCAAAAAAGCAAGCTCTTGAGCATTTTTGTCGAGGGGAGTGGCTGAATTTAACACAATAACAAACGGCTTATTCATAGATTTTAATTCATCTATTATGCGTTTTTCAGCATCTTGATATGATTCTCTTGGCAATTCACCTATTGTTCCGTCAGTTGTTATAACTATACCAACCGTTGAATGGTCACAAATCACCTTTTTAGTGCCATATTCGGCAGCCTGCTCAAACTCCATTGGCTCTTGACTCCAAGGAGTCATCACCATGCGAGGCCCATCGCCTTCCTCGGCGCCTATGGCACCCGGAACCATATATCCAACGCAGTCGATTAATCTAACCTTCATGCTTGAAGTTCCAATGCTTACACTCACAGCCTCGTCTGGAATAAATTTAGGCTCGGTTGTCATGATAGTCTTTCCAGATGCACTTTGAGGTGTTTCGTCCTTCGCTCTTTCCTTATCATATGAGGAGTCAATATTTGGAATAACCACGCAGTCCATAAACTTTTTCACAAACGTAGACTTTCCACTACGCACAGGGCCAACAACACCAATATAAATTTCGCCGTTTGTTCTTTTAGCAATATCCTCGTATATATTCATCTATATCCGTCCTTTCAATGCGCACTTTGCAACATATTTACTAATAGATATTCGAGAAACGGACAAAATATGCAAAAAATAAATCGCATCCTTAAAAAAGAATGCGATTTAATCCGATATTATAAATTAATAATATTAATAGCCTTCGGTAGCCATATATACACCGAATACAAAAACACCAACATATACAAGAATGATAGTAATAAGAGTTACAGTCAATGTAATTACAGTAATTGCATAAGCAACGATTGAGCAGATCAAACCACCTTTACCAACACCTGTCATCTTCTTATTCTTTGCCTTGTCAATAACAGCAAAGATAACACCAATGAGTGGGAAGTATGAAGATAGTGGGAGTGGAATAAGGAAAGCTGCAAGAGAGAGTATACCGAATATTAAAGATGTAACACCAAATACCTTTTCTGGCTTGTCTCCATCTTGTATAGCTTCAACAACTGCTTCTTCAGCAGGCGCTTCTACCTCTTCGTAAACCTCGTAGTTTTCGTTCATGATTATCCTCCTTCAAGAATTTATTTCTAACACACTAAAATGCGTGAACTAGAACAGAAACAACAAATGATGTAGCAACTATGATAGCATATGTAATTTGCAAAATTGCAAGCACAATGGATAGCATAGAAGAAATCAAGCCTGCATATGCCAATCCATTTGGCGCTTTGTTTTTTATAATGTCAATTACAAAAAAGACAATTCCAGTAATGGCGAGAATTATTTGTAGTCCACCCGATAAAAAGCTTATAAGTGGCAAAAATACATCTGCGCCAAAGCTAATGCAACAAAGTAAAACAGCAATAAATCCACAGCAAAAAGATAGAAGAGCAAACAAGGATTTACGTGTTTTTAAAATAGGGTAATTTTCGTTATCGTGATAATCCTCATCAGAAAGACTATCGTCGCCAATTATGTAACATTCATCATCACTCTCGTCTTGCGAGATGGATGTCTGCTGTAGATTTTGAATATCGTTCATTGAGTTACCTTGTTATATTATATATTCATAAAGAAGTTGACTGCAAATACGACGATAAAATATATGATATATATTACACCAATGAGTAAGGAAAGTGATACCGATATAATTGATATGATAAAGCCTGCAAGAGCAAGCTTACTTGCAGATCCATTTATCTTTTTATCAACGATGAATAAGGCAATACCAGCAATTCCGGTAATTATACCAACAGGGATAGCGATAAGTGGCGATATGCAACAGCAAAAACCACTGAAAACTATTGAAACCATAGCGCAAACAAAGGATATAATACCAAAAACAGGATTTCCTTCTGGCTTTGAATCTCCAAAATAGTTTAACTCCTTAGCAGGTATATCTGCACATGTTTTTTCAAATGGTGCTTCATATGTAGAATCGTCACCTTTATAATCTGGATTTTTATTATCAACTGTATAATAGTTGCTAGAGTATTCTTCCATACCAGACTCCTTTAATTAATATCTATATATTAATAATATCATAAAATTGCAAAAAATCAAGGCTTTAGAAAAAAATTGTTTATTTTGTCATCTAGATATGTTAAAATACAATAAGAGGTGATAAATTTGAAAAAGAAAAGACTTGAATATTATATTTTAGTTCAGTTTATTTTGATATTTTCGATAATATCATTTTTTCTGATATTAAAGCTGATGGGAAAATTAGGTCTTTCCGGATGTACTTTTTTTGAAATTACACACCTATATTGTCCAGGATGCGGAGGTACTCGCGCGGTAGGGTCTTTGCTACGACTTGATGTGATTTCATCATTTAAATACAACGCCATAGTGCCTGTTGGCTTTGCTTTGTTTTTATACTATGATATTCGTATTTTGATTTCAATTTTAAAAAATGACATACGATTTTTAAGTGAAAACAAATATATACCACTTCTTATTTTTGCCATTTTTTTAGTAGCCTATTTCATAGTTAGGAACATTTTACTTCTTGCTGGTATTGATTTTATGACTATATAGTCATAATAAGCACGGAAATTATTGAGAAATTTGAAAAAATCAAATTAACTTGACAGAATATTAGTTATATGCTATAATATATACAATTTATTTTTTGGAGGATTATTTTTTAAAATGGACCCTGACCCTGATACTACTAATATTATTTTTCCAGCGATAATGCTTGTATTGCTATTTTTGTCGGCGTTTTTTTCATCGACTGAAACGGCATTTACATCATTTAATAAAATCAGAATGAAGAACTTGGCACAAGGCGGAAACAAAAGAGCAATGCTTGTTACAAAAATCGAAAGCAAGTATGACAGGTTTCTTACTAGTGTATTAATTGGAAATAATATAGTAAATATAGCGCTTTCATCAATAGCTACATTGTTTTTTATTGGTATTTTACAAGATGTGGTTGCCGATGCCGAAAGCTTGGGAACGACGTTGTCAACTGTTGTAATTACTATTGCTGTACTCATATTTGGTGAAATCACACCAAAGGTTATTGCAAGACAAAATGCAGATAAAATGGCAATGCTTTTAGCACCATTTATAAATGTTGTAATCATAATTCTTATGCCGCTTAGCCTTATTTTCGGTGGTTGGAGCAAGCTGTTGGGTGTTATTTTCCGTTCAAAGGAGCAATCCAGCATTACAGAAGATGAGCTAATCACAATCGTTGACGAGGCAGAGGAAGACGGTACACTTGAGTCCGAGGAGGGCGACCTTATCCGTTCCGCAATTGAGTTTAATGATGTATGTGCAGGCGATATTTTGACACCCCGTGTCGATATTTGTGCAATTTCCAAGGACGAAACAATTCCAAATATTGCAAAGGTATTTATAGAAAACGCATATTCACGTCTTCCTGTTTATGACGAGGACTTGGATGATATTATTGGTATATTGCATGAGAAGGATTTCTTTATTGCATACCACAATAACAACAAAACAATTACAAAGCATCTAAAAAAGCCTGTGCACGTATCGGAGCATATTAAAATTGCAGATTTACTACAGGTTCTCAAGTCAAAGAAATGTCATATGGCAGTAGTCGTTGACGAGTTTGGTGGCACCATGGGTATTGTCACAATGGAGGACATTATCGAAGAGCTTATCGGTGATGTATTTGACGAGCACGACGAGATTTCCGAGGATTATAAGGAGCTTCCGGATGGTAGCTACATAGTAAAATGCTCGACAGAGCTTGATAATTTCCTTGAGAAATTCGGCATTGAGCTTGATGATGAGGAGGATTTACCTCAAACTGTTAATGGCTTTATTATGAAGGAGCTTGGCTCTTTCCCACATGTTGGTGATACATTTGAATATCAGCATCTTCAATTTGAAGTCAAGAAAATTGGCACAAAAAGAGTAGAAGAGGTTCGAGTTATTAGAATGCCCGACGAGGAAAAAGCATCAGAATAAACTAATGTGCGAGTGCATAACGCACTCGCACAATTTTTATAAGGAGAAAAACTATGAACGTTTTCGATTGGGATGGTACAATTTATCACGGTGATAGCTCAAAGGATTTTGTGTTCTATTGCTTTAAAAAGTATCCAAAAACCAGAAAAAACATCCCCAAGTGTCTGTTTTTTGGCTTTTTATATGGAATTAGAATTGTAAAAAAGCTCACTTTTAAGCAAAAGCTATTTTCTTTTGTTAAGGACGTAGATGACATTGACCATGCGGTTATAGATTTTTGGGATATACACGAAAAAAATATCCACAAATGGTATCTTGAAATGAAAAAGGCTGACGACGTTGTAATATCCGCATCCCCAGAGTTTTTGCTAGCTCCAATTTGCAATAAGCTTGGAATAGGAACAATGATGGCATCAAAAATCGATAAGCACACAGGAAAATTCGATGGCAAAAATTGTCATGGCGAGGAAAAGGTGCGTAGATTTAGAGAGGTAATGCCAAATGCCGAGGTAGACGAGTTTTATTCTGACCTTTATTGCGATACACCACTTGCAAGACTTGCCAAACGTGCCTACATAGTAAAGGGAGAAAAATTAACCACTTGGAAAGAGTCAAAATTAAGACAAAAATGACACCCCTGTATCTAAAATATAAAAAACGGATGCTTCAAGCATCCGTTTTTTATGCAATTTTTTTCATCATCTTATATAAAGGAATAATTAGGAAAGACATAGCAAAATTACCACACATATGGATAATATCAAAAGGAATACCTACAGAAATCCATGTCAGCATGCCATTAAAGGATAGTCCAAACATAAGCGCTTGAAGCGGGGCATATAAAGTTCCAAAAAGGAGTCCGTGCAAAGCACAAAATACTGTGCAAAGTATAAATTTTGTCCTGTTTGATGAATTTTTTGGAATTAGCATAATTAATGCCCACAAAATTACCCATATATATAGATATGGTATCCACCACATCGCAAATCCGGCAAAAAGCCCATTTAGTAGCACATATACATAAATTGGTATTAATGCCTTTACTCTGTAGAATAGAGTAAAAAGAGCGATAAACATTGCCACTCCATGTATGTTTGGCAACGCCTCCATCAAAAGGTCTGATAGAAACATAATAGTGCCAAGCATAGAAAAAATGGCAAGCTCCTTGGTTGTTATCCACCTTTTTTGTCTCATTTTAAATAAGTGTAACCTTTTTCATTCTCATATCAATAATAGGTCTATCGCGAAAATCGGTTTTAACACCAGCAATTTCGTCGACAACCTCAATGCCGGAAACAACCTTGCCAAATGCTGCATATTGACCATCAAGGAATTTTCCGTCCGCGTGCATAATAAAGAATTGAGAGGAGGCAGAGTTCATGCTTTGGCTTCTTGCCATAGAAATAACACCTCTTACGTGAGAAATATCATTTTTAACGCCATTAGCAGCAAATTCGCCTTTTATATTTTCGGATGAACCACCACAGCCTGTGCCGGTTGGGTCGCCACCTTGAACCATAAAGCCTGCAATAACTCTGTGAAAAATTAGCCCATCATAAAAGCCACTTGATACAAGCTTTTTAAAGTTTGCACAAGTAATAGGAGCCTTATCCTCATAAAGCTCAATATCAATAATTCCACCGTTTTCCATTTCAATACGTACCATAATAATCACCTCGTAAAATATTATATATTAATTCTAACAGAGAATAGCATAAAAGTCAAATAAAAAAATAATATTTTAAAACTTCTTTAATAAATTTTGCATTTTGGAAATATAACTAAAATATAACGAAATTTATTAGGAGAAAAACGTGGATAAATATAAAAAAATAGCTTTTGGGGCACTCTGTGTCGTAATTTTAATAGTTTTAGGCTATATATTCTTTGAATATGTGTTTGAGATATTGTTTCCTTTTATAGTTGCCTTTTTAATAGTAGCTATGGCAAGACCACTTATAAATAAATTGCAGAAAAAAACAAAAATACCAAAGCCGGTTGTCAGTGTTTTAGTGCTTTCAATTATATTGTTGGTTGGTATAGCTATCATAGGTGTTGTCGGTGTTATTACAATCAATCAGATAATTGATATTTCTGAAGATGTAATTAGTAGCTTTTCAGAGAATGATGGTTATATTACCGACTTGTTCGCTATTATTGACTCACTTGAGGAAAAAGCCCCATTTCTAAGAGGGTTTTTAAAGGAAGGCGAAACACTTTCTTCCTTGGTTTCCGAGCTTGTTTTAGATGGCGCGAAAAATATAAGCGTAAGCTTAACCTCTGCTCTTGGCAGGTTCATTTCAGCACTTCCTAATATAGTTGTAACTATAATAGTGCTGGTTCTTTCACTTTACTATTTTGCCAAGGATTATGACAAAATAGGGGAGAGAGTGTTTAATTTTCTGCCCAAAAGAGTAGGAAGAATTGCATTGATTTTCAAAAATGATGTTTTGCACGTGGTAACGAAATACCTAAAATCATATTTTATACTTTTTATATTGTGCTTTGCAGAGCTTTTTTCGGGATTTTTGATAATAAATCAAAAGAATGCATTTGTACTTGCCTTGATAATATCAATAGTTGATATTTTGCCAATCTTGGGTGCGGGAACAGTATTAGTCCCTTGGGGAATTGTTATGCTGATTTTAGGTAATTACAAGCTAGCAATAGGGTTATTTATTTTGGCAGGAGTCACTTATTTCTCACGTCAAATATTAGAGCCTAAAATACTGAGCTCACAAATGAACGTTCACCCACTTATAACTCTTTTTGCAATGTTTGTTGGCTTGAAAATAGCCGGCTTTTTGGGACTCATTATAGCACCTATAGTTGCATTTGTAATAAAAATTACAATCGATAGAATTAAAAATCAAAAAAATGTTGAAAACATCGATAATGTGTGATATTATATACTATATAATTTACGAAAAGTAGAGGATTTGACCGTGTATAATGATAAGAAAGTAGTCTTTTCAGGTGTTCAACCATCTGGAAATTTGACAATAGGAAACTATTTAGGAGCTATTAGAAATTTTAGTGCATTTTCCGAGAAATACCATTGCTATTACTGTGTTGTTGATATGCACGCAATTACAGTGAGACAAGTGCCAGCAGAGCTTCGCCGTAGAACATATGAAACATTGGCTCTATATATCGCCTGTGGTCTTGACCCACGAAGGAACACATTGTTTGTTCAAAGCCACGTGCCACAACATGCAGAGCTTGGATGGGTGCTTGATTGCTACACTATGTTTGGCGAGCTTTCAAGAATGACACAATTTAAGGACAAGAGCGTAAAGAACGCTGATAATATCAACGCAGGACTATTTACCTATCCATCACTTATGGCTGCTGATATTTTGCTATATCAAACAGAGCTTGTTCCTGTTGGCTCTGACCAAAAGCAACACCTTGAGCTTGCTAGAGATATCGCAAACCGCTTTAACCAAGTTTATGGTGAAACCTTTGTTGTTCCTGATGGCTATATTCCCAAAGGTGGCGCAAGAATTATGTCACTCCAAGACCCAACAAAGAAAATGAGTAAATCAGATGCTAACGAAAATGCCGTTGTTAGAATCCTTGATTCAAAAGACGATATTATAAGAAAATTCAAAAGAGCAGTTACTGACTCGGGTAATGAGGTTTGTGTAGGCGAGGGCAAGGATGGTATTACCAACTTACTTAATATCTACACCTGCTTTACAGGTAAAACTCTTGACGAAGCAATCAAGGAATTTGAGGGAAAGGGCTATGGCGAGTTTAAGCTAGCAGTAGGCGAAGCCTGTGCCGATGCACTTTCACCAGTTAGAGAAGAGTTTGCACGTCTAATGGCAGATAAAGCATACCTCGAGGAGGTAATGAAGCAAGGCGCAACTGACGCATACCGCCACGCAAGAAAAACAATGTCCAAGGTTCGCCGTAAAATCGGCTTTACCGAGCTTAAGTAGAGGGATTAGTACGCACAGAGCGAAAAGCACAAATAACTTTGTAGAGGAGTGGCTTGCTTCTCCCATCATTCTAAGCGAGTAAAACAAGCCGAAGAATCTATATAGCAGATCCTTGGAATGACGAAAAGTAAGAAAAACAAAAATGCGACCCTAGATTAATTTAATAGACTCCTTTGTAAAGGGAGGTGGGGTGCGAAGCAACTCTGAGGGATTTTTCTTTACATTAAAAGAAATAACATTACTTGCCTGTTTTCACTATGTTATCCCTCAGTCTACCAAGGCAGACAGCTCTACATAGATGCACGCCCTTCGGATGCCTTTACAAATGAGCCAAATAAAAAACCACGGCTATGCCGTGGTTTTATCTATATGTTAGTCATTATTCTGTGAGAAAACCTCAAATTTGTAGCCAACGCCCCAAATTGTACGTAGCTCCCATTTTGTTGAAACGCCTGCGAGCTTTTCACGTAGACGCTTAATGTGTACGTCAACTGTACGAGAATCACCTAGATAATCAAAGCTCCAAACCTTGTTAAGAAGCTGATCTCTTGTGAAAACTCTGTTATAGTTTTTAGCAAGGAAGTGGAGAAGCATAAATTCCTTGTTTGGTAAATCAATGCTCTCGCCATTAATCTTTAATTCGTGATTAGAAAGGCTGATTTCAAGATTGTCAAATTTCAAAGTATCCTTGTCTGCGTGCGTTTCCATTGTGCTATATCTACGTAAAACAGCCTTAACGCGTGCCAAAAGCTCCTGCATATCAAATGGCTTAACAACAAAGTCGTCAGCACCTAATTCAAGACCAAGCACCTTGTCAAAAACTCCGCCCTTGGCAGTAATCATAATCATTGGCTTATTAGAGTTTGCTCTTATTTCGCGGCAAACATCTGTGCCGTCCTTTTTAGGGAGCATAAGGTCGAGAAGAACAATATCAGGATCATTGCTTTTGAACATTTGCAGACCGGTAATACCATCGTTTGCAACCTGAACCTCGTATCCTTCATTTGTAAAATAAACCTTAATTAACTCACAAATATTAACGTCGTCGTCAATAACAAGCATTTTTGTACCGAGCATAATAAACCTCCGATTTCTAAATTCCTAGAAAATTATATCATAAAAAAATCAAATTGTAAACATTTTTTTAACAAATTATCACGTAAAGTTAAAAAATATTTAATAAGTTATTCTTATTTTACATCACTATTGTGAAAAATGTGTGAAGGGAAAGTGTGATAATAATAAAAATGTGGAGTTTTTTACTTTTTTTGCCTTTTCACTTGCACCTTTGATAAAAATAATGTATAATTACAATGAAAATAATATAGCAATAGAGGTAAAAAATGAAATTAGGTATCGTAGGACTACCAAATGTAGGAAAAAGTACACTTTTTAACGCACTAACAAACGCAGGAGCACAAAGCGCAAATTATCCATTCTGCACTATTGAGCCAAATGTTGGTGTTGTTGCCGTTCCTGACTCACGTCTTGATGTGCTTGCAAAAATGTACAATCCAGAGCTTTACACACCCGCGGTTATTGAGTTTGTTGATATTGCAGGTCTTGTAAAGGGCGCAAGTAAGGGAGAAGGACTGGGCAACAAGTTCCTTTCTCACATAAGAGAGGTTGATGCAATAGTACACGTTGTGCGTTGCTTTGAAAACAATGACATTATTCACGTTGATGGAAATATCAATCCACTTCGTGACCTTGAAACAATAAATTTAGAGCTTATTTTCTCCGATATGGAGATTCTTGAAAGAAGAATAGATAATGTTAAAAAGGCAATGAAGGGCGACAAGACACTCGCCCCAAAGGTTGAGCTTTATGAAAGAGTTATGAAAACTCTTGAAGAGGGCAAAAGTGCACGAAGCCTTGATTTTAACGAGGAGGAATCCGCTTGGATTAGCGAGGTTGCGCTCCTTTCAATAAAGCCAGTAATCTATGCGGCAAATATAAGCGAAAGCGATATTGGAAATCTTGACAAAAACAGCTTCTATCAAAGCGTTCTTGAGTTTGCCAAGAGTGAGAAGAGCGAGGTTATTCCGGTTTGCGCTGAAATTGAAGCGGAAATCGCAGAGCTTGATGACGAGGAAAAGGAGATGTTTTTATCCGACCTCGGCATTACAGAAAGTGGTCTTGACCGTCTTATTAAGGCAAGCTATTCACTCCTTGGACTTATCAGCTATCTAACAGCAGGACCAAAGGAGGTTCGTGCTTGGACTATTACAAAGGGAACAAAAGCACCGGGGGCTGCTGGCAAAATCCACTCTGATTTTGAAAGGGGCTTTATCCGTGCAGAAATAGTTTCCTTCGATGATTTAGTTGCGTGTGGTTCTATGAATGCTGCAAAGGAAAAAGGACTTGTTCGCTCCGAGGGCAAGGAATATGTAATAAACGACGGAGATATAGTTTTATTTAGATTTAATGTATAATTAGAGAAAAGTCCGTGCGCGGACTTTTCGTTTGAGAAAGGAGAAGGGCTATGAAAAGGTATTTAAAGAGTATTCATACAAGATACATGCTTACCTTTATGACCATAATGATAGTAACCATTTTGATTTTGGGAATTATCATAACCAATATAATCAGTAGCTTTTCTCTCGATACAAAGCTAAAGGAGCTATACGAGACAAACGTACAGGTTTCCTCGTATTTCAAGGTAAGACCAGTGGATGGCGAATTACCACCTATAGAGAATGAAAGAGATGGAAAACTAGATCCATTTCTAGAAGAAACACTTGATACTATTTTTTTGGTTTCTCCACAAGCAGGAATCCTCGTTTTTGACGATAAAGGCGAGCTTATTTTGTTTGCATCAAAGCAAGACGATGATTTTGTATCAAGCAGTGAATACGACGAGGAAAAAATGGGGGGAATCACTGAAAAGCAGACACTCCCTGCGTCATTTTTGAATCAAATAGCGCGCAACAAGGTAGTTTCTACAAGTGATACTGCTGATGGCTATTTTGAAAATATTGTTTATTTGTATGCTACTGCAATTACAACTAGCGTAATAAAGGTAGAGCCACCAAGTGAAGAAAATGATGAGGTAGCTGATTCATCAATTGAATCCGAGGTGGATACAAGCACAAGTACGGAAACAGATGCAGAGCTTCCAGAACCGGTTTATGAGGAAAAGCTTTTGGGCGCGATTATCTGCTATGACCTTGGTAATACTGAAAATGACAAAATGATGCGCGATATGATGATTGCGATATTTTCCACTATTTTATGGATTACCCTTGCATCACTTGTTGCAATTTATGGCGTTAGCTACTATACAATGAAGCCACTTCGAGAAATCGGTCATGCAGCAAAGAGCTTCTCTCGTGGAAAATTTGACGTAAGAGTTAAGGTGCGTGGAAATGATGAGCTTGCATCCTTGGCTGATTCGTTTAATAAAATGGCAATAGCAATTCAATCCAAGGACGAAATGCAAAAGAATTTCTTAAGCAATGTTTCTCACGACCTAAAGACACCAATGACCACAATAGCAGGCTTTATTGACGGAATTTTGGACGGAGCTATTCCACCCGAAAAGGAAGAATATTATCTCAATATTATAAAGAACGAGATTAAGCGCTTAAGCCGACTAGTAACCTCCTTGCTCGATATTTCTCGCTTGCAATCGGGAGAGCGCAAATTTGAATTTAAGCAATTCAATTTAAGCGAATTGGTTCGTCAAACAGTTCTTTCATTAGAAAAGCCAATTGGGGAAAAGAAGCTAGATGTTGACTTTGATATGGATGACTTTGATATGATGGCTTATGGTGACAAGGATGCAATAAACCAAGTTGTTTATAACCTATGTCACAATGCAATAAAATTCTCAAGCGAGGGAGCTAAATATAAGGTAAGCCTTAAATACTACGGCACAGATACTATTAAATTTACAATGTTTAACGAAGGTGTTGGAATTTCAAGCGAGGATTTACCATTTGTATTTGATAGATTTTATAAGAGTGATAAATCTAGAGGTCTTGACAAGACAGGAACAGGACTCGGACTCTTTATTGCAAAAACGATAGTTGATGCACATTCACAAAGCATAGAAGCAAGAAGTGAATATGGTAAATGGTGTGAGATGTCATTTACGATTGCTCGCACCGATAAAAGTGCCCAGAGAGGAGAACAGAAATGACAATAGAATATGTTGCCACTTGTCTTTTTGGACTTGAGGGCTTGCTCGGTGAGGAAATCGATTCTCTTGGCTACAAGCGTACTGAAACTATGGACGGTAGAATCAGCTTTTTAGGCGACGAAAATGCCTTGGCAAGAGCCAGCGTGAACTTGCGCTTTGCCGAGAGAATTTATATCAAAATTGGCGAGTTCTACGCTACCACCTTTGACGAGCTTTTTGAAGGAACAAAGGCACTTTCATGGTATGAATGGATTGGCAAGGACGACCAGTTTCCGGTGCGTGGACATTCAATAAAAAGCACACTTTTTTCAGTTCCAGACTGTCAAAAAATTATAAAAAAAGCCGTTGTATCAAGTCTTTCAAGCAAGCATGGGGTTACTTGGTTTAAGGAAACAGGAGTGAAATATCAAATCGACTTTTTCCTCTTTAAAAATCGTTGCACCTTAATGATTGATACATCAGGCACCCCTTTACACAAGAGGGGATATAGACCAAAATCTAATGAAGCACCTATAAGAGAAACTCTTGCTAGCGCTCTTGCAAAGCTGTCAAGACCACGAGAGGATGTTTTGCTTTGGGACCCATTTTGTGGCTCGGGTACGATAGCCATTGAAGCTACAATGCAAATGCTCTGTATCGCGCCCGGCCTTAATAGACATTTTGAAGGTGAAGCCTTTCCTCAATTTGAAAAAGAGATTTGGCAAAATGCAAAGGAAGAGGCAAGGGCAAAAATAATAACTGATAGTGATTTTCAGGCTTATGCCTCTGACATAAATCCTGAATGTGTAGAAATAGCCAAGGAAAATGCAAAAAATGCAGGAGTTACTTCTAACATCAAGATATTTACTCAAGATGCTTTAACCATCCAAACAGAGGGTAGACGAGGCACGATAGTATGCAATCCTCCATATGGCGAGCGCCTCTTTTCGATGCGCGAAGCAGAGGAGCTATATAAGAAAATGGGCAAGCACTTCCAAACCCTTGATAGATGGCAACAATATATAATTACAAGTCACGAGGGCTTTCAAGCCTTATTCGGCAGACGTGCAGACAAGGTGAGAAAGCTATATAATGGTATGATCCCATGTTATTTCTACCAGTTTTTCAAAAATAAGTGATTAAAATTAAAACCTCCGTAAATACTATTATAAGAAAAATGTAGTATCTATGGAGGTTTTTTGTGCGCAGTTTTTCCTTTGATTTTAATGAAAATGTACAAGCTATAGACAGTATTTTGAAGGTTGACGAAAACTTTGATATAATCAAAAGAGAATTGGAAATCAATTCAACAAAGGTGGTAATGTATTATATTGATGGCTTTGTCACCTCTGCTATTATGCAAAAGCTTATGATGCACCTAACAACCATCAAGGATTTTGGTGATGGCAAGGAGGGCGCAGCTACAGAATTTGCTAAAAAAAGTGTACCCAGTGTCGAGGTTGACCCGGTTTTTGATATTGATACACTAATCACAATGGTGCTCTCCGGTTGCTCTGCAATTTTAGCCGAGGGCTTTGGCAATGGAGCAATAATAGTTGACGCTCGCTCATATCCCGCAAGAACCACAGAAGAGCCGGGAAACGATAGAGTAATGCGAGGTGCGCGCGACGGCTTTGTTGAAACCTTGATTTTTAATACCGCTATGATAAGAAGGCGAATAAGAGATCCAAATTTAACTGTTAAGTATCTCTGCGTTGGAGAAAAATCCAAAACTGATGTTTCGGTTGTTTATCTTGATAAAAAAGCCGACCCTGTGTATGTAAATAAGCTTATTGATAAAATAAAAAATATAAAGACTGATGCACTTCCTATGGGACATCAGAGCCTTATAGAGTGCCTTATCAAAAAGAATTCCTTCAATCCCTTCCCAAGGGTCAGATGTACAGAGCGTCCAGACTGTGCCTGCGCTTCGATTTTAGAGGGAAATGTCATAATTCTTTGTGATACATCGCCCGAGGCAATTATTTTACCAACCTCAATTTTTGATTTTTTACAGGATACCGATGACTATTATTTCACACCGATAACAGGCACATATTTGCGCCTTGTAAGACAGCTTGTGTTTTGGGGTGCAGTTGTATTAACTCCCGTTTGGTACTTTTTAGCAACCAACCCCCATATAGTTCCCGAATGGCTATATTTTGTAGTCCCTGAGGACACTGGTGCTGTTCCTATTCTTATTCAGCTTTTGCTTGTTGAATTTGTCGTTGATGGATTAAAATTAGCCTCGCTCAATACTCCAAGCGTGATGTCCAACTCCTTTGGAGTTATTGGTGGTCTTTTGCTTGGTGATTTTGCAGTGCAGGTCGGGTGGTTAAGCGCCGATGTAATTTTTTATATGGCGATAGTTTCTATGGCAAGCTTTACACAGTCAAATTACGAGCTTGGATATGCTATGAAATTTGTGAGAATTATTACTCTTTGTTTGGTAGCACTTTTAGGTGGTTGGGGACTTTTGCTGGGTGCTCTTATAGGCATTTTATTAATTGTTACAACCAAAACGGTTAATGGAAAAAGGTCGTACCTGTATCCATTATTTCCATTCAATCCAGTTGCTATGTCGCGTCTTGTTTTCCGTCGCCATAAGCACGAATAAAAATAAAAAAGCCTCAATTGAAGTGAACTCCATTTAGTTCAAAATGAGGCTTTTTTATTTATCCATCAATTTTCATTTGAACTCCACCGCCAACACCAAATGGAATACCCAAATGGTCATAGGCAAGACGAGTGACACATCTACCCTTTGGAGTACGGCTCAAGAATCCTATCTGCATAAGATATGGCTCGTAAACATCCTCAATAGTGATTGCTTCCTCGCCAATGGTTGCCGCCAAGGTTTCAAGTCCAACAGGGCCACCACCATAAAACTTAATTATTGTTTCAAGTAGCTTTCTGTCAATGTTATCAAGTCCCAGGTCGTCAATTTCAAGCGCTTTAAGTGCGGTCTTTGCAATATCAAGAGTGATCGTTCCATCTCCCTTAACCTGTGCATAGTCGCGCACACGCTTTAAAAGTCTATTTGCAATACGAGGTGTTCCACGTGAACGCGATGCAATTTCTAGAGCACCTGCATCGTCAATATTAACCTCAAGTAGAGAAGCACTTCGTTTAATGATAGTAGCCAATTCCTCCGCCTTGTAAAGCTCAAGACGAAGCAGAACTCCGAATCTATCACGCAAAGGAGTGGTGAGCTGTCCTGCACGAGTTGTAGCACCAACTAATGTAAATTTTGGAAGCGGCACACGGATGCTGCGTGCTGCTGGACCCTTACCAATTATAATATCAAGAACATAGTCCTCCATAGCAGGATATAAAATTTCCTCAATAGAGCGAGAAAGACGATGTATTTCGTCAATAAAAAGAACATCGCCAGGGGCTAAACTAGTAAGTATAGCCGCTAAATCACCTTGCTTTTCAATAGCAGGGCCAGAGGTAACCCTGAAGTTAACACCCATTTCAGTAGCTATAATACCCGAAAGCGTTGTTTTACCAAGACCTGGAGGGCCGTAGAGAAGAACATGGTCAAGAGAATCGCCCCTGCCTTTAGCAGCATCAATATAAACCTTCAGCATTTCCTTAACCTTTTCTTGACCTATATAATCCTCGAAAGCCTTTGGACGAAGGCTTATTTCAACCTCGCTATCCTCGCCAGTCATTTCGGTTGAAACTATTCTATTTTCAAAATCAAATTCTGTTTCTTCTATCATAGTCTAAACCTCATTTCTATTTGATAAGCTTGGCAAGAGCAAGTGGAATAATTTTTGCCACATCTAATTTTGGGTCAATTCCGGCAAGTGCTCTTTGCGCGTCACCTCTTGAATAGCCAAGCACCACAAGTGCCTCAAGCGCCTCTGAAAGATTAGAGCTCTTGATAACATTAACGCTAGCAACCTGCATAGCCTCTGGGCTAGATGCAGTAAATACTTGCTTCGTTATTTTATCCTTCAATTCCAGCACAACGCGAGCGGCTGTTTTTGGACCTACTCCATTAGCCTTTGCAATAGCCTTAATATCCTCGCTTGATATTGCAATACTGAGCCTGTCAGGAGTTAAAAGAGAGAGTATAGCCATTGCTGCCTTTGGACCAACACCTGAAACTGTTATAAGTAGCTTGAAAGCACTCAATTCATCATTGGTTTTAAAGCCATATAGCTCAACTCCGTCCTCGCGAACCTGAAGATAGGTTAATAGCTTTGTTTTTTCATTTACATGACCAACAATACTTGAATATGTGTTATCACTTATGGATAGCTTGTAGCCTACACCCATACAGTCTACAACGCAAAACGTAGGCTCGCAATATTCAAGTGTGCCGTTTACGTGATATATCATAAATAATCCTCTTCGATATTATTAATTTCTTTGGTGTCAATACAGGTGGTGGGGTCGACTATTTCGTCACTCATATCACTAGAAGCTTCTTCATTGCTTTCTGATATATTAGAAACAGAAACAACTACTTTTCTTTTTGAATCCCAAATACAAAGACCGATTAAGCCCAAAACGCCAATAAATGATGCGAGAAGACCTATATACCATTGCATAGGAACATACTTCATTTCGATAGTGTGTTCACCCTCGTCAATATCAAATGCGAGAAGCGCGTCAACACACTTATATGTGTCAACTCTTTCTCCGTCTACATATACCTGCCAGTTGTTGTCGTATGGAATGGTGGTGAACATAACAGGCTTTTCCTTGGTAGCAATTACGGTTCCTTTAATATAAGTATCAGAGTACTCGGTAACTGTTAGGCTATTAGCCCTTAATCTGTCGGTTATTTCCTTTAATTTATCTAGGCCAAAGCTCGTTCCGAAATCTTCACCTAGCATACAACCAGAAAGCGCCAAGGCATACCTCTTGCCAGTGTATTTTTTATCAATATTTGTTGCATCTGAAATTGTATCGCTAACAGTATAAGCAATAGGCAGAGCATAAGGGTTTCTATAAATTATATAGTCGTTATCAAGTATAGCTTGGAGCTCATATAGCGAGCTTTTTTCCATTGCTTCAGTTGTCTTGTTCACCTTTTCATCGGAAATTATATACTTTATTCCAACAAGGGAGTCTGATAACTCGTTGTTAAACACGTATAGTGAGCTTTGTGACTTGGTTTGATATCCAAGCATCTTTAAAAAGGTCTTTGAGCCCTCGTTGAAGGTAGAGGTAAACTCTGACACACCATTTATATTGTGAACTAAATTATCATTTGACTTGCGCGATTTATAGCTTTCAACTCTGAAAAATTCTTGTTCGTTTTTTACTGTGAAATACTTTTCTATATACTCGGAATTACGAATGAAATTAGCATAGTTTTGACGTGTTGATGAGCCAGCATCCAAATACGAATCCTTCCAGCTGAGTGATGCACCGATTAGTGCCTCAATACAAACAATACCGCATAAAACAAATGAAAGCACCACATTCGCAGGCTTTTTCTTAATAAAGAAAATAACAATCAAATAAGCAATCAAGAGAAGGATAGTGAGCCAAACAGCTTGAAGACCAATATTTATTTCTATTGCTTCACTTCCACTATATTGAATAAGCTTAACAGTCTTTTGAAGAATGAATAAAAGCACAACAATTACGCCCGAGGAAATAGCAAGAAACTTGAATTTGAAATCCTCGAGCCTTTCATATCCCTTATAAGCCATAATAAGCAAAATAAAGGAGAACATAAAGCTAAAGCGATGGCTGAGCCAAACAGGCTCGCTAAAGCCGTGCCAAGCAAGGTTTAATGTGCTGATTGTGAAGCTTGCTAAAAATACTGTGCACAACACACCATATCCGATTTTTTCGCGCACCGTAATCTTTTTTGAAGCAAAGAAAATAGGTAGCATTAAAACAAGAAGTGTGCCTGCATAGACGTGAGGCAAGCCCTCGGGTCTAAACGTACCGAATGTACCTATAAACATTTTTGCAAAAACATCGAAAAAGTCAACAAGCACAGTAGGCTTAAGGTCTTTTATTTCAAATCCACCGGCTTTACCAAAGCGTAGAGAATAAACTGCACTTAAAATAACAGCACTTGCCATAATTATAGCAACACCGGTAAAAACAACATATTTTAAAATGCATTTTAATGTGTGTTTTTTTATGCCAAATGGATTTCTTACCTCCCTTGAGTGAGTGCAAAGATAGAACACAAAATAAATCAAGGTGAAAATACAGAGCATATATCCAATGTAGTAATTGCTCCAAATAGCGATTGCGAGGGAAATAATGTATAGCTTGAACTTTCCTTCCTTTATCATTGACTCAATGCCGAGAGTAATAAGAGGCAACCAAATAAGTGCATCAATCCACATAATATTTGATTGATAAGCGGTGGCATATGCACAAAGTGCATACATAACGGAAAACATGCTAAAGCCGATAGCGTTTTCTTTACGAGTTTTCTTTAAATAAATACAGAATGTAAGACCGGAAAATCCCGCCTTTAAAAGCATCATAGTAGCAACCGCTTCTGTCACTAGAGCCTTTGGGAAAATAGCTACTAAAAAAGAGAGGGGAGATGCTAAATAATATGTGTAGTAGCCAAAAAGCTCACCACCCAGTGCGCGCTCAAAGCTATAAAAGAATGATTCTTGACCAAGAAAAATATCTCTTAATTCTTCAAAGAAATAGATGTATTGAGCGTTTAAATCAAGTATCAAAATGCTTATTTTGTGGTTGGAGAAAAAGCTAATAAGCGTCAAGCAAACAGCTAAAATGATAATCGGCGCAAAAAATGCGAATAGCATATACCATTTGCTTTTTAATAGCCCTGAAATGCTTGAGACAAGCTCCTTAAATGGATTTCTTTTTGTTGTTGAAATTTCAGTTGAATTATTCATTTTCATTACCCGGATAAATAGTTTTTATCATTTTTTCTATCTTCAAACGGTCTTGTGTTAAGATTCTGCCACAGCCTGTACACATTATTTTCACATCAGCTCCGACACGGAGAACCTTGAAGGTCTTTTCACCACAAGGATGAGTCTTTTTCATCTCGAGAATATCGCCTACATTTATAACAGGAAAAGCGCCCATAGAAAAATCCTCCTTACTTAACACCTAGCTAAAATCTAAATTATATTTTATCATAAACCATATGAAAATTCAACCATTAATAATTTTATATTTAAAATAAATATTATATTTGACATGAGAGAAAAAATATGGTAAAATACTCTGTAAGAGTTTTCAAATTTGAGAAAAAAGAGGTGAGGCTTGTATGGTTATTTTAGGCATTGACCCTGGCTTTGCAATAGTCGGTTGGGGCGTGTTAGAATGTGTAAAGGGCAAGTTCCGTGTTATGGGCTATGGCTCAATTCAAACAAAGGCCGGAACACCTATTGAGGAGCGCCTTTCTCAAATTTATGATGGTATGAATACTATAATTGATAAATATAAGCCTGACACAATGGCAATTGAGGAGCTCTTTTGGAATACTAACCAAAAAACAGGTATTTGTGTTGCCGAGGCAAGAGGTACAATTCTTTTAAGTGCACACAAAAAAGGACTTAGTATTTTTGAATATACACCATTACAGGTCAAGCAGTCGGTTGTTGGATATGGTAGAGCAGATAAAAAGCAGGTTATCACAATGGTTACAACACTTTTGAATTTGCCAAAGCCACCAAAGCCTGACGATACAGCAGATGCTTTGGCATTGGCAATATGTCACGGGCACGTTGGCTCAAACGTTTTGGGCAAATACTATAAGATGTGAGGCAGAATATGTATTTAGCAGATAATTGGAAGGACTATGAGCTTTTAGATACCTCGGATGGCGAAAGACTTGAGCGCTGGGGAAAATATATTCTTATACGCCCAGACCCACAGGTTATTTGGAAGGGCAAAAGAGAGCATAAGCTTTGGAATAAGGCAGATGGAATTTACCGTCGTTCAAAAAGTGGGGGTGGCGCGTGGATAAAAAATGACGTACCAGAAAAATGGTGCGTAAATTATGGCGAGCTAACCTTTAATTTAAAGCCAATGGGCTTCAAGCATACAGGACTTTTTCCCGAGCAGGCAGCAAACTGGGACTGGTTTTCAAAGCTTATAAGAGAAAGAAAAAAACAGGGCAAGGAGGTTAAGGTTTTGAACCTCTTCGCTTATACGGGTGGTGCTACTGTTGCCGCCGCAAAGGCTGGTGCCTCCGTTGTACACGTTGATGCATCAAAGGGCATGGTTGCGTGCGCAAAGGAAAATATGGCATCAAGCGGACTTGAAAATGCTCCTGTTAGATATATAGTTGATGATTGTCGTAAGTTTGTTGAGCGCGAAATTCGTCGTGGCAATAAATACGATGGTATTATAATGGATCCACCATCATATGGCAGAGGGCCAGGTGGTGAGGTTTGGAAGCTGGAGGATGCGGTTTGCGATTTTGTAAGCCTTTGTGAAAAGCTTATCTCGGACGACCCACTATTTATGCTTATAAATTCATATACCACAGGCTTGAGTGCCTTGACAATGGGCTATGTTCTCAACGTTGAGGTAGTTAAAAAGCATGGAGGAAGAGCTGAAACTGCAGAGCTTGCTTTGCCAGTTACACAAACAAAGGGCTACTTACCTTGTGGTGCAAGCGCACGCTGGGTAGCAGAGGAAAAATAATATCCGTAGGGAGAAAAAATGAATCCATTAATCAAATTGGAAAATGTATCGTATAAATACCCCGACACAGATGATTTTGAAAACAATTTTGCTTTAAATGACTTTTCATTGGATGTCAACGAGGGGGAGTTTGTTGCACTTCTTGGTCATAACGGCTCGGGTAAATCAACAGCCGCAAAGCTGATAAATATGATACTTACCGCAGATAGCGGAAAAATATATATAGATGGCAAAAATATAGTTGACGAAAAAATCACCGAAAACGATATTTATGAGGTTAGAAAAAATGTCGGCATGGTCTTTCAAAATCCTGACAACCAAATAGTTGCAACGGTTGTTGAGGAGGATGTTGCCTTCGGCCCTGAAAACCTGGGCATTCAGCCGAAGGAAATAAGAAGGCGCGTTGATGAGGCACTTGACATCGTTGGAATGAGAGAGTATGTGCGTCACGCACCACATCGCCTTTCTGGTGGACAAAAACAAAGGATTGCAATAGCTGGAATAATCGCTATGAAGCCGAGATGCATCATTTTTGATGAATCAACTGCAATGCTAGACCCTCTTGGTAGAAAAGAGGTAATGAACACAATTTTGCATCTTAATAAAGAGGAAAAAATAACGATAATTTTAATTACTCACTATATGAACGAGGCTGTTTTAGCCGACAAGGTGGTAGTTATGAAAAACGGCTCTAAATATTTAGAGGGAACACCGAATGAGGTTTTTTCAAAGCCTGAAAAGCTTTGGGAGGCAGGGCTTGAGGTGCCACAATCAGTAGAACTAATACACGCATTAAACAAGGAATTAAATCTTGAAATCCCTTTGGGAGTGTATGATTTTGATACTTGCGCAGAGCTAATTAAGGAAAAAATAGGAAACAAATAGGTAGGAAAATGTCGATAATTGAGCTTAAGGACGTGTCGTTTGTTTATGGCAAAAAAACACCATATGAAATAACGGCACTAGATAATGTGAGTTTAAATATTGAAGAAAATTTAATAACGGGACTTATTGGTCACACAGGCTCAGGTAAATCCACCTTGGTTCAGCTTTTAAACGGACTTTTAAAGCCATCAAGCGGTAATGTCTTTGTCGATGGTGAGGATATTTGGGAAAAGCCGAAGAAAATAGGTCAAATTCGCTATAAGGTTGGTATGGTTATGCAGTATCCGGAGTATCAGCTTTTTGCAGATACAGTATGGGATGATATAGCATACGGACCTAAAAACATGAAGCTCTCAATGGAGGAAATTGAACACAGGGTTCAAAAAAGTGCAGAGTTTTGTGGATTAGATAAGGAAACCTTATCCAAATCTCCATTTGATTTGTCGGGCGGACAAAAGCGCCGTGTTGCTTTGGCTGGCGTTATGGCTATGAATCCAAAAATCTTGGTTTTAGATGAGCCGGCAGCAGGACTTGACCCAAAGGGCAGACGCGAAATTCTGGGTGGTATTAGAAAATATCGTGAGGAAAGCGGTACATCCGTTATAATTGTTAGTCATAGCATGGAGGATATGGCTATGTACTGTGACAATGTAGTCGTTATGTCGAAAGCAAGGGTTCTTTTAAATGGCAAATGTGAGGAGGTATTCTCCGAGCATCAGCTTCTAAAGGAAAACGGACTTGACGTGCCCGAGATTACAAATATTGTTTTAAAGCTACGCGAAAAGGGAATAAACATACCTAGCAATATATATACCGTTGAGGGCGCCGTTAGTGCACTTGCTCAAATGTACGGCTCTACCTCTGCCGTGAAAGGCAAGGAGGTGCGACATGGCTTTTGATGTTTCTTTAGGACAATACTATGAGTCGAAATCTCTAATTCACAGGCTCGACCCAAGAACAAAGCTTTTCTTTATCATAATGTTTATGGTATCAACCTTTGTGGCAAAGGATGTGTATTCATTTGCCTTTTTGCTTGGAATTTTACTTGTTTCTATAATTGTTAGCCGAGTACCGATAAGAGTTATTTTAAAGGGCTTAAAGGGATTGGCAGTTATCATTGTATTCACAGCGATTTTAAATATTTTTTGGACAAAGGGTGAAGGAGAGCCATTGGTTGATTGGGAGGTTATCCCTAATTTTTGGACTCTAAAAATATACGTTAATGGCCTTATAAATGCTGGAATTTTAGCGGTAAGAATTATAATGCTTTTAACCGCAACAACATTATTCCTCTCATATACCACAACTCCAATTGAATTAACAGACGGCATTGAAACAGCACTATCACCACTCAAAAAAATCAAGCTTCCGGTTCATGAATTTTCTATGCTTATGACAATTGCCTTGCGATTTATTCCTACCTTGACAGAGGAAACAGGAAAAATTATGAACGCGCAAAAGGCAAGAGGTGCGGATTTTTCAAGTGGAGGACTTATAAAAAAAGCAAAGGCACTTGTGCCTATCAT
Source organism: Clostridia bacterium (assembly GCA_017472695.1). Taxonomy (GTDB): domain Bacteria; phylum Bacillota; class Clostridia; order Oscillospirales; family CAG-272; genus RGIG2000. The sequence goes on along the minus strand of JAFUOQ010000022.1, from coordinate 38,276 downwards.
AATTCCACTTTTTGTTTCTTCATTCAGACGTGCTGACGAGCTTGCAACTGCTATGGAATGTCGTTGCTATCGTGGTGGAGAAGGAAGAACAAGAATGAAAAAATTAAAGTTTAAGGTGAAGGATGTTTTTGGGCTTTTGTTCGCTCTTGTACTTTTGGCAGGCGTTATTCTTATAAATATCTATGCACCTGGATATGAGATTTAAAATGAAAAAAATTTTACTTACTATTTCATATAATGGGCATAACTATTATGGCTATCAGCTTCAAAATGATAAGCCTACAATAGCTCTTGAAATAAACAGAGCAACAAAAGAAGCATTTGGCTTTGAATGCGATGTTAAGGGATGTAGCAGAACCGATAGTGGTGTCCACGCACTCGGCTTTTGCTTAACAGTTGAGCCAAAAAGCGAAAACGATGAAATTACTGTGCCAATTGAAAAAATTCCAATTGCAATGAATATAAAGCTTCCAAATGATATTTCTGTTTTGTCGGCAAGGGAGGTCAAAAAGGACTTTCACCCACGATATGATGCCGTGAAAAAGGAATACGTTTACAAAATTCATGCAAGCAGGATAAGGAATCCGTTTTATTCAAATTTAGCACTCGAATACGGCAGAGAAATTAGTGACGAAGGCATCGAAAAAATGACACATGCCGCCACTTTTTTCAAAGGAACGCATAATTTTGATGCATTTATGTCGGTTGGCTCTCAAATTGAAAATACCGAGCGTACAGTATATGAAAGCCGAGTAGAAAGAAACGGAGATTTTGTTGAATTTACTGTTTGCGCAGATGGTTTTTTATACAATATGGTTAGAATAATGGTTGGTACATTATTATTTGTAGAATCGGGCAAAATATTACCCGAGGAAATACCGGAAATATTAGCATCGAGAAAGAGAGAGAACGCAGGCTTTACAGCAAAGCCTGATGGACTATATCTTAAAAAAATATATTACAATGGTTGACAATATTACAGTATAATGGTATAATATAATGAGATTGAAGCTATAAAAGGAAAGGAGGATGCTGTTTTGGCTGAACATGTTATTAGCTTTGTTTTAGACGCGGTTTTAGTTGGACTAATGGCGTTTGTTATCATAAGACATTCAATACGTGGATTTTTAAAGTCATTTATTTCGTTAATTAAGACACTCCTCGCGCCCTTTTTGGCGATTATATTCAACCTGCCACTTGCTAGACTCATTAATGGCTGGTTCTTTGCCGAGCCTGCAAAGGGCTGGATAAAGGATTGGCTTTTAACAACAGAGCAGGTTACGCTAGAAAATGGTGTAATTGCCTACAAGGTTCATTCCTTCTTTGATGGAATTCCAAAGGTTGTTGTTGACTTCATTCTTCAATCGGGTGAAGAGGATTACAGCGGCAGATATATGATGAGTGAGCATTTTACTGGTGTGGAGCAGGGGGTTGATCCAATACCTGCAACTCTTGAGGATATTGAAAGCATTTCAGACTTCCTTGGAAATCGTTTGGGTCTTGGAATATCAATAGTAATCTCGTTTATCGTGATTTTTGTAGTTGCGGAAATTCTTTTCTTGATTCTCGGTAAGGTGTTGAACAAGATTCTACAAAAGGCAACTATCATAAAGAGAATTAATATTTTACTTGGAGCATTAGTTGGTGTGGCGGTATCCTTGCTCATTGTTTGGGTGGTTTCATTTGGAATAGGAAAGCTCTTTGTCTTCGGCGCACACTATTATGAAGGAGTATTTAAAGACTCCATAATCGATAATACGTTAATTCTAAAATTCTTTGTCAAGAATGATTTGTGGGAATTTGTAAAGAGAATAGCGATTAACTAACAATTTAGGGCTGTATATCGCAAAAGCTATTATACAGTCCTTTACTTATTAATATAATGTAATTAAGAATGGAGGGATTGTATGGGTGCAAGCACAATTATAGATATAGTACTATGCTCATTTGCAGTGCTTATAATTTTAAAGTTCACCATAAAGGGCTTTGTGTGTAGTCTGCTTGACTTGACAAAGGCAATACTTTCCCTCGCTTTAGCCTTCATTTTGCGTATACCTGTTGCTAACCTGTTCAATGGTTGGTTTATGGAAAATGCAATGGTTAGCCTAGTCGAAAAATCATTAAGTGCATTTTTGAAAAACGACCCTACAAATATAGCAATAGATGTAAAAACCTTACAGGATAAAGCTCCTGAATTTTTTGAAAAATTCTTGACTCACTTTGGTCTAGATTTTGATAAATTTATTGTAGAATTTGATGCCTTCTTTAACCAAAACGATTCAACAGTTATAGACTCATTGGCAGAAAACATTGGTGGTGCAATAGCAACTCTGCTTTCAACAATTATAGCATTTGTTGCTATAACCATCGTTGCTTATATAACTCTTTCTATTGTTTTTGCATTGCTTTCTCATTTGAAAAACTTTGAAGGTGTAAAGACGGCAGATAGACTTTTAGGTCTTACGTTAGGCGTTATAATCGCTATTGTGGTGACGTGGGGCTTGACCCAAGGAATTCTCTTTGTTGTTGAATTTATAGGACCATCCTTCCCAGATTATATAAACGATGGACTGATAGAGAATTCAATGGTTGTTTCGATATTTAAAAATTTAAATTTAATAGAGTTTATAAAAAACAAAATTTACGCATAGCGTATCAAGTGGCATTTATAAAAGAGGAAAACAATTATGGAAATGTGTACCAGATGCAAAAAAAGACCTGCAACGGTTTATATAATGAAGCTCGAAAACAATGTGCAAAAGCAAGAGGGGCTTTGTCTTGTTTGCGCGAAGGAGCTCGGTATAAAGCCTGTTAACGATATGATGACAAAAATGGGCATTACAGAGGAAGAGCTAGAAAATATGGAGAAAATGTTTGCTGAAATGCTTCCTGTCGCTGGAGAAGAAGGAGAAGAGGAAAACGATGAGGACTCTCCAACAATAGATTTTTCCAAAATAATGAAAAATGTCGGCATGACAGATGACCAAAAGGAAGAAAAGGGCAAGAAAAAGGATAAAAGGAAGGATGAGAGAAAGCATCTTAACACCTTCTGCACAAACTTGACTCAAAGCGCTCTGAATGGAAAGCTTGATAGAATTGTTGGCAGACAAAGAGAGCTTGAAAGAGTTATCCAAATATTAAGCCGTCGCCAAAAGAATAATCCTTGCTTAATAGGTGAGCCCGGTGTCGGTAAAACTGCGATTGCCGAGGCACTTGCACAAAGAATTGTCGAGGGCAATGTTCCTCACAAATTAAAAAAGTGCGAGGTATACCTTGTTGATTTGACAGCACTTGTTGCTGGCACTCAATTTAGAGGTCAGTTTGAGGCGAGAATTAATGGGCTTTTGAAAGAGGTTAAGGAAGCTGGCAATATTATTCTTGTTATTGACGAAATTCACAATATAGTCGGCACAGGCAACTCTGAGGGTAGTATGAATGCGGCTAATATTTTAAAGCCGGCACTTTCAAGAGGAGAAATTCAAGTTATCGGTGCTACAACATTAAAAGAATATCGCAAATATATCGAAAAGGATTCTGCGCTTGAAAGACGCTTCCAGCCTGTTAGGGTTGAAGAGCCATCAATTGACGAATCCATTGAAATGATTAAGGGAATCAAGCACTATTACGAGATTTATCATGGTGTTAAGATTTCTGATGAAATGGCAAAAAGTGCAGTAGTGATGAGTGAAAGATATATCACAGATAGATTTTTGCCAGACAAAGCAATAGACCTAATAGACGAGGCTTGCTCTCATATAATACTTCATGCACCTTATATTAATGAAAGACATAAGGTTATTGAAAAGCTTGCCGAAATCGACACCAAAACAGAGGCTTTAAACGCCAAAATTGCTGATGGTGGAAAAGAGCCCAACGAAAACGAATATAAACAGCTTGCAGAGCTTAAAACCGAGCGCTCTATGCTTCTCCTTGAAAAGGATAAGCTAGACAAGGAATGTGAAAATACCGTTATGACCAAGCAGGATTTAGCGGGTGTTATCGAAATTTGGACTGGTATTCCTGCAAGTAATATTTCCGAGGAGGAGTTTGAAATGCTCGCATCCTTGGAGGATAAAATTAAATCAAGAATTGTGGGTCAAGACGAGGCTGTAAAATCCTTGTGTGCCGCAATTAGAAGAAATAGGGCAGGCGTTAGCATCAAGAAGCGCCCAGCATCCTTTATCTTTGCAGGGCCTACGGGCGTCGGCAAAACCGAGCTTGTAAAAACCCTTGCAAACGAGCTGTTTAACACACCTGATTCGCTTATTCGCCTTGATATGACCGAGTTTATGGAAAAGCATTCTGTATCGAAAATTATCGGATCTCCTCCTGGCTATGTCGGTTATGATGAGGCAGGTCAATTAACTGAAAAAATCAGACGCTCACCGTATTCTGTCGTACTTTTCGATGAAATAGAGAAGGCACATCCAGATGTATTAAACATCCTTCTTCAAATTCTTGACGAGGGCAAAATTGCAGATTCTCAAGGCAGAACCATCAATTTTGAAAATACAGTAATCATTATGACAACAAACGCAGGTGCAACCCTGACCTCATCTCAAGCTGGCTTCGGCTCAAGCTCCAAAGAGGTGGCAAAGGAAAAGACCGAGAAAGCGCTTTCCTCGTTCCTTCGCCCAGAGTTTATCAATAGAATTGACGAGATTATCACCTTCCGTTCTCTTGAAGAAGAGGATTTCGTTGAAATTGCAAAAATAATGCTAAACGATATGAAGGTTGCTTTGGCAGAAAGAAACATCAAATTCACCTTTACACAAAAGGTCTGCAAGCATATTGCAAAGGAATCCTTCAGTAAAAAATTTGGTGCAAGAAATATGCGCAGATATATCCAAACTGAAATTGAGGATAAGCTTGCTCACGCAATTATCTTTGAGATAAAGGGCAACATTACAGGAGCTGCAGTTGACGTTAAGGATTCAAAGCTTGTAGTAGATTGTATCTAATAAATGAACAAAATCACTCTCTTGTTTTTGGAGAGTGATTTTTTTTTGAAATTTTTTTCACTTTAGTTTAATAAAGTACTTGAAATTGCCTTTCGTGTGTGATAATATATTCCTATATTATTCACTATTTGATTTACGAGGATTAAGATGGCTAACGACAAGAAAATGGTAGAGCAAATCACCTCAATGGAAGAGGATTTTGCAAAATGGTACACCGATGTAGTTAAAAAGGCTGACCTGATTGACTATTCAAGCGTAAAGGGATGTATGATTATTCGTCCTTATGGATACGCAATTTGGGAAAACATTCAAAAGCTACTCGACGCAAGATTTAAGAAAACTGGCGTTGAAAATATATATATGCCTATGTTTATTCCAGAATCATTGCTTAATAAGGAAAAGGATCACGTTGAGGGCTTTGCTCCGGAGGTTGCTTGGGTTACACACGGTGGTAGTGAAAGACTTACTGAAAGGCTTTGTGTTCGTCCAACATCTGAAACACTTTTCTGTGAGCATTATGCAAATATCATTCGCTCGTACAGAGATTTGCCAAAGCTTTATAACCAATGGTGTAGCGTAGTAAGATGGGAGAAAACAACCCGCCCATTCCTCCGTTCACGTGAGTTCTTATGGCAAGAGGGACATACAATGCACGCAACTGCCGAGGATGCAGAGAACGAAACATTACAAATGCTCAACGTATATGCTGATTTCTTTGAAAAGGACCTTGGTATTCCAGTACTAAAGGGTAGAAAAACCGATAAAGAAAAGTTCGCAGGAGCAAATGCAACATATACTGTAGAAGCACTTATGCACGATGGTAAGGCACTTCAAGGTGGCACTAGTCATAACTTTGGTGATGGCTTTGCAAAAGCATTCAATATTCAATATCTAGATAAGGATAATACACTCAAATATTGTCACCAAACCTCTTGGGGCGTTTCTACAAGAATTATCGGTGCGATCATTATGACTCACGGTGATGATAATGGTCTTGTATTGCCACCACAGGTTGCTCCAATTCAAGTTGTTGTCATTCCTTGTGCTCAACATAAGCCAGGTGTTATTGAAAAGGCAACCGAGGTTATGGAAAGAGTAAATAAATTTGCAAGAGCAAAGATTGATATTTCTGATAACTCACCAGGCTGGAAATATGCAGAATATGAAATGAAGGGTGTGCCTCTCCGTCTTGAAATCGGACCCAGAGATATAGAGAATAATCAATGCGTTTTAGTTCGCCGTGATAACAGAGAAAAAATCTTTGTTTCTCTTGACGAGCTTGAAACAAAAATACCTGAATTGTTGGCTGACATTACTCTTGGCTTATATAATAAAGCACAAGAGAATAGAAAAAATCGCACATATGAGGAGACAGAGCTTGATAGCTTTATAAAAACCGCAGGTGAAAAATCTGGTTATATCAAGGCTATGTGGTGTGGCGACCTCGAGTGTGAATTGAAGCTCAAGGAGATTGCTGATGTAACCTCGCGCTGTATGCCACTTGACGAGCAAGGCAAGACAGGAAAGTGCATATGCTGTGGTAAGGAAGCAGATAAGCTTGTTTACTGGGGCAAGGCATATTAATTTTAATTGAATTTTATTTGGAGGTTTACCAATTATGTTAAAAAATCAATATCTTAACGAGCTCATGGAAAGAGTAATCAAAAGAAACCAAAATGAGCCCGAATTTCACCAAACTGTAAAAGAGGTTTTCGAGTCAATTGAGCCTGTTGTTGAAGCGCGCCCTGAGTACATCACAAGTGGCGTTCTTGAGAGAATGGTTGAGCCCGAAAGAATTATCAAGTTCAGAGTTCCTTGGGTTGACGACAATGGTAAGGTGCAAGTTAACCGTGGATTTAGAATCCAATTCAATAGCGCAATCGGTCCATATAAGGGCGGTCTCCGCTTCCATCCATCGGTTTATGAGGGAATTATTAAGTTCCTTGGCTTTGAGCAAACATTTAAGAACAGCTTGACATCACTCCCAATGGGCGGTGGCAAGGGTGGTTCTGACTTTGACCCACAAGGCAAGAGCGATGCAGAGGTTATGCGCTTCTGCCAAAGCTTTATGACAGAGCTTTCACGTCACATCGGTGCAGACCTTGATGTTCCAGCAGGAGATATTGGTGTTGGCGCAAGAGAGATTGGCTATATGTTTGGTCAATATAAGAGACTCCGCAACGAGTTTACAGGCGTTTTAACAGGTAAGGGCATTCCCTATGGTGGTTCGCTCATTCGTCCAGAGGCTACAGGCTACGGTGCAGTTTACTACACAGTAAATATGCTTGACTACTTTAAGGATACAATCAAGGGCAAGACATTTGCAATCTCTGGCTTCGGTAATGTTGCTTGGGGAACAGTTAAGAAGGTTAACGAGCTTGGTGGTAAGGTTGTTACAATTTCTGGTCCTGACGGATACATCTACGATGAGGATGGCATTTGCACAGAAGAAAAAATCAACTTTATGCTTGAAATGCGTGCTTCCTGCCGTAATAGAGTTCAAGACTATGCTGACAAGTTTGGTGTTCCATTCTTTGCAGGTCAAAAGCCTTGGAATGTAAAGGCTGATATACTTATGCCTTGTGCTACTCAAAATGAGGTTGGCATGAAGGAAGCGGAGCAAATCGTTGCTAACGGCGTTAAATATTATGTTGAGGTTTCTAATATGCCTACAACAAATGAGGCTGTTGCGTATCTCAAGGCAAATGGTGTTGTTGTTGCTCCATCTAAAGCGGTTAATGCTGGTGGTGTTGCAGTTTCCGGTCTTGAAATGTCACAAAACTCAATGCGTTATAGCTGGACAGCTGAAGAGGTTGACGAAAAGCTTAAGGGCATTATGAAAAACATCTTCACAAACTCAATCAAGGCAGCAAATCAATATGGCCTTGGTGACGACCTCGTTGCAGGTGCTAACATTGCAGGCTTTATCAAGGTAGCAGATGCTATGCTTGCACAAGGTGTGGTTTAATAAAATACAAACAAACGAAAGGTGTACCTCTGGTGCACCTTTTTGTTGCTTTTTGGAAAATTAACAATAAAATTACTAATGTTTTATTAATATATAACAAAAAAATTGCGTAAGTATATTGATTTTTGTGCAAAGTTATTGTATAATATACGCAGCGAAATATGTATTTTTTATAGGAGGTAAATAATGAAAAAGAAAATTTTCGCATTATTACTCGCTGTTTTAATGTTAGTTCCTTTCATTGTTGCTTGCGGTGGCGGTCGTGATACCGATACTGACACCAATACAAGTAGCAATAAGCCACCAGTTAGCAGCGATACCGAAACAGAGACACAAGCGCCTCAACAGTCTGATACGCAAACAGAAACTCAAGCGCCACAAGGCTCTGACACAGAAACTGAAGCACCTTCAGAATCAGACACAGAAACCGATGCACCTTCAACATCAGACACAGAAACTGAAGCGCCTTCAACATCAGACACAGAAACTGACACAAGTACAGGTAGCACTTCTACTGAAAAGGTTAGCACAAAAGAAAACCCATCAAAGAAGTGGGACGGAAAGACACTTGATGTTTTGGCAGACCTTTGGTATGGTACTCCAAGCGCAGCAGAAGCTGGCACTTGGTCACAACCGGAGTTTTATGTTACTGGCTATTTGAACACAACACAATATGGTCAAACAATTAACGATGCTGTTTGGGCAAGACAAGAATTCATTCAAACAACATATGGTGTTACACTTAAATGGCACGCTGCAAAGAACCAGGGTGTTATGCAAAGCGAGCTTCAAAGTGGTCTTGAGGCAGGCTACGATAAATTCCATGTAGCACTTCCACGTATGTACACAGCTCAAACGCTAATTTCAGCAGATACAGTATACGATCTTGCTAATAGCAAATATATTGATTTGTCAGCTTCTTATTACAACCAAGCAGCTGTAGAATCATTCTCTGTATATGGACACACCTTCTTTGTAGCAGGTGACTTTAGCTTTGTTGATGAAACAACAACTGCTGTTGTTTTCTACAACCAAGCTATTTCAGAGAGCATTAAGACATTCCCTAACCTTTACAACAAGGTTGAAAATGGCACATGGACAATTTCCGAGCTTGCAAAATGGGCACAACTTATTGGTAAGGATGACAATGGTGAAGTGGGTTACCAAGATACTGATACATACGGCTTTGGTTCAACAGCACTTTCGAGCTTCTTCCAATCAAGTGGTATTCAACAGGTTTCAACAAGAACTGTTGCAGGCACCAACTATAAAGAATATTATATTTCCCTTAACGACAATAGCCAAGCTGTAAGCTCATTGTATGCTGAGCTCACCAACATTAAGTCCTCCAACTGGGCAAGAACCTCTTGGGATGGTGGATACGACGCATTAGGTGAATCATTTACAAAAGGTAAGCTCCTATTCTACCATGAGGTTGTACAAAAATTTGATGGTTTCCCAGCACAAAACGATAACTTCAAGGTAGGCGTTCTTCCAATGCCTATGCTTAACGAGGATCAAGAAACATACTACTCACCTTTGGCTTCACAGACAACAGTTATGTGTATTCCAAAGTGCACAACAGACAGAGAAATGTCCGAGTACTTCTTTGACGTTCTTTCATGGACGGGTCAAGAGTATGTAATGGATGCTTATTACGACACACTTGAGCTAAAGCTTTACGATGATGGTGATACATCTCGTGAGGATGCTTTGAGAATGCTCACAGACTACGTCTTCCCGGGCATGTGCTATGACCAAGGTTATATGTACGAGGCAATGGGTAGCAAGTTTATGACAGACTCTGTTCAAACCGCAACAGTTAACTCCACATCTACTGCTTCACCGTTTATGACTCTTTATGCAGAGGCAATGCCTACAGCAAACAAGATCTTGAATGACTCAAAGACAGGTTGGAATACATACGCAAAGAACTATAAAGACTAATTAAAATTAAAAGAGTGTTGCTTTGTTGACACTCTTTTTTATATTTAAATATAATATTGGTTGAAAATAGCAGTTGTTTATGTTATACTTATTGTGTTAAAATATATGATACAATATAAATGAGGTAAGCATGGCAATTATAGTAAACAAGGAAAAAATATTTACTCTCAACACACAAAACACTACATACCAAATGTATGTAAATGAGGATGGCGTTTTATTTCATTCATATTATGGTGCAAGGGTGGGAGAGTGCGACCTTTCATACGCATCTCATAAACCAAATTGGAATGCAGCATTCTCCTCAAATCCAAGAGGTAAAGGCTATTCTCACAACCATACTAGTGAAGAGCTTTCCGTCTTTGGCGTAGGCGATTTTAGATTAAGTGCACTTGCTCTTGTAAATCACGATGGCACAACAGGAGCAGAGCCTGTTTACCACAGCTATAAAATACTAAAGGGCAAATATCAAATTAAGGGTATGCCTGCATTTTATGGTGATGAGGGCGAAACACTTGTAATAACCCTCAAGGATAAGGCATATGATATTTACTTCCATATGTATTATGGTGTTTTTGAGGAAAATGACTTAATTACAAGAGCTTTAGTTATAGAGAACAAGACAAATAGCGAAATCAAACTAAATAAGGCACTTTCTGTTACACTTGACCTGCAAGGTGGCACATACGATATGCTTCATTTTTATGGTGCACATATGCGTGAGAGATTGCTTGAAAGAACAAGGATAACACATCTTACATCAACTGTATCAAGTGTTCGTGGTGCGTCAAGCCATACACAAAACCCATTTGTTATAGTTTGTGATAAGAGCGCAACAGAGGAATTTGGTAGTGCATATGGTATAGGTCTTGTATATAGTGGAAACTTTGTAATCTGTGCCGAAAAGGATCAGCACGAGACAACAAGAGTAGTAGCTGGAATTAATCCTGAAGGCTTTGAATATACAGTAGCTCCAAACGAAACCTTTGAAACACCAGAGGTTGCCATGGTTTATAGTAACGAGGGCTTTGCCAAGCTTTCAAATAATTACCATAAGGCAATAAGAAATAACCTTTGTCGTGGTAAATATAAAAACGCTCGTCGCCCTGTTCTTATTAACAACTGGGAGGGAACCTACTTTGATTTCAATGCTGACAAGCTTGTTGCTATGGCAAAGGATGCCGGGAAGCTTGGTGTTGAGCTTTTTGTAATGGATGATGGTTGGTTTGGACATAGAGATGACGATAGGTCCTCGCTAGGCGATTGGTTTGTTAACGAGGAAAAGCTACAGGGTAGCCTTGATAATCTTGTTAAAAGGATAAACGCAGAGGGATTGCAGTTTGGCATATGGTTTGAGCCAGAGTGTATTTCCGAGGATAGTGAGCTATTTAAGGCACATCCGGATTATCGCCTTGCAATTCCAAATCGTGACCCACAGCTTTCTCGCCACCAATTTGTTCTTGATATGACAAGAAAAGAAGTGCGCGACAATATATACGACCAAATGGTAGAGGTTTTAAATAGCGCAAATATTACCTATGTTAAGTGGGATTTTAATAGACACCTAACAGACATTTATAGTGCGGCTTTACCAAAGGAACGCCAAGGAGAAATATATCATAGATATATGCTAGGCGTTTATGAGCTTCTTGAAAGACTTACCTCTAACTTCCCAAATATCCTCTTTGAAAGCTGTTCAGGTGGTGGCGGTCGCTTCGACCTCGGTATGCTTTATTATATGCCACAGGCGTGGACAAGCGATAACACTGATGCTATTGATAGACTAAAAATTCAATATGGCACCTCATTTGCATATCCTGTAAGAGCTATGGGCGCACACGTTTCAGTTTGCCCAAACCACGGAAATGCAAGAGTGACACCACTCAATACAAGAGGAAATGTGGCATATTTTGGCACTTATGGACTAGAGCTTGATATCACCAAAATGACAGATGAGGAAAAGGCTGAAATTAAACGCCAAATTGCTGAATTTAAAGAGTATTATGACCTTATTCAATATGGTGATTATTATAGACTTTTATCTCCTTATACCCCTGACGAAAGTCGTTATTGTGCGTGGGAGGTAGTAAGCGAGGATAAGAGTGAGGCACTTGTGTGCACAGTAGCATACGACTCAAAATGCACAGTTCAACCAGAGCTATTAAAGGTTAAAGGATTAGACCAAAATAAAATGTATCGTATAAATGGTTCCGAAGAGACATATCTCGGCTCTGCTTTAATGAATATAGGCTTTTGGCTAGAATATGACCACTTGTCATATGCATCGCGACTCTACCACATTACTCTAGCATAAAAAATGCCAACCATAGTTGGCATTTTTTTCTGTTGTATAACAAGTAACACGGAACTAATAAGAACTTATATTTTTAACGGAACTTCTTTATACTATACTTATTAAACAATATAGTTGGTGAGGAGTTATGGAAACATACGGAACTATTAAAATTAAATTAAAAGAGCTCTTGGAGGAGCGCGGTCTTAGCAAAAACAAGTTTAGCCACAAAGCTGAAATGGAACGTTCGCAAATAAACAATTATTGCAATAATAAAATAACAAGATTAGACACTGATGTTTTGGCAAGAATTTGTACTGTTTTAGAGTGTGACATTTCGGAGCTTTTGAAATTTATTCCACCAGAAAAATAAAAGAGTGTTGATTGCAACACTCTTTTTTATATTAATGCTTATATAATTTTTCAAGTCGCTTGTTGAATTCCTCTGCGGTGTTGTAGCCCATTCTTTTAAGACGTGAATTCATTGCTGCGATTTCAAGAACAACAGAGAGGTTTCTACCTGGGCTTACAGGAATTGTAATAGCTGGAATTTCTATTCCAAGTATGCTCATTTTCTCGGTTTCAAGACCCATTCTATCATATGCCTTACCATCTATCCAACGCTCAAGGTTGATAACAAGCTGAATTTTTTCACTTTCCTTAACAGCACCCATACCAAATATACGGCGTACGTCAATCAAGCCAATACCACGTAGCTCTGAATAGTGTCTGATAATTGCAGGAGCTCGACCAACTAAGGTCTTTTCAGAAACCTTGCTTATCTCAACAGCATCGTCAGCAATTAGACGGTGACCTCTTTTTATAAGCTCAATAGCAGTTTCGCTTTTACCAATACCACTATCCCCTAGAATAAGAACACCCTCGCCATAAACCTCTACCAAAACTCCGTGACGAGTGATAGTAGGAGCAAGCTCTACATTTAATGTTGATATAATATTAGAAACAAAGCTGTTGGTCGATATTTTTGTTTTGAGAAGTGGAATACCAAATTTCTTTGCTAAATCAAGCATTTCTGCAAATGGCTCAATATCCCTAGCTATAACAATACAAACAGGACGCCTTTCCATAAAATCATAGATTCTTTGTCGGCGAACCTGTGGATCTAGCTTTTCAAGATATATTGATTCGGAAAGACCAATAATTTGCATTCGTAAGGGATCAAAATAATCAAAGAAGCCTGTCAAGGGAAGACCAGGACGGTGAATTTCTGCGCGAGTTAGCATTATTTCCTCAATGTTTTCAGGTGCATATATAGTTTCAAGATTAAAATCCCTAATTATTTTTGAAAGTAAAACGGTTCTTTGGGTTACAGCAGTATCCATATTTACCCCTCCATTCATATGATAAAATAATTTTACCACAGATAAAATAAAAAAACAAGTAAGGAAGGAAAAATGAGATGAAAATAATAAGACAAAACAATAAAAACGAAAAAGTCAGTCGTATGTATGGTCATACAATGAAAGAAAATTCTAACAAAATGATAGCCTCTCCATTTACATCAATACCAAAATATAGGAAATCGACACACATTTCAACAGTAGCGATAGAAAGAACAAACGGTTGTGATGAAATAAGAATTATATATAATGAATGTGGCAAAGACTTGCGAATGATAAGTGAGTCGGCTTTCAAAAGAACAAACATTGAATTAGAGATGGATAGAAATATGCTAGCAACCTTTTATGAGGTAAATGAGAAGTGTGATATAAGAGAAATAAAATGTGATGACCTTTTGACCGAAATAAAGGATAGATTTAAAAATGACGTAAGATATGCATATAAGGGAATACATATACATTCTCCTAGAAATAGTCGACACCGTGTCTATATTTACTATCTTTACACGATAATAATTGCCACAATGTCATTTTTGAATAGCATTAATTTTAAGATGCCAATAAAAATAAGCCTGGAGAAAAATGATGCATATCTTACACTAAAAATAGAAATGCGCGTCAAGAATAGCCCTGACTTAAAGAACAGAGCAGAAGTAGTAAAAGCTCCAGAAAATGAAACCAAGTTTTTATATATTGATATGCTTTGCAAGAACAATAATATAGTGAATACATTTAAGCTAAATGATAATAAGTATGTTTTAAAATATGAGTTTTGTGAAGTAGAAAAAGAAGAAATCAAGCTTTATAGTAAGGAATCCGATGAGGAAAGCTTCTTTTCAAAATATATGGATATATTTAATGGTAAAGAAATAAGCATAGAAGAGGTATAATCAAATCATTTGATTCTTCGTTTCCCTCACTAAAGAGAAGTATGACAAGAGAAAGCAGAAGCAAGTCCTCGGAGCTTATATTTTTAAAAAAGCTATCAATAAAAGGGCTTAATTCATCAAAAATGCCACACTTTTTTTGAGGAGGTGCACATTCCTCTGTAAATTCTTCGGCATTTTCTTGGCTTTCGGGCTTATTCTCAATATATTCATTCTCAAGACAATAATTCTCCTCGCTAATATCGTTAAAATCAGACACATTGTCGCTAATTTCTTCGTCAGTAATGCTTTCAAAAGCTTCTTGATAGCCTTGTGACACAGCCCTTTCAAAGGTTGGAGAAATCGATGTTTTGGTAGGAGTGTAAACAGAGGTGGGCTTGTGTGTTTTCATTTCCGTTTTTGGTGGCTCGCTTTTAAACCGACTACCACTATAATTTTGTGGGATATCTATTCCCTTATACCTAGTAAACAAATAATCGCCTCACTTTGCTAAATTCATTATGCTTGCCAATTGTGAAATTCTCACCACGCTATCGATTAAGTCCTTTCTTTCCTTATTTAAATAAGGCTTTAACGCTAAAAGAAACGCAGAGTTTTTGGAAATGCTTTTGGTAAAGGAAAGAAGAAAGGAATCGGGATTTTTCTTGAAAACCTCACTTAAAATCTCGTTTTCTCTTGAGGGAGTGTCTATTTGGGGTTCATTTTCTTGGGTGCGCACCTCGACCTTTTGGCTAACCTCACTATTTGTAGCTGCTTCCTTGCCCTGACTTTCTGATATTAGTGAAACAACACTAGATAGAGCCTTTTCCATATCACCTCCGCCGTCTTTTACGGTGGAGGATATTTTATTTATAAGCTCTGGATTTGAGGAAATCATTGATAAAATTGATTCAAAGGAGTTATCGCTCATTTTTACCACTCCTTTTCATCATATCCACCGCCCGTTGGATGTCATCCTCGCTCAAGGCGGAAAGTGCTTGACGTACCTTTGACATATCACTTGGCTGTTCCATTTTTGAAAACGATTCCTGACCACTTCGCTTAGCGACATATTGTATTGTTTTCCATAGCTGCTCATCGTTCATTTTTAAAATCCTGTCAATTGTGTTTTTATCAATTTTCATAGTTAGCTCCTTTTTTCAAATTTTCTTTACAAAAGAGGTATTAATATGATATGATAAATAAAAAAACTCGCTACACATAAGAAAGGAGAGAAAATGAAGATACTTGTTTTTTCTGACTCTCATTCACATTCAAAAAATATTGAAAAAGCCTTGGAAATTCATAATTATAATGCCGACCTTGTTGTCTTTCTAGGTGATGGCATACGTGATATAGAAAACGTCAAAAACAGACACTCTCGCTTGAATTTTTTCATAGTTAAGGGCAATTGCGACGTCTTTTTCTCGTCTGAATATCCAGATTATAGTGTGCTTGATTTGGATGGTATAAGAGTTCTTATTACACACGGACATCTGTACGGAGTAAAAAGTGGATATGACAGGCTTTTATATAAAGCCTCAGAGGTTGAGGCGGATGCCGTTTTCTTTGGACATACGCACGCACCAATAGATTTTTCAACCTATGTTGGCGAAAAAAGAATACACCTTTTCAACCCTGGTTCAATAGGCTATGATGGCACTTATGGAGTTATAAATACCTCAAATGGAGTTCTGGTTTCAAGCCACGGAAAAATTTAGTCAAATTTGGTGAAAATTAAATCAAAATGCTTGAACTTTTAAGTATTATATGGTATACTCAATTTAATGAAAAATATTTGTTCGGAGGAATAAATTATGGAAAAGAAAATCAAGGTTGGTATCATCGGTTGTGGTGGTATCGCAAACGGCAAGCATATGCCATCACTCAAAAAGACTGGTGAGGTTGAAATGGTTGCATTCTGCGACATTATTGAGGAAAGAGCAGTTGAAGCCGCAAAAAAATATGGTACACCTGATGCAAAGGTTTACACAGACTACAAGGAGCTACTAAAGGACAAATCAATCGAGGTTGTTCATGTATGTACTCCTAACAGAAGCCACAGCTTTATTACAGTTGATGCGCTAGAGGCTGACAAGCATGTTATGTGTGAAAAGCCAATGGCTATAAATGCTGAAGAAGCAAAGAAGATGGTTGATGCTGCTAATCGTACTGGCAAGATGCTCACTATCGGCTATCAAAACAGACAAAGAAAGGATGCTAAATACCTAAAGGCAGAGGCTGATGATGGCGTATTTGGCGATATCTACTACGCAAAGGCTACTGCACTTCGCCGTAGAGCTGTTCCTACATGGGGCGTATTCATTAATGAATATGAGCAGGGTGGCGGTCCACTTATCGACATCGGTACTCACGCACTTGATCTAACCCTTTGGACAATGGATAACTACAAGCCAAAATATTGTGTAGGTACTACATATCATAAGCTCAACGACCAAAAGGAATCTGCAAACGTATTTGGTCAATGGAAGCCAGAGGAATTTACTGTTGAAGACAGTGCATTTGGATTTATCGTTATGGAAAATGGCGCTACAATCGTTCTTGAATCATCTTGGGCTATCAATATGACAGAAACAAAAGAGGCTTGCACAACAATCTGTGGTACAAAAGCAGGTGCTAAGATGATTGACCAAGGCGTTCTTGAAATCAACGGCGTTAAGCACAACAATATGTATGAAACAAGACCTAACCTTGATGGTAAGGGCGTTGCATTCTACGATGCAGGCTCATATGATGCAGGCGCAGAGGAAGCAAAGCAATGGATCAACGCAGTTAAAACAGGAACACAGCCAACAGTTCTTCCGGAACAAGCATATTGCGTAACACAAATTCTTGAGGGTATTTACGAGTCTGCTAAGACTGGTAAGCCATACTACTTCAACTAAATTAGAACAATTTTGGGCAATTTACTCGCTGAATTGCCCTTAATAATAAGGAGAAAAAATATGAAACTTAGTGTTTTGGCAAACCTTTATGGTTCAAAGTCACTTGATGAAGCGCTTAAAATCATTTCCTCTCTCGGCGTTCATTCCGTTGAGATTGGAGCAGGTGGATATCCTGGTAAGGACCACTGCGACCCCGAAAAATTACTCGCAGACAATAAGGCATTAGAGGAATTCAAGGCTACATTTAAAAAATACGATGTTGAAATTTGCGCTCTTGCAACTCACGGTAACCCAATTCACCCAAATAAAGAGATTGCAGCACAATTTGACAAGGATATGAGAAATACAATTCTTTTAGCTGAAAAGCTTGGAATTGATACAATTATTACATTCTCTGGTTGCCCAGGCTCTGACCCTGATGCAAAATTGCCATCTTGGGTTACTTGCCCATGGCCAGACGATTTCCTTGAAACTCTTAACTATCAATGGAACGATGTTATGATTCCTTATTGGAAGGAAGCGACAGCATTTGCAAAGGCTCACGGCGTTACAAAGATTGCACTTGAGATGCACCCAGGCTTTTGTGTATATAATCCGGAAACACTTCTTAAATTACGTGCAGCAGTAGGCGACGTTATCGGCGCTAACCTTGACCCATCACACCTTATTTGGCAAGGCATCGACCCTGTAATGGCAATTAGAGCTTTAGAGGGCGCTATCTACCATGTACACGCAAAGGATACAAAGGTTGATAAAGCAAACACTTCAGTTAATGGTGTTCTTGATACCAAGCACTACGGCGATGAAATCCATCGTTCTTGGATTTTCCGTACAGTTGGCTATGGCAACAATGAGGAATTTTGGAGAGCATTTGTTTCCAACCTTCGTCTCTGTGGCTATGACAAGGTTCTTTCAATTGAGCACGAGGATAGCCTGATGACTATTGACGAGGGCTTAAAGAAAGCAGTTGAATTCCTTGATAAGGTTATGATTAAAGAAGAAAAACCAACAGGTATGCGTTGGGCTTGAGTATTGCTTAGCGCAAATATGCTCCGTTTGCCTTGTACCGTACGCTAAGTACGCTCACGCAAGACAACCAAATCATCTTTATCGCTAATCGATTACTCAAACATAACAATGCCTCCTTTGTGCAAAGGGAGCTGTCGTACAGCGACTGAGGGATTGTTAATTTCTTAAACAAACAAATTAAAATACAAAAAACGGACACTCCTGTGTCCGTTTTTGCTATTTATAGAGACGTTAATTTGTGTCGCGAGAGAAAAACCTCGCATTTTTAAATTACTGCGCACTATCTGTTGTGGTATCAGTGTTCTCGTCCTTTTGACCTGGGAACTTAAAGTGTTTCTTTGGGTCAACATGAGTGCCGTCAACCTTTAATTCATAGTGTAGGTGTGGCTCTTCAGCAATTTCGTTCATTGCGCTTTCGCCAACTGCACCAATAATGTCACCACTCTTTACACTTGCACCAATAACAATACCATCATTAACCTCTGGGTCTAGGTTTTTATAGATACTAACGGCATTACCAGAATGCTCAATTGAGACACAGGTGCCCATAAATGGGTCATCCCATACATTGGTAATTACACCATCAGCAACTGCTAAAACCTCGTCTCCAAGATTCGCAGAAATGTCAACGCCAAGGTGAGTTCTATAATCATTCATTGTTTGTGAAAATACAGGCACGCTATCGCTAAAATCCATGCTGATTTCACCACTTACAGGGAGTGAAAATGTGGGGAGAGTGTTTGTATTTGTGCTATTTTGGTCAGTTTGATCGCTTGTGTCCGTGTTTGAGTCGATTGGCTCGTCAGTAGTTCTGTTTGCCACAGTTGTTGCAATAATTATAACCGCTACAATAGCCAAGGCTACGGCAACAGTTAAGTAAATTATTCTTTGTTTTCTTTTGGTTTCAATTTCGTTTTCTTCCATTTTGTAAAAATCCTTTCAAAATTTTATTGCAAGACTATTATTTGCCACCAAAAGTGCAATTATACACAAAAAAGATTTTTATAGAAGTTTAATGATTGACTTTATTTTGCGCGTGTGGTATTATATTATTAGTTATTAGTATTTGCATACCAAAAAATTTGGAGGATGTTATGATTAAGATTGAACGCGTTAGCGTAATGAATTTTGAAAATGCTATAAGAGGCGCAAGAAACCCATTAAATTCATGGGCGAGAAGTGATAGCTATTACAACGAGGACGGTGAATACATTTTAGGAGAAAATGATCTCTCCCTCGCTAAAAAGCTTGCAAAGGCAGGCTCTGACCACAGAAAATATCTTCGCCAAGTGTTTGTTTCTATGGATATAACAGCACCACTTTACTGGTGGAAGGAGTTTGATACATATAAGGTTGCAACAGTTGCGAACTCAACCTCTACAATGCACAAAATTCAAGCAAAAAAATTCGAGCGCGACGATTTCAGCCACGATAGAATGAGTGAGGGCGCGTTGAAGGTGCTTGACTTAACTATTGATTATTTGGAAGAGGTGCGCCTAAAGTTTATCGAAACCAAGGAAAAATGCTATTGGCACGATATGATACAGCTTCTTCCTTCAAGCTATAACCAATTAAGAACAGTTACAATGAACTATGAAACATTAATCAACATATACTATGCAAGAAGGACACACAAGCTTGCTGAATGGCATACAATGTGCGACCTCATTATGTCCTTGCCATATGCAAAGGATATTATCGCAGTTAAGGAAGAGGAATAATGCTAAATAAATTAATCAAGGATTACAACTACCCGCAAAAGCCCGAGGTTCGCATAAGAGTGGGGCGCTTTGCGGGCTTTGTTGGTATTTTTTCAAATCTTGTTTTGTTTGTTATTAAGCTAGTAATAGGTATAATTACAGGTGGTATTTCAATAATTGCTGACTCGCTTAATAACTTGTCCGACTGTGGCTCAAACATTTTAACAGTTGTGGGCTATACAATATCAGGCAAGCCAGCAGACAAGGACCACCCATATGGCCACGCAAGAATGGAATATCTTTCATCACTCTTTATTTCAATGATAATTTCATTCCTCGGCTTTGAAATGCTCGTTACATCTATCGAAAAAATCATAGATAATGAGCCAAGCGATGCTTTTAGCTTACCACTTATCATTATTATGGCATCAACTATAATTGTTAAGGCATTAATCGCTATTTTTTATCGCAAATTAGGCAAGCACATCAGCTCAGATGCATTGAAGGCATCAGCAATTGACAGTATAGGCGATGTTATAGCAACAAGTGCAGTTGTTGTTGGTATGGTTTTAACAAAATATGCTTCCTTGCCATTTGACATTGATGCCGTTATTGGTATTTTGGTTGCTATTTATATTATCATAATGGGAATTAAGCTCGTTGTCGAGTCCTCAAGTACTCTTATTGGCAAAGCCCCAGACCCTGAATTCACTCACAAAATCATTCAAAAAATCAAAAGCTACGAGGGAGTGCTCGGCATTCACGACCTAGTTATTCACTCATATGGTGCAAATAGATATTTTGTAACCGTGCATGTTGAAATAGATGCTGATACCGAGGTTATGCATAGCCATGATTTAATGGATATTATTGAGGCGGATTTTTTAAAGGATGGCATTAATTTGGTTATTCATATGGATCCAATTTCCATTTCCGACCCTGAAACTAATGATGTAAAGACAAGATGCTTGATTATAGTTTCTGAAATATCAGCCGAGTATTCACAGCCAATGTCAATGCACGATTTTCGCATAGTTAAGGGTATAACTCATACGAATATTATTTTTGATGTAAGTGTGACTGATGAATTTCCACTTAAAAACAAGGAAATTTGTGATGTATTAACCGAAAAAATTAAAGAAATCAATCCATTATATAATTTAGTCCTCACAATTGACAGAGATTATTTTTCTGAAAGATATGGAGAATAAAAGAAAATGAAAAAGATTTATTTTACCTTGGCTTTTATTTTTTCACTCTTTATAATGGCATTTTCTGTATGTGCCTATGATATTGCAGTTAAGGACGAAAACGGTAATATATATAATCACGATGGCAATAAGTTTTATTTGCCATCCCATATTTCACCCACCGAGGTCGAGTTTTTAGTGGATGAAGATACAAGCTTTTATTATACCGATGCTAACGGAAATCAAGTCGCCGTTTTAAATGGACAAAAAATAGATGTTACTCCGTTCGCTAATGAATATAACGAGCATTCGGTATATATATTGACAGCTAAAATAGACGATATGGATTCCTTTGTCACTATGCGATTTGCCAATACCTTGCCGAGCGTTTATTTGACAACAAGCCTGGGTGATGACTATTATACAGGGGCAGAATATATAATTAAATATGATTATAAGGACACAGGCGCGCTTGCAAGCATCATAAATAATGATGGTAGTATAGAATTCACAGACACCCTAGGCAATAGTGAATTTAAAATACGTGGTAATACTACACGAGATTACGCGAAAAAGCCATTTCAGCTAAAGCTATCAGAAAAAGCAGACCTTTTTGGAATGGGCAGGAGCAAAACTTGGATTTTGCTCGCCAATTACCTTGACCAATCACTTTTGCGTAATAGCGTAATGTATGAGCTTGGCGCATATTTGGGTATGCAAGCTAGTGATTTTGTTAGCGTTGACCTTTTTATTGATGGTCAATATTATGGCGTATATTTGCTTTGTGAAAAGGTGCAAATTTCAAATGCTCGTCTTGATATTCACGAGCTTGAAAAGGATAATGACCTTTTAAATGCTACCTATAATCAATATGTCACTAGTGTTACAACAGGAGAGCTGATTGACAGCACCATCTTAACCCAATATAGCTACATAAGCGGAGTTGTTAACCCGGACGATATAACAGGTGGATATCTTGTCGAGCTAGATAATAACTATTATCGTAATGAGCTTTGCTATTTCACAACCGAAAACAACAATCATTATGTTATAAAATCACCCGAATACGCATCGCGTGAGCAGGTTGAATATATAGCGTTCCTTTTTGCTGAAATGGAAGAGGCAATAATGTCGGATGACGGATATAATTCTCTTGGCAAGCATTATACCGAGTATATTGACATTGATTCCTTCGCTGTGGCATATATCATAGCCGAGCTTGGCAGAAACTATGATGCTGGCTCATCAAGTATGTATTTCTATAAGGATAGAGATACAGATGGCACAACATCTAAAATTTTTAAAGGACCTTTGTGGGACTGCGATAATACCCTTGGTAACATTCATAAAAACAGTGCTTCCTCAACCGAGGGCTACTGGGCAAAAAGCCGTAGCATTTGGTCGGGCTTGACTGCGAAAGTGGAATTTAATGAGGTAGTAAGTCAAAAGTTTGCTGATGCATATGACTACATATTTGATATGATAGATGCGGGTGGCTTTATCGATAAGGAAATTGCCAAAATTGGGGATTCAATCTATATGGAGCAGCATAGATGGGGCTCAAATGATTATTCAAAATGGCCGGTATATTATGATGGCACTCACTATGATAAATGGCAAAGCTCACCTGTGTTCAATTTTATAGATACTTATTCCCAAGGAAATAATGAAGATTCCTCAACTGTAATTGGTTATCTTTGTGAGCATATTGAAGCGCGTACGAACTGGCTAGCGACAGAGTGGGCGTGCGATGTTGCAATAAGAGAACGCAAAATAGTGCCAGACGATAGCACAGATACGGAAACGGAGGCAGATACCTCAACTGAAATTGAAACAGAAACAAACACCTCGACAGAATTTGATTCGAATTCTGATGTTGAATTAGATACCGATACAAAAACCGATATTATTATTGATTCAAGCAGTGATGAAGTTTTCAATACAGATGTTATAACTGATACAGAGATTAATATAAATACTGACATCATTGTTGATGGAGATAAGGATAACATAGTAATAATCGAGAAGCAATCGTTTTTCGACTGGCTATTTGGACTTATAAAATCCTTTTTTGATAAGCTCTTTTCCATATTTAAATAGATAAAAGCAGGCTTTTTGCCTGCTTTTATCTTTGTTGAAAATATTCACATGTGAGCATATAATAATATAAATAAAAGGAGTAAATTCTCAAATTTGGGCAATAATATTAACAAATTATCGTTAGGTTTATTGTTCAAGGAGAATTTATGAAAACCGTAATAAAACTCAAAAATCCCTCAAGCGAAAGATTAAATAAGGTGTTAAACCATCTTTTAAAATTTGGGTATGACGATTTTGTGGTGCTGTCAACCTTTAATAAAGAAATAGAAAATAATATCGCAGAAAAAATGTGGAATGATGGCGCAAAAATAGTTTTTTTAGCTCCAATAGAAACTGAGGACACCTATACAAGCCTTTTGAATATCCGAGGCAGCTTGTTAGATGGTTTTTTCCTCATCTATGGTGAAGAGATTGATACGTTTGACTTAAAAAAAGCCTATGATTGTCACAAAAATAGCACAATGCTAACAACCTTACTCTCAACAGAAACAAAAATGATAGGTGCATTTTTCGAAAGCGAAATTTTCGATTATATGAGCAAAAAAATGAACTTTGAAAGAGAAGTAATCGCCCGTGTTTTTGAAGACCACGAGGCACAAATATATTTAAGTAATAATTTCAAACTCATACTTGAAAAATAATAAAAAACCACGATTAATAAAATCGTGGTTTTTCTATATGATTTTATTCAAGCTCAAACGCGCCAGTGTAAAGCTGATAATATTTACCCTTTTCCTTGATAAGGCTTTCGTGTGAGCCGCGCTCAATAATGCGTCCTTGCTCAAGTACCATAATAACGTCAGAGTTTTGTATAGTTGAGAGCCTATGCGCGATAACAAATACAGTTCTGCCCTTCATAAGAGAGTCCATACCTGCTTGAACTATTGCTTCAGTTCTTGTGTCAATTGACGAGGTAGCCTCGTCCATTATCATAACAGGAGGGTCAGCAACCGCGGCACGAGCAATTGAAATAAGCTGTCTTTGTCCTTGCGATAGACCACTTCCACCACCAGTGAGCATTGTGTTATAGCCATCAGGTAGCATTTCAATAAAGGAGTGGGCATTTGCAAGCTTTGCAGCAGCTATACATTCCTCGTCGGTAGCATCAAGCTTACCATACCTGATGTTATCCATAACAGTACCGGTAAAGAGGTTTACATCCTGCAAGATAACACCAAGAGAACGTCTTAAATCATCTTTTTTGATTTTGTTAATATTGATGCCGTCATATCTTATCTTTCCATCTGCAATGTCGTAGAAACGGTTGATAAGGTTAGTTATAGTTGTTTTACCGGCACCGGTAGCGCCAACAAAGGCAATCTTTTGACCGGGCTCGGCGTAAATTGAAACATCATGCAAAACAATCTTTTCAGGCACATATCCAAAGTCAACTTGATTTAGACGAACATCACCTCTAACACGTGTGTAGGTAATAGTACCATCTCCATGAGGATGCTTCCAAGCCCAAATACCCGTACGCTTGTTAGCCTCGCGAAGCTCACCATTTTCGTCATACTCGGCATAAACCAAGGTAACGTATCCATCGTCAACCTCCGGCTCCTCATCAAGTAGCTCGAAAATTCTCTCTGCACCAGCAAGTGCCATTGTAATTGCATTTGCTTGTTGTGAAAGCTGTGAAACATTGTTTGTAAATTGCTTGGATAGACCTAGGAACGCAACCGCAGTACCAATTGTGAAAATAGGACTTTCAAAGCCAAAAATAGTAGCAAATGAAAGGTTATATTTGCCAACCAAAATTGTACCGACAAACACGAGAACAACATAGAGAATATGACCGATGTTGTTCATAATAGGCATAAGAGTGTTAGCTCTTGTATTCGCCTTTGTTGAATGCTTGCAAAGCTGGTCATTCAGCTCATTAAAGCGCTTTTCGCTCTTTGGCTCGTAGTTAAATACCTTAACCACCTTTTGACCATTAATCATTTCCTCAATGTAGCCCTCGGTGTCACCAATAGACTCTTGCTGACGACGGAAGTGCTTTGCACCGCTTTTGCCGATTTTACCGGCAACAACAGTCATAACAATAACACCACCAATAACCACAAGTGCCATCCAAAAGCTCATAACAAGCATCAATGTTGTAACTGTAATTAGAATAATAACAGTGTTTATAATTTGAGGGAGTGATTGAGAAATTAATTGTCTTAACGAATCAATATCATTTGTGTAGTGTGACATAATATCGCCACGAGTGTTTCTATCAAAATATTTGATAGGAAGCTTTTGCATCTTGCCAAACATAAGTGTTCTTAATTTGTGTAGGCAGCCTTGAGTAACAGTTGCCATTATCCTTGTTTGCAAGAATGCGCTAATAAGACCAACAAGATAGATACCACCAAGAATTGAAACAAACAATGCAATATCAGGGAAGAATTCTGCCATAGCATCGACAGGTTTCATGTCATTTTGCATAGCAACAATAGCCTCAGAAACAGTATCAATAACATTTTTTTGGAAAATTGCTGGACAGGCAGTTGCCAAGGCACTTAAGCAAATGCACACAACAACTATAATTAGTGGCACTCTGTAGAAGGAGAAGAGTAGCTTCAAAAGCCTTGGCAAAGTACCTTTTTTAACCTTTTTCATAGGCTTTCCCATCATTGGCTGACGAGGGTTTTTTACGGGTTTATTCATTGTAAGCTCGCCCCCTTCGTCTGTGAAATATAAATTTCACGATATATATCATTGCTAGCAAGTAATGAGTCGTGGTTGCCTATGGCATTGATTTTACCATCATCAAGAATAATGATAACATCAGCATCCTGTACACTGGAAACTCTTTGTGCAATAATAATTTTTGTTGTATTAGGAATTTCCTCACGCATTGCTTTTCTGATAAGCGCATCAGTCCTTGTGTCAACTGCACTTGTCGAGTCATCAAGAATGAGAATTTTTGGCTTTTTGAGTAAGGCTCTTGCAATACAAAGACGTTGCTTTTGTCCACCTGAAACGTTTGTACCGCCTTGCTCAATATATGTGTCGTATTTTTCGGGGAATTTTTCTATAAACTCACTTGCACAAGAAAGCTCACAAGCGTGCTTGATTTCCTCAATAGTTGCGTTTTCATTACCCCAGCGCAGGTTTTCCTTTATTGAGCCAGAGAATAAAACGTTCTTTTGAAGCACAACACTAACTGCATCACGCAAAGCAACAATATCGTAGTCCTTAACGTTGACACCACCAACCAAAACCTCACCATCTGTTGTGTCATATAGACGAGGAATTAGCGAAATCAAGGTTGATTTAGCACTACCCGTACCACCAATAATACCAACAGTTTGTCCAGATTCAATTTTTAAATTGATATCAGAAAGCGCAAACTTTTCAGCTCTTTGTGCATATTTAAAGTTAACATTTTTAAATTCAATAGAGCCGTCATTTACGGTTTCTATAGGATTTTCTGGGTTTTTAATTGTGGATTTTTCGGTGAGTACCTCACAAATACGTCTTGCGCTCTCTGCTGACATAGTAACCATTACAAAAATCATAGAAATCATCATCAAGCTCATAAGCATTTGCAAACCATATGCGAGCAAGGTAGAGAAGTTACCAATCTCAAACGCCTCACCACCGGAGGAGATAAGGATTCTAGAGCCGAAGAACAAAATACCAACCATAAGAGCATACATACAAAACTGCATAACAGGATTGTTGAGCGCAAGTATTTTTTCAGCCCTTGTAAAGTCATTTCTGACATCATCAGATGATTTTTCAAACTTGTCATTTTCGTAATCCTCGCGAACAAAGGATTTGACAACACGCATGCCGGCTACGTTTTCTTGAATGGATGAGTTTAAGGTGTCGTATTTTTTGAAAACCTTCTTGAAAATTGGCATTGCACGTCTTGCAACCATAATAAGAGTGAATAGCAAAATAGGAACGACAATAACGAAAATCCAAGCCATATGTCCGCCAACAGCAAATGCCATAACAATAGAGAAAATGAACATAAACGGAGAACGGACAGCAGTTCTTATTATCATCATAAACGACTGCTGAACGTTTGTAACGTCGGTTGTCATACGAGTAACAAGGCTTGAGGTTGAAAATTTGTCAATGTTCTCAAACGAAAAATCTTGGCTCTTTGAAAACATACCCTTGCGTAAATTTTTTGCAAATCCACAGGAAGCGCGCGAGCAGTGAACACCTGCCAAAGCTCCAAATGTGAGTGATAAGCCGGCAAATAAAATGAGAATTATGCAAACCGTCAGAATAACTGGGAGCTTACTCTCATCGCCGAACCTGTCTTGAATCAGTACGATAAGCCATCTTATAATCTGCAAGCTGTCAAGCTTGTCGTTTCCGCTTTGAATAAAGGTTATAAGCTCACCGGCAATAGCAGGAATTATACATTCCATTATAACCTCGAAAAAAACAAAAACGGGAGATAAAATAGCATTGATCTTATATTCGCCTATATATTTGGCTAAAAGTCTTATGTTTTTTATGGTAAAATCATCCTTTCTTCATTATTAAAATATAGTATCAATTATACCATTACTAAAAAATAATGTCAATCAAATTATTCAACTTTTATGTGAAAATTTGGTGAAAACGAAAAGGGAGCAAAATGCCCCCAGCTTGATTGTTGATACTGTCAAAAATATGAACCACGTGTTTAAATTTCAGGATAGGCAAGGCAAAAAAGCTCCAAAATCCTATCCTCTTTTTTTAGAAGCCTTAAATATCCAAAAACTGCCTCAAAGCCTGTCGCAATTTTATATTCAAGCAAGGAAGCGCTCTTAGGTACATTGAGATGTGAGGAGTTTTTACCACGGCGGAATATTTGTGCTTCTTCCTCGGTTAAGCATCCTTCAATATTTTTAAAGGCTATTGCTTGGTTAACGGCAGTAACATAGTTAAGAGCTTCCTTGTTCAATTTTGCTGATTTTTCATAGCCCTTTAAAACTAACCCTTCTCTTATTAGCGCTTCAAGGACAGAGTCGCCAAGATAAGCAAGCGCACCAGCGCTTATTTGAGAAAAATCCATAAATAGCCTCCTAATGTTATTTAGGCATATTTTATCACAAAAAAACCACATTATCAAGTAAGACTTGAAAATTTGGTAAAATTATGGTAAAATGATTATGGTTTTGTTGTAAAACAAATATCGATGGCACGGATTTGGTGTCATATTTAAACACCAGTGAGGTATTAAAATGTCTATTAAATCTTATGATGTTGTCATTATAGGCGCAGGTATTACTGGCACAATGACTGCATTTCAGATTGCAAAATATAGCTTAAAAACAGCAGTTGTAGAGGCAGGAATTGATGTTGCCTCTGGCTCAACACGTGCGAACTCCGCCATTGTCCATGCAGGCTATGATGCAAAGGAGGGCACACTTAAAGCACTTTTAAATGTCAAGGGCTGTGATATGATGGCTCAAATCACTGCTCAGCTTGGCGTTCACTATAAAAAATGTGGCTCGCTCGTTATCGGCTTTACAGCCAAGGATCTTGAGAAGCTGAAAAAACTCAAGGAACGCGGAGAAACTAATGGTGTAAAGGGCTTGCGTATTCTAACAAGAAGTGAGCTTCTAAAAATGGAGCCAAATGTTTCTAAGGATGCAAAGCACGCCTTATATGCACCAAGCGCAGGTATTGTTTGTCCTTATGATCTTGCATACGCAGTTGCAGAAAACTCTGCATCTAATGGCACAGATTATTATTTTGAATATAAGGTAGATAAAATTGAATATGACGGTAAGCATTATACTGTTTGCGCAGGAAATCAAAAAATCAAGGCAAAATATGTTGTAAATGCAGCTGGCTGTTATGCTGACGAGATTGCTAAAATGATAGATGACGATTTGCCATTTGAAATTATTCCTCGTCGTGGAGAATATATGCTTCTTGACAAGCGCGAGGGCAAGGCGGCAAAGCATACAATTTTTGTTACCCCTAACGAAAAGGGAAAGGGAATACTTGTTTCCCCAACAGTTGATGGCAATATAATTGTCGGTCCAAATGCTAATATAGTTGATTCTAAAGCAGATACAAGCGTTACCGAGGACGGTCTTGACGAAATTTCCAAGGGCGCAAGAATAATAATGCCACAAATCAACCTCGGTGCAGTTATTACCACCTTTGCTGGCGTGCGTCCAACTCCTACAAGTGGAGATTTTTATATACAAGAATCCAAAAAATGCAAAAACTTTATTCATGTTGCTGGCATTGAGTCTCCAGGTCTTGCCTCTGCCCCTGCGGTTAGCGAATACGTTGTTGATATTCTTAAAAAATGTGGTCTTACGTTGCGCAAAAAGAGAAGCTATATAGAAACAAGAACACCAAATGGTAACTGTAAGCTTTTCTATGAAATGACCGAAAGAGAAAGAAAGCAGGCGATAAAGAATGACCCAAGATATGCAAAAATGATTTGCCGTTGCGAGATGGTTACCGAGGGCGATATTATAAATGCAATTAATCGTCCGATAAGTGCACATACTGTTGATATGGTTAAGCGCCGTACTCGTGCAGGTATGGGCAGATGCCAAGGTGCTCATTGTCGTACCAAGGTTGCTGAAATTATTGCCAAGGAATTAAATATTGATATTTCAGAGGTTAAAAAATTCTCATCAAATTCTAATTTGCTATTAGGAAAGACGAAATGAGGCACAAATGAAGAAAAAGCTAGTAATTATAGGCTCAGGCCCTAGTGGACTTGTTTGCGCTATGACCGCTGTTAAATGTGGTATTCCTGCTTCAGATATTATAGTCTTAGAAAGAGAAAATGAGCTTGGTGGAACCTTAAATCAATGTATCCACACAGGATATTTAAAAAACTTGACAGGAACAGAGCTTGGCTCTAACCTTATAAAAGCTGTAAAAAAGCTTGGGATCGAGTGTAGAACTGAAACATGTGTTTTGTCCTTAACAAGCGACAAGGTTTTAACAGTTATCTCTCCAAAGGCAGGATATGTTAAAATTCAAGCAGAGGCTGTTATTTTGGCAACAGGCTGTCGTGAGCAATCACGCGGAGTTTTGTCAATAGGTGGCACTCGTCCTGCGGGAGTTTTGTCAGCTGGGGCTGCCCAAAGATATATTAATATTGAGGGCTATATGCCAGGGCGCAAAACAGTTGTTGTTGGTTCTACTGAAATTGCATTTATCGTTGCCCGTCGTATGGCGATAGAGGGCGGTAAGGTTATTACTGTTGTCGAGCCAAAGGGCGCACCTCTCGGTGATAAAAAATATATTAAAGAGTGCTTGAGGCCGTTTAATATTCCGTTTAAGCTTAACCATAATGTCACCAAAATTTATGGTAAGGAAAGAATTGAAGCGGTTGAGATTTGTCAGCTAGATAAAAAGGGCAAGCCAATCAAAAAAACCAAGCAAAAAATTGAGTGTGACTCTTTGGTTTATTCCTGTGGATATACTCCTGATGTCGATATTGCAATTGATGCCGGAATAAGAATTAAAAGAGATACAAAAGGCCCCTTTACCAAGCGTAATTTTGAAACAACAATATCAGGTATATTTGCTTCAGGTAACGCACACTATATTCACAAAAACATTGATAAAATTATAAAGGAATCCGTTGCGGTAGCCGAGTCAGTAGCAAAGTATTTGCAAAAATCAAATCAACCTAAAAAGGAGAAGAAAAATGAGGATAATGCTCACGTCAACAGTGAAAATAAAGAGTGAAACCTCGTCATTGCTTCCTGTTAGAACTGATAAGCCAATATTAAAAAGCTACCTAAAAACCGCAATGAAGCGCATCAACTCAATAGAATTAAAGCCACCAATATATATCGGCGATATTATAGAAGAAGGCTTTATTGAGGATGATATAAATTTGATAGCTACAAAAACAGTAGAGAAGTGATATGGAAAATGTGTTACCAAAAAGAAAGCATCCTCGTCTAAAAGGATTTAATTATGAAAGCAATGGAGCATATTTTTTAACAATTTGTACGCAAAACAGAAGAAACGTGTTGTCTAAAATCGTAGGGCGGGGGCTTGCTCCCGCCGAAGTGGTTTTGACAAAATATGGAGAAATTGCAAGGGAACAGCTATTTGAAATAGAAAAGCGCTTTCCAAACGCGAGTGTAGATTTTTATGTAATAATGCCAAACCATATACACATTGTTCTTTTGATTGATAATTCGGCGGGAGCAAGCCCCCGCCCTACAGTTATGGATATTATATGTGCGTACAAATCGTTAACAACCAAGGCATGTAGGGAAGAAGGCTTCAAAGGGAAACTGTTTCAAACATCCTTCCACGATCATATAATAAGAAACCGCGAGGAATATGAGGAAATTTCAAAATATATATATGAAAATCCAATCAATTGGCAAGATGATGAATTATATATCGAATAATATTTCTAAAAAATTTAAAAAAACCTCTTGCAAACTATAAAAATCTGTGATACAATAATCAAGCATTAAATAATCGCACATGCCGGTGTGATGGAATTGGCAGACGTGCCGGACTCAAAATCCGGTGGTAGCGATACCGTATCGGTTCGACCCCGATCACCGGCACCAAACGCGCTCATAAGAGCGCGTTTTTCTTTTAAATAATACTAAATAAATGCTAAAAAATACATTTACAATTTATTTTAATTATGCTATACTTATAATGATATATTATGTAATGAAACGGAAGAAAAAATGACACCACAAGAAAAAGAAAGATATTTAAGGGCAAAGCGTGCCCTTTTTGATAAATACTATTCATTTTTGAACGAAAAGCAAAGAGAAGCAGTTTATACAGTAAATGGACCAGTTCTCATTTTGGCAGGTGCAGGCTCGGGTAAAACCACTGTCCTTACAAATCGTATCGCACACATCATAAGATATGGCGATGCTTACTATTCAAACGAAATACCTGATTTTATAACACCAGATGCAATTAGCGACCTAGAAAGCGCGCAGTCACTGCCAAAGGAACAAATGGCGATGTATCTTCAAACCTTGGCATATAATCCCTGTAAGGCTCGGGGCATTTTAGCCATCACCTTTACAAACAAGGCGGCTAATGAAATCAAAGCCCGTCTTGAGCGTATTTTAGACGAGGATGCAAGTGATATTTGGTCTGGTACATTCCACTCGGTTTGTATGAGAATTTTGCGCTCACACGCAACCTTGCTCGGCTATCGTCCTGCCTTTGGCATTTGCGATACAGATGACTCAAAAAAGCTCATATCCAAATGTATGAAGGACTTGAACATCGACGAAAAGCGCTTGTCAATTAAAGCGGTAATGAACGAGATTGGTAGAGCTAAGGATAGACTCAAAGACCCAAAGGACTATGCCTTCGAGGTTGGTAATGATGCAAAATATAAAGACGTTGCGCGTATATATGAGCTTTACCAAAAGCGACTAATGGATTCAAACCTACTTGACTTTGATGATATTATTATGAAAACCGTTCAGCTCTTTTGTGAGAACGAGGACGTTTTGGCACACTACCAAAACAAATTCAAATATGTTTTGGTTGACGAGTATCAGGATACAAACCACGCACAATTTGTGCTTGTTTCAAAGCTTGGCGCGTTTTATAAAAATGTAATGGTAGTAGGTGACGACGACCAAAGTATTTATAAATTCCGTGGAGCTACTATTGAGAATATTCTCAATTTTGATGCTACATATTCAGATGCAACAGTTGTTAAGCTAGAACAGAACTATCGTTCCACCTCAAATATCTTAAATGCCGCCAACTGCGTTATTAAAAATAACCCTCACAAGCATCAAAAGGCACTTTGGTGTAATAGTGAAGAGGGTGACAAAATTATAGTAAAAGAAACCTATACACAAAACGACGAGTCACGTTATATTATTGATAAAATCATTGAATTGCGCAACCAAAGAAGCCTAGAATACAAGGATTTTGCAATTCTATATCGAATGAACGCACAGTCAATGAACCTTGAAACTATGTTCGCTAAAAGTGGTATTCCTTATCGTATGCTCGGTGCACTTCGATTCTATGACCGTAAGGAAGTAAAGGATATAATTGCCTACCTTTCAGTTATAAATAACCCAAGCGACAATGTTCGTTTACGTCGTATAGTTAACGAGCCAAAGAGAAAAATAGGTGATGCCTCATTTGATACCGCCTCGAAAATCGCCGAGGAGCTAGGCATACCTACTTTAGAGGTTTTACAAAAAGCGACAGATTACCCCGCAATTCCTAAAATGGCAGCAAATGCAATGGTTGCCTTTGCAAAAACAATGTACGATTTGCAAGAGGAAATGGATAACGTTCCCTTAAATGCCTTTGTTCGTAATGTTATGAAAAAAACGGGTTACGAGGCTTCAATTATCGCCCTCGGTCAAGCAGAGGCTGAACGTCTTGAGAACCTTGACTCCCTTTGCGTTGCGGTAAAGGAATATGAGGAAAGGACAGAGGAGCCAACCCTGTCGGGCTTTTTGGAGGAGGTTACTCTTATCTCCGATGTTGACCGTTATGACGAAAACGCAGATGCAGTAACCCTAATGACCATACATAGCGCAAAGGGACTAGAGTTCCCAATTGTGTTCCTTCCTGGTATGGAGGAGGGTGTTTTCCCAGGACAGCAGTCAATTGTTATGCCGTCTGAAATTGAAGAGGAAAGACGTCTAGCTTACGTTGCCATCACTCGTGCAAAGAAAACCCTTATAATTACCCACACAAAGGAAAGAATGCTTTATGGCATTACTCAGAGAAATCCTATTTCTCGCTTTGTACGTGAGATTGACCCTCAATACTTAGATATGAAAAAAGAAAGGCTTTCATCATTTGGTGGCTTTGAAGCGCAACAAAAACCAAAGCCACAAAATATTAGTGGTCTCTTTACCCAACCAAAGAAGCCCGAAAGAAAGCTTCAAGAGGTATATCAAATCGGCGATAGAATTAAGCATATGACCTTTGGAGAGGGCACAGTTATGAATGTTACTCCAATGAGCTCTGACTTTATGTATGAAATCGCGTTTGATAACGTCGGCACAAAGAAACTAATGGCAACCTATGTTGCAAAATTAATGAAGAAATTATAATCCATAAGGAGAATAAAAATGAATAAAATTCCAAGACCAGAGCATCCAAATCCCCAATTTGAAAGAGAAAATTGGCAAAACCTCAACGGAGAATGGGAGTTTGAATTTGATTTTGGCGTAAGCGGAAGAGACAGAAAATTCTACGAAAGAGATAGCCTAAATTCAAAAATCATAGTACCATTCTGCCCGGAAAGTGTTCTTTCAGGCATAGGCAACACCGACTATTTAAATTGCGTTTGGTACTTAAAAAAGGTTAATATCGAAAACAATGATAAAAATGTAATTTTGCACTTTGGCGCAGTTGATTACGAAAGCTACATATATATTAATCATAAACAGGTTTATCATAATATCGGTGGATATGTTGGCTTTGATATTGATATTACAAAGTATGTAAAGCGCGGTGAAGAGAATATAATAACCGTTTGTGCAATAGATACTCATCCAAGAGGCAAGGCATCTGGTAAGCAATCAAAGAACTACTATTCAATGGGTTGTGATTATACAAGAACCACTGGTATTTGGCAAACTGTATGGCTTGAATATGTAGAAAAGAACTATATCAAGAGTGTAAAATATTACCCATCTGCAGAGCAACAAAATGTTGTTATCGAGGTTGAAGCAGTAGGTAATGCTACATTTGGCGCACGTGCCTCATATGAAGGTAAGGACATGGGCGAAATTTCCGTTGAATTAAATGAGGGAATTTCACGCGTTGCATTACCACTTAACGAGGTATATCTATGGGAGGTTGGCAAGGGTAGACTTTATGACCTTGAATTAACCTATGGCAACGATAAAGTAAAGAGCTATTTCGGTGTTCGTTCAACTCGCTTTGATAATAAGCACTATCTCTTAAATAATAAGCCTACATATTTGCGCACAGTTCTTGATCAAGGCTTCTATAAGAAGGGCATTTACACCGCTGAAACAGAGGAGGAGCTAGTAAGAGATATATATCTTTCACTTGATGCAGGCTTTAATGGTGCGCGCCTACACCAAAAGGTGTTCGAGCCAAGATTTTTGTATCATTGTGATAAGCTCGGTTATATGGTATTTGGCGAAACAGGTAACTGGGGAATAGACTGCTCAAATATGGAGCAATTAGTTCCATTTATGCTTGAATGGCAAAGAGAAATCGCAAGAGATTTCAACCACCCATCAATTATCGGTTGGTGCCCTCTAAATGAAACCTGGGACTATGATTATAGGCATCAAAACGAGGATTTTGTAAGAGCAATGTATTACGCAACCAAAGCAATAGATACAACTCGCCCTTGCGTTGGTACAAGTGGTAACTATCAAGTTGTTTCTGATATTTATGATTTACACGACTACATTCAAGATAAGAATGAGTTTGAAAAAATATATCTTGCGCCGACATATGAGGAATTTGCGGCAAATTATGACAACCACCCCTGGCATAGAGAAGTTTCAAAATATCAAAAATCTGCAAAATATGAAAATATGGCACTATATCTCAGCGAATATGGTGGTATTAGATGGGATATCGAAGGCGTTGGTGGTTGGGGCTATGGAAACGGTCCAAAAACCGAGGAGGAATTCCTTGAAAGATACGAGTATCTAACCAAAACCCTCATTGACTCCCCACACCTCTGCGGCTTCTGCTATACCCAGCTCTACGACGTGGAGCAAGAGGTAAACGGACTCTACACCTACGAGCGCAAGCCAAAATTCGATATGGCAAAAATCAAAAAAATCACCCAGTATGGTGATAAATAACATGAAAAAAGCATTTCCCCGAGAGGAAATGCTTTTTTCTTTTAGCCCCCAGCATACAACGCTCGGGTGCTATTGAGTACTTAGCATCTTGTTAAAAACAAGTTATTTGCTTTGTGTACCCTTAATGGAATTTTCGTAAGATTCTACCATCTTCTTAACCATTTGTCCGCCGATAGAACCTGCTTGCTTTGAAGTAAGGTTACCGTTGTAGCCGTTTTGGTTAAGAGTTACACCAACCTCGCTTGCAGCTTGCATCTTGAATTGGTCAAGAGCAGCCTTAGCTTCTGGCACTGAAATCTTGTTGCTAGCCATAATAAACTCCTGTTCGTTTAATATCTATATTATCGAGCATAGGCGATTCATTTGAACCGCCTAATCAACAAGACAGCTCAAAATAAATCTCGAACGCTCTGATATTATTATGGTGTATTGATACAAAAATATAATTGGTAATTTTAAGGCGAAAAACCAACAAAAAATTACATTTAATATATAATTTAAATTTATTTTGCAAAAATCAAATTTACCCTTGACAAAATAGATTCATGGTATTACAATAGATATCGTTTTTGAAAAACTATAATTATATTTATAAAGGTAGAAAAATGGAAATCTTATTTACTTTATCAGTTGCCCTCTTTGCAGGACTTTTGTTATCTCGACTTGCAAAGCTTGTGAATCTTCCTGCGGTAACCGCATATCTAATAGCAGGCGTGCTAATTGGCCCATTTGTACTTGGTCAATTCAATGTTTCGGGACTTGGATTTATAGATAGCGATATTACAGGCGAAAAATTCAAGCTAATATCAAACGTTGCTCTTGGATTTATTGCTTTTTCAATAGGAAATGAGTTTAGACTCAAGGATTTAAAACAATTTGGTAAGCAAGCTACAATAATCGGTATCTTACAAGCTGTATTTACGACCATCGTAGTAGATATAGCACTTATAGGATTACACTTTATCATGGGAGAAGAGAGATTCCCACTTCAAGCAGCAATTATCCTCGGTGCAATAGCATCAGCCACAGCTCCTGCCGCAACATTGATGGTTGTAAAACAATACAAGGCGCACGGCCCTGTTACAAAAACCTTGTTGCCAGTAGTTGCACTTGATGACGCGGTCGGTTTGGTTCTTTTTGCAATTTCCTTCGGTGTTGCAAAATCAATGTCAGCAGTTGGAGGCGCAAATCCATGGCAAGTTATAATATCTGTTGCGATCGAGCCAATTTTAGAGGTTCTACTCTCGTTGCTCCTTGGTGCTCTTATGGGCTTTGTGTTTAACTTTATCGAAAGATTTTTCCACTCTCGTTCAAAGCGCCTTGCCGTTTCCGTAGCATTTGTCTTTCTAACAGTTGCTATCTCAATGATTAAGTTTTCAATTCACTTCACAGACGATGTTTCGTTACACGTAGGCTTCTCATCGCTTCTATCGTGCATGATGCTCGGTACAATATTCTGTAACATCTGTGATTTCTCAGCTGAGCTTATGGATAGACTTGATCGTTGGACAGCTCCAATTTATGTTTTGTTCTTCGTTATAAGCGGAGCAGAGCTAAAGTTAAGTGTATTCACCCACTGGGTATTCGTTGTTATCGGTGTCGTATATATCTTGTTCCGTTGTCTTGGTAAATATTTCGGTGCAAGAATATCAGCAGATATATCAAAAGCCGATCCAAGTGTAAGGAAATTCCTCGGAATTACACTTTTCCCACAAGCGGGTGTTGCACTTGGTATGGCGGCAATCGTAACGGATACTTTTGGAAAAGCACATCCAGTTGCTGAAATTGTACTTAATATAGTATTATTCTCAGTTCTTGTTTATGAAATCGTTGGTCCATTCTTAACAAAACTATCTCTTGAAAAAGCAGGAGAAATTGACAAAACAAAGAAAATTAGTAACAGAATTCGTCATCACGATAAAACAGTACCAACAACAAAAATTTAAAAAGCTGCCCACGGATATTGTCTGTGGGCGCTTTATTATTTATTAATAATGAATAAAAAAAGAAGAAAAAAACCATTTTTTTACAAAAATTGCACAAAAACAAAAATTTTTCAAAAAAAGTTTAAAAAAGTACTTGACAAAGTTGAAGTGGTTTGATATAATAGCAAGGCACTCTGATGAAGGGCGCCGAAACAGAACCGATGAAAAAGGTTTGATGCTCTGAAAAAACACCTGAGGAACTCACAAAACAAAAT
>JAFUOQ010000021.1 GCA_017472695.1 Clostridia bacterium | reverse complement strand
GTATTGTTTCTTTGTAGCCCAAATGATTTTCTCGCATATCTAGTATAACAGATATTTTGAATTCTGGCGAGTATTTCTTGTTTTTTCTTGACATAAAAAATATGCACCTCCAAAAGTGTCTAACTTTTGGGGTGCATATCAGCATTGGTGTCTGCTTTTATTTTATTTCTTGTTCTATGTCATCAAATATGGGACTATCAAAAAACTCGCGCAAGCTTATATTAAGTCCATCACAAAGCTTTTTTATTGAAACTACTCCCGGATTTTGACTTTTCTCATTCAACATACTATAAACAGTTGACGGAGAAACTCCAGAAATATTAGCAAGGGCATTTGTAGCAATGTTTCTCTCGTTGCATAATTCGATAATTCTTTGTGCAACTGCTTCTTTTGTATTCATATGCCCTCCTTAATATATGCTTTATATCATTATTTTAACCAAATGCGCGATATATCGTGTACGATATATCGCAATTTTGGATTTTTTATGATATAATGTTTGATATATCGCATATAAAGGAGAAAATATGATCTGCACATTTTTCGGGCACAGAGATGCACCACTAACTATTGCTGATAGATTAGAAAATGAAATACTTGCCTTAGCAGAAAAAGGAGTTGCAACTTTTCTTGTAGGAAATAATGGAAACTTCGATTTTATGGTTCAAAATATATTAAATAAAATTTCAAAAAGCCTTAAGAATATACGCTATATGATAGTTCTTTCTCGAATTAGTGAGTGCGCTATATCTGGCAACCAATCCTTTACCACATTTCCTGAAGGCTTTGAAAAATTTCACCCTAAATTTGCCATATCAAAAAGAAATGAATATCTTATTAAAAATTCAAATATTGCCATTGTTTATCTCAAAGACAAATATTCAAATTGCTTTAAATGGACAAATAAAGCAATATCAAATGGATTAACCATTATAAACATTGCAAATTAAAAAGCAGACACGCTTGGTGTCTGCTTTTGTGTTTTATTCTTTATTTTTCTTACTTTGGTTGATTTTTTCAACAACGGTATTAAGAATCAAAATAAACGCGATAATTATGCCTGTTACGATAAAGATGCCAAGCATTCCCTTGCAGAGAATCATTGCGCTCTCGCCTAGGGCATTAACATCAAATTTGAACTTCATTTCACCTGATTGAAGAACTTGTCTGCCACAGCTTGGGCAATATACGCTATCGAGCTCGCCCTCCTCGTCACAGCTTGTGCATACGATTTGGTTTGTGCCACAGCTTGTGCAGAAGTAGGAGTCCTTTAAAGTGAGTTTATTTTCAGAGGTAATCTCATATAAATCATCTGTTTTAATTAAAGCCGAGCAGTCCTTGTTTACGCACTTTTTATAAAAATGATTATTTTCACAGAAAAGCTCGCCATCATCATTTGTCAATTTCTTCTCGCATTGAGGACAATTATATGCTTCCTCATTACCACAGGACGAAAGAGCAAATATTGATACAAGTGAGAGGAGTAAAATTACTATTGATAAAATTCTCTTTTTCATTTTCACGCCCTCCTTATAACAAGTTTTGAACGAATGCAAGTAGCAAGCCACCAGCAATTACTGATGCAACCTGACCTGAAACGTTAACGCCTATGGAGTGCATAAGAAGGAAGTTTTGGTTATCCTCCTCAAGACCGAGCTTATGTACAACACGCGCGGACATTGGGAATGCTGAAATACCAGCAGCGCCAATCATTGGGTTAATCTTTTTCTTGCTAAAGAGGTTCATAAATTTAGCAAGCATTACTCCTGCAAAGGTATCAAATGTAAATGCAACGAGTCCAAGACCGATAATAACTATGGTTTCCCATCTTAAAAATTCCTCCGCTGTCATTCTTGAAGCGATTGTAATACCAAGGAAGATTGTAATTAAGTTTGCAAGCACCTTTTGTGCTGTTTCTGAAAGTGAGTTAAGAACACCACATTCACGAATGAGGTTACCAAACATAAGGAAGCCGATAAGTGCTACTGCATCAGGCGCAACAAGTCCTACAATAACTGTAACAACTATTGGGAAAAGAATCTTTGTGAGCTTTGATACCTTTCTGCCCTTGTAATCCATACGGATTCTTCTTTCCTTTTTGGTTGTGCATAGCTTGATAATAGGTGGCTGTACAACCGGCACCAGCGCCATATATGAGTACGCCGCGACCATAATTGCCGCTGTATAGCTTGAGTTTAGCATATTTGCAACGAAAATTGAGGTTGGGCCGTCTGCCGCACCGATAATTGCGATAGATGCTGCATCTGGCAAATCAAAGCCGATGAGTGATGCCATACAAAGTGTAAAGAATATACCGAATTGAGCGGCTGCACCAAATAGCATCAATTTTGGATTGGTAAGTAATGGCTCAAAGTCTATCATTGCACCGATACCGATAAACAAAATGAGTGGGAATAGCTCATGTGAGTTAATTCCTATCTCGAAAAGATGGTCAATAACCTCGGTAGCGCCCGAGCTTGGCAGGTTAACCAAGATTGCGCCAAAGCCCATTGGCAAAAGGAGTGTTGGCTCCATTTGTTTTTTAATTGCGAGGAATATTAAAACTCCTCCGATTATCCACATCACAACCATTTTCCATCCGCCGTTTTGGAAAAGCTGTGCGACATTTTCCCATAATACGCTTAAATCGAAATCCACTTCTGTCTCTCCTTATCTTTTTACCAATTTTGCTTTTGCATCTTTTATTGCATCAATTAAAATATCTGCTTCCTCTTTTGTGTTTTGTGGGCATAGTGATATGCGCACAGAGGAATCGATAATATTATTTTCAAGCCCAAAGCCAGCTAATGCGCGGCTCACCTTTTTTTGCGAATGTGACGAGCAAGCCGAGCCACTTGAAACATAAACGCCCTTTGAGGATAGGTGATGAAGCGTTGTTTCACTCCTTATTCCCAAAAGTGCTACGCTCACTATATGAGGTGCATAATTTTTTGGTAAATTTAATTTTATTCCATCTATTTCCTTTAGCCCGTTTATTATGTAGGCTTGCAGGTCCTTCATTTGCTCGTTTTCCTTTGGAAAATTAGCCATATGCTCGCTTACTGCCTCACCGAAGGCACAAATTGAATAAGCATTTTCAGTACCCGAGCGCAAATTTTCCTCTTGTCCTCCACCAAAAAATAGAGGTGAGAGCTTTTTCGCCTTAATTATCTCGGGGCTGACATACAAAGCGCCAACGCCCTTTGGTCCGTTAACCTTATGTCCACTTATGGAAATTAGGTCTGCTCCGAGCGATTTTTTTGTAAATTTAACCTTGAGATACGATTGCACACAGTCTGTGTGTAAAACTGCATTAGGGGAGCATTCCTTTACTATTTCAAACGCTTTTTTTACATCGTAAAGTGCGCCTGTTTCATTGTTTACGTGCATAAAGGTGGCTAAAATTGCATCCTTTGCGTTCTCTTTTAAAAACTCAAGGTCGATTTCGCCCTCTTTTGTGGGCACGCGCACAATATTATATCCCATTTTTTCTAAAAAAGCAAGAGGCTCTTCAACCGATGCGTGCTCGCCTACGGTTGTAAGAATTTTTTCATTTACTCTTCTCTTTTTTGCAAAAACAGTACCTAAAATTGCGATATTGTTAGCCTCTGTACCACCGGAGGTAAAAACAATCTCGCCCTTTTGAGCGCGTTCAACCCCTAGGCTTTTAGCAATTATCCCTCTCGCGCGAGAAATTTCCTTCTCTGCGTCAAGTCCTAGCGAATGTAGCGAGGAGGGATTGCCAAAATGGCAAATGGCTATTTCGTTTAATTTTTGTAGTGCGCGCTCACTAATTTTAGTGGTTGCGCTATTATCAAAATATATTATTTCCATATCAGCCGTTAGTCTCAAAAAGTGTAACTATTTCATCCATTGTTTCAAGGTAATCGCTATCAGAGAATTTCGCCTTATCAAGTGACTCTGTTTCCTTAAAGCCACCATTTCCATCTTCTTCTAGATTGTTTTGTGGGAAATTAAAGGTAACAACGAAATAATAGCCGTTTGCTACAATTACATTCATATAGTATTTATAGTAAATTCTGTTGTGCTTTGCAGTAA
Source organism: Clostridia bacterium (assembly GCA_017472695.1). Classification (GTDB taxonomy): domain Bacteria; phylum Bacillota; class Clostridia; order Oscillospirales; family CAG-272; genus RGIG2000. The sequence goes on along the minus strand of JAFUOQ010000021.1, from coordinate 59,767 downwards.
AAATATAAAGCCTTGCATCATCTCTTACTGAGACGCCCTCTGCAAGCTCGGAAACCTCGGTAAATGCGCCTGTAAGCTGTGTCTTATAGTCAGTCACATAGCTCTCATAGGCTTTGTCTTCCTTTTCCTCGCTTGAAAGCTTTTCATCCTTCAAGATAGTGTCACTAATTGGCCAAGCCATAGCGTTAACTGTTTCCGCCTTTAAAACAGCCTTATTACCAAGTGAGCCCTCTGTTTGAACCTGAACTAGTGCAGCATCAGAATTTGTTTCAATCTCTAGCCACTCCTCTGGCACCCAGAAGGTATATATTTTGGAGTCATCCTTTGCTCTTTTCATACCATCTGGTATTTCGGAGTCACCACCACAGGCAACAAGTCCACAGCAAAGAACTACTATACATAAAATAAGCGATATTACTTTTTTCATTTTTCCTCCAAATTAAAGCTTATTTGAAAGAGCGACAGTTAATTTTACTGCCTCTTTTACATCTATCATATCAATCATTTCACAGCTTGAATGAATGTAAGCTGATGGAATTGAAATCGCGCCAACCTTGGCGCCCTTGCCTGCAACCTGCATTGAAGCTGTATCAGTACCACCAAATGGGAGCATTTCGTTTTGATATTTAATCCTTTCGCCATCGGCAATTTCTCTCATATTTTTAACGAGATCAGGTGAGCAAATTACGCTTTGATCCTTAATTTTTATAGCACAGCCAGAGCCAAGCTTAACATCCATTGTTGGTGAACCTGGCTTGTCCCCTATTGCAGTTACATCAAGAGCAATGCCGATGTCGGGAGCTACAGCAAACGCTGCCGGCTTTGAACCGCGAATGCCAACCTCCTCCTGCACGGAGAATACAAAATACAAGTCGTTTTCACTCTTAACCTGCTTTATCGCCTCAATCAAAATAGCGCAACCAATTCTATCATCAAATGGTCTGCCAACATATCTTTGATTTTGTAGCTTTCTAAATTTAGGCACGCAAACAAAGAAATCTCCAATTTGTACCCTTTTCTCTGCTTGCTTTTTGGTCTTTGCGCCAATGTCTATATACATATTTTCGCACTTTGGCACTTCCTTTGAGGATTCAGCCACTAAAACGCCATATGTTCCATTTTCGCTCACTACCTCTTGGAATGATGCGCTCAAGGTATTAATTCCACCAACTGGGCTAACCTTTATGTTTCCGTCACCATCTATATGAGTAACAAAAAATCCGATTTCGTCCATATGAGCGCAGAACATGATTTTTTTGCCGTTGCCCTTTTTTCTTGCAATCAGGTTGCCCATAGCATCAACCGTAATTTCATCAGCATATGGGGACACCTCATTTTTTATTACTTCTCTTATTTTTTCCTCTCTGCCGGAAACAGAGGGCACATTCATAAGCTTTTTAATTAGATCCATCATTTTTAATTACCTCTTTTACTGTTTTGTAGGCTGACTCAAAATCGTCCATGTGAATAACGTCACTTTGTGAATGGATATATCTTGAAGCACAGGACAAGGTTGAAACCCTTGCACCCTCTGCGTTCTTTTGAATATGCATTGAGTCATTTCCACCCGAGATATATCTGTTGGTTTGGTTTTTAATTCCGTTTTTATCAGCTATTGCTTTAATATGCTTAACAAAGGTATGGTCGTAAATTGTTCCTCTGTCGGCAAATGAGATAATAACTCCATCACCAAGCGTTGCCACTTGACTCTCTTCCCCAACGCCTGCTATATCTGCTACCGCCTTTGATTCAAGAATTATTGCATATTCCGGTCTTACTCTCATGCTTGCGCCATAAGCTCCAGAATAGCCTATTTCCTCTCTTGTGGTGAATGCAAAATATAGGTCGTATTTTGGCTCAATTTCTCCATTATATATATCTTTTATAAGCTGGCACATAATAGCACAGCCAAGACGGTCATCAAGTGCCTTGCATTTAACAAAGCCCTCTCCATACTCGCAATAGTCAGAGTCAAAGGTAAAGTAATCACCAACGAAGGTCAATTTTTGTGCCTCGTCCTTTGAATTTGCACCTATATCAATAGACAAATTCTTCATTTTGGGGGCTTGTCCACGCTCGCTTGCTGACAAGAGGTGAATTGGCTTTGAAATTATGTTGCCTTTAACACCGCTCTCGGAAATTACACGCTTTGAACTTAAGCACACGGGGTCAATGCCACCAACAGTGCCGAACTTTAAAAGTCCGTTATCTAAAATGCCTGTGACCATAAAGCCAACCTCGTCCATATGCGCGCTTATCATAAGCCTAGGGCCGTTACCACCCATATGAACAATATAGCTACCAAGCCCGTCCTCGATAGCTTCCTTGCCGACTATATAATCCTTGATTTCTTCCTTTATTGCTTCTCTTACCCTGTCCTCGCATCCACTTGGACCAAATTCAAGAGAAAGCTTTTTTAATAGTTGTTTCATATGCCCTCTCCTCAATTTAAAATATCTTTATGGTAAGCGATTTTCACTAAAATTTCGGAAAGAGATTTAATATCTCTTAAATTAACTGTTTCGCTTGGTGTGTGCATTGATTTTAGTGGAACGCTCATAAGAACTGTTGGAACGCCCTGTCCGCTGATTGAAACAAAATCCGCATTTGTTGAGGTAGCGCCCGGCTCACAGCATACCTGATATTCAATGCCCTCACTAGTTAAATATTTCATTATATTTTTTGAAATTCTTCTGTTTGTAACTGCAGAAATATCAATTGATGCGCCCTTGCCTGCCTCTATGCATTCAAAGGATTCATCGTCCTCTGTTTTTGCAAAGTTAACATCTGTGATAACAGCCAAATCCGGCTCAATATCAAAGGCTACTCTGGCAACGCCACACTTACCTGTTTCCTCCTGTGCGGAAGCAGTTAAATATATATCAAATTCCATTTGGTCTTTATCCATTTTTGATAATGCATCTAAAGCGGAGCAAAGGCAAGCCTTATCGTCAAGATATGCGCTTGTAACATAGTCTCCATTTATATAGTCAACTGTATTTTTAAATACAACAGGGTCGCCAATGGAAACTAGCTCCTCGATTTTCTCCTTTGAATAGCCTGTGTCAATATAAAGGCCATCCATTTTAGGAGATTTTGGCTCGCCACTTCTTAAGTGTGGTGGGGTTGAGGTAATAATGCCATAAACCTTTTCCTTGCCATATACTGTAACCTCGGTTGAGGGCAATATATTGGTATCAAGTCCACCAACAGAGGTAATGGAAAGAAAGCCACCCTTTTTTATGCCTGTCACCATAAGACCAACAGTATCATAGTGTGCATCAATAAGTAGCTTTGGGGCGTTTTCCCTTGCGCTTTTCTTTATAAGCAGAAAAGTGCCCATATTATCAGTTTTAATTTCGTCGCAAATCCCCTCGGCAAGTGCTTTTATAGTGCTTTCACCATAAAGCTCGTGCCCTGAAAGGGAAAGGCAGTCCATTAAGCTATTTAAAATCTGTTTCAACTTCTCCATTTTTTAAGTCTCTTATCGCTTTCTTAAATTTTTCTGCTCTTTCCTTATAATTTTTGAACATATCAAAGCTAGCAGACGCAGGGGAAAGAATGACAAAGTCACCCACGCTTGCCTCCTTATATGAGGCATTTGTTGCCTCGAAAATATTATTTACATTTATTATTTTGACGCTACTCTTTATAGCTTGATAAATCTTTTCGCGATTCTCACCAAATAGCACAACACACTTTAAATCTCTTACTTCCTCGCCCAAGCATTCATATGATAAATTTTTATCGTAGCCACCCATTATTACTATACTTTTTTCTTTTGGGAAGGCACTCAAGGTGCTTTTTGTGCGCGCAGGAGTTGAGTCAATTGAAGAATCTATAAAGGTAATGCCGTTTATTTTGTCTATCTCTTGTGCCCTGTGTGAAACTCCAGAAAAGCTAGAAAGTGCTTCTCTTATAGAATTAAGCGACACCGAGTCATAGGTTGCCGAGATAGCAGAAAGTGCATTTAAAAGATTATATTTTCCCTTTGCCTTGATAATCCCCTTTTCAAAAAGTGATGTGGCGTTGTGGTAAATAATATCATCCTTTATATATACACAATCGATGCCTCTTTTTGCTAGATGGCTTATATCATGAAGAGAAAAATATATTGTGTTTTCTCCTAGGAAAAAATCCTTATATGGCGAATCGTAATTGACAACAACGAGCCTTGCCTTTTTTAAGATGTTTCTTTTGGCGAAAATATAGTCAGCCATTGAGGTGTGCCAATCAAGATGATTTTGACTTATGCCTGTGACAACAGCTATGTCAAGGACTGGCGTATAATCAGCAAGCTGAAATGATGAAAGCTCACAAACCAAATAGTCGTCGTTTTTTATCTTGTCGGCATACTTAATAAGTGGTGTGCCAATGTTTCCAACTAAAAACGAGCTGTGCTCCCTTTTTAGTATTTCATTTATCATTGTTGATGTTGTGGTTTTGCCGTCCGAGCCGGTTACGCCAATTTTGTATGCGTGTGTCCCCTCTAGACTAAATGAAATTTCGGTAAAAACGCGCCCATTACCCTTTAAATATCTCGGGTTGACCGAGGGAGAGCGAAAAACAACATCCTCGGTGGTTTTAAGGTAGTCTTCTCCAAAAACGCCCTCTATTCCACTTGGTAAATCTACATTTTCACGACTCCTTACTAAAAAACCAATGCCGTTTTTTTGCAGATATTCGCCAATTGCCCTATTTGAAACGCCATATCCAATCAAGGACACGGTCTTGTTTTTTAAGAAATTAAGAGAAAATTTGTCCATAATCTCTCCTTTTAATTATACATTAAGGGTAAATGTTTTTCAATAGTTTATTTATATATTTAAAATATAATTAATAATATTTTTGAAGGTATAGCCATCGTGCATAAGTAGCTTTGGAAACATACTTATCCCTGTAAAGCCAGGGAATGTATTAACCTCATTAAAGACAACCTTGCCTGAATCTGTTACAAAAAAGTCCATACGGCTTAAATTCTTAATTTCCAAGGCACGGCATAGTCTTTTTGCATATTGACGCAACCTCTTTTCACTTTCCTTTGTTATGCGTGCAGGGATTATATAATCAATCTCGCTTGAATTATATTTTGCATCATAATCATAAAACTCAGATTTGTATTTTATTTGTCCAGGAGTTGAGAAAACTGCTTTACCATTTTTATATAACACAGCGATTTCGGTTTCTGTGCCGTTGATTTTTTCTTCAATCAAGACCTTTGGACAAACCTTGAAGGCTTCTTTAATCAAAGGAATTAGCTCCTTTTCGGTTTTGGCTTGGTAAACCCCTACGCTTGACCCTCCTCTTGACGGCTTTACGAACACAGGATAGCCAATTTTTCGAGCTTCCTTTTGTATTTTGGCTTCGTTTTTTAAATCCGACTCAAAAACGACAAGCCACCTTGCAACATTTATTCCCTCTCTCTCGGCTATTAGCTTTGTTGTGTCCTTATCCATTGAAATTGCACTTGAGAAAAACTGGCATCCCGAATAGTCCATTTTTAAGATTTCAAAAAGCGCTCCAAGTCTACCATCCTCGCCATATTCTCCGTGTAAAACCGGCAGAATTTTATCAATTAAAAGTGGCGCGCCATTTGCTAGTAGCCTACCCTCGTTTATATCAATTGTAAGCTCTTTTTTGCTTTGGCTCTCGTGCCATTTATCATTTAAAATAAGAGAGCTTTCTCCCCAGTACAAGTACCATTTTCCATTTTTTGTTATTCCTATTTTTATAATGTTGTACTTTTCATAATCGATTTCAGAAAGCACGGAATAGGCAGAGGACAGTGAAACCTCATACTCCGAGCTTTCTCCACCAAAAATCACCGCTACTGTTGGCTTTTCCATAATTTTCTCCTTTTATTTTTCTATACTCCATATTATGAAAAAGCATATTTTTTGCTAAAGAAAAAGCAACTAAGATTCCTTAGTTGCTTTTGTTTTTTATACTTGATGCGGGAGATATGCCAAAGCGTTTTTTATATAATCTATAAAATGAAGAATAATCATGAAAGCCACATTCTCTTGCCAACTCTTGAATATTTTTACCCTTTGAGAGTCTTTTGTTAAATAAGATTAATCTTTTTGTAAGCACATAGTCATAAACCGATGCTCCAACCGATTTTTTGAACACTCTTGAAACCTGTGTTTGGCTTGTGTGCAGACTGTTTGCTATTTTCCCAATAGTTATATCGTTCTTTAAATTATCGTTAATATATGCGATTATTTCCTCACTCAAGGTGCGCTTTCGTATTGTAAATTCCTCTTTGTTATCAAAGGCGCATTTAATCTCGCAAAGAAGCGGAGCAAGTAAGGAAATCGCTATATCCTTCTCATCTAGGCTACCAGCGTCATTGAATGCTCTTTCGAAATATGAGGTGGGTGCTATATATTTAAACTCCTCTGGCAAATATAGGTTCTTTTCTCCTATGCTTCTTTCCTTAAATGGAGATAAAAGTGCTCTTGAAAGACCGATTTTTGAAATAAGCGACGGAGAAAAACTCAAAACATATCTTTCATATTCCGTGCTTTTATCAACTATTAGCTTATGTGTTTCGCTTGAACGCATAAGCATGAGTGCGCCATCTGAAAGCTTGTATTTGTGTCCCTCAACTATATAGCTGACATCACCCTTGACAACGCACAAGAGCTCATAATTCTCGTGTATATGAGGCTCAAAATCATTGTCGTTTGGCGATTTTGTTATTGTGTGAGAAAGTGAAAAGCCCTCTCCCTCTATGTACTCCATAATATCACCTCGTTTTTATAGTATCACAATATGACAAGAAATACAATATATTTTGATAAAAAATACAATTGTATTGTAAAAACAATTATATTATAATAGTACTAGAATGAAGATAAAGCGAGGAGGAAAAATATGAAGCTTACCTTTCGTTGGTACGGGGAAAACGACCCCGTTTCTTTGGAGAAAATCCGTCAAATTCCAACAATGAGTGGAATTGTGTCTGCTGTTTATGATGTACCAGCAGGCGAGGTGTGGCAAGAGGAAAGTATTTTAAGAATTAAAAATCAAGCAAATGAAAATGGACTAGAGTTTGAGGTTGTTGAAAGCGTTCCCGTGCCCGAGGAAATCAAATATGGTGGGGAAAACGCACCAAGACTTATCGAAAACTACTGTGAAAATTTAAGAAGACTTGCAAAGCACGGGGTTAAATGCGTTTGCTATAACTTTATGCCTGTTTTCGACTGGTTAAGAAGTGAGCTTGAGCACCAAAACATTGATGGTTCAAACTCCCTTGCCTACAACGAGGAAACTGTTCTCTCTCTTGACCCACTAACTAGTGAATTGTCACTTCCCGGTTGGGACGAAAGCTACACAAAAAATGAGCTTGAGGGTTTAATTTTAAAATATAAGGAGCTTGGCAAGGAGGGGCTATTTAAAAATCTTTCTGTATTTTTAAATAAGGTTATTCCTGTTGCGCACGAGGTAGGAATCAATATGGCTATCCACCCAGATGATCCGCCGTGGGACATTTTTGGACTCCCAAGAATTATAACTGACGAGGAAAGCATAGATAGGTTTTTAAATATCGTTCCATTAAAGGAAAACGGTCTTACCTTCTGCACCGGCTCTCTTGGTGCATCAGTTTATAATGACCTACCTAAAATGGCAAAAAAATATGCTAATCGTATCCATTTCTTACATCTTCGCAACATAAAAATCACAGCCGAGCGTGATTTCCACGAGGTTGGTCATCCTACCGAATGTGGCTCGATTGATATGTTTGGTATTGTTAAGTCCTTGGTTGAGGAGGGCTTTGATGGATATGTGCGTCCTGACCACGGCAGAATGATTTGGGGCGAGGCTGGTCGCTACGGCTATGGGCTTTACGACCGAGCACTTGGTGCTACATATATCGCAGGACTTTTCGAGGCGACAGAAAGGTTGCTTGGTAAAAGATGATAATTAAAGAGCTAGAAAAAAGAAATGTGCCTGATTTTTTCTCCGTTAATGGTGAAAAAATCGACTCGCTTGCTAAATGGGAAGAATATAAAGATAGCCTCTTTACCCTAATTACAAACGAGGAATACGGCATAATTGATAAAAAAATCACTCCCACTATAGCTATCGAGAACGGTGAGCACAGCTTTGGTGGCAAGGTTACTTGGGAAACTGTTAATTTCACCTTTGAAAACGATGGGAAATGCCATACAGTAAAGACCCACTTGCTTTTGCCAAAGGGCAAAGAAAACGTGCCTGTGTTTTTAAATATTGGCTTTGGCGAGGAAATTCCAAATAAATATTTACCACTTGAAGAAATAATTGATAATGGCTTTGGCGTTTTCTATTTTTGCTACAAGGATGTAACAAGTGACGACGGTGATTTTGAAAATGGACTAGCATCCATTTTTGAAGGTGGTGGCGAAAAATATGGCAAGCTGGCACTTTGGTCTTATATGGCATCTGCCTGTATGGATTACCTTATGACGCGAAGTGAGGTTGATACTAAAAATGTAGCAATTATCGGTCACTCTCGCCTTGGCAAGACTGCTATACTTACCTCTGCCCGTGACCCAAGATTTATATTAACCTGTGCAAATGAAAGTGGATGCTGTGGTGCTTCCCTTTCACGCGGAAAGGTTAGGGGCAACGAAACAATCGTTGCTATTACTGATACATTCCCGTTTTGGTTTAAAAAATGCTACTTAAAATATCGCGATAATGAAGAAGCTTTACCATTTGACCAGCATATGCTCCTTTCCCTAATTGCGCCAAGATATTTAGTTGTTGGCGGTGCAGAAAAGGACTTTTGGGCAGATAATGACGGACAATTTTTAGCCTGTCATCTTGCTTCATACGCTTGGGAGCTTTATGGTAAAAATGGGCTTATTTCAAATGGTGCTTTACCAAATGAAACCGACATATTGCTCGATGGTGATGCTTGCTTTTATATGCGCAAGGGAGAGCATTTCTTATCGCGCTATGACTGGAATGTTTATATGACAAAATTCAAGGAGATTATAAATAATGATACTGAAAAATAAGCTAGCAGTAGTAACTGGTGCTGGTGGAGTTTTGTGCTCTGCTTTTGCAAAATGCCTAGCAGAAAACGGTGCAACAGTTATTTTACTTGATATAAATTTAGAAAGTGCCGAGAAAGTGGCAAGCGAAATACGCGCCGAGGGCTTTAATGCTTATGCCTTTAAATGTGATGTGCTTGATAAAGCATCCATTGAGGCCGTACACGCTGAAATTTCAGAAAAATATGGCAAGTGCAACATACTTATAAACGGCGCAGGTGGTAATAGTCCACGCGCAACAATTGCACATGAGTATTATGAGGAAAACGACGAAAATCGCGACGATATTAAGACATTTTTCAATCTTGATAAAAATGATTTCGGCTTTGTTTTTGACCTGAATTTGGTTGGCACACTTTTGCCAACACAGGTCTTCTCTCCCGACATGGTTGATCGCGATGGAGTTATTATTAATATTTCCTCTATGAATGCGTTTAGACCCCTTACAAAAATCCCTGCATACAGTGCAGCAAAGAGTGGTGTTTCTAACTTAACACAGTGGCTTGCAGTTCACTTTGCAAATGCTAAAATAAGAGTAAACGCAATAGCGCCAGGCTTTTTTGTAACAAAGCAAAATGAAAAATTGCTCTTTGATGAGAATGGCAATCCTACCCCTCGCACAGAGAAAATCTTGCGTGCTACTCCTATGGGTCGCTTTGGCGAGGCTGACGAGCTTTTAGGCACTCTTATGTATTTAGTTGACAACGAAAAATCAAGCTTTGTAACAGGAATTGTTATCCCTGTTGATGGCGGTTTTTCTGCTTATTCGGGGGTATAATATGAGACTTTGTGCATTTGCTGACGAAGCAAGTAATGAATTAAGTGGACAGATTGATGCTTTATGCCGAAACAATATAAAGCTCCTTGAAATTAGAGGAGTTGACGGGGAAAATATTAAGGATATTTCACACGCTAAAATAAAAAAAATCAAGAACGAGCTTGACAAAAATGGCTTAAAGGTTTGGTCGCTTGGCTCACCTATGGGTAAAAACGACCCGGAAAATGATTTTGCTGGTCAGCTAAAGGATTTTGAGCATCTTATGGAGAGCGCACAAATTTTAGGCTGTACAAGAATTAGACTTTTTAGCTTCTTTACAAGAGATGAAGCGTTGGCTCTTGACAGGCTTGAAAGGTTTTTGAAGGTAGCCCCTTCTGGTATTCTTCTCTGCCACGAGAACGAAAAGGGAATTTTTGGAGATACTTGGCAAAATTGTGAGAAAATTCACAAAGCACTCCCTGAAATTAAGGCTATTTTTGACCCTGCAAACTTTGTTCAATGCGATGTTGACACTAAAGAGGCTTGGACAAAATTAAACCCTTATGTTGACTATATGCACATAAAGGACGCCTTGAAAACTAAACAGGTTGTGCCTTGTGGCATGGGTGCTGGCAACCTTGAATATTTACTTGGCGAATACGCAAAAAAAGGTGGCGAGGTACTCACCCTTGAGCCACACTTAATGGAGTTTTATGGTCTTTCCGAGCTTGAAAATGGCGAGAGCCTATCGCATACTCCTGTATATAACGACACAAATGTTGCATTTGATGCTGGCGTTTCTGCATTAAAATGCACACTTGATAAATTAAATTTAAAATATTGAGGTTAATTATGGAAATCGGAGCACAATTTTATACTTTAAGAGATAAATGCACCAATATTAAGGATTTTAGCGAGACGCTTGCTCGCGTTGCTGACATTGGTTTTCGCGAGGTGCAAATTTCTGGCGTTTGCCAGTATGAGCCTGAATGGCTAAGAGATGAATTAAAGAAAAACGGACTTAAGTGCGTTTTAACCCACTGGGGTGCTGAGGACGTAAGAGATAACACAATTGAGGTTATTAAAAAGCACAAGGTTTTTGGCTGTGAGAACATCGGTATTGGTGTTATGCCAGGCTGGGTTAGCTGGGAAAACTATGTTGCATTTGCGCGTGATTTCAAGGAGCCGGCTAAGCTAATCAAGGAAAATGGTGCAAAATTCTTCTACCACAACCACGCATTTGAATTTAGCCGTTGTCCTGATGGTGAATATTACTTTGATAAGATTTTAAACGCATTCACTCCTGACGAACTAAGCATTACTCTTGATACATATTGGGCAGCACTTGCAGGAATGGAGCTTTCTGATTTGATTCCAAGACTAAACGGGCGTCTTGAGTGCGTACACCTAAAGGATTTAGCAGTTGTTGACAATGCCCCCTCTATGGCTGTTGTTGGCGAGGGTAATATCAATTTTGAAAAGCTCCTTCCTCTTTTTGAGGCGGCAGGCACAAAGCACCTTTTGATTGAGCAGGACGACACACATGGCGAGTGTCCATTTGACTGCTTAAAGAGAAGCTATAAAAACTTGAAAGCGATGGGACTATAATATGGAAAAAATTAAACTTGGAATTCTTGGCTTTGGTAACATTGGTAAGGTTCATACAGATAATATCGTGGGTGGAAAATGCCCACAGGTTGAATTGGTGGCTGTTTGCGATTTAAAGGAAGCAAGACTTGAAGAGGCAAAGGAAAAAGCACCAAGCATTGCCACATTCACCGATGCTGAAGAAATGATAAAGAGTGGCAAAATTGACTCAATTTTAATTTGTGTGCCACACTATGACCACCCAAAATTTGCAATTATGGCTATGCAAAACGGTATTCATACTCTAGTTGAAAAGCCTGCCGGTGTTTACACAAAGCAGGTTAAGGAAATGAATGAGGTTGCAAAAAAATGCGATGTTGTTTTTGGTCTTATGATGAACCAAAGAACAAACTGCATCTACCGTAAAATGCGCGAGATTGTAAAGAGTGGTGAGCTTGGAGAAATTAAGCGTACAAACCTAATTATTACCGACTGGTACCGTCCACAAATTTACTACGATTCAGGCGACTGGCGTGCTACCTGGTCTGGCGAGGGTGGTGGAGTTTTGCTCAACCAATGCCCACACAATCTTGACCTTTGGCAATGGATTTGCGGTATGCCAACTAAAATAGAGGCTAAATTGCACTATGGCAAGTGGCACGATATTGAGGTTGAGGACGATGTTAGCGCTTACTGTGAATATGCAAACGGCGCAACCGGTGTTTTTGTAACCACAACAGGCGACACCCCTGGCACAAACCGTTTTGAAATCACCCTTGAAAAAGGTAAATTGGTTGCAGAAAACAACAAGCTTACAATGTGGAAAAACGAAATGAGTGAGCCTGAGTTTTCTCGCACAAACGACAATCCATTTGCTCGTCCTGCTTTTGAGGAGAGCGAGGTTGAAACCGATGGTGAAAATCCCCAACACTCTGGCGTTTTAAATGCGTTTGCTGATGCTATCTTAAATGGTGGTGAGCTAGTTGCTCGTGGTGAGGAGGGCATAAATGGTTTAACCATTTCTAACGCAATGCACCTCTCCTCTTGGCTTGGCAAGGAGATTATTCTTTCCGAGTTTGATGACGAGCTTTTCTGGGAGGAATTATCCAAGCGCATTAGAACCTCAAAGAGAAAAACCGAGGTTAAAGAGGTTGGTACAGTTGATATGAACGCATCCTTTGTAAAGGACCATTATCATACAAAGTAGATGGCGCAACAGAAGGCATAGAGCGAAAAGTGCCGAGCCTCCCTTGTAAAGGGAGGTGGGTTGTGCAACAACTCGGAGGGATTTTGTTTTATTTGTTTAAATCACTCAGTCGCTAAAAGCGACAGCTTCCTTTACAAAGGAGCCTTCTTAATTCAGTCTAAACAAACAACAGGGTGAGCGTTTTGCTCACCCTGTGTCTATTTTAGAAGTTTATTTCCTTAAAAATGAATGCTAAATTATTAGCCATAAGCTCACATCCGTATGCGTTTGGATGGATTTTGTCGTGGTAGCATTCGTGTACGTGTGGTACTAAATCAAAGCCGTCGATTACTGTTATGTTTTCGTATTTTAATGCTTCATTTGTGGCAATTTCGCGGCACCACAAAAATCTATCCCAAATAACATCGTTATCGCGCCAAAGAGGGGAAATGTATATAATTTCCTTATCTCCCCATAGCTCATTTAGCTTTTTAAAGAAGCCTTTTACCTCATTTTCATAGTCGTAATCTGGACATTCGTAATAGTTTGTGCCGAGAGAAACTATGATTTTATCAGGCTCGTATTCTCCCTTGTAAAGAACGCAGTCCTTAAACGGCAAGCCACCTATTCCCTGCGCTATGATATTATAGCCTGTTTTTCTTTGTAGCACGTTGGCATATGATGCGCCCGACATAAATGTGCCATAGCCTTGGGTAATTGAGTCGCCAATGATTAAAACCTTTTGTCCCTTGTCCTTGACCGATTTATATGCGCCATTTATATTGAAGTTTTTGATACCTATATGGCAGTCGGTTGGCAAGTATATTTGCACTAGCTTCCAGCCCTCGCGAACATTATATATAGCCCTATCAAAATTGAATTTTTTAACCTTGTGAACGCAGTTTAAAACACCATCAACATAGAGGTCAAAGGTGTTATCAGATGAAGAAAAATCGGTTGCGTAATAGTCAAGGCGTATTTTGGTTGCGTCAGTTAGAAGCTCAATTCTTGTGCCAGAGCTGAACTGTGAGCGCCAAACCCAGCCCTTATCTGCCTGTCTAAACTGTTCAATTTGTGCTTCCTCATATTTGAGTGGGCAAAGATATGCGCCCTCATCTCTTATAGTAAGTGCACCCTTAATAAATTTCTTCAAGGTTGTCTTTGATGCTTTCATATTTTTCTCCCTAGAAAATTTTCAAAATCTCGTCAAGTGCTTTTCTTTGTGGCATTGTAGGCTCTACATCCTTTTTGCCAAGCGCAATAACAACTACTAAGTCTTCGTCCTTTGGCACACCCAAGTATGTGCGGAGAGCTTTTTCATCAAAAAGCCCCATAATCAAAGTAGAATAGCCGAGGGAGTGTGCGTAAAGGAGCATATTCTCGACAGCCAAGCCGTTGTCAAAGCACTCGTATCCATTACCAAGATGGCTAAAATATTCACCGTCAGCATTACATCCACTCATGCCTTTTTTAACGGTTGTTATAATATAAGCGCCAACGCCATGTGTTCTTTCTGCGTTAAAGCCCGGCAAGCACGAGCGAACTGCCTCTACAGCCTCCTCTGTTATTGCTGCATAATATCTTGGAGTTTGTGAGTTTTTCCAAGATGGCGCTAGCTGTCCTACCTTAACTATTTCTTCAATCACTTCTCTTTTTATTGGCTCGTATTGATATTTTCTTGTACTTCTACGAGTTTCTATACATTCTTTGATTTCCATAAGCTACCTCTAAATTTTAAATATATATTAATTTTAGCATTATTTTTACAGCTTTTCAATATCAAATACAAAAAAGACTGTTGCGTTTTGCAACAGTCTTTTATTTTATGCTCTTAAAGTTATTCCAAGTTCTTTTTCAAGATTCTTTAAAATCTTCTTAACAGCGCTATCTGCTTCCTCGTCATTAAGGGTTCTGTCAGTGGCACGTAGGGAAACTGAGAAGGAAACGCTCTTTTTGCCATCTCCTACCTGTGCTCCTCTATAAATATCAAAGAGCTTTACGCTTTCAAGGAGCTTAACGCCTGATTTTTTGATTGTATCTTCGATTGTTCCAACCTCAAGAGCTTCCTCGCATACGAATGAGAAGTCACGTGTGAGTGCTGGGAACTTTGGAAGTGGCTTATATTTAGCTTCACTCTCTGCATTTTCAAGCATTGCTTCAAAATCAAGGCTTGCTACATATACTCTCTTTGTAAATGAGTAGTTAGCGGCAACTGATGGGTGAATTTCACCAAATACGCCAAGGCATACGCCGTTTTCAAGATAAATTTCTGCACATCTGCCTGGATGGAAGGTTGGGTTGTCACGCTTTGCCTTTACTGTGTAATTTTTAATTCCACAAGCAACAAATAGTCCCTCAATTACTCCCTTTAAGTCATAGAAGTCAACTCCACCATACATACCAAGAACAACCTCTTTTGGCTCCTTTGGTAGATTCTTTATGTCCTCGTCAGGAATATAGATTGTTGCAACCTCATAAAGCATTGCTTCCTCATTCTTCAGGTTGTGGTTCTTGTTTAGAACCTCAAGCATTGAAGGAATTGAGGTTGTACGCATTACGCTTGTGTCCTCTCCAAGTGGGTTAGAAATAACAACAGATTTGCGTCTTTGGTCGCCCTCTGGAAAGTTAACCTTGTCATAATATTTAGGGCTGATAAATGAGAATGTATGAATCTCATAAAGACCCATTGCACACAAGGTATCCTTAATCTTTAGGTCAAATGCTTGACGTGGGGTTCTTTCGCCTTGTGTTAAGGAAGCAACAACATTTGTTGTTTCAATCTCATTATAGCCGTAAATTCTTGCAATTTCCTCGGCTACATCCTGCATACCCTCAACATCATCACGATATGAAGGAACGTAAACTGTATCATTTTCAACCTTGAATGTAAGTGAGGTTAAAATTCTTACCATTTCCTGTTTTGAAATGTTAGTTCCGAGAAACGCGTTGATTTTATCTGCGTTTAGAGGAATTTCTCTTACCTTCTTTGGGTTTGGATAAACATCTATCATTCCGTCAACTACGTCGCCTGCGCCAAGAAGCTCAACAAGCTCACAAGCGCGCTCAATAGCTGGAATAACTGTTTCCTCGTCTATTCCCTTTTCAAATCTTGCACTTGATTCAGTTCTCATACCGAGTGCGCGAGATGTAACACGAACGCTTGGACCATCAAAGTTAGCGCTTTCAAAAACAACAGTCCTTGTATCGTCTGTGATTTCACTGTTTGCGCCACCCATAACACCAGCAAGTGCTACTGCCTTTTTCTCGTCCGAGATAACAAGCATACCTGATTTTAATGTATGGTCAATATCGTCAAGGGATTTAAAGGATTCATTTTCATTTGCTTCTCTAACAATAATGTGTGAGCCGTCAAGACACTTATAGTCAAATGCGTGCATTGGTTGACCATACTCAAGCATTACATAGTTAGTAATATCAACTATATTGTTGATTGGACGCACCCCAGATGCGCGTAGTCTCATTCTTAACCATAGAGGTGATGGCTCAATTTTGATATTCTTTACTACTCTTGCAGCATATCTCTTGCAAAGAGCTGATTCAATATCAACCTTAACATAGTTTTCAACCTTATCACCATCATTTGCACCCTTAACTGAAGGAGTTGGAATATTTAATTCCTTCTCAAAGGAGGCTGCAGTTTCGCGTGCTAGACCTATAACGGATAGACAGTCAGGACGGTTTGGCGTGATTTCAAACTCTACAACATCGTCAGTAAGCATAAGAGCTTCTCTAATATCCATACCGAGAATGAAATTAACAGCCTCGTCAAGCTCGTTTAAAATAAATATACCATCTTCAATAGCAGTTGGCATATCGTGTGTGGTAAGACCAAGCTCGGCAATTGAGCAAAGCATACCATTGGATTCAACTCCACGGAGCTTACCTGCCTTGATTGTAATATCACCAGGAAGCTTTGCAGGAGCTTTAGCAACTGGCACTACTGCCCCCTCAAACACATTCTGTGCGCCTGTTACGATTTGGATTTCATTTTCCTCTCCAACATCGAGCATACAAATTTGTAGGTGGTCGGAGTTTTCGTGCTTTGTAATTTTTGTGATTTTACCAACAACAACGTTGTCAATATCGCTAGCGAGAACCTCAAAGCCCTCTACCTTAGAGCCTGTGTCGGTCATTCTATCACAATAATCTTTATTATTTACTTCTGTTACGTCAACGTAATCAGTTAACCATTTTCTTGATAAATTCATACTGATAACCTTCCTTTCGCTCTAATTAAAATTGCTTCAAGAACTTAATATTGTTCTCGTAGAGTAAACGCATATCGTCAATGCCATATTGACACATTGTAATTCTTTCAATACCCATACCGAATGCAAAGCCACTATATACCTCTGGGTCAATTCCACAGGTGCGAAGTACATTTGGATGCACCATACCAGCGCCAAGAATTTCAATCCAGCCCTCGCCCTTGCATAGACGACAGCCCTTGCCACCACATACAAAGCAAGAAACGTCAACCTCTGCACTTGGCTCTGTGAATGGGAAATGGTGAGGACGGAAACGAATCCTTGTCTTTTCACCGAACATTGTTTTTGCAAATGTTTCAAGCATACCGCGTAGGTTGCCCATTGTGATACCCTTATCAACTACAAGTCCCTCTAATTGGTGGAAAAGTGGTGAGTGTGAGCCGTCAACCTCGTCAGAACGGTAAACGCGACCGGGTGAGATAATTCTGATTGGTGGCTGTGTCTTTTCCATTACTCTTGCCTGTACTGGTGAGGTTTGAGAACGGAGCAAGATATTATCTGTTATATAGAATGTGTCCTGTGTATCTCTTGCCGGGTGGTTTTCAGGAATGTTGAGTGCTTGGAAGTTATAGTAGTCATACTCAACCTCTGGGCCCTCTGCAATACTAAAGCCCATACCGATAAAGATGTCCTCCATCTTTCTTTGCACTTGTGTTAGTGGGTGCAATTTGCCAAGCTTTTGCTCTCTACCATAAGCGGTAACGTCGATTTTCTCGTCGTTTAGTGCTTTTTCAAGCTCCTTTGCTTTTTTAATTTCAGAAAGAGATGCAATCTTTTCCTCAATTTGCGCTCTAACCTCGTTTGCAAGCTGACCCATAACTGGGCGCTCCTCGGGTGAGAGCTGTCCCATCATACGAAGAACAGATGTTAGTTCTCCCTTTTTGCCGAGGTACTTAATTCTTACCTCTTCGATGTTGCAGCTTTCATCGTTTAATAATGAAAACGCTTCTTCTCTGATTTGGTTTAACTTTGATTTCATTATTTTTCTCCTCTCGGATTTTCTACATTAATTATATATAATAGCGCGCAGAATGGGCGCGTCATACTGAGTGTAGCACAATGCAGGATATTCGACTTCGCTCATAAAGACGGACATCGTGCGCAAGCAAACCACGCTCTTTGTGTTAGGCGTAGCGGTATCTTAAGCGTATAGAATTTTGCATAAAAAAAGCCCCTGCTTTTTTCCAAGCAAGGGACGAACAAAGGTCCGCGGTACCACCCAAATTCCGTAAAAACGGCACTTTAAGGAAGCAATCACTTCCACAGTCTATAACGGGACTGCCCGTATTTTCCTACTATATTTTCAGAAAATCTGCTCCGAAGGGAAACGCACTTTGCTTTCCGTCAAGCACCTTCCAGCCAAGGGTACTCTCTCTGTGGGCGAATAGTAACAAAGGCAAGCTTCATCACTGCATTTAAAGTTGAAAACTGACTTACATTCGGTATTTTAACATATATTCAGCGCAAAAGCAAGATTTATTTACTATTTTTTCAATTATTTTTTTGAGTGTCTTCATATACTTTTCACATTCGTATATTAAAATAATATCGTAATCATTAGAAAAATGTCTTAAATTCTAAATTTCTTATTGATATCGAGGGCGTAATGTCAAACTATATTTATAACAATTTTGATAATGACAATGATGAAAATCTGAACAATTTAAATATATTATACAGAGCTCCTCAAAGAAAGCGCACTATTTCAGTTGCAATGATAGTTTGCACTGCTTTGATGGTTATTTCAGGCTTTATGTTTTTAATCGGTGGCTCGCTTAACTTTTTGTCAAGTGCTGTAACCTCAAGCAAAACGCCAGAGGTAACAAACAACACCACATATGTTTCTGCTGAAAAGCAGTCTTCCACCACTCTTCTTGCTAATACCGATTCACGAGTTTCTGTAATTGCAAGAATTAAGGATAGTGTAGTAGAAATAAAAACTACTGCTGGCTCTGGTAGTGGCGTTATTGTTGGCAAATTTGACGATTCAAATAACGAAAAGGGCTACTATATAATCACAAATTCACACGTTATCGAGGGCGCAAGCACAAATATGTATGCCCCCGCCACTATCACATTAACTGATGGTACTGAATATAAATCTACTCTTTGTGGCTTCGATACTAAAAGCGACATTGCAGTTCTTAAAATCAAAGAGACTGAAAGAGAGCTTACCTGTGCTGTTTGGGCAAATGAGGAAAGCGAGCTTATGGTCGGCGAGGAGGTTATCGTCATAGGCAACCCTCTTGGCGAGCTTGGTGGAACTGTGACCAACGGATATTTGAGTGCTCTTGATAGAGAAATTACCGTTGGTGGAGTTAAAATGAACCTTTTGCAAACTGATGCGGCTGTTAACCCAGGTAATTCTGGCGGTGGTCTTTTCAATAGAAACGGCGAGCTTATTGGAATTGTTAATGCAAAGATTGCAGACGAGGATGTTGAGGGCATTGGCTTTGCAATTCCTTACAAGGATGCAATAAAGGTTTACAATGACTTAAAGGATTTTGGTTATGTTACAGGCAGACCAACAATCGGTATTCAGATTAAAACTAATCGCTTTGGCAGAGTTGAGGTTGTTTCTGCAGGAAACGGCTCACCATTACGTGCAGGCGATATAATAACAGGCATTAAATTGCCAGGTAGCAACACTTTTGTTTCCATAACCACGCAAGAGCTTTCTAACGCTGTTGAAAACATGGAAATAGGCGAAACATTTGAGCTTGAAATAGTTAGGAACTACAAGGAGCTTATTGTTTCTGTAACCACTTATGAATATAATGGTTAAAAATATTAAATTAGACCCAACCTACTCTCCTTATACAAGAACCTGTTATCCTTGCAAGCCAAGGATAACAAAAGGGTTCTTAATGGAGTTATCTAATATAGACTCTATCTACTCTCCTTCAAAATAACCAAAGACGCACCTATCCTATGGAGATGGTGCGTCTTTGGTTTAGTGAGCCTTTGCAACCACGAGTGAAGCTACATAATTATTGAATTTTTATATTACATATGCTAAAATATAATAGAGGTGATAAAAATGTATAACATTTTAATTGTTGACGATGAGGAAATGATAAGAAAGCTTATCCGTAAATATGCGGAATTTGACGGCTTTTCTGTTACCGAGGCTGTTGACGGTATGGATGCGGTAAACAAGTTTTCTCATGGAAATTTTGATATTATAATTATGGATATTATGATGCCAGAGCTTGACGGCTTTACTGCAAGCCGTAAAATCAGAGAAAGCAGTGATGTGCCTATCATTATGCTCTCTGCTCGTGGCGAGGAATATGACAAGATAAACGGCTTTGAAATTGGCATTGACGACTATGTTGTTAAGCCCTTCTCTCCTAAAGAGCTTATGCTCCGTGTTGAGGCTATTATGAAAAGGTCAAAGGCTGGTGGAAAGAAGCAAGGGGAAAGCAAAAACGAGATTATTTCCTTGGCAAATGGTGGCTTGGTTGCTGATTTAACCGCGCGTATTGTTTATATAGATGGTAAAAGAATTGATATGTCACCAAAGGAATATGAGCTATTTTTCTATATGCTAAAGAACAAGAACATTGCTCTATCTCGCGACAAGCTTCTCTCTGATGTTTGGGGCTATGATTTCTTTGGCGACGACAGAA
Source organism: Clostridia bacterium (assembly GCA_017472695.1). GTDB lineage: Bacteria > Bacillota > Clostridia > Oscillospirales > CAG-272 > RGIG2000. Next base: position 39,272 of record JAFUOQ010000021.1, on the reverse strand, counting down.
CTCTTGATACTCACATTAAAATTTTAAGAAAAAGTCTTGGAAAATATAGCGATTTTATTGTGACCATTCGCGGTATGGGATATCGCTTTGAAGAAAGATGAGAAACGAAAATAAAAAGCAAAGGCTATCAATAAACCTTCAAATTTTCATTTCAATGATAGCACTTACACTTGTTATCATTATGTTAATTTGGGCTTTTCAAATGTTATTTTTGAAAACGATTTTTGAAAGCGTTAAGGAAAGCTCTATTGAAAAGGCCTCCGTTGATATTGCCGAAAATATTGATAGCGATGATTTAAATGCTTATATCGCTAGAAAAACAGAGGAATATGATGTTTCTGCTTCTGTTTTCAAAATTATAGGTCAAAACAGCTTCGAAAACATATACGCAGATGAAAACTCCACCATTATTACCTATGAAGGAAATGAGGAGATTTTATCAAGCTGGTTTAACTCTGCCGCACAAGATAAGAGCTATGTATATGTTCCGATTAAATCCTCTGACGAGTTAGTTTACGTCAGAACCGTGAAAATTCCCATAGACCCTGCAATCCCTGATGGTGAAGGTGTTTGGTATTTAGTTGTTCTAAACACGGATATTGCTCCTCCCGCTGGCACAGTTATAGCAATACGCAATATGCTTGCTATTTTCTCTGTTGTAGCTATTGTAGCATCCACCATTGTTTCCTATGCGCTATCCAGGAGCATTTCGTTACCACTTTCAAAAATGAGCAAGAAGGCGAAAAGCCTTACTCTTTACGACTATGATGTAAAATTTGAGGAAAAGGGTCCACGCGAGGTTAGCGAGCTTGCAACCTCACTCAACTCTGCAACTGCGGAATTAAAAAAGCTCAATGATACGCAAAAGGAGCTAATTGCAAATATTTCTCATGATTTACGCACTCCTCTTACAATGATTTCTGGGTATAGCGAGGTTATGCGTGATTTTCCTGACGAGCGCTCACCAGAAAATATGCAAATTATCATTGATGAAACAGCACGTCTTAACTCCTTGGTTAATGATTTGCTTACAGTTTCCAAGCTTCAATCCGGCACTCAAATCATGGATTTAAAGGTGATTTCCCTAACTCGCGTGGTTGAGGACACTGTTAAAAGATACGAGAAGCTACTTGAGCACAAGGAATACAAGATATTCTTTGAAAGTGATGGTGAGGTTTTTGTAAACGCCGATGAAACAAGGCTTTTACAGGTTGTTTACAACCTTATAAACAATGCTATTAACTACACAGGAGAGGATAAAACAGTTATTGTGCGCCAAGAGATTAAGGGCGATGTTGTTAGAATATCCGTTGTTGACTCTGGTGAGGGCATTAGTGAGGAAAATCTGCCACTAATTTGGGATAGATATTACAAAGTAGATAAAGTCCATAAAAGAGCTGTATTAGGCACAGGGCTTGGTCTTTCCATTGTTAAGAACATTCTACTTCTCCACGGCTCCCGCTTTGGTGTTTCGAGTGAGGTCGGCAAGGGCTCTACCTTCTGGTTTGAATTTAAGGTTGAGAAAAATGGATAAGAAGTTAAATTTTCTCTCCCTCCGTCAACTTTGTTGACACCTCCCTCATCAGATGGAGGCAGAAATTGAGAAGCAAACAAAAAAGTAACAAGAAGGCTCCCTCTGACGAGGGAGCTGTCGCTTTGGCGACTGAAGGAGAGATATAGTGAAAGAATATAACAAAGCGAATATTGAACTTGCAAAAATTTTGCGCAAAAATATGACAAAGCATGAAAAAAGACTATGGTATGATTTTTTAAGAAAATACCCTGTGAGATTCCAACGACAAAAAGCCATTGGCAATTATATTGCAGACTTTTATTGTGCAAAAGCAAGATTAATAATTGAGTTAGATGGTAGCGGACACTATACCGAAATGCAGATTATAAAAGACAATGAACGAACCTATGAGCTTGAACAAATGAATCTATCGGTTTTAAGAATATCTAACACAGAAATTTTTAAAAATTTTTCAGGTGTTTGTAGATACATTGATTCTGTTGTTCAAGAGTCTCTCCCTCCGTCAACTTTGTTGACACCTCCCTCATCAGATGGAGGCTGTAAAGAGAAATAAAAACAGGGCTTCCCAAATGAGAGGCCCTTTGTTTATAAGAAAAAACACACCGAGTTGCCTCGGTGTGGTTTTTATTGTTTAGGATATTTCCTTAAGCTTTAAATTATTCAGCCTTTGCGAGTGTGTATGTTGTGCCGTTGAGTGATGCGCCTGTTGGAACACCATCTGTCAACGTAACAGCTGCTTGAGCTGCATCAACTGCAACTCCACCTTGTGAAAGAACCATTGCGCCATCTACGATTTCATATTCGTATTGTGCCTCAAATGGCATACCTGTCATTGGGTGTGTATAGCTAAATGTTACTGTTTCGTCTGTGATAACAACTGAAATTGTATTACCAAATTCATTTGTTGCAACGTAGTTGCCTGAAACGTTTATAGTTTCGTTCTCGGCTTGAGCGAGATACTCGTTACCGAAGTATACAATTGCTGTTACTTTTCCATCAACAAGAGTAACTGATGCTTCTTCCGCCTCAACTAGATTGCCAGCGAAAGAAAGTGTCATAACGCCATCAACGAGCTCATATTCGTAGATAGCTGAAGTTGACATACCTGTCATTGGGTGTACAAAAGCAAATGTTATTGTTCCGTTAGGATCAACTGTAACTGTAATCTCGGAAGGTGTAGCATTTTCATTTACTACAACGTATGTTTCTGTTGTATTTTCAAATCCTGTTGCTGAATATTCAAACTCTACAGAATATTCGATCGCCTCGAGAGAACCAAAGCGCCAGTTGAGCACTTGGCCTGCTTCAAGCTCAAGCACGAATGTTCCGCCATTTGCATTGAAGTCAACGTATGCCTGACCATAATTCTGATATTCTGCCTCGCTGAATATACCAAAGCCACTTGGAACTGTGAACTGATAGAAGCCTGCCTCACCTGCTACAAATGTGAATGTATACTCATAGCAGTATGTGTATGCGCCTGTCATTGTAACAGTAATTGGGCTTTCTGTAGGATCGCCAGCCGGAACCTCTACAACCTTTTGTACAAGCTTGTATTCATTGAACTCATAAATAGCTACAATCTTGTAGTTAACAACATTTAGCTCAACTGTAAACTCATCACCCTCAACATATGTAAGCTCGATTGCGCCTGTTTCATCATTGTATGCATATGTATATGTTGCAGAGTATTCAATAGTTTCCCAGCCCCATGTTGCATAGCTAAACATTTCGCCGTTTACAGTAACAACTACGTTACCTGTAGTAGCGCCTTCCTCACTTGGAGTAAATGTAGCGCCTACTGTAAGTCCTGAATACATATTAGAGCCTGTGTGCTCACCACTTAAAACATCGCTAATTGCCGGTGGCTCTGCAACTGTTACATTAAGTACAGTTGAAACGTTAGCATCAGCGGCTGAAGTAAGTGTGATTTCAAAGTCACCTGTCATTACAGGTGTAAATGTCCATGTGCCATTCTCATTATCCTTAATAGCAGCAGCTGCGCCTGCAGGAAGTGTTGCTGTATATGCTGGGTTGCATCCTGCTGCAACTGAAGATGTAATCTTAAGTGATTGACCCATGTAAATTGTGTAGTTATCTGTTGTAACCTTGTTGTCATCCTCGTCGTAAACAACGGAGTTGATTGATTCTGGTGTTAGGTAGTTAACCTTAATAGTTAGTGTGGTTACTATGCCTTCTACATCGATAGTTATTACGAATGTGTCTGCTACCTTACCTGTGAAGGTGATAGGTCTTGCATCATTGTATTCATTTACGGTAATTGAACCAATTGTGTTCCAATAAGAAGGAAGCTCTGTGCCTTCACCATAAGTTGCAGAAACGGTAATGGTGTTATACTTGATTATATCAAGAACATCTTCACCGAAGTTTAGTTCAACTGACTCGGTAGCATCAGCCTCAATAGTGTCGCCATTATTAACTACTTCACCATTATAAGTAATTGTATATTCGTCAACTATATAGTTAGCTGCTGGATGTGGGTTAGGATTGCTTGTTGAATCCATTGGGTCGCCAAATGCTTGAGTGATTTCATAGGTCTCGGAGGAAGTTGCCTCTGCCTCATCTGCTACCACATAAGTATCAGCACCAGCATTTAAGGTTACATCGCTATCGCTATATTGCTTAATTGTAACATTTGCGGCTGTAATACCTTTTGTTTCAGCATCAACTGTGAAGGATGCCTCTACTACAAAGCAGCTGTAGCCCTCAACAAAGAGGTATGAGAAGGAGTAAACTCCCTCATTCTCCGCGCCAACAAAGCCATAGCTTGGGTAAACATTGCCTTCCCAGTCGGTTGTGCCGTTTACACCAAGATTATAAAGACCCTTAATAAAGTCCTCGTGGTTGCTTGCACTAACATTCCAGTTAACAGCGCTGTAGCTAGCTATTGAATCAGGCTCTGCAGTGTCAGTTTCTCTGTTGATATTGCCGTATTCATCTACAGTCATAACGAAAAGAAGTTTGCCGTTTTCGCCATAATATGAATAGTATTTAACATTACCATAAATGTCACTTACTACAATATAGTTATCGTAAACCTTATAGTAACTATTCTTTTCTGCTGACCAAGCGGTTTCTATATTTACAATATTACTTGTATCGTCAATTCTTATAATGTATGTGTATATGCCCTTTGTATAATAATATGCTCCATCTTCTCCATCAACAGGTGTAAGAGCTTTTTCTCCATTACCATAAACATCATCAATTAAGGTTGGAACACCATCAGTAAGGGTGATATACATAAATTGCATATCTCCCCATTCATTATAAAGAGAAAGTCTGCCGTCCTCTAATACTTCATATGTATAACTGCTATCGTATGATGAGGTAGCTCCCTTATCCTTTATTGATTCTGTGGAGTTTGTATTGAGTGAAGCCTCGCTATCGAGTGAATCAACTGTGTCCTTTACTGCGGACTTGAATGTACATGTATCACACACGCCATCTTCATCTTCATCAACGTGGTCTGCTTTGCCATTGTTTACATAGCATCCGCATGTTGCGTTGTACCAGTGTGATGTTTCGTTGCTTGACAATTCAGCTGCGAATTCATGCTCACAAACTGTCCATGCACATTCATCGCATAGACCATCCTTGTTGTCGTCTGCGTGATTAGCTTTACCACTTACGGTATCGCAACCACAGGATGCCTCGAACCAGTGCTCTTCAGTTATTGCGTTATAGAAATTATTATATGTGTGCTCTGCACAAATTACAAATTCACATACTCCACAAGCTGAGCTTGTTTCACCTACTACAGGTGTGTGTGCTGCAAAGTCGCCCTTGATTTCGCATCCACAAGTAGCTGCATGCCAGTGACCTGTTGCGTCACTTGTCCACTCAGCTGCATATGTGTGCTCGCAGGATTCCATGTTACAAACCTCACAGATACCGTCTTTGTCAGTGTCTGTGTGCTCTTCTTTGCCTTTTACTACATCACAACCACAGGTTGCGTCAAACCAGTGATAAGCCTTGGTTGAGTTCTTTGAATATTTAGAAGCAAATTCGTGTGTGCAGAGAACGTATTCACATACATCACATTTACCGTCTTTGCCACCGTTTTCACCGCCAACCTTATCTTCATGAAGTGCATAACCATCAGTTACGTTACAGCCACATGTAGCCTCGTGCCAGTGTCCCTTTTCATCTGTTTTCCAAGTCTTTGCAAATTCGTGTGTGCACATTACATATGTACAATTATCACAAATGCCGTCCTTGTCGTCATCTGCGTGTGCGCAGATAACTGCTCCACAAACGTCACAAACGCCGTCAAATACTGTATCAACGTGCTTTGCAACATCTGCATTGTCAACATCGCATCCGCAGGTTGGTGCGTGCCAGTGATTTTCGCCGTCGCTTGACCACTCTGTTTCGTATTCATGTTCACACATTACATATTCACATGTGTCACAAATACCATTCTTGTCGTCATCAATGTGCTCACCGTATGAACCCTTTACATTGCATCCGCAAGAAGAGTTATTCCAGTGATGTGTTTCGTCGCTTTGCCATTCTGTTTCGTATTCATGAGTACATGTAACATAAGCACATGTGTCACAAACACCATTCTTGTCGGCATCGACGTGTGCGCCATAGTTAGCGGTTTCTCCCTCACAACCACAGGTAGCTGCGTACCAGTGACCGTAATCATTGGAGCTCCACTCTTGCGCATATGTATGTGTATGATCACTACCGCCACAGGAAGCGAGTGTAAAGATCATTGCTAATGTAGCAATAACACATACAACAAGTGTTAATTTCCTTTTCATTTGAAAGGACCCCCTTAAAAAATAAATCTATATATTTCAAATTTTTTACTTGAAACCTATAATAATATAAAATTTAAAATATATGGTAAAACCATTATATCATATAATTTTCTATTTTTCTACAATTTTATGAAATTTCTTCTAAAATTTAGTTTATTTTTTCATAATAGTAGCATGCAAATAGCCATTGTGACTCATCCGAGGCATCTACGCTGAGCTTATCATTTGTTTCAACCCAACCCTCTCCGTCGGCAAAATATCTTTGCGCAACGCTCAACCTGTACAGGAAGGTTTTTAGTTCCTCTGTTACCGCAACTCCACCGTCTATGTTTGCATATGCTCGAATTCCTTCAAAGAAGGAAATAGGTTTTCCGTTTTCGTCATATTCCAAGACAAATTCCTTCTTCATTTGGCGACACTCGTCAAGGCATTTTGTACAGCCCTCAAGGCAAACGAAATCATAAATTTGGTCATCCGGGTGGCAAGGACAGCCCTTGAAGCAATAATAGCTTGAAATGTAGCCACCCATTGCTGGGTCGTACATTCTGGTTGCTAATGAGGAGTAGCCTTCTATAAAGTGCTTATAGTTGACCCTTAAATCGTCACTAACCTTAATAGATAATGGCTTGCTCTCTATCTCGAAGTTTGTAAATGGTCTATCAAGGAATCGGCAAGGCACGCTTATGCTTGCATACAGAATAGGTCCATAGCCCTCGGGGTAACCATCCATATATCCGTTTGGATAATTGGCAATGCTATATTTTTCCTCGTCATAAACGTGGTAGTAGCCATCTCCGCCCTCTGACTTCTTCCAGAGCCTATAGCTATCCTCTTTGAACATATAAGCGCCTTCTCTGCCAGGAATTGGCTCCTCTGCATAAACCATTTTATAATCAGAGCCATAGGTGATACAGCCTGCCTTATATGCATAAGGATCCTCCGGCACATACATATCGTACTCGTGGTTAGTGATTTTATCAAAGCTACCATTGAGCTGAACTGCAAAAACAACAGTTACAGGATAGTTTTCAACACTTTCGCTATCTACGTGAATACCAAAGGTAAGCACATTTCCTATCATATCGTCATTTACATCAATTCCGTTTTTGAAGTTCTTTGTGTAAATGCCCTCTGCGCCACCACCATCAATGGTTTTATCAAAGAGCTTAAATGCAACAGAGCCTGTATATGCATCACAATAAGGATTATACTTGTTCTCGGTTGTATCCATCCAGCTCTCTACTGTATACATACCATTTGCGGTTGGTGTGAAGTCAAAATAAACCACGTGGTCCTTGCTATTCAAGGTAACACTATAAACTGCAGTTTTATTTAGCTTAATTCCATTATAAGGGTCACGACCCTTGCCCTTGGTTGTGTTTAAATCGTAAATATCAACTATGAGATTTCTCTCGTCGTTTGTCGCAGTATATGCGTTTGGATTATAAGCCATACCCTCCGGCACGCTTGAAAGAGTAACGCGATAGTCACCATCAAGCTTTTCTGTACCGGCATAGCCATAGTTGTTTATAGCACATGACTCAAGTGTGTTGTCATTCTTCCAATAAACTATGATCTCTTTCTCTGGTATGTACTTCTCTCCATTATAGCGAAGCATAACCGTAAAGGCATCGTCCGAGAAGCCTGTTTCTTCCTTTGGAGCCGTGCTTGAATCGGTATCTGAATCTGTGCTTTGGTCAAGCCCTGTGTCTGTATTTGTGCTTGAATCTGTGTCTGTATTTGAGTTAATTGCGGGATTATATGTACCGCAGGCAACCAAGGAGAAAATGAATAAAATAGACATAAGCAAGGCTATTATTTTTCTTGCGTTTATCATATTCTTCCTCCTTTTGCCTTTGATTTTTTCTTGAATTTCAGTACTCTTATTGCAATATCAATGATAAAGAGCACCATTGCTATAATTAAGAATGGAATTGTAAAGCGGTATTCATAAGTTGCAAGATCCTTTTCGTCATTTGTAATCTTAAGACCGCTACCATCTGCCACCTCGCCCTTAACAAATGCGTGTAGGCTTGATGGTGAGAACACCTCATATGCGTTATATTCCGGTGAATAGGAAATATTAAAGAATGTATTAGCATTAACCGACTTTAGATATTCTCCATCATTTGTAATAGCATAGTTATATACAAGCTCAATGTCGTATCTACCAAGCTCGTCAGTTTTTAGGTCATAGTAATATTTTTGAGTATCAAAGAGCATTGATGTGTACTCGCTTGACTCATCACCATCAGCTTGTGTTGGGATTAATGTCAAAATCTCGCCACTGGGTGAGGTGATTTTCACTAGAGCCTGTGCATCCGTACGTAATGATGCAGGAGTAATCATAACTCTTGTGTACATTCCATCATATTCCACATCAACAGTGAATGGATATTGTACTCTATCCTTTGGAATATTCTCATTTAGCATATTTCCAAAGAAAAGGCTCTTAAATTCGTCACTCCAGCCATCAAGCCAGCCGTTTGACAGGCTACTTGTAAAGGTAGCAACTCGTCCATTACCATAATCACGATATGAATAAAGTGGAACTTGTACAATGATTTCCTCTTCCTTGTCCTTGAGGTAATCAACAGTTAAAACAACTGTTGCATCAAGCTTTTCACCTGTTTGAACAAAGCCAAAGATATTATCAATATATGAAATGTCGTCGTTTGGAGTTTTTGCGTTGCCGAGCAATATTCCGTCCTTGATTTGAGCGATATTTACCCTTGATTCCTCCTCGACAATTGCATCCGTGATTTCCTCTGCTATTTCAGAGAAAACAAGCTCGTCAATTTTAGAGAGGCTAGAAACAGGATAATAGGTTCCGCCCGTCTTTTTTGCAATGCTTTCGAGTAGCTTTGATGCCTTCTCATCTGATGTATTTAACATATTTATTGTCGATGCGACAATATCATATGCGTTCATTTTTGAAGCAACAAGCTCTCCGTTTATATCGTAGTCGTTTGTTTTACCATCGGAAATAAGCATAACCTGCTTTTCCTTTGCATCATAAAGCTTTGCAAGGTCTAATGCTCTTTCAAGACCTGTGCCAAGGAAGGTTCCCTGTGACGGCAAGAGTCCATCAATCATTTCATTGATTTCTTCTCTTTTTGGTCCTAGCTCAACAGGTGGCTGAAGTGTTTCTACGTCACCCGAGAAGGTAACGATACAAACATGGTCCTCGTCTGAAAGCAGTGAGAGGAGCGATTTTGCAGCCTCCTTCATTGTTGGAAGCTTGGACGCTTGGTTCATACTATGTGAGGTATCAAGAACCAAGGTATAAAGCTTTTTATTGCCATTTGCGTTTCCATAGTTTATAGGGAGCATTTCACCTAGTGAGCCAAGAGTACCATCGTCCTTGTTTTGGATTTCAAGGTTGCCCATTGTGGTCAAGGTTTTGCCAAATTGTGAAACTGCAATCTCAACAGAATTTAAGAATGATGTAATATTTGTAACATTTCTTATATCTACATTTGAGATTATAAATTCATCATATTTGCATAGCTCCTCTATTGTATAAGGAATTTCGTTTTTAACCTTATCATTAACAAGGAATGAATCAATTTGCGCCCTGCCCTCATAAAGCTCGTTTATTGCCTCAATATCGGTTTCCAAGCCTGTGAGCAATAAAACTCTTAAGTCGCTACTTACCTCTTGTGCGAAGGTATATGTATTGTTTTGCTCCCAAATATCGTTTGTGCTACTAACCTTTATCTTGTAGTCATAAACACCTATTTTGTCGGTCTTTAACGGAAGCTCTATCATATTGTAGCCGTGATACACCTCTTGCATTGTGTAAGGCAAATCAACATACTCGTCACTATCTGGCTCCTTTACCGACATAACAACTTTAATCATTCCGTCATAGTTAACCTGCACGAGTGCCTTTGCTTGTGAGTCCTTGCCTAAATATACTGAATCCGTCAATTCAACATCTGATATTTGGAGCTCCTTTTCGGAGTCCTTCAAATTGTTATCAAGGAAGATTGCATCAAGCGTTATATTCTTTTGCTCAAGGGCTTCAACCTCGGCAACTAATTTACCTCTTGCACTTGTGTCCGTGTCCTTACCATCTGTGATAAGAACCACCTTCTTTATTGTGTCATCCTTGAAAAGCTCCTTTGTGAAGCTCAAGGCATTTACAATATTAGTGCTTGAATCAATAACATTTGATTCCTTTACGCTTTTTGGGGCTTCCCCTGGCTCGTAAAGAACCTCTGCGTTTTCGCCAAAGCAAACAACCCCGAGCTTTGTGTTCTTTGGCAAATCGCTTTTCAACTCGTTTATATAATGGTCAACGGCATTAAGATTTCTATTTGAGGAATATGAAACGTCTGCCACCACATAAACGGTAGTTTCTGTAAGAATTGTTGTTATCATTGTTCCTGCTGCGGCAAGGGAAACAAGCACAACAATCGCGATATGAATTATAAATGATGCAACTGCGCTCTTACTCCTGTTTTCCTTTCTTATCGCTATTGCAAAAGGAATTATGATAAGGAGCAAAAGTGGAATTGCTAGCAGTAATAGGTACGGATTATCGAAGCTGACGTTTTTCATACATATACACCATCCAATCCGCCGCAAAAATTACTATCAAAAGGATAAATATGATAATCATTGGGTCATATTCTCCGTCTATACGGTCATTGCTCGGTGTACCGTATATACTAAAGTTTTGCTCAACCGAGATAGGTGTGCGCTCTGTAAGCTGTGCTTCTGAAAAAAGCTTATACTCACTTGATACGCCACCAACCGTCACATTAACTGTATAAGTGCCTATTTGATTGAGGTAAACCTCATTTAAGGTTTGAGCTGTGTCTAAATATTTTGTGTCACCAAGAGGAGAAACAACCTTAACGCTCTCACAGTTGGCAACGGTATTTACTGTCACCATATCTCCAACAAAATAGCCTGTTTTTTCAAGCACGCTGGGGAAGGAGTATGCAAGTAAATTATCAATTAGGGTTACATAGTCGCCCGACATTGGAATATTTGAGTTATGTAGGTCAAAGGCAAAGACAACTGAACGGTTGCCATATGCATTTTCTCCCGCCATAACAAGCGGTGTTCCAGCAACTGAAAATAGAGTTGTGTAGCTTGTGTAGGTGCTATATCTCAAATATTCAATAAGGTATGTGTCCGTCAAATCAACGCCGTTTAGCAGTTTTCTTGCAAGGGTTGATGAGTCGGTTGACCTTTCTAAATTAGCAGGCTCCTTAAGTAAAACCTTCGAGCGATAGCTAAAGCCTGAATTTTTTGCACTCTCGCTTGCATTTAACATCCAAACCGCGCCATTATTTGGTGTGGTATCCGGTGTGTAGGAGTCAAATATATACAAGCCAAACGCACTATCCTTATATTTAGCCTCGTATTCCTCAGGTGATACAGCTGTGATGCTATAATCTCCTATGGAATGAATAGCTGCCTCTAGGAAAAACGGTGTTTCGCTTATGATAATTATAGAGCTTTGCTTGTTGCTCTCCTTGTTATAAACGATATATTCGTTATCCTCAAGGAGGGAGTCAGCCTCTCTTATCACAGCCCTTACGCTTGTATAGGTTTCCTTTTCAAATGGAATAGGAGGAACCTCAAATGGAGTATCCATTCCTGCTGGCATCTCCTTAAGTGGTGGGGTCACCACTGTTGTGCTTGCAACAGGGCTTTCTACCTCGTCAACGTAAATATCTACATTGACGGTGCTTTGCTTTTTGTAGGAATTCAAAATTCCCTTAACCTTGATTATACCGTCCTCAAGAAGCACCTCTAATGAGGTCATGCCGACATTGCCTTCATCCTTCGCTACATTTATAATCGTAACATTTTGTCTATGGACAAAGGTTTTATCGGTGATTAGATAAACATTAATTGATGGAGTTTGATTAAATAGCTCCTGCGCTACACTTGACGCATCAATATAATTTGAGCCTGAATATGATGGCTTTACTTCATCAAGAAGCTCAAGTGCGTTTTCCTTACTTGTAACGCGCTCAAAGGCAGTTGTTGCCTCGTCGGAAACGTAAACAAGCGAGTACTCGCTACCCTTTGTTGACGAGGAAATAATCTTCTCTATTTCCTTTTTTCCACGGTCAAGCCTTGTTTCTCCATCTGTTTCCATATTCATACTAGCGGAGGCGTCGACAACAAAGCAGTATCTCTCTGCTTGGTCATTTAGCTTGATTATTGGGTGGATAAGTGCAAATGTGATTAAAACAATCATTAAAATTTGCAAAATTAATGAAATTATGCCTGTTAGTCCACTTAATGGGTTTCTTCTTTTTAGGAACTTTTCGCTAAGAGTCCAAATATATGTGGAGTTAACGGTTTGCTCCGTATAATGTCTTTTTAATATGTAAATTAAAATGACAACCGGAACACCCAAAAGGGCGAGAAGACATAGAGGATACATAAAGCTCATTTAAGCACCCCCATATCTACCATTTTACCGAACAGAATATCGCCAATGGTTGCATTTCCAGGCGCTAAAAGATAATATGCGCCCCTTGCCTCGCAATAATCCTTAATTCTTTCGATTACGAATTTCAAGGCAGATTTATATGCCTTGATAATATCATTATCTATCTTTTTACGGTATGCTTTTGTTGCATCCTCGGAGTCGAAGAGGTGCATTTTTCCTCTTATTTGAGGATTTATCTCGTCAGACGCAAGAACCTGAATACAAATAACGTCCTTTTTCTTTGAAGCCAGGTGGTCAATAGCACCCTCGTAGTTATCGTCAGTCAAAAAGTCGGAGATTATGATGGAAAAGCCGTCGCCTCTGCCAACGCTTGATGGAATAATAGCCTCACTAATATGGCTATCTCCTACAAACTCTATTTCATTCAGCTTACTGATACAGCCTAGATAGGATTCCTTTCCCACCATGCCACCAATTACCTCTTCAAGCTCTGTGCCGTGAATTGCATAGATTGAAACCTTCTCCATTTCGCAAACGGATAAATATGCCAAGCATGCGGCAAGTCGCAAGGCTTGATTTGCCTTTTCCTCATTGCCGTGACACATTGAACGGCTTGCGTCAATATATATTCTTGTATGCATCTGCCTTTCATCATAATAGAGCTTTTCATAAAGCTTGTCGAATCTGGCATATGCGTTCCAGTCTATTCTGTTAATATCGTCCCCAGGAAGATAATCTCTATAATCTGCAAATTCACACGATGAGCCGAAGCTTTTTGATTGACGGTTTCCGCCAAACATACCGGCAACATTGTTTTTGAGTATGCTTTGTAGCGACTCTATCTCGCTTAAAAGCTCCTCGTTTATTGTGAATTTACTCATTTTAGTGAACCTTCTTGGTCTCCTTTATTATCATTGAAATTACGTCGTCAACACCTAGCTTGTCATTAACTGCTGTAAAGTTGATTTTTATTCTATGACGGAGTACTGGATAAGCAAGCTCGTTTATGTCGTCATAAGAAACATTGTATCTGCCCTCCATAAGCGCCTTTGCCTTCGCACAGGTGATAAGTGCCTGACCTGCACGAGGAGATGCGCCATATTTTACATATTTCTTTGTGCTTGGGCAAGATTTTTCGAGCTCTGGGTGGGTACCTGATACAAGTCTTATTGCATACATAAGAACCTCGTCAGAAACCACAACGCCTGATGCGAGCCTTCTCATTTCAAGAATTTCCTCGCCATTGATTACAGCTGTTGCTGTTTCGTCAAGAGTAATTTGAGTCATTTTAACAATATCTGCAAGCTCATCATCGGATGGGAAGTTAACTATAAGCTTGAATACAAAACGGTCCATTTGTGCCTCTGGAAGTGGATATGTACCATCCTGCTCGATTGGGTTTTCAGTAGCCAATACAAAGAATGGCTCTGCAATTTTATGTACGTCATTACCTACTGTAACCTTGTGCTCCTGCATCACCTCAAGCATAGCTGATTGTGTTTTTGGAGTTGCACGGTTGATTTCGTCAGCAAGAACAAGATTAGCAAAGATAGGACCCTTTCTAAATGATGTATTTAGCTTACCATTTTCGTCCTTTTCAACAATATTTGCGCCTGTAACGTCAGATGGCATTAAGTCAGGAGTGAACTGAATACGCGAGAATGGGAGAGAAAGAACTCTACCAAGTGAACGAACCAAACGAGTCTTACCAACTCCCGGTACGCCCTCCAAAAGAACGTTACCACCTGCAACTATTGCAATAATTACGTTGTCAATAATTTCCTTTTGACCAACAACGTCCTTCTTTAATTCTTCCTTGATTTTTGTAACCTTTTCGCTAAATGCTTTTACCTTTTCTAATTGATTTGTTGTATTTTCTGTCATATTCATTTTTTATTCCTCATCTTTCTCTTCAAGTCCTCTGAACAGGGTTTCAAAATACTTTTGAATCTTCGCCTTCTGCTCCTCGGTATATTCTGCATTGCCCATAATGATATAATATCTATCAATTACCTCGCCATAAGCGATATGATTTAGTTCTTCCTTGTCGTAAATGGCATCGTCGCTACCAAACACGTTTCCGTCACCTAAACCACCGTCTGCACCCTCCGGTGGCTCCTTATCCTTCTCGGTTTCCTCATCCTCTTCCTTTGAATTATCCTCTCTGTTTACCTTTGGAAGTCCAAAGAGTGAGCGAATGTCGTTTGATGCGTCAAAGCCAACTGAATAGTTTACGTTTTGAGCATCCAGCTCTCTATAAATATCCTCACCAAGAATCGAGAACAAATCGTCTAGTCTGTTTTGCGCCCACCTATATGAGAGATATTCCATTTCGTTTGCAATTTCCTGTGTACCGTAAAGTCCCTCTCCCTTCGTTTCCTTGTTTGTAGGGTCGGATTCATAGGTGAATCTATAAAGCAAATCATAAAGTGGGTCGCTTGCATCAACGCCTGAATTTTCAAGTGCCTTCTTCATTTGTGTAGATGCGTTATTTAAAGCGATAATCGTATCTAACTCAATTTGATCAAGGTCGGCAACATCGCTGCCAAAATCCTTGTGTCTAAACAGCTCTTGTATATCTGCGCGCTTAATTAAATGCTTTTCCCAATCGTATTTAGTAAGAAGTCTGGCAAACTCTCTTGTATAAGCAGAATCTTGATTTTTAAGAGCTGTATACAATTCGGATTGTGAGCCTGTTTCATCTGTTATCTTATCTATTTTTTCGGTTGTTAATTTAATAAGGTCAATTGCGTCTGATTTGAGCATTTGAACCGTATCAAGCACTAAAGTCAAGCTCTGGATTTCCTCTACGACCTCTTGCTTTGCCGTTTCCTCCATATCCGAGGCTTCAACGCTTGCTTTAATTTCGTTCAGCCTGTCCTTTTGCTCCTCGGTCAAGACGAAAATTGTGTTATTCTCTTCCTCACTTGTGTCCGAGCCAGCGTTATCATCCTTGGTTGGGTATGCAACGCCAACTATTAGCATTGTAAGACCGAGGACAAAGGCACATATGTAAATGGTGATAAGCTTAAACGCCTTAACAGCCCTTGCATCTATCCCTTCAACAATGCTCCTCACATCATTTCTTAAAAGGACATTCATATCAGAGTCGTCATCTAGATACTCGATAGCTGTTGATGCTCTTTCCTTCAAGCCGAATTTTTCATCAATCGCTTTAGCGACCTTTTTATCATTTATCCTATGTGTAAGGAAAATAGGGAGAAACGCTATTAAAAATGCACCCACCATTGAAGATAGAATAATGACCGGATTGATTTGCCACTCGTTAATTTTCATAAGAAGCAACAAGATGCCCCCTACAAGGAATGACAAGGCTAGTCCACCAAGGAGCGATTTTATGCACCTTGCTTGCTTTAGCTTTCTTTCATATTTTCCAAAGCCAAGATATTTTTTCTTTGTTTTTTCTGAATTATCCTTTGGCAAAAGTATTTCTGGCGGTGTGTATTCAGCTTTTTTAAGCTTCAGCCTTGAGCTTTTTTGAGCGCTTGCCTCTCGCTCTTCCTTTTCCTCTAAAGCCTTTTTTACTACAAGCTGTGCTATCGCTTCGACATTTGTGGAGCGATTAGTGCCCATCTTACCTTCACCCTCGGGACGGAATATTTCTGGATTTTTATCTTGCTTATTTTCCATAATACCCTTCCTCTCGCGCAAAATATATATAATATTTATATTTTAACAAAAAGGACATAAATTGTCAATACCAATAAAAATTAAACCATTTTATTTGACACTAAATTAACAAATTATACATAAAAACAGACCGTCTATGTGGACAGTCTGTTTAAAAATTATTCCTTATCTAGATAGATTTTTATTACGTTTGCATTGCCATTTAGGTTTCTAAATTCCGGAGTTTCCATAAAGAGTGGTTTCTTTCCATTAGCCTTGTAGCTATGTGCGTTCCAAGGCTCTTCCATGCTTATGTAGCTTCCATCCGCCAAAAGCACAGCACCTTTCGCTTTATACGGGCAGTCGTAAAGTGCAATGTTTTCGCAGCAGGTATCCTGAATATAGAGGTAAAGCGCATCATCGCTCTTTGTAATCCTTCCCCAATCATGCTTTGGAATATCTGCAATTCCGCAACCATAAACAGCTTCAGAGTTCAGACGCATCCACACTCCTACCTCGGTGAGAATTTCTATGCTCTTGTCTGGAATGTTGCCCTTTGCATCAGGCCCTACGTTCAGGAGTAGGTTTCCGCCCTTACTTACACATTCCATAAGCATATTGATTACATTTTTCGCACTCTTATAGTTCATATCCTTTGCACTATATCCCCAGTGGTTATTTAGGGTAATACAGGTTTCCCAAGGAACAGGATTGCCAAAAACATCGCGTACGCCCCAAGCAGGAATCATCTGCTCAGGAGATGCAAAGTCGCCCGAATAGAACTCCGGCTCGGCAGAGGTGATGTCGCCACCCATACGATTGTCAATTATAATGTGTGGCTGGAGCTCTCTCGCCATTTTAACCATTTCAGTTGCGCGCCATTTTTCAGCGGTCATATCGCCATATGAAAAATCGAACCACATAATATCAATTTTGCCGTAATTTGTAAGAAGCTCTCTTACTTGATTGTGCATATATTCAACATATCTCTCAAAATGCTCTCCGGTTTGGTGCTTATATGCATCATTGCCTCTCATTGGATGGTGCATATCGTTATATGCGGGATAGTCAGGGTGATGCCAGTCAAGAAGTGAGTAATAGAAGCCCACCTTTATTCCCTCTGCTCGGAAGGCATCAACATATTCTCTTACAAGATCGCGTCCCGCTGGTGTATTAGTTGCCTTATACTCTGTATATTTACTATCGAACAAGCAGAAGCCGTCATGATGCTTTGTTGTCAAAACCGCATATCTCATGCCTGCTTTTTTAGCAAGCCTTGCCCACTTTTTAGGATCATAGTTTACTGGATCAAAGGTATCAAAATATGGTTGATAGTCCTCGATTGACAATTTATTTCTAGAACGAATCCATTCGTTATCCGCAGGGATTGCGTAAAGTCCCCAATGGATAAACATACCAAATCGATCGTTGCAATATTCCTTTGTTCTTTCTGTTCTTTCGCTTTGAATACTCATTTTATTCTCCTTTGGCTCTGTATTTTTACTAAACTATTTAGATTTTATCATTTACTAATGTAAATGTCAATACCAATTGACACTTGAAATTTGTTGTGTTATACTTAAATCATTAATTGCACACCTAGGAGCTTTTATGGAAAAAATACTTACCAGCAAATACCCCGCAACAAGATGGAACGACTCGACTCCGCTTGGCAATGGCATTATAGGTGCTTCTGTCTATGGATGCATTTACGACGAGAGAATTTTGATAAACCACGAGTCACTCTTTAACTGGTGCGAGGACAAGGAAATCCCCGATATTTCAGATGCACTTAAAGAGGTGCGCGCACTTATGGATAAGGGTGACTACATAACAGCCGAGACCTATTACACCAAGCTTTTGATGGAAAAGAAATATCAGCCATCGAGTGGAAAATACTATCCTGCGTTTGATTTGCATCTTCTTTTTGAGAGCAAGGATGCATTTACTGATTACTCGCGCGAGCTGGATATGGAAAACGGAGTATGCACTGTAAAATACAAGGATGCAGGAGCCCTCTGTCAAAGAAATGTATTTGTGTCGCAAAGTGATGGTGCGGTAATTATCAGGCTAACAAGTGAAGCTCCAAAGAGCTTGAGGCTGGCTCTAGAAAAGCACGACCTTGCCGATTTGCCCGACGAGGGTGGCTCATCTACTCAAAAAACAGAGGTCATAGAAAACGGAATTTATGTCGAATTTGCGACACAGGGTGGCTTAAATTACTCTGGAATTGTGAAAATTCTAAAGACAGACGGTAAGGCTTGCTTTGGCACCCACAAAAAGAAAAATATTGATATGTGTGGTGATGCAGATTTCAATGGATTTATTGAAATTTCCGATGCGTGCGAATGCTTACTCGCTATTTATGCTAGCGACAAGGCTCTTGGAAAGGAAGCATTAAACGCTGTCGTTTCCAATATTTCTTGTGACTACGAAGCGTTATTCAGCCGTCACAGCAAAATATTTTCCTCGCTTTTTGGCAGAACAAGGCTCTCGCTTTCCAATGCCGAAAGCTGCTCTCTTGAGGAGCTTCTTTTAAATAGCTATAACGGAGCCGTTGATCCTCGCCTTTGCGAAAAGATGGCAGATTTTGGTAGATATTTACTGATTTCCTCGTCAGTTAACTGTAATTATCCTGCGAACCTACAAGGAATTTGGAATGGTGAATACTCTCCCGCTTGGGCTTGCACATATTTTAATAACGAGAACATTCAAATGGCTTATTGGCAGGCTTGCAAGGGTGGTCTTGCCGAGGCACTCTTACCTCTCTTTAATTTATACGATAAATTCAAGGAGGATTATCGCGAAAATGCGCGCAAGCTTTATGGCTGTCGTGGTCTACTCTTACCATTATTTATGGATAACGGCTGTGGAAAAAAGAAAAATTTACAGCCACATGTTCTTTACTGGACTGGTAGCTCTGCTTGGATAAGCGCGATATATTACGAATATTACCTATACACCAAGGACGAAAGCTTTTTGCGTGAAAGGGCTTATCCATTTATGAAGGAATGTGCGCTCTTTTACGAGGACTTTTATGTGTACGACGAGAATGGAAAGCTAAAATCATATCCCTCTGACTCCCCTGAAAATCGTCCAAACGGACATTTTGAGGGTGGTGGAGAAATCAGCGTTTGCATTAATCCTACAATGGACTTTGCGCTTCTCAAGGAGCTACTTACAAATCTTATTGCTTCTGCCAAGGCTTTGTCACTTGACGCAGACAAGGTTGACGAGTGGAAAAAAATGCTACTCGCTATTCCGGACTATGAAATAAATGAGGACGGAGCAATTAAGGAGTGGCTACATAAGGATTTTCTTGACAACTATCACCATAGACATCAATCGCATATTTACCCGCTATTCCCTGCTTATGAGGTTGGCAAGGATGACACGACCTTATTTGAGGCTATGAAGGTTGCAGTTGAAAAACGCCTTGTTATTGGTCTAAAGGAGCAAACAGGCTGGTCACTTGCTCACATGGCTAATATTTATGCGAGATTAAAGGACGGCAAGGGAGCAAAAAAATGCCTTGACCTGCTTCTACGCTTCTGTACAGGTCCTAACCTATTTACCTATCACAACGACTGGAGAAATATGGGTGTAACCTTAAAATATATGCACGCAGGTAAAGCACCCTTCCAAATTGATGCCAACATGGGCTTCACCGCTGCGGTTTATGAGATGCTACTCTACTCAACTCCAGATGGCAGAATAGAAATTTTACCAGCCCTACCAGCTGAATGGGACGAGGGCGAGGTTGAAAGCATTTACACACAATCCGGTGTTAGAGCTTCAATAAAATGGAATAAAGACCTTGCCGTGGCTACTCTTTTTGCCGAGCGAGATGCCGATATAAGCATTTCATCTATCGCTTATCCATTCTTAAATGGTGCAAGCAAGGGATACAAAAAGCTATCACTAAAGGCTGGCGAAACAGTAATTCTTAAATTCTCAAAATAATATAAAAAAGCACTCCCTTGTCAAAAAGTGGAAGGGAGTGTCTATTTTTATTGAAAAATTGGCAATGCGCAAAGCAGAATTGGAACAAATACAGCCGGTAACATATTAGCGACCTTTATTTTTGTAGCGCCTAGCATATTAAGTCCAAGACCGACAATAATTATTGAGCCGACTGCTGAAATCTCACTAACAGAAGCAGTCAAAACTCCGGAGAGTGCGCCAGCGCCTAAAACAATAATTCCTTGATATAGAAGCACAGGAATTGATGCCATTATAGCACCTATCCCAAACGCAGAGGAGTATACAAAAGCAGTAATAAAGTCAAGCACGGATTTAGTAATTATAAGGCTATGGTCTCCATTCATACCAGCGTTTAATGAGCCGGTTATTGCCATAGCACCAACGCAACAGGTAAGAGTTGTTGAAACAAATGCTCTGGAAAAGCTCTTCTGCTCTTCTCCCTCTGCATTTGCTGTAATTGGATTGTTCGGGTCATCGATGGCTACGCTTTTCTTTTTCACAAGCCTTCTTTCCATAAAATTGCCAAATCTTTTAAGTAGTGAGTCAATTTTAATTAATGAGCCAACGGTTGTACCGACAACTATTGAAATCAATATTATTAAAAAGTTTTTTGAATCAAATGCGCCCTTTATTCCAATAAAAATGACACAAAGAGAAATGGCCTTCATTAAAGCATCGGGAAGCTTTTTTAGTCTTTTGCTCTTATCAAAGAATTTAGCGAGCAAAGCCCCTATGATTGAGCCGAGAACTATTGTTCCAACATTTAACAGTGTACTATATAGCATTTGTACCTCTTATTTGTTACTTTCTTTATAAAATTCGTCAGCTAGCATACAAAAATCGCCAATTGAGAGTCTTTCACCGCGAATATTGATGTCAAAACCAAGTCTTGTGATAATTTCTGCAATTTTTTCCTTTGAAAGCTCACTAAAAGAGCTTGAAAGGGAGTTCAGTAGCGTTTTTCTTCTTTGAGCAAACGCACCGGCAATTACTCTATTTAACATTTTTTCATTTTGAACCTTATATTTTGGCTCATCATATAGCTCTATTCTTACAACGCTTGAGGTTACCTTTGGCGCAGGCAGGAAGTTGTCAGGGGTTACATCAAATAGCTTTTTTGCCTCTCCATAATAATTAATTGATGCTGTAATAGCACCATAATCAGAGCTTTTAGAATCAGCACATAGGCGGAGAGCAACCTCCTTTTGAACCATAACTGTAATTGACGTAAATTTTGATGCTCCGTTTTCGCATCTCGCGTTTTCAAGAAGTGCCATAATTATCGGAGTTGTAATATAATAAGGGAGGTTTGCACACACAGAAATCGTACACTCCCCGAGGTTTTTTTCTAAAAACTCGTTCAAATCGAGCTTTAAGAAGTCCGCGTTTATAACCTCTACATTATCAAATTCTGCCAAGGTTTCGTCAAGAATTGGAATTAGACTTTTATCAATTTCAACGGCTATTACCTTGTCATAAGCGCGGCAAAGCTCCGATGTTAGCGAGCCTATACCAGGGCCAATTTCTATAACCGCGTTTTTTGAATTTTTGTTAACCTGTCTGTGATAATTATAGCTTTCGCAAGCGATATTGTATGGCACTTCTTCATTTATTAAAAAGTTCTGTCCAAAGCCTTTTTTTGTGCCAGTACCATATTTGGACATTAACTTTTTCACAGTGCTTATATCACATAAATTCATATAATTACCCCTTGACAAAATATCATATCTATAGTAAAATTATCTATGCTAATTCAATGCTGGTGTAGCACAGTGGTAGTGCAGCTGATTCGTAATCAGCAGGTCATGAGTTCAAATCTCACCACCAGCTCCACGTCGAAATGGACAGCTCTCTATTTCGGCGTTTTTTATTTTTCACAATGTAGTATAACACATAAAGCTCACAATTTCAATCAAAATTTGACAAGCATAGATTTTTGTGCTATAATCATATTATAATACTAACATTTGAATGTTATAAAGAGGTTTTTATGGATAATCAAATCAATCTTAACATTTCGCCAGAGGAAAGGCTAGTTAATATATTAAGGGAAAAGAAATATCACGTTTCCTTTGCGGAGTCCTGCACTGGTGGGCTTGTTGCCGCCACTCTTGTTAGTGTGACAGATGCTTCAAGCGTTTTTTGTGAGTCAGTTGTTACATATTCAAGCGAAGCGAAAATTAAGCGACTAGGTGTAAAAAAAGAGGTTATAGACTTTCTTGGCGTGGTCAGTGAGGATGTTGCCGGTGCTATGGCGCAAGGCGTTTGCAACCTAACAGGTGCCGAGGTTGGCGTTGGAATTACAGGAATTGCAGGTCCAAGTGGTGGAACACCAGATAAGCCTGTCGGTATTGTTTGCTTTGGCTTTTGTATCAATGGCAAGGTGGTAACCAAAACCGTAAATTTTGAGGATGTTGGCAGAAACAACGTGCGCAAAAACGCATCGACCTATGTTTTTAGAACCCTTTCATATCTTTTAGAAAACGAGAATTAATAATAAAGAAGCAAGAACGGGATTTCTCAGCTCTTGCTTCTTGCTTTTTTATTTATCATATTCCTCTAGTATATAATATTCGGGGTGCTTGCCAAACTCAGCACAAACCACATATGTTTTCACACCATCAATCGCGGGCTGACAACCGGACTTATTCCCCATTATCGAAAACAAGGGCTCGGCATTAAACGTAGTGTGAAAATGTCCCGCGGTGTTTTCTTGCCATATTGGGCTATTCAAATTATCGGATATATCCTTAAAATTCTCCAAAAGAAAACCGACATTATCTTGATCGCTTCCCTTGCTTGGCATAAACAAGCTGGCAGAAAGATTTTCTCTTACAAAGCACATTTCAACTATGTGCTTTTCAATCAAGTGTTTTATGATATATACGGCTAATTCAGAGCTCGCGCAATGCTGGTGAGCATAGTTACCGCAAACTGTGTAGTCACGACCATATTTTTCATCATTATTTATATCTACAAAAATATAGTGCACATCCGGGTCGTTTGGACTTTCCTTTTGATATGGCACCGGAATTTTAAAAAAGTCGCAGCTATATTCTTCGCCATTATAGTATTTATCCCAGCCCTCTATGCCACTTTCACGTAGCTTATTAGAAAATTCAATCGCCCACGGATCGCTTGATTCTTCAATTAAATGCATTATTTCCATTATCAATAATCCTTTTTACATTAATTAATAACGGAGCGAACAACGCTCCGTTTAATTTTATGCCATTACTGCTTCTTTTTTCTCTGCTTCCTTTTCAGCTATTTTGCTTGAAATAAATCTGCATTTTGAAACATTAAGAACTGTTTCGCCATCGATTTGAGCAGCACAGGGCTGATCGAACTCAGCTATAATTTCCTTGCCAGTAAGCACAGCTACCTTCTTGGTCTTTTTTACATGCTCGCCCTTGAAAATTTTAGGAAAAAGCATAAGTGCGCCAAGCTTACCAAGTCCGTGGTAAAGCATAACCGACAAGGTGCGCTCCTCGTTTAGTCTATCTTGGTCTGGTGTTGGCATCATACCACCACCATAATATCTGCCATTCATACAAGGTGCAAGCCAAGCCTTTTTGAAGCTGTATTCAACTCCATCAACTGTAATCTTTGCCTTTCTTGATTTGAAGTGAAAAAGCAAGCCCTTTATAGCTATTGCTGTATAGTTAACCTTTTTTACATTTTTTGCTTTTTGTCTATCGCCCTCTTCACAACAATAGCCGTCAATTCCAAAGCCAACGCCGTTAATGAAATATTGCTTCTTGCCATCAATATCGCAAGCAGGGAGATTCTTTAAATATTTTGTAATTTCAACAGGCTCGGTTGCGTTTTCCATACCCAGGTCACGAAGAAAATCGTTGCCTGTGCCAATTGGACAAATGAAAATCTTATTTTTTAGATCAAGCTCATATGTATCGTTAACAAAGCGATTGAGTGTACCATCTCCACCTAAAATAATAACATCTGCGTCCGCATCAGTAATCAAATTCTTGTAGCTAGACACTGCTGTCATATCGTAAACAGAATCCTCTGCCGAAAGTACAACTGCAAGCTCTCTAGCCTTTTCCTCTGCTACGCCATTACCAGCGTGAGGATTGAATAAAATATAGTATTTTCCCATAGTCTTCACCTTTTAAAAAATTTCGCCATGCTGAAAAAAATATATTACAAAAACATTAACTAAAAATAAACTTTTTACAAAAGTCATCATTTTTCGACGGTTTTCAGCAACACTTTTTATAAAAATCCTTGACAGAGTGTCTGTTTTTTGCTTTAAAACAAAAAAGCATCAACATTTTCGTTGATGCTTTTAGTATTATTATAGGCAGAATGTAAATGCACCCACACCAAATGAAAAGATGGTTGTAAGTATATCGAATGCAAATTGTGCAACCAATGAAACGATACCAAGTATCATACCAACCATACCCATTGTTCTGTATGGACCTCTCATTCCTACTGCGCCCAAAATTATAGACAATAATGAGCAAATGTAGCAAGGGTTGAGGAAAAATGCAAGTATACCTAGAACTAATGCTGCTATTCCCATAGTCAAAACTCTCCTTATATGTATTAGATAATTAGATTATATGTTATAATCAAAATTTTGTCAATAGTTTCTAGGGATTTTTTATTTTTAGGAACCATCATAGCGGATTATTTACCCAGTAATTTCCTATCTCACCTGTCGGGTCAATGCCCCAAAGTAAAAGTAAGTTTTTAATAACAAAGCTAAAAATAAAGCTTATTATTAAAATTATCAATAAATATCGACTGAAATACGGCACGCTCGGAAGACTTGGCTTACATCTTCTACCCTTTATTTCTCTTGCAACTGTACGTATGTCTACATATATAAGAGTAAAAAACAGCACCACAGCGAACGCATTGTGCTTGAAAGCTGTTACAAAATCAAGCCGCAAGACTGAAAACAAAGCGCGTGTTCCACCACAGCCAGGACAGTAAATATGATAATCAGCTATAAAGAAGCAGGTTTTATCAAACATCGCCTTATCGAGCACAGGCACTAGCTTTATTACCAAAAATCCGAGCAGAACTATCAAAAACCCGACATGAAAGCATATTAGCATTTTCATTCCCTCTGAAACAAGCGTTTTTGTTGGATTATAGATAAATGACCGAGCATTTATCTCCTTCCCTAGGCTCACCTGCTCTTTTGAAAGAATTATGTGCTTTTTATATACCCTCTTCTTCCTTTTTGACGAGGGAGTGTCTGTTTTTTGATGATTTTTTAGATTGTCAGATGGTTTAACATCTGCATTTTCTTTTTTCATTTTATTGTTTCTCACAAAGAATTTTTTGTGCCTCTTGTCTTACCTTGAGGAGTGATTTTTCGTCGTGAGGATAGGTTCTGAATCCTTTTTCATAGCCGTACTTATGTAAAAGTGCCTCAACCGCTTCTCGTCCTATTTTTTCTTCCAAGGTATAGAAAAGCTTCATATCTTGGAGTGCGTCATAAAACACCTCATGACGAATGGAGTCATATGCACCATTTTTGCCTGGGTAAACAATGAAGGCATCTCCACTTTGATAGCCACCGCCACCGTCTGTAATCATATATGGGTCGATCGGCTCGTCTGAAAGAACCGAATTATAGAAATTATAACCCCATTGCAAAAATCCGCTTATATTATTTAAATAAAACTGAATACCTATCACTCTGTTGCGCAAAGATGTATATGCCATATATCTATTGGGATAATAATCTCCACTTTCTGCACAGCAATAATATGCAAAAAGGTTTTCAACCTTGTTTTCAAGAAAAACATCTATCGCTTTTATTGAGCAAACCGCCACATCAACAAGCCCATCCTTGTAAAAATCGTAGTGACTAAGAGCATCTGTAATAAATGCATCTGGCATGCTCTTTTTAAACACATTGTGGGCTTTTTTGTAGTCCTCGATGCATTTTTCGGTTGGCTCATCGGAGAGATGAAAGCGACATTTTGAATAAAATCCCTCGTCAATCAATCTTTGGCGAAGCTTAGGCAAAAGCTCACCTAAAAACTCGGTATATTCAGTCGATATTGCTCCGTTTTTCCAGCCGAATATTTTCTTTTTCTTGCCGTCTACTGTGGCAACGATTTTTGGCGCACATTTTGCGCCCCATTGAGTAAAGAGATGGCTCATTTCAAAATATTCAATTCCCATTGACTGAACCTTTTTCATAAATGAAATTAATCTATCAAAATCAAAGGAATATTTTCCATCATTATAATAAACATCTATTAGCTGTACAGTTTTGCGCTCACCACCCACTCTTGTATCAAGAGGTGGAGTGAACATAGGAATTAGGAGCATGTTTACTCCGTGTGCAATTGCCTTTTCAATAAAATCATACATTATTTCATTGTATTTCTTTGAAAAGACTGGTAAATTGTAGTAATTGGCAATTCCATCATAGTGGAACCAGTTTGTATAGACAAATTCCTTATCTTTCAGCACAAAATCAAGAACCTCAAGCTCGTATTCAGCAACAAGTGGATCGCACCATTGTGCTTGAAGTGTTATTTTTATCTTGTGCTTGCCAACTGGCAAGTCTCCCTTAACTGTAAACCAAGCAGAGCTATATGCACAGGCTCTTGATTTTAATTTTCCTTCCCTTGTAGGTCTTAAAACGTCAGGGCAAACAAACGATTCATTTGAGAAGCAAAAGCCGTCACCCTCCCACAAATTGACCGAGGTGCAAGGTACATATTCCACCTGACGATAGGTGATATAATCCGAGATTTCACTCTCAATTTTAACCTCTATATCATTGGCAAAGCGATTGTATTTATAAGCAATCTGAAAGCTAAAGGTTTCATTTTTAGCCATTTTCCCTCTTTTTTCTACCCTTGGCTTTTTATGCAAAAGCACCTTTTCTAGGCTTGATACTGAATAAATCTCTGGCATTATATTATCTCCTGTCCGTTAATTACTAGCTTAAATTCGAGCCCGAGTGCATTAGCAGCCTTTTTGCACATCAACATTCTTGCAAGGAAAATTTCAAAATAGTTCATAACCGAGCTAATTTCAGTGTTGATTTTCAAGTTGAGTGATATTTTGGTTTTTTCCTCATTAATCTTAATATCAGATTCATAAACAGAATAGTTGACTCTGTCGTGAATGTCGAATTTTGTCATATCTTGATTTCTTACGCGTGTGCGCCTAACATCGCTTTTGTCTGCAAGTATAAGAGCCGCAGCTATAGGATTGACCGCCTCGCCCTCTCCCTCGTCGTGGTTGCCAATAGCGGTAACTATTGTGGCTATTTCCTCGGCATCCATATCTAAATTGTCAAGTATTCTAAATGCCATAACTGCGCCACTTTGAGAGTGCTCTCGCCTGTTAACAATATTACCTATATCGTGCAGGTGTGCGGAGATTTTTGCAAGCTCTATTTCTCTTTCAGAATATCCGAGAGTTGAAAGAATATATTCACATCTTTTGGCAACAAGACCAACATGAGCAAAGGAATGCTCTGTAAAGCCGAGCTTCAAAAGTGACTCGTCAGCCTTTTGGATATACACCTTGATTTTTGAGTTGTGCTTTATATCGTTATAGCTTATCATAATTACCTCACAAGTGCTTCTTAAAATATATTTTATCACATAATTTATAAAGATACAACCTAAAAAATATTTTTTGAGGCTTTTATAGGTGTTTTTTCTTTTATTATATCGTCAATTTGCACAAATTTTTCTAAATTTTTGAAAAAAACTTAACAAAATGCACAAAAAACCTTGAAACGCAAAATAAAGTATGCTACAATTAATTCAAATAGGCATATATTTAAAAATATTTGCTTTTTAATAATACGAATCGAGGAATCTAACAATGGCAAAATTTGCGACAAACGAAATTAGAAACGTGTGCTTGATAGGTCACAGTGGAAGCGGTAAAACATCTACTATTGAATCTATGCTTTTCAAGGCTAAAGCTACCGACCGTTTAGGCAGAATTTGTGACGGCAATACAGTTTCAGACTACGATCAAGAGGAAATTAAAAGAGGAATTTCTATCGGTTTATCCGTTGTTAATTTAGAGTGGCAGGGATGCAAAATCAACCTTATTGACTGTCCCGGCTTTTTGGGCTTCGCAGGTGAGGTTGCTTCTGCTTTACGTGTGGCTGATGCTGCACTTATCAATATTGATGCTAAATCCGGCATGGAGGTTGGTACAGAAATCGGCTGGTACAACGCTCTAAAGGCAGGTATTCCACGCGCATTCTTTATAAACAAGTGCGATGACCCAGACGCTGATTTTGACAAGGTGTTTAATGAATTAAGAGAGGAATTTGGAAATGCGCTTTGTCCTGTTTTCATTCCTATAAAAGAGCCTAACGGCACAATGATGGTTGACCTAAAGACTATGAAGTGCTTCCGTTATCTTCCAAATGGTGAGCGTCAAGAGGAGGAAATGACTCCTTCTCGTCTTGCGATTGCTGAAAAATATCAAGAGATATTTATGGAAGCCTGTGCACAAACAAACGAGGAAATGCTTGAAAAGTTCTTTGAGGGTGAAAGATTTTCAGAGGAGGAATGTGCAAATGCGCTTCATGAGGGTATGATAACCGGTTCAATCGTGCCTGTTTGGTGCGGTTCATCCGAAAGCATGAGAGGAATTTATTCAATTCTTTCATCTATTTCACAATCATTCCCACGTCACACAGCTAAAAAGGTTGAAAAGGACATTAACGGCAACGATGTTGCTATCGAGCGTGAGGGCGAATGTAGGCTATTTGTATTCAAAACAATTTCAGACCCATTTGTTGGTCGCTTCTCCTTCTTTAAGGTTATGAATGGTGAATTAAAGAAGGATATGACTCTTAAAAATGTGTCAACCGGAGCCAGCGAAAAGTTTTCAAAGATTTACACAATTTGTGGTAAAAAGCAAACAGAGGTTGACTCCCTCGCCTGTGGTGATATTGGTGTAATCGCAAAGCTTACAAACACAAACACCTGTGACACTTTATGTGAAAAATCAGACACAGAGTACGCAAAAATCGACTTCCCAGAAGCAAATATGACAATGGCAATAAAGACCGACGGAAGAGATGAGGACAAGGTTGCCAATGCTATTGCAAAGGTGCTTGACGAGGATAAAACTGTTAAATACGAGAACTTTGTTGAAACAGGTGAGCTTTTGCTCAAGGGTATTGGTGACGTTCACCTCGATACCGTTGTTTGCAAGCTAAAGAACAGATACGGCGTAAATATTTCTCTTGTTGAACCAAAGATTGCATACAGAGAAACAATTAAGAAAAAAATCAGCGTTGAAGGAAAGCACAAAAAGCAATCCGGTGGTGCTGGTCAATATGGTCACGTTAAGATTACATTCTCTCACAGTGACGAAAATGAGGGCTTGACCTTCACAACAAGCGTTGTCGGCGGTGAGGTTCCAAAGAACTACTTCCCAGCTGTTGAAAAGGGTCTTTCCGATGCTATGGAGTCGGGTGTTCTTCTTGGCTACCCAATGGTTAACCTAGCTGCTGATCTTACAGGTGGCTCATACCACGACGTTGACTCTAACGAGCTTTCATTCAAGCTAGCTGCTCGCTTGGCTTACAAGGAGCTTATCAATGCTCAACCTACATTACTTGAGCCTATCGGCACTCTCAAGGTTAGTGTTCCCGAATCTATGGTTGGTGATGTTATGGGTGACCTTAACAAGCGCCGTGGCCGTGTAATGGGCATGGAGCCTGATGCTCATCGCCCAAAATATTCAGTTGTTGAGGCAGAGGTTCCAAAGTCAGAAATGACCGACTATGTTATTTCTCTACGCGCTATGACTCAAGGCAGAGGTAACTTCACATTCCACTTCGTTAGATACGAGGAGGTACCGGCTCAAATAGCAGCAAAGGTAAAGCCTCGCGACCTTGATAGATAATTAACTAAAGGGATTTGGCTAATTGTGTCAAATCCCTCTCTTTTTATTAGCGCACGCTTATCGAAGTTGCCTAATTTTGGGAAAATTGTTGACAAACTCCTATTTCTGTATTATAATTATAATACCAATTTATTTTTAAAGGAGAAAGGTAAAATGAAAAAGAAAATTTTGGCGCTTGTTCTTTGTCTTGTTTTCTGCGTACCATTTATTCTTACTTCCTGCTTCGGTGGTGGCGATTTTAATGAGACAATTTCAAGCTTCAGAAAAGACTACAACGCCAGCTATGACTCATATGATTATGAAACATTCTACGGCGAAGTAGTATCAAAATCAGGCAGATTCTTCTTCACAAAGGAGACAGAAACAGAGCCGCTCATGGAATACGCATGGGTTGACTCACAATCTGGTAGTCAATACCAACAGGTTGGTACAAAGACCAGCTACACATATCGTGTATATGATGCTCTTAAAGCAGAAGTTCTCTACTCTGCAACAGCTACATACTGCGACTATGATTACTATCGTTCAGATGAATGGACAACAAACCTAACCAGCGTTTCAATCGCTGAATGGGGCGAGGACCTATTTATGATTATGGAATCATATGATTCTTATTCATTCTCCTCATCATACACCTACAAGCTTTATGACGAAACAGGCTACTGTCAGCTCTCATCAAGCGAGTTGACTCTTGACTGGGACATTCTCGACAACCTCGACAAAGAGGCTGTAATCTTCGACGATTCTCTCTACATCTACGACACTGAGACAAACTCTCTTTCAAAAGTTAAAACATTTAGCGAAAACTCTGTAAGAAGCTTTGTTAAGGATCTTTACCAAGTTGGTGACAAGTACGTTTTAAAGACAGATTCTGATGTTTACGTATTTGATTCAAGCTTCAAGCAGCTCTATGGTACAAACTACAGCAAGTTCTCAACAGAGCCATTCAAGGTAACAAGCACAAAGTCATTTGTTCTTGACAATGGTAACATTCTTGTTCAATTTGTTTGCGAGCTAGGCGCATATTCTGACCTTTACGACACTGCTTATGATTACTGTGCAGATGGCACTTGCTACAATGTTAACACATATATCTATACAGTAGACAACGGCTCATATGATGAAATCAATTGCGATTACATCATTTCCTCTGTTTCAAACAGCAAGGATGCTATCGAGTCTGGCTACATTGCTCTTCCCGGTGAGGCTGACAACATTGCAAGCGTTCAAGCAATTGACGACGGCGCACTTGTTTATGTTGATAACAACTCATCTGTAAAGGCTACTCTTTCTAACGATGGCGACATCAAGATTATCTCTCACGAGGATCTTGGCGACAATGCATATGCAATCACAGACGAAAGATACATCGTTCGTGGTGAGTACTACACAAGACTATATGACAAGAACAACAATGTAATCGGTGAGGTTGGTTCTGTTGTTGCATTCAACAAGAACTTCATCGTTACAAACGAGGCTATCTATGACCTCAACCTCAACTCTGTTGTTTCTCTTGACGAAGATACTGTTTACTATTCAAAGACAAACGACACTATCGTTTATAAAGAGGTTGGTTCAAGCTCAACATCCTACTATCTAGTTGAGGTTGACGAATATGGTTGGACAACAACTAACCACATCACAACAAATGACCACTATAACTCAACGGGCTACGGCTCATACTACACAACAGCTTCTATATATGTATTTGATCGTTTCTACTTCACAGTTGAAACAGATTACTCATACAACTATTCTAGCTATTTGCCATATGTAACAAATAGAGAAATCACATTCTATGAGACTGATGGCACAATCATCACATCCTACACTCTCCCAACAGAGTCAAGCTCTGACAGCTGCTACACATACTCTGTTTTGGACGACAGCGTAATCTTTGCTGTTAAAACAAACTCAAAAAATTACTTTGTTACTCTTGAAACAATGCCTGTAGAGCAAGCAAAATAATTCAACTAAAAAAGAGTGGCTCGCAAGAGTCACTCTTTTGTTTTACTTTAGATTTGTGTCATTAGCATAAAAAACAGACCCGAGGGTCTGTTTTTCTGCTTTTTACATTCTGATTCCGAAAACTTCCCAAAGGATGTCTTCGAGCGCGCCTGTTGCTGTTGCAAAGATAACCAAGCCAATGCCTACAACTAGAGAAACAACAAAGACGATAACGAAGAGAACAAGACCAACGATACCCAAGATCATACCGATCTTTGCCATTTTTTTACCGTCAACTCCGCCCTTCTTCATATAAACAACCGCGAGAACGATTGAAGCGATAGCGAATACTGGTGATAGAATTCCAAGGCCGATAATGTTACCTGCAAGTGAAAGAATACCACAAACAAGAGCAATGATAGCCAAAACCTTTGAAGGCTGGTTTGCTACTACTGCATCGTCTTCAACAACTTCAACCTTTGCTGCATCTTCAACAGCCTCTTCTTCGTATGTAAATTCTTGATTGCAGTATTCACATACCAAAGCGCCGTCTTCAATTTCTTTTCCACATGTTGGACAAATCATTTTCAAATTCTCCTTTCAAATATTTACTTTAATTTAATATTAGCACAATTATATGTTTTTGTCAATATTTTTATTTATTTCCATTTGAACTAAAATATTTTTTATTTCCTCTTTTCTTTTCGATTTGCACATGGGGAGTCTGAACTCATCTTTAATAAATCCAGCGAGAGAAAGAGCCGTTTTTACAGGAATTGGATTGGTTTCTAGAAACAGCTCCTTAATTAGTGGTGTCAAATATAGCTGAAGCTCTCTGCTTTTTTTAATTTCGCCTCTCCAAAAGTCAGCGCAAAGGTCATGCATTTTTCTTGGTACCAAGTTTGCAGCTACTGAAATTACGCCCTCTGCTCCCAAGGCAAGAGAGGCAAGAGTTAAATCATCATTTCCTGTATAGAAATAGTAATTTTCGCCAAAACGCAGAATTGCCTCCTCTAAAAACGATATGCTTCCGCTTGCCTCCTTTATTCCTACGATGTTGGGAATTTCTCGCAAAGCGTTTAGAACATTTAAAGAAATCCCTACTCCTGTGCGTGAGGGAACATTATATAAAATTATAGGCAAATCAACCTCACTGGCTATTTTTTCATAATGAGAAATTAGTCCGTTTTCTGTAGGCTTATTATAGTATGGGGTCACACACAAAATTGCATTTGCCCCGAGGGAGTGTGCGTTTTTTGAATATCTTATGGTGGTTTCTGTTGAGTTTGTTCCTGTTCCGACAATGAGTGGCACACGCCCTTTTATTTTGTTTTTTGCAAATTCAACTATTTCTTCTCTTTCCCCCTCGGAAATAGTCGGTGCCTCTCCTGTTGTGCCGAGTACTACTATTGCATCCGTCCCCTCCTCTATTTGAAAATCAATAAGGTGCGCAAAAGCGCCATAGTCTATTTCGCCGTTTTTAAACGGTGTAACAATTGCACAAGCACTACCCGAAAATGGTTTTTCTTTATTACACATAACAAAATCCTTTCAAAACTGTTGAAAAAGCAAAATAAATGCTTTATAATATATATAATTATGATATTTTTTAGATTACGCCACACCGGGAGTGAAGATTATGATAAAAAACGACCTACCAAACACCTCGCTAAAAACAAGCGATTTTTATTATGATTTACCAAATGAGCTGATTGCTCAAACTCCAGCAACTCCTCGTGACTCCTCGCGTCTTTTGGTAATCAAGAAAAATGGTGACATTGAGCACAAGCATTTTTATGACATAATCGACTATTTAAAGCCGGATGATACATTGGTTATTAATGACTCTCGCGTTATCCCTGCCAGAATTTATGGTGAAAAGGTAAGAGACGTGGGCAACTATGTATCTGCCCCATCTAAAATTGAAACTCTACTTTTAAAGCAGATAAAAAACAACGAGTGGGAGGTGCTTTTGCGTCCTGCCAAGAAAATTAAAATCGGTGGAAAAATCAAGTATGATGCCACTCTTACGGCAACTGTTATTGACACCGTTGAGGACGGAAACAGAATAGTTAAATTTGAGTATGACCAAAGTCAATTTTCAACTATTTTCGAGGTGCTTGAAAAAATCGGCTCTATGCCCTTGCCACCTTATATTACAGAAAAGCTAACAGACAACGAGCGCTATCAAACTGTATACGCAAGGGAAAACGGCAGTGCCGCCGCGCCTACTGCAGGTCTTCACTTCACCCCCGAGCTTCTTGAAAAAATCAAAGCCAAGGGCGTTGCAATTGTCCCTGTTATGCTCCATGTAGGGCTTGGAACCTTCAGACCCGTTAAGGCTGAAAATATTACTGACCATATTATGCACTCCGAATACATTTTAGTAAGTGAAGAAAGTGCAAAAACAATAAACGAGCGCAAGGCGAAGGGTGGCAGAATTGTTGCTGTTGGAACTACATCCTGCCGTACGCTTGAAAGTGCAAGCGATGAAAATGGCAAAATTATGCCAACAAGTGATAACACCGGTATTTTTATTTACCCAGGCTATAAATTCAAGGCGGTTGACACTTTAATTACCAATTTCCACCTACCTGAAAGCACTCTGCTTATGCTTGTTTCTGCTCTCCGTGGAAGAGATAAGATAATGGAGGCATACAAAATCGCAGTTGAAGAAAAATACAGGTTTTTCTCATTCGGCGACGCGATGCTAATAGAGTAGGCTGTCTATTTGCCTATGTGAAGCTTTACTTTTTCGTCTTAGTTTGTTTATTATTTATAGGGACATCAATGATACTTGAAAGCAAGCCTTCTCCAGTGGGAGAAGGTGTCAACAAGGTTGACGGATGAGGTGTTCATCGCTAGTGGTATTCATACAAGCGAGTGCAAGGAGTCGTAGGCGTACATACTGTCCAAAGAAAGGAGATAACCATGAGAGTTTTTGCAATAGTTGGACCAACAGCAGTTGGCAAAACCGCTTTAGCTATTGAGCTTGCAAAAAAATATAATGGCGAGATTATCTCCTGTGATTCTATGCAGATTTACAAGGGAATGGATATAGGAACCGCAAAGCCAACAAGGGAAGAGCTTAACTCTGTTCCCCACCATTTGATTGATATAAAAGAGCCAGATGAAAATTTTTCATGTGCTGACTATCAAGCTCTTGCAAAAAGCATAATAGATGGTATAATAAAAAGAGGTAAGACTCCTATTTTTTGTGGTGGCACCGGTCTTTATCTTGACAGTGTTTTGGAGATTCCTTCATTTGCCGAGGTTACAAAGGACGAGGAGTATCGCGCTCATCTTGAAAATTTAGCAGAGCAAATCGGTGCCGAGGGCATACACAAAATGCTAGCGCAAATTGACCCTGAAAGTGCCGAGGCAATTCACCCAAACAATGTAAAAAGAGTTATCCGTGCGCTTGAAATATACAAGGCTAGCGGAAAAACCAAGAGTGAGCTTGATAAGGAGTCTAAAAAATTGACGCCTCCTTATGATTCCTGCGTTTTCTTTTTGTGCGCCAAGGACCGCGAGCTTCTCTATAAAAGAATAGAAAATCGCGTTGACATTATGCTGAACGAGGGGCTTTTAGACGAGGCAAGGAGCTTGTTCGATAGAGGCTTATTAAAAGAGGAATTTACCTCATTTGGTGCTATCGGCTACAAGGAGTTTATTCCTTATTTTGAGGGCAAGGCTTCTCTTTCCTCTTGTGTTGACGAATTAAAAAAAGCAACAAGGCATTATGCAAAGCGTCAGCTCACCTGGTTCTCAAGACACGGGAGCTACCATAAAATTTATATTGATGAGTGCGATGCATTCAGCTATGCTTGTGATATTATCGAGGGCAAAAATAAAGTGAACGAAAGATTTGAAGAAATAAAAAACAATTACGAAAAGGTATCGTCAAAAATCAAGGAGCTCGACAAGGACGGACGAGTTTCCTTGCTTGCTGCGACTAAAATGCAATGCGCTACTGACATAAATTATCTTATCTCGCAAGGGGTAAAAATAATTGGTGAAAACAGGGTCAATGAGCTGCTTGAAAAATATGATAGCTATGATAAGAGCGCAGAGCTTCATTTTATCGGCACCTTGCAAAAAAACAAGGTAAAATACATTATTGATAAGGTATCACTTATCCATTCTCTCGACTCGTATGCGCTTGCCGAGGAAATTGACAAGCGTGCCAAGAAAATAAACAAGACAATGGATGTTTTGATTGAGGTAAATAGCGGGCGCGAGGAAAACAAGGGTGGAATTATGCCCGAGAGCGTTTCCGAGTTTTTGGGTGAGGTATCAAGGCTTGAAAATGTGCGCGTGCGCGGACTTATGACAATGGCACCAAAATGCCAGTCGGGTGAAGAATATTTAAAGTATTTTTCTGAAACCAAAGAGCTTTTTGACAAGCTTTTTGGAGGCGTTGACGATGCAATTTTATCAATGGGAATGAGCGAAAGCTATGAATATGCAATTATGGCAGGGGCTACCATTGTCAGAGTTGGAAGTAAAATTTTTGGAGAAAGGAAATAATTATGGGAATATTTGATATATTTAAAAAGAAAAAATTTGACGTTTTCGAGGAAGACGAAGCAGAGCTTGAAGAAAACAAGGAGCCAGAGCTAGAGGCGGAGGCTTCGTTTGAAAGCCGTACAGAATTTAAAATCTGCAAGCCAAAGACCTTTGAGCAATCCTTAAGCGCTATCGACTGCCTTGTTGCTGGCAGAACCGTGCTTTTAAGTCTTGAAAGCATTGACAGGAGCTTACACCGTCGAGTTATTGACCTTGTGAGTGGTGCTGCATATGCTCTCGGCTTCTCTATTAAAAAAGCAACTAACGACTCATATATTATCGCTCCAAAGAATATTGATGTCAGCGGCGAAATTTTTGAAACCTCTGATGCTGATGAGGAATTTTTCACAATCTAATTGTGATTTAAGGGATAACAATGGTAATAAAATACATTGCGTGGATATTATATTCTTTAATTTCCGCATATAAAATGCTCTTACTTGTGCGCGCTATCTGCTCGTGGATACCACCTGTAAGAGAAACAAAATTTTTTGGCTTTATTCATACAATTACCGAGCCACCACTAATACCTATTAGAAATCTTTTTTATAAAATAAGCTGGATAAGGAATTTTCCACTTGATTTATCTTTTTTAGCATTTTATATTTTACTTGATGTGGTCGGCTCGATTTTAACAATTTATATGTAACAGGAGAAAAAATGATTATAAACATTATTCTAATTGCCATAATTGCGTTTATTATCGTTGTTGACCAGGTGTCAAAGCTACTGACCTCGCATCTTATGGAATTAGGCGACTCTGTTGAAATAATTGAGGGCTTTTTCCGTCTTAAATATATAACCAACCCCGGTATGTCCTTTAGCCTTTTCGACGAAGAGGGACAAAGGTGGGTATTTATGATTATTTCACCTATTGCGCTTGTTGCTATTGGTATTTATCTATTTAAATTTTCCAAGGACAAGCTGCCTATGAAAATCGGTCTTGCCTTTATCTTTGGCGGTGGATTTTCTAATATGATTGACCGTATTTTTTACGGTGAAGCTCTCTTCAAGGGCGAGGTTATTGATATGTTTGACTTCTATGGAATTTGGAACGCGATTTTCAACGTTGCTGATTCCTTTGTTTGCGTTGGCGCGGCTTTAACTATTTGTACTCTTCTTTACGATATTATAACCTCTAAAAGCAACGACAAGAAAAAGACAGCCGAGGCAAGCAATCCGACAAGTGAAAACAAGCCTACAGAGCCAAGCAATGACATGACAAGCGAGGGTGAAAAATGATTTTGCCCGAGGATATTAAAAAGCGACTCGATGTTTACGTTGCCGAGGCTTTGGGTATAACTCGCTCCTCTGCTCAAATTTTGATTGACGAGGGCTGCGTTACTGTCAACAGCAAGGCGGAAGCAAAAAACTATCGCTTGCGCGAAAATGATGAGGTTGTAATTGACGAGCCAGAGCCAAAGGAGTTAGAGGTAGAGCCTGAAAACATTCCTTTAAATATCGTTTATGAGGACGAGGATATTATAGTTATCAACAAGCCCTCTGGCATGGTTGTTCACCCTGCTAATGGTAATGAAAGTGGAACTCTTGTAAACGCGCTCCTTTATCATTGCAAGGACTCTCTTTCCGGTATTAATGGTGTTATACGCCCAGGCATTGTGCACCGAATTGACAAGGATACAAGTGGTCTTTTGGTTGTAGCAAAAAATGACGAGGCGCATGTTTTTCTTTCCTCTCTTTTGAAGGAACACGGTATTAAAAGAGTTTACCACGCGATAGTTACAGGTCATTTTAAGGAAAATAGTGGCACAATAAACGCGCCAATTGCCCGTCACCCAATCGACAGGAAGAAAATGGCAGTTGTAAAGGGCGGCAAGGAAGCAATTACCCACTATGAGGTAATAGCTGAATACCCGTCGTTTACATACACAAAAATGGTGCTTGAAACCGGCAGAACCCACCAAATTAGAGTCCATATGAGCCATATTGGTCACCCAATTATAGGCGATACAGTTTATGGTGGTGGCAAAACTCCATTTGAAAAGGCAAATGCATCGCTCCTTGATGGACAAATCTTGCACGCGAAGGTTCTCTCTTTCCCTCACCCGAGGACAAAGGAAGTTGTTACTTTTGAATGTGAGCTGCCGGACAATTTTAAGAAATTAATTGAAAAGTTAGAAAAAATATAAAGGTGTACTTTTTGAGTACACCTTTTGTTTATTATTTTTTATTTACTCCGCCATCTGCCACCTTGATTGGGCGAAGAGACAAAGAGCAGAAATTGGCGATTTTCAAGCGTAGGCGTACTTTGTACGTTAGAGCGGAAATCGTCAATAACAGCCGAATTTTATGAAGAAAAACGTAGTTTTTCAACCTTATTATATACAAAAGGGCACGTTTTAGCGTGATACTCTTAACGGAGTATTCACGCTAAGTTATGATTGCCCTTGTGGCAAGTTATGAGTTATGATATGCTTCGCATAGTTATGATTGGCTTCGCCAAGTTATAGGTTAGATGGGCAATCATATCATAACGCTT
>JAFUOQ010000020.1 GCA_017472695.1 Clostridia bacterium | reverse complement strand
TATTGTTTCTTTGTAGCCCAAATGATTTTCTCGCATATCTAGTATAACAGATATTTTGAATTCTGGCGAGTATTTCTTGTTTTTTCTTGACATAAAAAATATGCACCTCCAAAAGTGTCTAACTTTTGGGGTGCATATCATAAAGTACCTGCTTTTTCTTTTTGGTGACCCGTACGGGAATCGAACCCATGTTTCAGCCTTGAGAGGGCCGTGTCTTAGCCGCTTGACCAACGGGCCAGTTGTCAAATGCTTATGTATTATAACATAGGTTTTTTTATTTTGCAATACTTTTTTGAAAAAAATTTAAAATAGTTGACAACCACTGATTTATATGTTAAAATATACGCGTAAAACACAATGACAAAGAGGAGTAGCCCCTCAAATAGACCTCAAAGAGAGCCGGCAGTGGTGTGAGTTCGGTAGGTGATGACGGGTGAAGTAGCTTTCGAGTGGTGATGGTGAAGGGTAGCTGTGTAGCCATCAACGTTACCTGCGTTAAAGGGTTGAGTGTGCACCTTTGGTGCAAATTCAGGTGGTACCGCGCTTATGCGTCCTGATGTGATTTTCACATCAGGCTTTTTTATTTTCAATTTAGTTTATTTATTTGATGAGGTTTATAAAATGAAAGAACTAGCCAAAACCTACGCCCCACAGGAATTTGAGGAGCGTATCTACAAAAATTGGTGCGACAACAAGTATTTTACACCAATAATTGACAAGACAAAGCCAAGCTATACAATAGTTATTCCACCACCAAACATCACAGGTCAGCTTCATATGGGACACGCCCTTGATAATACCCTTCAAGACATTCTCATTCGTTACAAGAGAATGAGTGGCTACTGCACCCTTTGGCTCCCTGGCACTGACCACGCATCAATCGCAACTGAAGCCAAAATCGTTGAGGCTATGCGTAAAGAGGGCATTTCCAAGGACGACATAGGTAGAGAAGGCTTCCTTGAGCGCGCATGGGCTTGGAAGGAACAATACGGTGGCAGAATTATCTCCCAGCTCAAAAAACTCGGCTCATCCTGTGACTGGAGCCGTGAGCGCTTTACACTAGATGAGGGCTGCTCAGAGGCTGTAAAGGAGGTATTTGTTCGCCTTTATAATAAGGGTCTTATCTATCGTGGTGAGAGAATTATCAACTGGTGCCCACATTGCCTAACCTCAATTTCTGATGCAGAGGTTGAATATGAGGATCAAGCAGGACACTTCTGGCATATTAAATATCCATTCAAGGATGGCTCTGGCTATCTTGAATTTGCTACCACTCGTCCGGAAACTATGCTCGGTGATACCGCAGTTGCTGTTAACCCTAACGACGAGCGCTACAAGGATATGATAGGCAAAACCTTGATTATTCCACTTGTAAACCGCGAAATTCCAGTTGTCGCTGATGACTATGTTGAAATGGACTTTGGTACAGGCGTTGTTAAAATCACCCCAGCGCACGACCCTAACGACTTTGAGGTTGGTAAGCGCCATAACCTTCCAATTATTAATGTTATGACTCCAGATGCAAAGATAGTTGACGACTATCCAGCATACGCGGGAATGGATCGCTATGAGGCGAGAAAAGCGATTGTAAAGGATCTTGACGAGCAAGGCTATCTAATTAAGGTAGAGGACTACTCACACAATGTTGGCACATGCTATCGCTGTGGCACAACTGTTGAGCCACGCGTTTCACTCCAATGGTTTGTAAAAATGGAGGACTTGGCAAAGCCAGCTATCAAGGCAGTACGCGAAAAGGAAATCAAATTCGTTCCAGAGCGCTTTGAAAAGAACTATTTCTACTGGATGGAGAATATCCGTGACTGGTGTATCTCACGTCAGCTTTGGTGGGGACATAGAATTCCTGCATTCTACTGCGACGACTGTGACGAAATCGTAGTTACAAAGGATGTCAAGGCAATTTGTCCAAAATGTGGCAAAGAAATGCGACAAGACCCAGATACTCTTGACACTTGGTTTAGTTCAGCTCTATGGCCATTCTCAACTCTTGGTTGGCCAAATGAAACCGAGGACTTGAAATATTTCTATCCAACAAATACACTTGTTACCGGCTATGATATTATTACGTTCTGGGTATCTAGAATGATATTCTCCGGACTTGAATATATGGGCGAAAAGCCATTTGACACAGTTCTAATTCACGGACTTGTTCGTGATGCACAGGGCAGAAAGATGTCAAAATCTCTCGGCAACGGTATTGACCCACTTCTAATTATTGAAAAATACGGTGCTGATGCACTTCGCTTTGCTTTGGCAACTGGTAACTCACCAGGAAACGATATGCGCTTTAGCGACGAAAAGATTGAAAGCGCACGTAACTTCGCAAACAAGCTTTGGAACGCAGCTCGCTTCGTTATGATGAACCTAGATATTGAAAAGGTTGAAATGCCAAACACAGACAAATTGGCACTCCAAGACAAATGGGTGCTATCACGTCTTAATAAGCTCATAGAGCGCGTAAGAGCTTCACTTGACTCCTACGAGCTTGGAATTGCCCTCGGCGAGATTTACGACTTTATTTGGGACGTATTCTGCGACTGGTACATCGAGCTTTCAAAGACCACACTTTCAAACAAGGACAGCGCACAAAATAAGGTTTCACAAAACGTTATTGTTTACGTGCTTGAAAATATCTTGAAGCTTCTACATCCATTTATGCCATTTATCACAGAGGAAATCTATCAGTCATTACCTCATTTTGAAAGCAAGGATTCGATTATGATTACAACCTATCCAGAGGTGAATCCTTCATACAATTTCCAAGAGGATGAGGAAAACATGGCTCGTGTAATTGAAGCAATTCGCGAAATCCGTGCACGTAGAAACGAAATGAACGTGCCACCATCAAGAAAGGCAAAAATCTTTATTTCAACAAAGCACAACAGCTCCTTCAACGACTCAACAAAGCAGTTCTTTGAGAAGCTTGCATCAGCCTCGGAGGTTGAAATTGTTGACGAGTACGATAGCGAGGGCACAGTTCAAATCATCACTCCATCTGCTACAATATACATTCCAATGGCGGAAATGATAGACACAGAGAAGGAAAAGGCGCGTCTAAATGGCGAGCTTACCAAGGTTCAAGGCGAGATTGACCGTTTGGTTAAGAAGCTTTCAAACCCTGAATTCACCTCAAAAGCACCTGAAAAGGTTGTAAATGGAGAAAAGGAAAAGCTAGCAAAATATGAGGCTCAAAAGACTGGTATTTTAGAGGCGTTAAGCACATTATAGCTATTAAAGGAACAGAAAATCTGTTCCTTTTTTTATGCCCAATGTAAGGCACTGTGCCTCAATGTCCCGACAGAGATGCAATATTACTACCATAACCAATCACGTCATAAACGAAGCAAGAAATGAATAATATATATAAAAAAGCAATGGGGGTAAAAATGCAAGAAATACATAATGGGCTAACTACCGACCAGGTGATGGCCTCGCGTGAAGCACATGGCACAAATAAGCTGGGAGAGTACAAGAAAAAGGGATTTATAAAAAGCTTTTTTTCAAACTTAAATGACCCAATTATCAAGGTTTTAATAGTAGCACTATTTTTAAATATAATTTTTATGTTCCCAAAAATCAATTGGCTTGAAAGCTTTGGCATAGCGACCTCGATTTTTATAGCCACATTTGTTTCGACAATTAGTGAATATAGTAGTGAAAATGCATTTGAAAAGCTCCGCCAAAAAAGTGGGAACGAACAAACTTTTGTCAAAAGAGCCGAGGGAGTGTCTAAAATTCCAATGGAAGAGGTTGTCGTTGGTGACATTGTGCTTTTGGAGGCAGGTATGGGAGTACCAGCCGATTGCACATTATATCTAGGAGCAATTTCAGTTGATGAGTCATCCCTTACAGGCGAGAGCTGTGAGATGGAAAAAAGCACGCAAGAGGGTAAAAATGAGGTTCTAAAGGGGAGTCTTGTCACCTCCGGCTATGGGGAGGCAATAGTTAGTCGCGTAGGGGCAAGCACTTACTATGGCAGGGTTGCATGTGAACTCAGCAGAGAAACACGACCAAGCCCACTCAAAAAGCGTCTTTCTCACCTTGCAAGAAGCATAAGTCGACTCGGATATTTACTCGCAATTGTCACTGCTTTTGCTTATCTTTTCAATGTGTTTGTAATTGACTCACATTTTGTTTTTAGCGACACTCTAGCAAAGCTTTCTGATATAAAATTTGTATTTTCCAAGCTACTTGGTGCACTCTCCTTGGCGGTATCAATCACAGTTGTTGCTGTTCCAGAGGGACTACCTATGATGATAACGGTCGTTCTTTCCTCAAATATGAAAAAAATGGCGCGTGACAATGTGTTGGTTCGTAAAATGGTAGGTATAGAAACCTCGGGCAACATAAATCTACTTTTTACCGACAAAACAGGCACACTTACCGAGGGGAAATTAAAGGTTAAGGAAATATATAACGCACAAAACGAAAGAATGACAACTCACGCAATAAAAAACAATCCGATTTTCAAAGAATACCTCACCCTGTGTGCGTATTTTTGCACAAACGCAAAGGAAAACGGCACGGAAATTATAGCAAATGACTCGGTGGAGACGGCACTTTTAGAGTACTCCTCATTTTATAAGCCGAGGGCTCGACTTGTATCGAAAAATCCGTTCGATAGTGTCAAAAAATATAGCGCGTGTACAGTCAAGCATGAGGGCATGGATTTAACAATAATCAAGGGCGCACCTGAAAAAATCATAGGTGCATCCTCTTCTTATCTTACTCA
This sequence comes from Clostridia bacterium, assembly GCA_017472695.1. Lineage (GTDB taxonomy): Bacteria > Bacillota > Clostridia > Oscillospirales > CAG-272 > RGIG2000. The sequence continues at coordinate 6,085 of JAFUOQ010000020.1, read as the reverse complement.
AGATGGTGAGATTTTACCTTTGGGTGAGGATAATTTGCGCTCAATAAGAGCAAGACTTAAGGAGCTAACTAGCAAGTCGTACAGAGTGATTGCAATAGGCATTAAAGAGGGAAAATGCGACACTTCACCCACAAAAATTACTTTTTTGTGCCTAATCGCCTTGCGAGATAGGGTAAGGCGTGAGGTGCCCGAGGCAATAAGAAGCGTGCAAGGAGCAGGAGTTGGCGTTGTAATGATTACAGGCGATAATATAGATACCGCAGCTGCCGTTGCCAAGGAATGTGGAATTATCAGCCCTCGTTCCAAAAGAAATTTGGTTATTTCTGCCTCTGAATTAAATCAAATGAGCGATAAAGAGCTTGAAAATATCCTTCCACAGCTTGCAGTTGTAGCAAGAGCCTTACCGTCAGATAAAACAAGGCTGGTGAGCGTATCACAACACGCAAAATATGTAGTCGGTATGACAGGTGATGGCATTAACGACGCACCATCACTAAAAAGTGCCGATGTCGGCTTTGCAATGGGTTCTGGCACTGATGTTGCCAAGGAGGCAGGCGACATTGTGATTAAGGATAATAATTTTGCCTCTATTGTAAAAGCAATCCTTTATGGTCGAACCATATTTAATTCGATTAGGCGCTTTATCCAGTTTCAACTTATTATGAATTTTTCCGCCGTTGGTATATCCCTCCTTGGACCTTTTATAGGAGTAGATACCCCTGTTACTATTATTCAAATGCTTTGGATAAATATTATTATGGATACCCTCGGAGCGCTTGCATTTGCCTGCGAGCCACCATTAAAAAAATATATGAACGAGTTACCCAAGGGGCACGACGAAAAAATACTCTCCAAGCAAATGATAAAAACAATAGCCATAACTAGCTTTTATGTTCTTTCCTTGTGCGTTTGGTTCTTAAAAAGCGACACGCTAGCTATGATTTTGTCAAATGGCAGTGAAAAATACCTTTTGTCCGCCTTTTTTGCTATGTTTATTTTCACAGGGGTATTTGTGTGCTTCCTTTCAAGAACGGATAACTTAAATGTCTTTTCAAATATAGGCAAAAACAAGTCGTTTATACTTATTATGCTTCTTGTTTCGTTGTGCCAAATTTCCTTTATATATTTTGGAGGAGAGGCACTTCGCACAGTACCATTAAAGCTTGCAGACCTTGCTTCAATAATTTTAATTTCCTTTACTGTCATAATCTTTGACCTTTTAAGAAAGCTCATATCTAAAATATTTAGGTTAGGTAAAAGAAAATCTATCATTTTAGAGAAAGACCACGCATAGAATTTACTAATAATTTGAAAGGAAAAATGAAATGACTAAAAATAAATATCTTGTTGAGGGAAGCCTGATTTCCACCCACGAAAACAAGGAATATATAAGCTCTCTTTCGGGACTCGAAAGGGCAAGGGCAGAGGGAAAAATTTTAGAGGGAATAGTAACAAAGTGTGACACCAAAACCCTGTCCTTACACCTAGATTTATATGGAATAGAAGGAGTTATCTACAAAGAGGAGTGCGTTTATGGAGTACCACTCAAGGATATAGCAGTAATCACTCGCGTTGGCAAGGCAGTAGCCTTTAAGGTAATGCAAATAGAAAAGGATGAAAAAGGAAATGTGAGAGCAATCCTTTCACGTCGCGAGGCGCAAAGAGAGTGTATGGAAAATTACCTCATGGATTTAGTGGCAGGTGATATCATTCCTGCTAAAATCACTCATTTTGAGCCTTTTGGTGCGTTTTTAGATATAGGCTGTGGAATTGCATCACTAATGAGTGTTGACTCCGTTTCCGTGTCGAGAATTTCAAGCCCACGTGATAGGTTTTTTGACAGAGAGGAATTAAAGGTAGTAGTAAAAAGCATAGATTATGAAACTGGCAGAATTTATGTTTCAACAAAGGAGCTTTTCGGCACTTGGGAGGAAAATGTAGAGTCATATTCGGCGGGGCAAACAGTATCGGGTATTGTAAGAAGCGTTGAAGACTATGGTATTTTTGTAGAACTAGCTCCTAACCTCGCAGGGCTAGCTGAAACAAAGGATGGAGTCAAGGTAGGAGAAAGATGTGCTGTTTACATAAAAAGTATAATGCCAGAGAAAATGAAAATAAAGCTAGTTATAATTGATACGTACGATAAAATTCAAGAAACAGATTACAAAAAGCATTATTATATAGATACAGACAAGGTTACCCACATAGATAGGTGGTGCTATTCACCTAAAGAATGTACAAGGGTTGTAGAAACTGTATTTAATTAAAAAAGGGAGCGAAAGCTCCCTTTTTTGGTCTGTATGGATTTTTATTATATTATCATATTGACATATGTTCATTATTTGTATATTTTATATTTTAGACGCATATCGTCAGCAATCATAGCGATAAACTCACTGTTGGTGGGCTTTCCGCGGTTGTTTTGTATGGTATAGCCAAAGTATGAATTTAGTGTATCTACATCACCTCTATCCCACGCAACCTCAATTGCGTGGCGTATGGCTCTTTCAACGCGCGAGGTTGTGGTTGAATACTTTTTAGCAATAGACGGATATAAAATCTTGGTTACAGAATTGATTATTTCATTATCTGATATAGTCATAAGTATAGCAGTTCTTAAATATTGATAGCCCTTTATATGAGCAGGTACACCTATTTGGTGTATTACCTTTGTCACTTGAGTTTCAATATCCTCCTTTACAGTCACCTGCGAGAGCGAGCCCTCAACCCTTTCTCTGTAAAGTGTATTTATATGTTCGCAAAGGCTAGTATAGTCAAAAGGCTTCAAAAGACAAATAGACGCACCTGCACGCGCCGCATCTACAAAGACGTTTTGACTTGATACAAGTGAAGCGATAATAAATGCTGGCGCACGATCATTGCCGTAATTTATACCCTTCGCGTTTCTTATAAGTCCTATGCCGTCTAGCTTTGACAGCCAAACATCGCAAATAACTATGTCGGGATGATTGCGATTAATTTTGATTAGTGCTTCCTCGCCGTTTTGCGCCTCATCAATATGACGATAACCACGCCTTAAAAGTGTTTCCTTTGTAGCTTGTCTTGATGGAGCATTTTCGTCAGCGATTAGAATTTTTGCATTTGTTTCCATTTTTCACCTCATTATAATTTCCAAAAAATGTAAATTTATTGTATTTTCATTTTACCATATTTTTCCAATTTATTCAACATAAATTTACTCGTCAATTCTAACAAAATTTTACCTTTTAAATTGTAAATATTATACAAATATGTAAAAATATGGGAAATACAAAAGAAAAGAGAATATTTATAAAATAATATTGATAATTCCTTCACTTTATGTTAAAAATCCAAAATATTTTAAATTTTTTATCAAAAAGGAGAAGAAAATCGCTGTAAAAAGACCAAAATTAATTTGGTGGGTGTATTTTATTGCCTTTAAAAAAAGTAGCACCTGCAAAGAGCAGGTGCTACAGTTTATATAGCTATTAAATTTTTACTATATTATTATTCAACTACATTGTAGAATGCAACTGTTGAGTCTGCAGAAGCTGTAACCTTAATTGTAGCAACTTGATCAGCTACCTCAGATATATCTACATATGCGTTTCCTGTAACCTCGGAAGGTACATTGAAATCATTTGCATGCTCATCAACTGTTACAGTAAATGTTGTTATTGCATTGCCATCAGTATCGAGAAGCTCGATTGTATAAACTGTATCAGTAGCACCATTGAGAGCAATCATAGCGATTGTCTTTGATGTTTCATCAGGTGTTGTTGGAGTTCCTTCTGGCAGCTCAGTGTCAGGATCCGGCTCTTTAACTGTAGTAGAAACTACTCTCATATCGTGATATTTACAGTTTTCACCAGTGCAATCAGGTGTTTCGCAGAAGCTATTTACTTCAGTTTTAACATCAGCTGTTACGTTTCTAAATGCAATACCACAGTCTTTACACGTGATAGTACCAGTTGTCTCGTTGAGAGAACCAAAATTATGGTCTAGCTTATCAGCCCAGTCAACTACGCTTGTTGCTTCGCAGTTGTCATCGCCAGAGCAACCATATAGCTTATAGCCGTATTCTGTGCAAGAAGCCTCGCTTGATTCAATAAGAACATCGTAAGTGTGTGCGCTTGTTGCTTGACCATCAATCTCTGGATAGAGGTCAGCAGAAAAGTCATTATTACAGAATGTGCAGTGATATGTTGCAGGTGTGATACATGTAGGACCGGTTACCCATACGCCATCGGTGTATCCACCATGAATAGCACCATTATTTGTTTCGCCCTCAAGGTTATATTCAACCTTGCCACAGCCGTTTGTGCATTTATATGCCCAGTCACCATTGGTGAGACATGTTGGGGCGCCGTTTGTTAGCTTGCTTTCATCAAGAACCCATACGTGTTCAAGAGCTGTAGTTACTTCTTGTTCAACTAATGTTTTCTGACAAACGGAGCATTTTGAGCCCTCTGTCAAACCAGTTTTTCCACATTGAGCAGGAACTGCGTCAACTACCTCTGGTGTGTGACCAGTTTTAGGATCAACCTCTTGCTCAACTAATGTTTCTCCACAAACAGAACACTTTGTGCCTTCTGTAAGACCATCTTCTTCGCAAGTAGGAGCTTGAGCAGGGATTGTTTCCTCGGTATGACCAGTTTTAGGGTCAACCTCTTGAGCAACTAATGTTTCTCCACAAACAGAACACTTTGTGCCTTCTGTAAGACCATCTTCTTCACAAGTAGGAGCTTGAGCAGGGAGCGTTTCCTCTGTATGACCATTAGCTGGTTTTTCTACTTTTGTTGTATGATCGCATTTTGTGCAGTATTCATAAGCATCCCAACCGATTTCAGTGCAAGAAGGATCTTGAGCATCAACATTCTTTATATCGTGACCAGAAGCAGGAACCTCTGTTGGAGCAACTAATGTTTCACCACAGCTTGAGCACTTTGTGCCTTCTGTGTAACCAACCTCTTCGCATTTTGGAGCAACAGCAGGGATTGTTTCCTCTGTATGACCAGTTTTAGGGTCAACCTCTTGAGCAACTAATGTTTCCCCGCAAACAGAGCACTTTGTGCCAGCTGTAAGACCGTCCTCTTCGCATTTTGGAGCAACAGCAGGGATTGTTTCCTCTGTATGACCGGTTTTAGGGTCAACCTCTTGAGCAACTAATGTTTCCCCGCAAACAGAGCACTTTGTACCCTCTGTAAGACCAGCCTCTGTACAAGTAGGAGCTACAGCATTAAGTGTAACCTCTGTGTGTCCCTTTGCAGGAACTAATTCTGGAGCTTCAATTGTCTCGTCACAAACGGAGCACTTTTTACCAGCTGTGCTACCAGCTGCTGTGCAAGTAGCGTCAACGGCAGCAATAGCCTCTTCAGTATGACCAGTAGCTTGAACCTCTTCTTGAGCAACTAAAACGGTTTCACAAACAGAGCACTTCTTGCCCTCTGTAAGACCAGCTTCAGTACAAGTAGGTGCAACTGCGGCAACAGTATCCTCTGTGTGTCCTGTTGCAGGAATCTCTACTTGAGCTACAACAATCTCTTGACAGTCAGCACATTGTGAACCAGCAGTAAGACCAGTTACTGTGCATGTAGGTGCTACAGCCTCAAGCTCTACTACGTTTTCGTGTGTGCAAAGCTCGGTGTCGTCGCCACCACAGGCACAAACAGCGAAAATCAAAAGTGAAAGAGCTAAAGTCAAGAGTAGCACTTTTGTAATTTTGTTTTTCATCATAAAAATCTCCTCTATTTAGAATTACATTTGTATTATATCACAAAAAAATATTAAAATCAACATAATATTTGTGCAATATTAATAAAACAGGCAAAATTAAGCACATTGACTGAAAAAGTAGAGAATATTATCGGTAAGCACAGCTTTTTTTATGTAAAATATACATAATAGTGAATTAGGGAGAAAATATAAAATGAACCAGTGATAGGTAATGATAGTGAAAATTATAGTGAATTGTCAATAGAAGTGCAACACTTTTAAGAAAGATTTTGCAATTCTAAGTTCCAAGAATCCTGAGCAGAAATATAATTTAAGCATTTGCGGGGTCTGTTGTTAATTAACGACAGATTCCGCAAAAGTGTTTTTG
>JAFUOQ010000019.1 GCA_017472695.1 Clostridia bacterium | reverse complement strand
TCTTCTATGGTAAAATGAGTATAGCTCATATTGAATTCTCCTTTTGTTTAATGTTTGTGTGGTAACTTCATTATAACACAGGATTCAATATGAGTGTTCTTTTTTCTTAAAAGTGTTGCACTTGATAGTATAATTCACCTATAATTATAAAAACCGACCTGAATTTCAGGTCGGTTTCGTTATTTAATTAAAGACCGCGCTTAACGTACTTAGTATGGAGTATTTCGTGAGCCTTGTGGCTGTTTGGAGCACCAAAGTACTCATCGTAAAGCATCTTAACTGCAGAGTTTTCATGTGATTTTCTCAAATCCATCTTCTTATCCGCTGTGTAAAGAACGCTTGCACGGAGAGCCTTGAGGTCAACATTGTTACGAACAACTGCAGGTTGTGTGGGTTGTCCACCACCATTTACGCAACCGCCAGGACAAGCCATAACCTCGATGAAGTCGTACTCTTCTTCACCGTTCTTGATAGCTGTGAGAAGCTTCTTAGCATTTGCTGTTCCGCTTACTACTGCTACTCTAACAGTAACATCGCCAATCTTATATGTAGCCTTCTTAATGCCTTCTGTTCCTCTTACGTCATCAAATTCAAGCTTTTCAAGTGGCTTACCTTCGATAACCTCAGCAGCTGTTCTAAGAGCTGCCTCCATAACACCGCCGGTAGCACCAAAGATAGCGCCAGCACCTGAACCGATACCAAATGGAACGTCAAACTTTTCGTCTTTAAGAGCCTTAAAGTCAATACCAGCTTGTTGAATCATTCTTCCAAGCTCACGTGTTGTGATAGCAACATCAACGTCAGGAACGCCTGCTGCGTTTTGGAAGTCTCTCTTAACCTCAAATTTCTTTGCTGTACAAGGAATAGCTGATACAAATACGATATCCTTTGGATCAAGTCCAACCTTTTGTGCGTAGTATGTCTTATACATTGCGCCAAACATTTGTTGTGGGGACTTGCAGGATGAGATATTGTCAGTAAATTCTGGGAAGTAGTGCTCACAATACTTAACCCATCCTGGTGAGCAGGATGTGATGAGTGGGAGGTTCTTACCTTCCTTAAATCTGCCAAGAAACTCTGTTGCCTCTTCCATAATTGTGAGGTCAGCAGTTAAGTTCATATCATATACGCCATCAAAGCCAAGAGCCTTCAAAGCTGCAACCATCTTACCCTCTACGTCTGTACCAGGCTCATAGCCAAAGCATTCGCCAAGAGTAGCACGGATAGATGGAGCTGCACAGATAGCAACGTGCTTTGTTGGGTCAGAGATAGCATCAAATACCTTTTGTGTGTCGTCTCTTTCGTAGATTGCGCCAACTGGGCAAGCAACGATACATTGACCACAACCAATACATGAGGTTTGACCAAGCTTGAGCTCAAAAGCAGAAGCGATGTGTGTATCAAATCCACGGTCGTTAGCGCCGATAACGCCAATACCTTGCATATTCTTACAAGCAGCTACGCAACGACGGCAAAGGATACATTTTTCGTTATCTCTGATAACAGAAGCTGTTGAACAATCAATTGGATATTCATTGTTATTTCCTTGGAAATGGTCTTCGTCAACACCATATTCAAGGCAGAGCTTTTGAAGCTCACAGCTTGTCGAACGAACGCATGTCAAGCATTTCTTTTTATGAGCTGAAAGAACAAGCTCAAGGTTTGTCTTTCTTGCTTTTCTAATTGCAGGTGTGTTTGTTTGGATTTCCATACCCTCGTTAACAGGATATACACACGAAGCGCAAAGTCCTCTTGCTCCCTTTACTTCTACCAAGCAAAGACGACAAGCGCCTATTTCATTAATATCTTTTAAATAGCAAAGTGTAGGAATATCAATTCCAGCATATCTTGCTGCCTCTAAAATGGTTGAATTAGCAGGAACTGAATATTCTTTATTGTTAATTTTAACATTTACCATATTTTCCATTTTTAGTTCCTCCATTAACCTTTATAAATTGCATTGAATTTCTTACATGTTGGTAAGCAAGCACCACACTTAACGCACTTAGAAGTGTCAATTGACATTGATGCGAGCTTGTGACCTTCAGCTACATAGTCTGTTCTTGAAATAGCTTCAGCAGGACATTGCTTTGCACACATACCACAGCCGATACACTTATCAAGATCAATCTTATATGTAAAGAGATTCTTACATACGCCTGCTGGACACTTCTTGTCAACGATGTGAGCGATATACTCATCACGGAAGTTTGCAAGTGTTGAAAGAACAGGGTTTGGAGCTGTTTGTCCAAGACCGCATAGTGAAGCACTCTTGATGTAGTTAGCAAGCTCTTCAAGCTTATCAAGATCTTCCATCTCACCGTTACCTTCAGTAATCTTATTGAGGATTTCAAGAAGTCTTACAGTACCAATGCGACATGGAGCACACTTACCACAGGACTCGTCAACAGTAAACTCAAGGAAGAACTTAGCCAAGTCAACCATACAAGTGTCCTCGTCCATAACGATAAGACCGCCCGAACCCATCATTGAGCCTTGAGCGATAAGGTTATCGTAGTCGATTTCAACATCGTACTTAGAAGCTGGGATACATCCACCAGAAGGACCACCTGTTTGAGCAGCCTTGAACTTCTTACCGTTAGGAATACCACCACCGATTTCCTCAACTACTTCTCTAAGTGTTGTGCCCATAGGAATTTCAACAAGACCAGTATTTGTGATCTTACCACCAAGAGCAAATACCTTTGTTCCCTTGGACTTTTCTGTACCCATAGATTTGAACCAGTCAGCACCCTTAAGGATGATTTGTGGAATGTTAGCATATGTTTCAACATTGTTGATAATTGTTGGTTTGCCAAATAGACCCTTAACTGCTGGGAATGGTGGACGAGGACGAGGTTCACCTCTGTTACCCTCGATAGATGTAAGAAGAGCTGTTTCCTCACCACATACGAAAGCACCAGCACCAAGTCTGATTTGCATATCAAATTCGAAGTCTGTACCTAAAATGTTTTTTCCGAGAAGACCTTCTTTTCTTGCAGAGTCAATAGCTGTTTGGAGTCTGTTTACAGCGATTGGGTACTCTGCACGAACATAAACATAACCTTGGTTAGCACCGATAGCATAACCAGCGATAGCCATAGCCTCAATAAGTGCGTGTGGGTCTCCCTCAAGGATTGAGCGGTCCATAAATGCACCTGGGTCGCCCTCGTCACCATTACATACAACATATTTTTGACCCTTAGGTTGAGCAGCAGCGAACATCCACTTTCTACCAGTTGGAAATCCTCCGCCTCCTCTACCACGGATGCCAGACTCAAGAATTGTATTGATAACATCGTCTGGTGTCATTTCTGTTACAACCTTTGCAAGTGCCATATAGCCATTTGTACCAATGTACTCATTGACGCATTCTGGGTCAATAACACCGCAGTTGCGGAGTGCAACACGCTTTTGCTTCTTATAAAAGGCTGTTTCGTTAAGAGAAAGAATTTCATCACCCTTAACTGTTTCAGAGTAAAGAAGGCTCTTAACAGGGTTACCACCAACGAGGTGCTCCTTAACAATTGTTTCTGCATCCTTAATTTCGATTCTTGAATAGAATGTTCCTTCGGGATATACAATTACAACCGGACCGAGAGCACAAAGACCAAAGCATCCTGTAAGTACAACTTGTACCTCATCTTGGATGCCAGCCTCTTTAATAGCCTCTTCCATTTTAGCCTTGATTTGTACGCTCTTTGATGATGTACAGCCTGTACCACCACAAATTAGAACGTGCTTTTTGATGTTTCCATCGGATACTTGTGCACCGGCACTATGTTGACGGAAATTAATTTTACCAGCATAAGCGTCTCTTATAGCTGTCAATTCTGCGATATTCTTAATCATCTTCTATTTCCGCCCTTTCTTAGTTATATTTGTCAAGGATGCCCTTGATCATATCAGGTGTAAGTCTACCATAAACCTCTTCGTTAACAGTAAGTACGGGAGCAAGACCGCACGCACCAATACAACGAGTAGCGTCTAGGCTGAATTTTCTGTCGTTTGAGATCTCGCCATTTTTGATACCAAGCAAGGATTCGAGCTTGTCCATAAGTAAGCCTGAGCCTTTTACGTAGCAAGCAGTACCAAGACATACTGAAACTGCATACTCGCCTTTTGGATTCAAAATGAATTGAGAGTAGAACGTTGCAACTCCGTAAACCTCAGAGAGCGGAACGTCCATAGAAAGTGCAATATGCTTTTGAACTTCAATTGGCAAATATCCATAGATACCTTGTGCACCTTGAAGAATTGGCATAAGTGCGCCCTTCTCACCTTTGTGCTTTGCAATGAGTTCATCTAGCTGTGCAAGTTGTTCAGCTGTGCCATTGAAAGCAACGGTTGTCATTTTCTTTTTCATAGGGGAACTCCTTTATGTAAATATTATTTTTGATCAAATTTGTTTTCGATAGCTTCTACCGCTTTGTCAAGGAAATCATTTTCCATAAGCTCAATTATTCCCTTGTCACAAAGTGAAGCAAGCTTACCATCCATTGGAAGATTGCCAAGCAGCTGGTATCCATATTTGCTAGCAACCTTATTTATTTTTTCTTCACCAAATATATGAATTTTCTTTCCGCAATCAGGGCATACAATATAACTCATATTCTCTACTATGCCGATGATTGGGATATTCATCATTTGCACCATTTTTGTTGCCTTTTCAACTATCATTGAAACAAGGTCTTGTGGGGTTGTTACTACTACTATTCCATCAATAGGTAATGATTGGAAAACTGTTAGTGGTACATCTCCTGTTCCTGGAGGCATATCAACAAACATATAGTCAACATTGTTCCAAACACAATCTGTCCAGAATTGCTTTACAGTACCTGCAATAACAGGTCCACGCCATACAACTGGTCTTGTTTCATCCTCGAGCAAAAGATTAACTGACATAATATCAATACCTGTTTTTGAAGGAACAGGTAACAAATATTCACCATTTGACATTGCTCTTTCTTTAATGCCGAAGTTCCTTGGAATTGAAGGGCCTGTAATATCAGCATCAAGAATTGCTGTTTTATATCCTTTTCTCTGCATCAAAACTGCAAGCATAGATGTAACTATTGATTTACCAACGCCACCCTTGCCGCTTACAACACCAATAACATGCTTAACAGAGCTTAAAGGATTGAGCTGTTCCTTTGGTATTCCTTCAGAACACTTTGAGGAGCAGTTTGCACAATCGTGCGAGCATTCTGCCATATATATTCACTTCCTTATTTTATTTCGCAAATATTATACTACAATTTAATAATAAATTCAAGAGTTTTTAAGATATTATTTAAAATTCGTCAAATTTTATAAACATTTCATTAACATTGTAGCTCTTTTTAACCTTATCGTAGTTTCTATAATCAACATAGATAAATTTGTTTTGTGATGGCAAAATTGTTGCTGCTCTTTTTACATTTTTTTCTCTTTTTGTAAATGAATTTTTTTCCAATTCATTAAGCATTTTTTTGATAATCGGAGTATGAATTTTTATGCACTCTGGTAAAGTGCCCATCCTGTTGGTTGAAAGACGATCGAGCGCCAAAAAATCGCGAAGTTCTCTACCATTAATATATAGTCTTGTGCCAAAATGCTTTAGTATTGCCGACGTAAATTCATCCAATGAATTTTCCACTCTATTTTTCTCGCAATAGGAAGCAAACAGCATTATTTCCTCAAACACATTTTCCACTTTTGAAAAAATATATTCACAAGTGTTTGGAAATCTCGCAGAATTGTATAGCTTTTCAAATGTATCCTCAAATATATGTAAATCTTTAAGCTCTTCTTTAGTCATCCACTCGGTTGAGATAACCTCATATGGTGGCTCCTTTGAATATTCACATGTGAACTTATCAAAATCCTCACGCATATCTGCGCCATGAAGTAGCTTCAAGAAGCCAAGCTGAAGCATGTGAGGTCTTAAAGAAATAGCCCGATTGAAGCCATCTTCAAAGGTTTTCATTGTCTCATAGCTCATTCCAGCAATCAAATCTATATGAACATGAATATTGCTTAAAGCAATTATTTCTTTAATAATGTCCGACAGCTTTTGCAGGTTCGTTTTTCTATTTATATATTCCAAGGTTTTCTCATTAAAGCTTTGCAAGCCAATTTCAAATTGAAATAATCCATTTGGTGCTTTTTTCAAGGTTTTGAGTGTATCTTCATCAATTAATTCGCCTTCAATTTCAAAATGAAAACAGACACTGGGTGGGATTTTTTCATCATTATAGCTATCAATGATGAAGTTAAAGAGCTCAATTGCTCTTTTTTTATTAGCATTAAATGTTCTATCAATGAACTTTACAGTTTGAGTTCCACTGTTAGCAAGGAGCAAAATTTTCCTTTTACTTTCTTCTAAATCAAAAAATCTAACTCCACTGCATCTTCCTGATAGGCAAAATGCACAGCGGAAGGGGCAACCACGACTTGTTTCAATATACGTAATTCTGCCATTCAACGTATCAAAATATTTTTGTGTATAAGGAAACGGCGGATCGTTAGAGCATATATGCGGTTCTTTTATTATGATTTTGCTATCTTCTCTGTAACAAATTCCATCAATTTTCTCACAAGATGATGACTTAATTAGCTTTTCAAACGGCTCCTCCCCTTCTCCCGATATAACAAAATCAATAAAATCATATTTGGAAAGTATTTCATCAGCATTATAGCTAACCTCTGGCCCGCCAAGAAAAATCCTAGCATTTTTGCTTTTTTTAAGGTCTTTTGCCAATCTTAAAATTAAGTCTATATTCCATATATATGTCGAAAAGCCAATCAAATCAAAATGGCAAGAGGAAAGTTTTTTGAAGATAGTTTCGTAATTTTCGTTTATAGTAAACTCTACGACCTCACAGCTTACACCATCAAAATCTTTAATTTTAGCAGACAAATACCACGGGGCAAGTGAGGAATGGATGTACTTGCTATTGATAGCACACAAAATAACGTTCATATTTTCCCTCCTTTTTCTTTCAATTTTACCAAAAAAACAATATTCTGTCAATATATTAAGCAATACGGAAATTATAAATATTATTTTGTTTTCTATTGACAAAATGTGACCCTTGTGATAAAATATCAAATGTATTTTTTTATAAGAGGTATTTGTTTTGTACGATTTCATTGATTTGCACTGCCATATTTTAAGTGGTATAGATGATGGTGCAAAGGATACAGAAATGATGACGAGGATGCTTGATATCGCTTATTCAGACGGAATCAAAACCATCTGCCTTACTCCACATTTTAAGATTTATAGATTCAATGACGCGGAAGAAATTTCCAAATACAATCAAGATATACAAAAAGCCTATGAGCTTGCATGTTGCTATGCAAAAAATACATATCCAGATATGACCTTACTCCTAGGGAACGAGATCATGTATCATAATGATATGTTTGATTCTTTAGTTTCAAGCAAGTGTCATACGATCTCAACCACCTCTTATGTTCTAGTGGAATTTCCACCACACATAAGTAGCTTTGACTTAAAAAATGCTACTTCTAAATTATTAAGAAAAGGCTTTCATCCAATTATTGCACACGTAGAACGTTATAATGCTCTACTTAACAGCCACTCTCTTTTAAAAGAGCTTAAAGAATCTGGTGCTATAATTCAAATCAACTCCAATTCAATTACCAGATTCAAATTTGGAAAGGTTGCCCGCTTTATAAGGAAGGCCTTAAAAAACAAGCTAGTCGATATTGTTTGCACCGACTCACACAATGACACAAGTTTTCCCCCTACTCTTTCCAAAGCGTATCGTAAGGTTTGCAAGCGCTATGGTAACGACTATTCTAAAAAAATTTTTCATGATAATCAGTTTATGATTATTAATAACAAGCATTAAGGAGCCTCGAAATGAATTCAAGCAATGAGACAAAGAAAAATAAAACCATAAGAGAAATTGATATCAGAGATCTTGGCCGTTTTTTGTTGGTTAGATCTTGGATAATTGCAATAGCAGCTATCTTGTGTATCGCAGTTTCTTTAATCTATACATCTCAAATCACTCCAACTTACACATCGAAATCTAGTATGATGGTTGTTGTTGGTAATAGCGAAAACGCAGAGTCTTGGTCAGTTGGTCATCAAATAGTTCAAACTGCACCAGACATCATTTCTGGTAACGAATTTTGTGCTAGTGTTGCCGATATGCTGTCCACTCCGGAAATCTCTAAAACACCTAACAAAGATACATTTAAAGAGTTTCTAGATATTAAAAACAAGGACGATGTTGAATACATCCGCAACGCATTGTACAATTACGCACATGGTATTTATGATCTTCCTTATTATACAGGTAAATTAACTGAAAACGAAAACTATAATTATATATACAGTCTTGTAAAATCCGCTACCGTAACTATTGACAAGGATTCTCCAAACACTCTTACAGTTTCTGTAAACACTTCTAGACCAGAGCTTTCTTATATTATCGCAAACGCTATAACATATAAATATCAGGAGCAGGTTGAAGACCTATATTCATTTGAAAAGAATACTATTCTTGTTACAGATATTTACGAAACAGGATTTATTTCTAGCACCCCTGTAAACAGAAATTATTTTGCTAACGCTTTAAAGGCTTCCGCTGTTGCTGTGTTAATTTCCGCTGCTGTTTTGGTTGTTATATTCATTTTCGATGACAAGATTAAGACACCAGATGATATTGAAAAGCACCTTGAATTAAATATTTTAGGCGCAATCCCAGATTTCGAATCAAAGTGAGGTATAAAAAATGAATTCTACTTTCATAAATGAACTAAAGAATACTTCACATTCAGTAGTTGAAGCATTTAAATCTTTGCGTACAAATTTCCTTTTTTGTGGTGACGAATATAAAACCGTTCTTATCACTAGTTGTGTTCAGCACGAAGGAAAGAGTACCATTTCTATTGAACTAGCAAAATCTCTATCTGTTGCAGAAAAAAAGGTTCTTCTTATTGATGCAGACTTAAGAAAATCCTTGTATGCTAGTATGTATACAACAAACAATAAAGAAATAATTGGTCTTAGCGAATACCTTTCAGGACAAGCTTCATATGAGAGCATTTTGCACTCTACTCAATATGAAAACCTTGAATTAATTTTCGCTGGAGCTGTTCCTCCTAACCCTGTTGAGTTATTGAGCTCTAAAAAATTTGAATCATTAGTTCGCGAGGCTCGTGAAAAATATGATTATGTTATCATAGATGCTGCTCCTTTGGGTGCTGTAATTGATGCGGCTGCTATTGGTGCATTCTGCGATGGTGCTATATTGGTAATCGCAGCAAATGAAATTCACTGTCGCCATGCTCAAGATGTTAAAGCTCAGCTTGAAAAGAGTAACTGTAAGGTTTTAGGTGCGATCCTTAATCGTATTCCTATCAAACCCGGCTCATACTATAGCAGCTACTATAGAAAGTATTATGGCAGAAAATACGGCACATATGGATATGGTCATTCTGGATCATACGATTACTATGGTAAACCCGAAAAAAAGAAGAAGAAATAATCACTTAAGGAATTCGGAATCCTAATTCCGAATTCCTTTTTAATACACTGGCATAATAATATTATTGGAGGCAAGATATGAATTCTACTGTAAAAGCAAAAAAGCTTTCAGTTCTTGAAAAAGCTCGTTGGTTTTTCAATAGCAAATACTATCCTTTTATATTGTTTTTGACCGCTTTAATTTCACACACTTTTTCTGTAGAAATTTTTGGAATAGTAGTCGTAATGACTGCTGTTTGCACAGGACTTTTAATATGTGATGACTTTAAATTTTTAATTACTCCTTTTGTGGTTTCTAACTTAATGTTTTCTGAAAAAAGTGTTGCAACTGGTAAATATTACGGAAAGGCTTATTTAATTGCTATCGCATGTGGAGTCTTTGGCGTTTTAATTCTTCTCATAATTCATTTTGTTTTATATAGAAAAAGGATTAATCTAAGGGAAATCCCGAGCTCAAGCCTTTTTTTAGGTCTAGTTTTCTTCGCTATTGCTGTTTTTCTAAACGGATGCCTTTCAAATGATTATCACCAAGGAAACCTCGCATATGCTGCAATTTTAGCATTTTCAATTACCGGAATTTATTTTTTATTAACCATTGGAATAAAAAAGGATCCAAATTTGATTAATTACATCCTGTATGTATTGTTTCTAATGTCTGTACTGGTTACCTTGGAGCTGTATATTGCTTTTACTAATCAAATACGATTTGAACATGGTCAAATTGTAAAGGAAAGCATAAAGATCGGTTGGGGAATGTGGAATAACATTGGTGGGTATTTAGCATTTTTGCTTCCAATTCATTTCTATTTTGCATCGACAGTAAAAAAATTCGGCTGGATGTTCTATATCACAGGTCTTATTTCCTTCGTTGCAATAGTTTTAACGTTAAGTCGCTCCTCCCTCTTGTCTGCGGGAATTAGCATTGTTCTTTGCATGCTAATCTCATGTTTTATGGGAGTTAATAAAAAAGCAAATCGCATCTTTACTCTATGTATTTTCATTTTAGGTGTCATTGGTATAATTGTTTTATGGAATAAAATTTCTTCTATCCTTGGCGATTATCTCGCAAGGGGATTTGACGATAATGGCAGATTTGAAATTTACGAGCACGGAATTGTGAACTTCATTACCAACCCATTTTTCGGTGGCGGTTTCACCTCTGCATATGCAACAGAACACATATTTAATGTCTTTTTGCCTCCAAGATACCACAACACCATTATTCAAATGATGGCAACTTGTGGAATTGTTGGTCTTTTGGCTTATTTGTTCCATAGGTATCAAACTATAAAGCTTTTATTATCACGCAAAAAGCTATTTTCCATATTTGTTGCACTTTGCATAGGTACAATGCTATGCGGAAGCTTACTAGATAATCATTTATTCAATATTTATCCTGCATTTATATATTCAATTTTGCTTTTAGGTGTTGAAAAGTATACCGAACTAAAAGAAGACTAATACAAAAAGCTGCCGCTAAAATGATATGCACCCCAAAAGTTAGACACTTTTGGAGGTGCATATTTTTTATGTCAAGAAAAAACAAGAAATACTCGCCAGAATTCAAAATATCTGTTATACTAGATATGCGAGAAAATCATTTGGGCTACAAAGAAACAATA
>JAFUOQ010000018.1 GCA_017472695.1 Clostridia bacterium | reverse complement strand
GAGCTGTTTCGCAATAGCCTAAATGATGTTCTCGCATATCCATTATAACACCTAATTTGAATTCTGACGAGTACTTTTTTTGCTTTTTTGACATAAAAAATATGCACCTCCAAAAGTGTCTAACTTTTGGGGTGCATATCAAACCCACATAGCTCTTTTTTTATTCTCTTTTCCATAAACAAAAAAACAAGTCAATTGTATCATCTTACAATTGGCTTGCTTTTTAATTAGTCATCAATGTAAGGCATAAGTGCCATGAAACGAGCACGCTTGATAGCCTTTGTAAGTTCACCTTGGTGATGAGCACATGTGCCTGTAATTCTTCTTGGAAGAATCTTTGCACGCTCTGTAACATACTTTCTCAAACGAGCTGTATCTTTATAATCTATATGACCTACTTTGTCTTGGCAGAATGCACAAACCTTTTTCTTCTTGCGCATTACTTGACGAGCAGGACGTTGTTGAGCAACCTGTTCTTTTTCAACAACATTGTTATCCATATTAGTATCCTCCTATAAATTTTGTCCGTTTCTATTAGAACGGTAGATCGTCATCACTAGCAACTTCTTCAAACTTTGGAGCTTGTGTTGTTTGGAATGTTGGCTCTTCAAAACCGCCTTGTGCGCCTTCAGCCTTTGAATCAACAAAGAATGCCTCGTCTACAACTACTTCCGTAGCGTAACGCTTGTTGTTTTGTTGGTCATTCCAGGTTCTTACTTGAATAGAACCTGTAACACAAATAGAGCTACCCTTCTTGAAGAATCTGTTAATAAATTCTGCTGTTTGTCTCCATGCAACACAGTTAATAAAATCTGTTGTAGCATCCTTGCCCTTACGATTCACCGCAATAGCAAAGGATGTAACTGCTGCACCTTGTGGAGTTTGTTTAAGTTCGGGGTCGGCTGTAAGTCTTCCACCCAAAATTGCTTTGTTAAAATTCAAGTTTGCCATTTTGATTTTGCCCCTTTCTTAAAATTAAGCTTCCTTCTTTGTTTTCTTGTCTTCGATTTGACGAATTACTATTGAACGAAGAATGTTTTCGTTAATACCGAACAAACGTTCAAGCTCGCTAGTAAATGATCCTTCGCTCTTAAAGTATACAAGAACATAATATCCATCATTCTTATCGTTGATTGAATAAGCAAGTCTTCTCTTGCCCCACTCATCAACAGAATCAATAGAACCATTCTCGCTGATAAGAGCTGTAAACTTTTCGATAGTTGCCTTAACGGCATCCTCGCCGATAGAAGCATCAACTACGAACAAAGTTTCATAAGAGTTCATAACCTTTTCCATTTTCTTTACCTCCTGTGGACTTAATGACTGCCAATTATATATTTTCGGCAGTAGGAGCGAGTATATGACATACTCGTTCTGCGTTATTGTAGCACATTAATTTTTAGATGTCAACATCTTTTATGAATTTTTTCAAAAAATTTCTTATTATTTTTAATACTTGATTTGTTTTGTAATATATGTTAAAATAAATTATCTAATTATTAGGAGATTATATGAAGCATATTGATATATATACCGATGGCTCTTGCAGATGCAACCCAGGACCTGGTGGTTGGGGTGCCGTTCTTGTTTATAAAGGAATAGAAAAGGAGCTTTCAGGGGGCGAATCTGAAACCACAAATAACAGAATGGAGTTAACCGCGGTTATAAAAGCATTACAGGCACTTAAAGAGCCGTGTGAGATAACCCTTACCTCCGATTCAAAATATGTAATTGATGCCATCACAAATGGTTGGGCGCAATCTTGGCGCAAGAATGGATGGCGAAAAGCCGATCGCTCGCATGCTTTAAATCCCGATTTGTGGGAGATATTATTAAACGAGATAAGCAAGCACCAAATCACATATGTTTGGGTAAAGGGACATGCTGGACATCCATACAACGAAAGATGCGATAAAATGGCTCAAAACGAGTCTGGAAAGTACATTCAATAAACTATTATATATAATAATGAAGTTTTTTTGCGAAGGTAAGCTACTTGCTTGCCTTCTTTTTTATATTATTTATACTAAATTGACACAAAAAGGCACTCGTTTGAGTGCCTTTTAATATTTTAATGCGCTATGTCAACAAATTCAACGCCTCTAAAGTTCATAAGTCTAACAAACGTATAGAGCTTGCTACCCTCTGAAACATATATGGTGGAAGAAACCTGACCATTTTCATCAGTTTGACGCATATTTTGGCTATATTTACCATAAGATTCTACTCGTGATAAGTTGCCGTTTGCATCCTCAATAATGGTTATAATTCTGACATCACATTCGTATTCAACCTTATCAAGCTCATCAAGATCAATCTTGAAGGTCAAGGTTGCAGTACCATTACCGTTATCATTTGCCTCAACCAATGTTACAAAGTCTGATGAAACAACCTTTTTATCTAGTTGTCTTTCAGAGACTCCGTTATCTTCATGCACAAGTCCACAGCCAGTGCAAACAAACACCTCTTTGCCTTCGTTAGTGTATGTAGAACAATAGTCCTCAACCCAATCAGGAGTATGTTCTCCAGTTGCTTCAATTGGAGCTTGTGAGCCTACTCTATTGCATCCAGAGCATACCATTTGCTTAATACCCTTTGAGCCACATGTAGCTGCCATAAATACAATTTCCTTGTCGTACACGTGCTTGCCAAGAGCTGGTATTTTAACATCGTATATAGTATTTGAGCATTTTGTGCATGTGCCATGTCCATATCCAACAGATGAACATGTTGGGGCTATATCAGTTGTTATATTGGTTACATTGTGTCCTTCACTGCTCGGAAGAACTACTGGGATTTGGTTTTCACATACAGGACATTTTGCAAGACAGCTACCATCTGCTGTACATGTTGGTGCTTTGTATGAAGAACCACTTAAAATATAATCACTTTCATCAACAACACAATCATGAACAACAAAGTCAAATCCATGCAAGGTTAATGCGTGACCATTAGCCCATTTTGCACCGGTAAGTGTAACTTTGATTTGTTTAGCCTTTGCTCCACTTGAAATTGACTCTGTCATATTTACACTAATAGGATTATTAGGATCTGCGCCGTTGCTTACAGTGTTCCATTTTGTATTGTATGCTGCGGAAATATTACCATCCGCATCGATCCATTCAACTCTAAATGTAACATTGTTTCCAGCAGCATATACAGTACCCTTTGTGAAAATATATTCACGATCAAGTGTTATTGTATATGTAGAGCCTGTTGGTCCATACCAGTATGAGCCAACATGGTCGTCGTCAACAAGTCCCAATGCTTTGTCGCCCTCGAGTAATGGATGATATGCATCATTAGCATCATAAAGCTCGTCTTCTGTATTATAGAATACATCAACGGTAATATTGTCTTGATCAAATACAAAGCTTGTTGTGCTATCTGTATATTGAAGCTTTCTTGTTTGTCTAGTCTCCACTTTGCCACATTCTTCTCTTAAGCAAGTGAATTCCTTTTCGCCGTTTTCTGTTGTGCTAGCTTTTTTAGTAACTACACCATCATTCCAGTCGTGACCGAGAGCTGTCACGATATCAGATGTGTATGATGCTGTACAACCATCTATACTACAGCCTGTGCAAGTATATACAGTTGAACCGTCACTTTCACAAGTAGGCGCGGTAGTTACACCGGCATTCCAATTATGACCTGTTGCAGGAATATCAAATTCCGCTGTTTCCAAGCAATCAACACAGGTTTTTGTAAGAACGCCATTTTCTGTTTCAGTTGCAGGAGTTGTAACAACTCCATCATCATATGAGTGGAAGCCAGTTGCATTAACTGTCTTTTTAATTACCTTGCCACAATGACATGTATATTCAATGTATCCAGGACGATTACATGTTGGGTTTTGTTCATCGGTTTGCTCAAACACGTGGTTACCTTCTTCAACGTACGTTTCAATCTCCCACATAAATTCGCTACCCTCGCCCTTGCCGTTTGCAATTTCTATTTTAACTCTGCAAGCTTCAACGAATGGGTCAAGCTTAACGGTTGTAGAGTCAACGCTAACAGCTTTTGAATCATAAACCTGCTCACCGTCCATATTGAACAATCTAACTCTAATTTGAGAAATATTCATGGCAACTTCTGCAACTGAACCGCCGCCACCTGCAAGCTCTCCCTTACCATTAAGCGTAAGAACAAGCTCTGAAATCAAATAGTCTTTTGTAAAATCAAGGAATACGGAATAGTTCCAGCCCTTTGGAGAACGTGTACCAACATCCTTGCTACCATCAACAAGTGCCTTAGGAGTCCAAGCCCACCATGTATCACAGTAGTCACCCTCATTAGTACCAGCGGCATAAACAAGTGCCTCTGATGCGATGTTGGACTTAACTACATTACAGAATTCCTTTTCAATCTGATAGGTTTCAATTTCTCTCAAAAAATCGTTACCACGGCTTGCTGTAGCAAGTGAAGATTGGTCACGATAAATCTCAATTGTATCAGCAGCTGTTTCTACATTTAAAGAAACCTCTGTTTTATTAAGTGTATCTGTTTCAACACTCTTAACAAGTTCACCCGCTTTATACATATTGATAGTAAGCTTATCGAGATAGTTGCTATTAGAAACAGAGCTACCATCTGGTAGTGTACCATTGCCATTTAAATATAAAACAACATCTGTAAAATAATAGATGGTATCAAATGTGAGTTCAAATGCATAAATATTTTTTCTACCTGTATTTGTTCCCGTTGTAGTGTCACCATCAACAACCTTTGTATAGTCGGTTTTTTTGGCCGTTACAGAAATATCGACATATGAACGCTCTCCATCCGCTGTGTCCAAAGAAAAGTAGTTCAAGGTTGAATTCCCAGCAATGTTAACACCCTCGTGTGTGCCTGTTGTGCTACTTGTTGCTTCAACACCATTTGCATATGCAAAGAAAACAAATGAAGGAAGAATCATCAAGAGCGCAAGTAAAAGTGAAGTGATTTTTTTCATAATTTCTCCTCTCGTTTAGAAACTATTTCGTGTACATTTTTCTACATTAAATAATATATCATAAAATATAAGATTTGTCAAGTTGCATAAACACAATTATTAAATATTTAACAATTTATATAAATGCTACAAAAAATCAGGTTTTTCAGTTGATCAAAAATGCCATTTTTTGTGCAAAACGACAATTAAAAGTTACGTTTTGTTCTTATAAGCAAAAGAAAAGCCACAGCAATACTTTTGCTGTGGCTAATGGTGCTCTTGCGGAGATTCGAACTCCGGACACCTTGATTAAAAGTCAAGTGCTCTACCGTCTGAGCTACAAGGGCATTTTTTAGTGCCTACATATAATATCACACAATGTTGGGTTTGTCAATACCTTTTTTTAAAAATTATTATTTTTTATCCATTATTTTGACTCAATTTATTCATTTTTTTGCTAGAAATATTATTTTTGATTGACACCTGCAATTTCCAATGTTATACTTATAGTATATTATTAACTCGAAAGGAAAAGATTAAAAATGAACAACAACAAAATAATGCTATGGGATAATCCACCTTATATTGAACACACTAACAATAGCTTCAAGCCATCTATCACCTCATTTGTAATTTCCGACAACAAAACAGCGGTGATAGTTTGTCCCGGTGGTGGGTATGGTGGCAAGGCTGACCATGAGCGTACTCCAATCGCCCAAATGTTCAACAAGCATGGGATTAATGCATTTACCTTAGACTATAATGTAGCTCCGTGTCACAAATATGCTCCACTTTCCGATATTCAACGTGCCATTAGAACTGTTAGAAGCCTTGGATATGAAAAAGTAGCCGTTTGTGGTTTTTCTGCAGGAGGTCATCTAACCTGCACAAGTGCAACAATGTATAATTTTGAGGCATATCCAAGGATTGACGATATTGACAAGCTTTCTGCTCGTCCTGATGCATTCATTGCCTGCTATCCCGTTGTAACCATGGAGGAAAGCTTTACACACATGGGCTCAAGACAAAACCTTCTGTCAAGTGAATGGCAAAGTCAAGAGCTTGTTGATATGTTCTCAAGCGAAAAAAACATCACAAACGACACTCCCCCCTGCTTTATTTGGCACACAGCAACTGATAATGCTGTTCCTGTAAAAAACGCATTTGCCTTGGCAGAGGCTTTAAGCCAAAATGGTGTTTATTTTGAATTACACATTTTTCCGGTAGGTTGTCACGGTCTTGGACTTGCCTATGAGCACAAAGACATTGGCGTATGGTCAGAGTGTGCTTGTACATTTCTAAAAAAACTTGGATTTTAATGGAGAAAACATGAACATTGCCATCATTACAGGTGCTTCAAGTGGCATTGGTGTGGAATTTTTTAAGGAAATTCAAAACGAACCACTTGACGAGGTGTGGGTTATTGCTCGCCGTGAGAAAAGCTTGACTGAAATATGTCAAAAATACGCAAAAATCGGATACAGGGTCCTTCCTATGGACATAACTAACAAGGAAAGCATAGAAAAATTATCAAAATTGCTTGAAGCCGAAGAGCCTTGTATCAAATTTCTATTCAACAATGCTGGTTTTGGTGTATTTGGTGCCGTTAATACAGTTGATTATGTTCGGCAAAGCCAAATGATAGATTTAAATGTAAAATCTCTTACCGAGATTACTTCTATCACCTTAAAATATATGGACAGAGGCTCTTGCATTATTAACACCTCATCAATCGCATCTTTTGTTCCAAATGCAAGAATGGCATCATATTCCGCAAGCAAATCATATGTTCAAAGCTTCAGTATCGCCTTAAGGCACGAGTTAAAAAAGCGAAAAATCAATGTAACAGCCGTATGTCCCGGTCCTATGGCAACAGATTTCTTCAATATAGCAGGTGTACAAAAGGGTGCTTCTAAAAAAATCGATTCCCTACCCATGTGTGATCCTCACAAAACCGCAAAGGGCGCTATTAAATCAGCAAAACGAGGTCGCGCTGTTTACACTCCTAGACTATTTTATAAAGGTTGTAGACTTCTTGCCAAGGTAGCTCCTCATCGCATTTTGATGAATCTGGCAAAAGCCTAGTCCTTATAGCCACCTCTTTTTTGAGCGTGGCTTTTTTACATCAATTTTACATTTTTTGATAGTTTTATAAAAAACATTTTACTTTTCGATTTTTTTATGTTATAATGGACATAACGCTTTTGCGATTTATTATATTTATAATCTATATCTTGAGAGGATTTTCAATGAACGCTGTTGAAATTTTAACCAGAATTGCCACGATGCTTGGCGGTCTTGCATTATTCCTTTATGGAATGAATATGATGACAAATGGCCTTGAGAGAATGGCAGGAGGAAAGCTCGAAACAATTTTAAAAAAGGCTTCTTCAAACAAGTTTAAGGGTATGGCACTTGGTGCAGGTGTTACTGCTGTTATCCAGTCATCCTCTGCTACTACTGTTATGATTGTCGGACTCGTTGGTTCCGGCATTATGGCATTACCTCAAACCATTGGTATGCTTATGGGTACAAATATTGGTACCACAATCACTCCTTGGATTACAGCCCTACCATATTTAGACGGCTCTAAATTTGGTGTTAGCGATCAGTGGATTGAATGGCTATCTTTATTAAAGCCTTCATTTTTTGCTCCTTTGATTGCACTTGTTGGCATCATTCTAATTATGTTCTTTAGCAAAAGGAACAGACTAAACAAGGATATCGGTACTCTTTGTTTAGGCTTTGCTATCCTTATGCAGGGTATAGAGCTTATGTCAATGGCGGTTGATTTCCTTGAGGATCCACAATACAACGACCTCCTACTAAAGGTTATCGGCATATTTGAAACCCCTTGGGTTGGTGTATGGCTCGGATTAGTTTTGGCGACTATGTTCACCACTATCATTCAGTCCTCCTCTGCTTCTGTTGGTGTTCTCCAGGTATTAGTCGGAGCAGCATCTGTATCAGGTACTGAAATTCCATTCAAGGTAGCAATTCCAATCATTCTAGGCTTTAACATTGGTACTTGCATAACCGCAGTCGTTTCTAGTCTTGGTGCAAACAGAAATGCAAAGCGTGTTGCTATTACTCACCTAGTAATCAAGATTTTTGCAGTTGCTTTATGCTTTGTTCCATTCCTAATAATCGGTCTTACACCCTTGGACAACCTATGGTTAGACAAGCCTGTGACTGTATGGACAATAGCTATATTCCACACATTATTTAATGTTGTTACAACATTTATTCTTCTTCCTGCATCTAAAATATTTGAAAAGATTGCTTACTTCCTTGTTAAGGATAAGGAAGAAAAGGAAAAGGTTGCATATATTGATCCTATCCTTATTTCTCAATCCCCTGCTGTTGCACTTTCGGAATGTGCCAACTTAACAAAAGAAATGTGCTCGCTTTCAAAGGAGACTCTTAACCTATCAATTGATTCCTTATACAAATACGATTCAAAGACTGCGCAAGCGATTATCGAAAAAGAAGCATTGATTGATAAATACGAGGACCATATTGGAACTTATCTTGTTCAAATTTCTTCTCGTGCACTTTCCAACGCCGACAGCAAGAAGAGCTCAAAGCTACTCCACACTCTTGGTGACTTTGAGCGCTTGAGCGACCACGCTGTAAACATCGTTGACGTTTCCGAGGAGCTTAAAAACAAGAATATTATATTCTCCGACGAAGCAAAGGCAGAAATTGCTGTCATTACAAAAGCAATAAAAGAAATCCTTGTTATTACGACAGAAGCGTTTAACCAAGATGATATAGAAATCGCAAAGAGAGTTGAGCCTCTTGAGCAGGTAATTGACAAGCTAATCACCACTACCAAGATGAATCACATTGCAAGACTTCAAAAGGGCGCTTGTACAATAGAGCTTGGATTTGTTCTTTCTGATTTGCTTAACAACTATGAAAGAATATCTGACCACTGCTCTAACATTGCGGTTGCAATCATTGAAACCTCACACAATAGCTTTGGCACTCACGAATATCTAAATCAAGTTAAAAATGATAATGACGAGAAGTTCCAAGAGGAATACAAAGCATTTGCAAGCAAATATATTATCAATCAAAAATAATAATTAAGACTCTGCGTTTGCAGAGCCTTTTTTCTCTTTACATAAGCTTTACAATTCTTTTACTGTTTTGCGATTTCGACAAATAAGAAAAATTGGTAGACTTAATTCGTCAATAAATTTATTTGAAAGGATTTTTATGACTATTTTCTTTAGTGTTTTGACATTGATTGGTGGTCTTTGTCTCTTCATGTTCGGTATGAGCCTAATGGGCGACTCTCTTGAACGTGCAGCCGGAAACAAGCTACAAGCCTTGCTTGCTAAATTTACAAACAATAAAATGGCAGGCTTTGCAACAGGACTTGCAGTTACAGCTGTAATCCAATCCTCCTCTGCTACCACCGTTATGGTTGTTGGCTTTGTTAACTCATCGCTTATGACATTAAGACAAGCAATTAATGTTATTATGGGTGCTAACATTGGTACCACTATTACCGCATGGATATTATCACTTGACTCAATTCCTGAGGAAGCAGGTCTGGTTCTTAAATTCTTCAAGCCTGACACATTTGTCCCTATTCTCGGTCTTATAGGTTTAGGACTTTATATGTTCTCAAAATCAAGTAGAAAAAAAGACATCGGTACTATTTTACTTGGCTTTGCAACACTTATGTTTGGTATGACTATTATGTCAGATGCTACTGACAATGAACAAATTAGAAACATCATTTCAAATGTATTTGGGTTCTTCGGTACTAACTCGCCACTTGGTTGGTTTGCTCCAGCTGTTGCGATTTTAGCAGGTGCAATATTCACTGCAGTTATTCAATCCTCATCTGCATCTGTTGGTATCTTACAAACTCTTGCAAATACTGCGGCTGCCGCTGCAGCTAAAACAGGTGTTGCTTCCACAATTACTAATGGTGTTGTACTTCCAATTATTATGGGACAAAACATAGGCACTTGTATTACTGCTGTTCTTTCCTCCGCAGGAGCAAATAAAAATGGTAAAAGAACTGCTATTGTGCATCTTTCTTTTAATATAATTGGCACAACTATTATGCTTCTGGTCTACTATATTCTTCGCATTATCTTCGCATCCATAGGAAATGATTTCTTCCTTGGTTGGGGAGCAAATGCATTTAGCATCGCAACAATGCATACTATATTCAATGTTGCTACTACCGCTATTCTCCTTCCTAGCTCCAGATTGCTTGAAAAGATTGCATACAAGATTATGCCAAAGACCAAGGACGAGAAACAACAAAAGCTCGTGCTTGATGAAATACTTCTCCAAACACCTGCAGCTGCTCTTTCCGTTTGTCACAAGGCTACAGCAACGATGGCTATTGATGCCGTTGGTGCTCTTAACGAATCACTTGACTCCTTTTTTGAATATACTCCTCAGCGCGCAAAAAACATAAGAGATATTGAAGATAAGACTGACCATTACGAGGATGTAATTGGTACATATCTGGTTAAATTAAGCTCGCATCAAATTGGTGATAAATCAAGTGATGAAGCAGCAAAATATTTGCGTGTTATAAATGACTTTGAGCGTATTTCAGACCATGCAGTAAACCTCATAGAATCAAAAGAGGAAATGAACGACAAGAAAATCGATCTATCAAACGAGGCAAAGGAGGAGGTTAAGGTTATCTCTAGTGCATTGCGCGAGATACTAACTCTTTCTCTCAATGCGTTTGTCAATAACGACCTTGCTCTCGCTAAAAAGGTTGAACCACTTGAACAGGTTATTGATAACTTGAAGGAAGAATTACGTGCAAGACATATTTATCGCTTACAGCAGGGCAATTGCTCTATTGAAGCAGGCTTCGTTTGGTCCGATATTCTGACAAACATTGAAAGAACTGCTGACCACTGCTCCAACATTGCGGCTTGCATAATTGACACAGCCCACAACCGACTTGATTTACACGAGGTTGTTAAGGAGATGAAGGAATCATCTACTCAATTTGCAGACCTATATAAAAAATATACAGCTAAATATTCACTCCCACAACAGTAAAACAAAAACCTTCCGCTTGGCGCACCTGCCGTAGAGCAGGTGCGCCAACTCTATTCGCCTGTGGCGAGTGATATGCACTTCATGCGTGATATGTCCTTCGGACGTGATATGCGCTTCGCACGTTTGAATTTAGTAAGCGAATAGAATATCACTGCGACCGTCGGGATCAATATCACTTTTGCAAAGCAAAAATATCACGCCGATCAAATGCGAAGCATATCACTTGATTCGCTTTTTTGTCTATAAATGCATTGCTTCGTATGTCTTAATTAAAGACTACAACCCTAAATCCGTCTGTTTACAAACAAATGAGTTTGTTTTAACCAAGCCTTCCCCAGTGGGGGAAGGCTTTTTCCTCCCCCGAAGGTAACCAAGTGGACTTTTGTTATGCTAATGCCAAAAGCTCCTTTGCGTTGGTTTTATCACGGTAGGGCGGGGGTTTATCTCCCGCCGCTTTCTCTGCCGGTAACATTTTTTTCGGCGGCAGCAAGCCACCGCCCTACGACTTTTTGGTGTCTTTAATTAAGTCAGTACTTGTAAAGAAAAGAGGACAGAGAACGTAAAAATTCTCTGTCCTTTTCCTGTCGGTAAGTAGATACTGCTCTATTACAGACACCCGCTTGAAAGGTTTTTTATCTTTTAAATATTATTTTTCAGTTGTAAATGTAATATTTTCTCCATCAGTAACAAGAACAATATCTCCTTGTAAATCAGTACGATAAATATCATCCTTTTCTACTTCATTTTCAAATCTCTGCATTGCCTCGGTATGAGGATGTCCATATGAATTATCCAAGCCACAGCTTATGATTATATATTCAGGAGATGCGGCATCCAATATATCCTTGCAGGATGAAGTGCTTGAGCCATGATGTCCAGCCTTAAACACATCGCAATCGAAATAATCTCGAAGCTGTGAGCCGTATTTATCAACCAATGCCTGCTCTGCTTTAGTTTCTGCATCACCAGTGAATAGCATTTTGTTTTTGCCCCAGCGTGCCATTACAATAATGCTATAATCATTTGAATTATCATAGCTATCCTTTACAGGTCCAAAGAACTCAAGCTCCAAGTCACCTTTATCATTTGAATTTTCTTTGTCAACCTCGCCAACATAAATTGTTCTGTCTGGCTTGCTATCTATATCTATTATGTCGTCAACTGGTATTGTGTTACCAATATCGTCGTTATCCTCTATTACAGACACATAAATATCAGGCTTGCTTGCAACTGCTTGAATAAAGGTTGTATACATTTTGGTTGTTTTAACCTGATCAGGAATTATTAAATTTACTATAGCGAATTCCTCCAACACCTCCGTTGCTTCACCAAAATGGTCGGAATCAAAGTGAGTTATGATAAAATAATCAATTGTTTCGATTTTCTTATCCTTCAAGTAATTTATTAAGGTGTTTTTAGAATCGTTTTCACCTGTATCAATAAGAACAGTCATTCCATCAGCTAAAATCAAGGTTGAATCACCTTGCCCTACATCTATGTAATGAAATTCCGCAGAGCCGTCTGGAATATCATACTCCTCATTTTCAAAAAAGAATTTATAAATTGAAAATGCAATTATCGCAATTATAGCGCCTAAAATTGGCAGTAATACTTTAATAATTTTATTATTATTCTTCTTCATTTAACGCTCCTAAATAGTTATTAGTTATATTTTAGCATAATTATATCAAAAAAACAATAAAAGCACTGAAAATTCAGTGCTTAAATATGTTCTTTTTTTCAAGTGCTATAAGCAATATCATACCGAGAATGTAAACCGATGCAATTTCACTTGCCAAAACGCCACCAGCAGCTGCTAAATATGCCGAAAATTGCCACACACCAGAATAATTCATTATCACAAATGGAATTAAAATAGTATTCGAAAGAACGGCAGGAAGTGGGCATAACCACTTGTTTTTTATCTTTGAGGTAAGATATGCGCCGATGAGCGTAGCCAAAGAGCCTACAACAATATCAAGGATGCTACCACTGAAAAGATTAGCAATAAAGCATCCAGCAAAAAGCCCCCATACCGAACCGGGTAAAAAATACGGCAAAATACATAGTGCCTCGCTAATTCTAATTTCTACAAAGCCAATGGTAAAGGGTTTTGAAATGAGCGTAAGGGCAACATATAATGCTGCCACAATTGCTGCTTGTGTTAAAAATTTAATTTTTGTGTTTTTCATAAAATTCTCCTAGTTTTGTTTTAAGTGAGGATGGTCTCGAACTCACTAGATAAGATTATACTCTCATATTTTAAGATTGTCAAGTGGCGAAGCAAAAAATTTTGCATACTATAAACGTAGAATATGGAGGTGAATTATGAATACTCAAAATGAAAGCATTGGATTTTTAATAGTCAATGTCAAAACAGCAAACGGGGCTTTGCCTGTTGAAGGTGCAAGCGTTACTATTTACGCTTCAGACCCCCTTGATGGAAACGATGGAGCATCAATGTTAAATAGCAATGTTATTTACACCTTAACCACCGATAAAAGTGGAAAAACGCCCAAGGTTGCTCTCAAAACAAAAAACAAGGATCTCTCCCTCACTCCTGACAATCCCTTTCCTTATGAAAGCTATAATATTGCAGTCAGTAGAGATGGTTTTTATGACTCTAGCTATTTAAATGTTCCAGTTTTCCAAGGAATTACCTCATTGCAGGGAGTGAATTTAATACCATTGTCGGAGTTTGCCTCTCCAAATGATTATATTCCTAACTCTCAAAGGCAATATAAAGAAAGTAGTATTAATTAAGGAGCTTTTATGCCTGTTTTACCTGTTATACCAAGCTACATTACTGTTCATTTAGGTCCTCCTGATAGCGACGCGCCCAATGTTACTGTTCCATTTGTTGATTACATAAAAAACGTGGCATCTAGTGAAATTTTCCCAACTTGGCCAGAAAGTGCTATCAGAGCTAACATTTATGCGCAAATTTCATTTGCCTTGAACCGAATTTTTACAGATTATTATCGTTCACGTGGGTATAATTTTGACATAACCAATTCAATAGGAATTGACCAGTCGTTTGTCAACGGACGTGATATTTTTGAAAACATATCCGATATAGTTGACGAAATATTCAATGATTATGTCGTGCTAGGCAGTAGTGTTGAGCCATATTTTACCGCATATTGTGATGGACGAGAGATTACCTGTGAGGGACTTCAACAATGGGATACAGTTGCTCTTGCCGAGCAGGGCTTAACACCGTATGAAATCTTACAGCGCTTTTACGGAAATGACATCAATATTGTTACGAATGCACCAATCGGTGACAGAATATCCACGTGGGATGGAATTACGCTCGGATACGGCTCGGTTGGAAACTCAGTTCAACAAATACAAATAAGGCTGAACAGAATATCCAAAAATTTCTCTGCAATACCTAAAATCTATCCTGTAAACGGTATTTATGATTCAAGCACGGAGGATGCAGTAAGAGCATTTCAGCGTGCATTTGACTTGAACGAGGACGGACTTGTTGGTAAGGAAACCTGGTACGCAATACAAAGAACCTATAATGCCGTTAAAAGACTGAATGATTTGGCCTCGGAGGGATTAAGCCGTGAGGAGGTTACAGGAATTTTCAACACCTTTCTAACTGAAGGAGATACTGGCAGTGAGGTTTACGAATTACAATCTCTTTTGTCATTAGTCGCAGAATACAATAATGAAATATCAGCACCTAGCATTGATGGAATTTTCGGTGCTGGCACAAAGAATTCTCTCGAGGAGTTTCAGCGTGCTTATGGCCTCAATGTAGACGGTGAGGTAGGAATTGATGACTGGGATAGGCTATATCGCGAATATGTCGGCATTTTAGAGTCACTACCAGAGGGCTTTTTCGATAGTACTACTCTTCCCTATGGTGGAACCGTTTTAAGGCTTGGGTCTAGTGGTGATAATGTACGTGCACTACAAGAATATTTAAACTATATTTCCAACACGTACACATCAATACCAAAGCTAGAGGTGGATGGAGTTTTTGGTGTTGGAACGCAAGCTGCAGTTGTCGCGTATAAGAATATTTTTGGTCTTGGCTCTTCCCCTATCGTTTCCGCTAGCGTTTGGGATAGCATAACCTCAACATATAGAGATTTATATGATGGAAGCAGTACATCAAGTGGTCAATTTCCAGGAAGGAATTTAGGTTAGTTGTTATGAGGTATTATGATTTTAATGATACAACGAACTCTATATTACAGGTTCAAAGAATTTTAAGAGAGCTAGATTACATTGAAAATGGTGTAGCGAAGGTAAAGCCAAATGGTATTTTTGATGAGGATACAAGAAATTTAGTCATAAGCTTTCAAAGGAAATACGGCCTTAATCCAAGTGGAATAGTTGATAAAGAAACATGGGACCTTCTGCACTCTATAGACGAAGCACGCAAGGATGCATCTCGCCTTGCAAGAGCTGTGCATATTTTTCCAATGTTTGACAACTATGAAATCTTACCAAATTCAAGGGATAATACTATTTTTGTAATTCAGCATATGCTCAACGAGGTATTAAATGAGCACGATGATTTTACGGAATTAGAAATAAACGGAATATATGATTTACCAACTCAAAATGCCATAAAGGTGCTACAAAGAAAAGCTCTTGTTGATGGCAACGGACGCCTTGATGCACAAGCATTTAATTTATTAGCAAACGAATACGAGCGAATAAATTCTCGACAAGGATGAAATATTTTCAATTTTTCTGTCTATAATACTGTAAATTCGCTTAAACAATACAAGGCGAATAAGGAAAGGAATTTAAAATGATAAACCGTTTTACGCAAAAGGCACAAATTGTGCTATCAAACGCAAAAAAATGTGCACTTGAGCTTGGAGCATCTTACATAGGCACAGAGCATCTGCTACTTGGAATTTTATCAACGGATTGTGTGGGCTGTAAGATATTAAATGACAAAAAAATTTTTTATAATGAGGCTTTAGAAAAAATAATAGATTTTTCAAAAAGCGAGAACGATAACAGCGAGCTTGAAATGGAGCTTTCGCCTAAATGCAAACGAGTAATTGAGGGCGCTGCTCTTGTTGCCAAGCGATTTGGTGGTAAGTTTATAGGAAGCGAGCATTTACTCTATTCTATTTGCGAGCAAAACGAATCATATGCTGCCAAAATACTTATTTCCTTGGAAATAAGCCTTCAAGTAATAAAGGGTGAAATTGGTGCTTTTCTTGATACATTTTCCGTAGATGAAAAGCCAGAAAAGTCACATACGCCCACTGGAGCCTTGTCACTCTATGGTAAAAACTT
Source organism: Clostridia bacterium (assembly GCA_017472695.1). Taxonomy (GTDB): domain Bacteria; phylum Bacillota; class Clostridia; order Oscillospirales; family CAG-272; genus RGIG2000. The sequence goes on along the minus strand of JAFUOQ010000018.1, from coordinate 57,328 downwards.
AAACCAAAGCGCAAAAGAGGGTAAATCAGACCCTTTAATCGGCCGCGAAAAGGAGCTGGAGCGCTTGATACAGGTCTTATCGAGGCGCACAAAAAACAACCCCTGTTTAATCGGTGAGCCTGGGGTTGGTAAAACCGCAATAATCGAAGGGCTCGCAGTGAAAATAAACGAAGGCGACGTACCAAAGGATTTATCTAACAAGATTATTATTTCGCTTGATTTATCATCAATGGTCGCGGGAGCAAAATACCGCGGTGAGTTTGAGGAAAGAATGAAAAGTGTTATAAATGAAGTTAAAAACAACGATTCTATCATTCTTTTCATTGATGAAATTCATACTATCGTGGGTGCTGGAGCTGCCGAGGGGGCGGTTGATGCCGCTAATATTATAAAGCCTGCTCTTGCTCGAGGAGAAATACAATTAATAGGTGCGACCACAATTAGAGAATACAGAAAGCATATAGAAAAGGATGCAGCGCTTGAAAGACGCTTTCAGCCTATTACAATTAACGAACCAAGTGAAGATGAGGCAGTTAAAATTCTTACAGGCTTAAAGACTAAATATGAGGAATATCACAGGGTTAAAATCACACCTGAGGCTATTCGCGCAGCGGTTTCTCTTTCAAAGCGATATATTAATGACAGGTTTTTGCCCGATAAGGCTGTCGATTTGATTGACGAGGCGTGCTCGCGTGTAAAAATGAAGCACAATCATAAAAGCACAAAATTAAGAGATTATGAAAAAAGGATAATAGAGCTTTCTAAGGAAAAGGAGGACGCGATTTTATCTCAAAATTTTGAGCTAGCATCTCGCCTGCGAGATGACGAAATTAGCTATAAAATCCTATACAACAAGGAAAGGAAAAAAAGAGATAAGCTTATTTCTCATGTCGAAGCAAAAATCAGCGAAAATGATATAGCACAAATTGTTACCCTTTGGACATCTGTCCCTGTTTCAAAAATCAACAAGGGGGAGGGCAAGGAGCTAGTAAATTTAGAGGAAAAGCTGTCGCATGACATAATTGGTCAAGATGATGCAATCAAGCGAATTTGCGACTGTATTCGAAGAGGTCGTGTAGGACTAAAGAATCCAAACAGACCTATCGGCTCATTTCTCTTTTTAGGTCCCACAGGCGTTGGAAAAACAGAGCTTGCAAAAAGCATCGCTAAAAATGTATTTGGCTCAAGTCAAAGCTTTATACGACTTGATATGTCAGAATATATGGAAAAGCACTCTGTTTCCAAGCTAATCGGCTCACCCCCCGGATATGTTGGGTATGACGAGGGTGGTAGACTAACCTCTCGTGTACGCCTTAATCCTTATTCTGTTATCTTGTTTGACGAAATTGAAAAGGCGCACAGCGATATTTACAATATTCTTTTGCAAATTTTAGAGGATGGTGCCTTGACTGACTCGCAAGGACGCCGTGTTGACTTTAAAAATACAATAATGATTTTAACATCAAATATCGGTGCAAAAAATATTACCGAGCCTAAAAATTTAGGGTTTAGCGAAAAAATCACACAAGAAATTGAATACGAATCAATAAAATCTAAAATTGGTGAGGCTCTTAAAAATGAATTTAATCCAGAATTCTTAAATCGCTTGGATGAGGTCATAATATTTAATAAGCTAAAGTTGGAAAACATCAAGGATATTTGCCACAGCATGCTAAAGGATGTTGAGCTTGCGGCAAAAGGCATTGGTGTTAAGCTTGAATTTGAAAATGAAGCTATTGAATGCTTGGCTAAAAAAAGCTATGATAAGCTTTATGGAGCAAGACCCTTAAGACGCACAATAATGAGTCTGATTGAGAATCCATTATCGAAAAAAATTCTCGAAAACGAGGTAAAAAATGGAAGCTTGGTACGCGTTGGCTGTAAGGATAACGAAATAACGCTCGAAACAATATAATTTAGACACAGGATAAAGAAAAACCGTTGCGATTGCAACGGTTTTTCTTTATTTATCAATTTTAATGCTGAGGTGTGGATAAGGAATTTCAATTCCATACTCATCAAAGCTGCGCTTAACCTGCTCGTACATTGGGAAGTAAACATCCCAATATTCAGCATTTTTAACCCATACTCTTAATCTAATTGTTATGCTACTATCATTATGTGATACTATCATAACCTCAGGTTGTGGGTCTAAAAGAATTCTTTCATCTGCCTTTGCGCAAGCAAAAAGAACCTTTCTTGCTGTATCAATATCAGCAGAATATGCTATAGAAAAATCAAAATCTATTCTTCTAGTTTCGTGAGTTGAATAGTTAATAATTACATTATTGGAAATAGTACCGTTTGGAACAACAACCTTCTTGTTGTCAGGGGTTGTAAGAGTTGAATAGAAAAGACCAATATCTACAACAGTACCACTAACACCGGAGCTTTCAACATAATCACCAACCTCAAATGGCTTAAAGATTACAAGCATAATTCCGCCGGCAATATTTGCAAGACCACCCTGCAATGCAAGACCAATGGTTAATCCACAAGATGCAATCACTGCAGAAAATGCAGACATATTAAAGCCAAGCACTGAAACAATAGCTACTGCAATTACTGCATAAAGTGCAACTGCAATTAAATGTCTTAAAAACAATCTTACGGTTTTGTTAACTCTTTTGAAAATTTTTCCATTTTCAATATTCTTTACAATTTTTTTGACTATGATACAACCAACTATTAAAATAGCAAGCGAAATTAAAATTCTAAGAGCAATCTGTGGAACTCTATACTCATTTAAAAACGCCTTGATATCATCCCATGTTAAAGCTAAAAACAAATTCATTTTCCTTCTCCTTTTTAGTATATTAATATATTTATTTTACAGCATATGCGTTTTTTTGTCAACAATTTTGCATAATTTAATTAATTTGTTACAAATTAATTTTAATACTATTTTTAGGAGGATTTATGAACGAAAAGGAATATACAGAATATGTTGAAAAAAGAGCAAAAAAGTCTCCTATTTTAAAAAATTGTCTTTTTGCTTTTCTTTTTGGCGGTGGAATTTGCACACTGGGTCAAGGATTTTTCCATTTATACACATATTTAGGACTAGAGGAAACCGATGCAAGAACCTTGGTTTCTATAACCTTAATCTTTATTGCTTCTCTTTTGACCGGTCTTGGAGTATTTGACAATATTGCAAAAATTGCAGGTGCAGGAACTCTAGTCCCTATTACCGGCTTTTCAAACGCAGTTTCCTCACAAGCAATAGATACAAAAAGCGAGGGTTATGTTTTAGGAGTAGGAGCAAAAATATTTACCATTGCTGGTCCTGTTATTCTCTATGGAACATTCACCGGTGTAATTTATGGTGTAATTTACTATATTGCAACTCTTATTTGGGGGTAAAATGAAAAAAGATATTATAAAACTCAAGCGCACTCCCAAAATCACCTCAACATATAGTGTTGTAGGTCATTTGGAAAAGGAAGGCCCCTTGGGAGAATTTTTTGACGAGTATTCGCACGATGATAAGTTCGGTAAGGATTCTTGGGAAAAGGCAGAGAGCGAGATGCAAAAAAGAGCTCTATCTGGAGCTCTTAAAAAAAGTGGTTTTATTGATACAGAGATAGACACGCTTTTAGCGGGAGATTTGCTCAACCAATGCGTTGGCTCGAATTATGGTCTTTCGAGCTTTGACACGGGTTATTTAGGTTTATATGGTGCTTGCTCAACTTGTTCAGAGGGGCTTTTGATTGGCTCGTGTTTATATGGTGGCGGGATTGTCAACAACTGTGCTGTTGTTACCTCATCACATTATTGCTCTAGTGAAAGACAATTCCGTTTTCCGCTAGAATATGGCGGACAAAGAACTCCTACTGCTCAATGGACCACGACAGGCGCGGGAGCATTCATTTTAAGCGAAAACGGAAGGGTTGAAATAAGTGAGGTAATGATAGGTAAGGTCATTGACAAGGGAATTAAGGATATTAGCAATATGGGGGCTGCGATGGCTCCTGCAGCAATAAACACATTAAAGAGATTTTTTCTCGAATCTGAACACTCCCCCGACTTTTTTGACCTAATTGTAACTGGAGATTTAGGCTATGAGGGAAGCGAAATATTAAAGGAATTACTTCTTTCTGAAGGAATAGATATAAGAAAGAACCATGTTGATTGCGGACTTATGGTTTTTGACCGTGAGGGACAAGATGTGCACGCCGGAGGCTCGGGATGTGGTTGTAGTGCAGTGGTTATGGCATCTGATATAGTACCAAATCTTGAGTGTGGAATATTAAAAAATGTTTTATTTTTGGGAACTGGCGCTTTGATGTCACCAATGTCATTATCACAGGGAGGCTCCATCCCCGCAGTTGCTCATTTAGTAAGACTATCTAGCTTGGTTAAATAAGGAGTTTATATGGATATTTTTTTAGATTATCTTTGGGCGTTTGTAATTGGTGGTTGTATTTGCGTTGTTGCCCAAATTTTAATTGACAAAACAAAGCTTACACCAGCGAGAATTTTAGTTCTGTATGTATCTTTAGGTGTTGTTTTGACTGCAGTTGGTTTATATGAGCCACTAGTTAAGCTTGCAGGAGCAGGAGCTACTGTTCCACTCACAGGCTTTGGTTATGCTATTGCTAATGGAGTAAAAAAAGCGGTTGATGAGAAAGGATTGCTTGGTGCAATAACAGGAGGAATTGAAGCAACAGCCGGTGGAATTTCCGCTGCTATTTGCTTTGGTCTTGTTATGTCTCTTGTCTTTTCCTCCCGTCCTAAAAAATAGCTTGTTAATTTTGATTAATTGTTTTAGCTTAAACAAAGAAAACCGCACACATGGTGCGGTTTTTTCAACTATAGTATAAATTATATGTATATTACATTTTTCTTTTTTGCTTTAAGATGGTTGCTTTTTTCTTTATCATATCAGCAAGAACAACGCTTTGCATTGAGCTATCAGGGGTAACAAGCTCTGGCTTTTTGCCCTTTTCGATACAATCAACAAAGTATTGAATTTCTGCCAAGTATCCATTGTCGTTTCCAACATTGATACCAAGATCATTTTGAGCACATTCAGCTTTATTGAGCTGAACCTCTTCTCCATTCTTAACAAGCTTGCCCTTGGAAAGCTCAACATAACCATTTTGGAATACGGCAAGGAAGCCAGCATCAAATGGAATATTGGTGTTATACCAAGTACCCTCACAGCTAACAAGAGTATCTCCATCGTAAATCATATTTGTAACAACTGTATCATTGTTATTTGTCATTTGATAACGATATGACTCTATCTTTTGTGGCATACCCAATACGCTTTGAACAAAGTCGAAATCGTGAATTGAGAGGTCTGTAACAACACCGCCACTCAACTTTTCATCTCTCATCCAGTCCTGCCAGCTCCATTGTGGAATAGCAGAAATACGCTTCATATCAAGTCTTATTAATTTTCCAAGCTCACCAGACTCAATAACATTTCTTAAATAAGCATAAGGAGTCATAAATCTAACAACGTGTGCAACCATGAAGTTCTTCTCTTCTTGCTTTGCAACAACGCAAACGCGCTTTGCATCCTTTGCGTTCAAGGTCATTGGCTTTTCACAAAGAACATGATAGCCCTTCTTTAAAAGCTTAACTGCCATATCTGCGTGAAGAAAGCTTGGTGTGCAAATATCAATCATATCAAGCTCTTCTTTTCTTATCATTTTGTTGTAATCTGTATAGATATTGATATTACGGTCGCCAACCTTTTCTTTAGCAACATCCTCTCTAACATCACATACTGCAACAATCTCTGCGTTTGGAACTTGGTCATAATTATAGAAGTGACATCCTCCCATTCCACCAATTCCAATAAGTCCTACTCTAATTTTAGCCATTTATAATGTCCTCCAAGAATTTTTTAGCATATTTAATATCTGCGATTTGTTGGTCGCCTGAAATTTCACGCTCTATTGTGATTGAGCCGTTGTATCCATGTTCCTTAAGCTTTTTAATTAGAACTGGGAAGTTTGCACGACCATCACCAATTCTCTTCTCCTCGCCTAGATAATTTGGATTTGTTGGATATTCTCCATCCTTTGCGTGAACACCTCTTACATAATCACCAAAAATATCAACTGCATCGCAAGGATTTGCCTTGCCATAAAGAATAAGGTTTGCAGGGTCTAAATTTATTCCCAAATTACCGGTATTTACTGTCACAATTGTTCTTTTCAATGTGATAGGTGTTTCTTGTCCTGTTTCAAACAAGAGATATTGACCATTTGCCTTGCAATAAAGAGCAATTTCTCTAATTGCCTCTACAACACCACGATAGTCGTCTGTATTTGGATTTTCAGGAATAAAGCCCATATGCGTTACCATATCGGTAACTCCTAATTTTTTAGTAAAATCAGAGCCGTGCTTTAGGTTTGCAATTCTCTTTTCTCTAAAAAATACTGGCACAATTCCAAGAGTGATTGGTCCTCTTACAAAGTCCCAGGTTGCCTCGCCTTCCCAGCCAACCCAAACAGCGCTTATTTCAAGTCCTGTTTCTTTTGTTGCACTTAAGATTTTCTCAACATACTCGTCTGTCATTAAATCGTGATTCCAAGCGCAAAGCTGAAATGATTCAAGACCATACTTTTTTACATCCTTGATTTTCTCAACAACATTTTCGTCGAGATTTACCATTGTTCCAAGCTTCATAAAGTTACCTCTTATTTCATAATTATACAGTATGATTTTATCATATAATATTACAAGTTTCAAGGGTTAAAACAAAAAAAGAACTCCGAAAAGGAGTTCTTTTTATTTTTTTATTATTTCTCATCAGCGAATGCCTTACCGCAAGCTGGGCAAATAAGGTCTTGAGGGTCAAGCTCATTGTCAAAGCAAATTTGCTCACCACAGGATGGGCACATAGCTTCCATATACTCGCAATCCTCACAATCGCAATCCTCGTCGCAGCAGCAATCGCAATCGTCATCATCACAACAATCGCAATCGTCGTCACAATCACACTCTTCATCGTAAAGGTATTCCTCTACATCTCCGAGGTCATGATCAATTTCCTCTATATAATCGCCGAGAGTAGCAACCTCATCGTCCATATCAGCGACAGTTGCTGTAATGTCAGAAAGAAGGTCGATAATCGCATTTAGAACCTTTCCCTCTGGCTTTGAATTATCAATATTAAGTCCTTCTGCAAGTCCTTTAATATAAGCGCATTTTTCAAGAATATCCATTTCTTCCATTTTAAAATCCTCCTAAAATGAATTATTTATTGTTTACTCTTTCAAGATATTCGCCAACTCTTGTATCAATACGGATAAGGTCACCCTCGTTGATAAAGATTGGAACTCTAACAATTGCTCCTGTTTCAAGTGTAGCTGCCTTTGTAACGTTTGTAGCTGTGTCACCACGAACACCTGGCTCTGTTTCAGTAACCACAAGGTCAACAAATGTTGGTGGATCTACTGCAAAAACCTCACCCTTAAGTGAAGAGAGCTTGCACATTTCGTTTTCCTTAACGAATTTGAAGTTGTCACCAAGCTTGTGTGAATCAACTGGAATTTGCTCATATGATTCCATATCCATAAAGTAGTAAAGCTCACCATCATTGTAGAGGTATTGAAGCTCTCTACGCTCAACAACTACTGTTTCAAACTTTGCGGTTGGATTGAATGAAGCCTCACGAATAGCACCTGTAACAACATCTCTATACTTTGTTCTTACAAAAGCTGCACCCTTACCTGGCTTTACATGTTGGAATTCGATAACTTGATATACTTTACCTTCCATTTCAAAGGTAACACCGTTTCTAAAATCTCCTGCTGTAATCATCTGTCTTTTTCCTTTTCTTGGCGTTTTAGTATTTTAGGAAGCAATCCGCCACAACTGCACCATACCATATACATTTATTTTACAATAAAATAATAAACTTTTCAATAGGTAATTACAATATTTTTGCTTTTTTATTAAATTTCTATTAGTTCCTTTGGTGATTTTGTGAAATTTTTGATTCCATCCTCACAAATTAGAACCATATCTTCAATTCTTGTACCATATTTACCAGGAATGTAAATTCCAGGCTCTACAGTCACTACATTCCCTGCCACCAAAATTTTGTCATAATTAGGTGAGAGTGCAGGCATTTCGTGAATCTCAAGACCAACACTATGTCCGAGGGAGTGTCCAAAATAACCTTTATAGTCTTTATAAATTATGTCCCTTGCCACCTTGTCTGCATCCTTACAATTAACTCCTGCCTTTAAGTAATCAAGAGCGGATAATTGAGCTTTTAAAACAGTATTGTAAAGTTTTTTCATTTCTTCATCCGCTTTACCTATGCAAACAGTTCTCGTCATATCAGAATGATAACCATCAACGGTTGCTCCAAAATCCATTGTGAAAAAGCCTTTTTTGATTTTGGTATTTGATGGAACTCCATGAGGTAATGATGTCTTTTCAGCACTTATCGCTATTGTTTCAAAGCTTTTATCCTCTGCCCCATTTTTGCGCATAAAATATTCAAGCTCTGATGCAACATCATTTTCAGTAATATCTGTCGAAAGAATATTTAAAATATGTGAAAAGGCTTTATCGGTAAGCTCTTGTGCCTTTTCCATTTTTAGTATCTCGTCGTTAGTTTTAATTGCTCGCATTGCATTGATAACAGTGCCAATCTTGAGCAAATCGACATTTACATCTTCCTTTAATTTTTCATATGCAAAAACGCTCATTGAGAGATCCTCAAAGCCTAGAGATTTTATCCCCTCATCATTTAAAATTGTACCAAGCCAGTTAGAACGAGCTCCCTTAGGCTCGACTACAATATATGTACCAGACAAAAGCTTGTCAGCGATCTCCTTATATCTAAAGTCCTCAAAAGCGTAAGCATTCTTTTGAGTTATTAAAAGAGCTCCATCCTCATTATCAAATTTTGTAAAATATCTGTGTGATGTTCTTGATGTAAGATATATTGCATCAACAGACAGCTCTTCCATTTTTTTACGAAGTAAATTGATTTTGTTCTCCATAGCTACCTCTTATAGAATTTTATTAAATTATATCATACTTTCGCGTTATGTTCAACAAAAATATTGACAAATAATAAATAAAATGTTAGAATATTTAAAATAGTACTAAACCTAAAGGATTTTATATGAAGAAAAGAGTTATCATATTTTTTGTTGCTATGATCGTTCTTCTGGCATTGCCTATCTGTTTCATATTTGCAGACGAGGAATGTGATCACCAATATTCTGACGATGGTGATTGCACGACCCCTGTGGTTTGCACAGTATGTAATGATGTTATTGTTTTAGAAGCCGAGCATAACTATAACAAAACTATTTCTTATTCATTTGAGGAGCGAGAAAGCACAATTGAAGATTCAGTATTGAAGGACAATATCGCTGCTAGCGGAACTCGTAGAGTGAAATGCTCAAACGAGGGCTGCACTAGCGAAACTGTTCAAGATATTCAACCTTTGGTATCAGCCCTTGGTTACTCTATCAAGGAAAACACTTATGCAATAACTGATGTTGATGGTTCTGTTGAACAAGTAACTGTCGCAACAATCATTTCCACGTATTTCTTCAACACCTCCATCATTGATGATTATGCAAAGCATTATAATCTTGATATAACATATGGAACAATTCTATATTTACAGGATCTTTTGACAGAGAATATTTGTGGTTCTTGCGAATATAAATATAATGGTAAAATGCCAGTTATTAAGACTGAAAACGGAAAGCAATATACAGTTTTAGTTGATGCAGAATGGAAGGACGTTCCAAGTACATACATATGCCCCAACTGTGGTGCATCAAAAAGCGAATTTTACGACGATATTGAACCGCCTATCTCATCGACAGGTAGACTACACCAAAGTGTAATTATGCCTAGTGACTCAAACGCTAGAATAACTGATATAGCTATTAAAAACATTCACGAGAATGATTACAATGAAAAGATTGTAATTACATCCTTTATGATTATTGAAAATGAAATTTTCTATATTCAATCTGGAAAAGTAATTGATAATTATAAGGATATCGTTCCTGTAACCTGCTCTAAAATTCTCGAAGCTCTTGCAGAAAATAATTAACAAAAAGACTGTTGCCCAAGCAACAGTCTTTTTATTTTATCAAATCCTTAACGACCTCTGATGCAATTATTAGTCCTACTACTGAAGGAATAAAGGCACATGATGCAGGAATGCGCTTGCCCTCTCCTTGTTCATTTTGAGCAACAGGCTGCTCCTCTGAATAAACAACCTTAAGCTTTTTTACGCCTTTCTTCTTCAAAGCGGTTCGCACTGCCTTTGCTAGTGGACAAACAGAGGTTTTATAAATATCAGAAACCTTAAATGCGCAAGGGTCTAATTTGTTACCTGCTCCCATTGATGAAATTATTGGTATATTTAAGTTATCACAAATAACAGCCAACTCAATTTTGCCAAAAACTGTATCTATTGCATCTATCACGTAGTCGTATTTAGATAGATTAAATTGATGTGAGGTGTCGGGTGTAAAAAATGTGTCGTATGCGGTAACCTCTATGCTTGAATTAATGTCAGAGATTCTCGCCTTCATTACATCAACCTTCTTTTGTCCCACAGTTGAATGTAATGCAATTATTTGACGATTGATATTTGAAAGTGACACGGTGTCATTATCAACAATATCGATCCTGCCAACTCCACTCCTTGCAAGCGCCTCACACACATATCCACCAACGCCACCAACGCCAAAAACAATAACACTTTTATTATTTAATTTTTTTACATTTTTCTCGCCAATTAACATAGCTGTACGTGAAAGCTCTTCCATTTTCGCACCTCGTTTATTTACTTGTAATTATATTAGCATAGTTTGATCTAAAAATCAAATACTTCTTGTTTTTTTATACAATATATGTTAAAATTATTAAAGTATTATATATTTAGGAGATTATTATGAAGCCTATTAATGATTCTTTAAGAAATTTAAGAGTAATGCTCCGAGAGGTTGGAAAGCAAACAGTTGTTGCATCTCGTCCTGTTTCGGGTATTTCTTATAAGCCTTGTGATTATAAAGTTGGCAGTGTTCTACCTGACACAAGCGATTTTTTACCATTTGAAAATTGTATGACATGGGGACACGAGCGCGATTCACATGCTTGGTTCTCTTTCAAGGTTGATGTACCTCATGAATGGAAGGACAAGGAAATCAAATTAAATATCAACACAGGTCTCGGTAGCTGCTGGGATGCTGTAAACCCTCAATTTATCGCTTATGTTGATGGCCATATCCGTCAAGGAATGGACGCAAACCATACTTACATTATGCTAAATGGTAAGGATAGCTATGATGTTATGATTTACGCTTATTCCGGTATGGAAAATGAGCGTAAGGATCTTCTCTTTGATGTCCAAATGATAATAGAGGATGAGGATATAAAGAAATACTATTATGATTTGGCAGTTCCATTCCAAATTGTTGAATTTATGGACGAAAACACATATGTGTATCAAAACATAATTGCTATTCTTGAAAAATCCACATCATATCTAAATATGCTAAAGCTTCCTTCTCCTGAATTTACTGCTTCAGTTAAGGTAGCAGATGAATATCTACAAAAGGAATTTTATCAAAAATTCTGCAAGGAGCAGGATGTAAAATCATTGTGTATTGGTCATACGCACATTGATATTGCGTGGCTGTGGACTCTTGATCAAACAAGAGAAAAGGCACAGCGCTCATTTGCTACTGTAATTGAGCTTATGAAGCGTTATCCAGAATATAAATTTATGTCCTCTCAGGCTGTCCTTTATAAGATGGTTAAAGAGGAATGTCCCGAGCTTTATGAAGAAATCAAGGCTATGATTAAAGCTGGCAGATGGGAAGTTGAGGGCGCTATGTGGGTTGAGGCTGACTGCAACCTTTCAAGTGGCGAAAGCCTTGTTCGTCAAGTTCAATATGGCAAAAACTTTTTCCGTGATGAGTTTGGTGTTGAAAGCCGTGTTTTATGGCTCCCAGATGTATTTGGTTATAGCGCTGCTCTACCTCAAATTCTTACAAAAAGTGGTGTTGATTGGTTTGTGACCTCCAAAATCGGTTGGAATGATACAAACACTATGCCTTACGACTCCTTTAAGTGGAAGGGTATTGATGGAACAGAAATAAAGACTCACTTTATGACCGCACAAGAGGAGAAAAAGGGTCGTATTCCAACAAGAGAATGCTCATATATTCCTCACACAGACTTCTGCTTTATCGACGGTGCTTGGAATAGATACCAACAAAAATCTCTCCACAATGAAGCTCTAGTTACCTTTGGTTGGGGTGATGGCGGTGGCGGACCTACCGCACACATGCTTGAAAACTACCGCCGTGTAAGTGCCGGTGTTCCTCAAATGGCTCAGGCTAAAATGGGCTTTGCTATTGACTTTTTGAACGGTCTTGAAAAGAGCATGAAAAAGAACGAACAGCTAGTTCCTACATGGCAGGGTGAATTGTATCTTGAATTCCACAGAGGTACATATACATCAATAGCTAAAAACAAGAAAAATAACCGCAATTGTGAGTTTTTACTCCTTGATACAGAAGCTCTTTGTGTAATGCTTGACAAGCTAAGAGGTACAAAATTCCCTAAAGAAGAGCTACACAAAATGTGGGAAATCTTGCTTATTAACCAATTCCACGACATTATTCCTGGCTCATCTATCCCTGAGGTTTACAACAGAAGCGACAAAGACTATGCCGAGATTAAGGAGTTTGCTAACAAATATAGAGAAATGGCATTTGACTATATTGCATCAAATGTTTCCAAGGCTGGTTATGTTGTATTCAATCCTCACTCATTTACAAACTCTAGTGTTGTAGATATTGATGGAAAGAGCGTTTATGTAAAAAATATTCCACCAAAGGGATACAAGGTTATTGACAATATTGATACAAAAAACACTATTGAAATTAAAGGTAACACTGTATTTACCAAGTTCTTTACTGTTAAATTTGATAAAAACTACAATATCACCTCGATTTATGACAAGAAGAACCATCGCGAGGTAATTAAGAAAGGCGCTTTGGCGAACAGATTTATCGCACTTGAGGACTACCCAGACTCCTACCCTGCTTGGGAGCTCCAGCGCTCTTCAAATGACAAGGAATATGCTGTTTTGAGTACTTATGATGTTAAAGCCATTGTTAACGGTTCAAAAACAGGTATCAGCCTAAAGAGAAAGCATATGGATAGTGAAATTTGCCAAACAATTTGGTTCTATGAGGATATGCCTAAAATTGATTTTGAAACAAAGGTTGATTGGCACCAAAGGAATCAGATTTTGAAGGTAAGCTTCCCTGTCGATATTAACGCTGACAAGGCTACATATGAAATCCAATTTGGTACTATTGAAAGACCTACCCATTATAACACCAGCTGGGAAAATGCCAAGTTTGAAGTTTGCGCACACAAGTATGCAGACCTATCTGAGGGTAACTACGGTGTAAGCTTGTTGAACGATTCAAAATATGGTCATGATATTCATGGCTCTGATATGCGTCTAACTCTAATCAAGTCGGCAATGAACCCCGATAACAATCCAGAGCATGTAAACGATCAAGGTATGCACGAGTTTACATATTCTATTTATCCACACAAAAACGCATTAAATGGCGCGGATACTGTAAAGTATGCATACGACCTCAATATACCTATGACTGCTAAAAAAGCAGTTGGTGGTGGTGCGTTGCCTTGCGAATACTCGCTTGTTTCAGTTTCAGAGGATAATGTAATTATTGAAGCCATTAAAGAGGCTGAATATACAGACGAAACTGTTGTACGTCTATACGAAACCAAAAATTCTCGTACAAAAGCAACAGTTAAATTTGGATTTGATGTTTCCGAGGTTTATTTGGCTGACCTTTCAGAAAACAAGCAAAAGAAGCTATCAGTTAAAAACAATACTGTTACACTTGATGTTAAAGCCTTTGAAATCATTACACTTATAGTAAAATAATTTCATACAAAGCCCACCGTTTTTTTCGGTGGGCTTTGTATTTTTGATACTATAACCTCATATATTTTATTGATTGTGAGGTGAAAAAAATCAACAGATTAAAAAGATATTTTTTTAGCGCGATAGTTTTGTCCTTATCAAGCATTTTATTACACTCTATTTCGGTGTTTTTCAACATATTTCTTTCAAATCGAATTGGCACAGAAGGAATGGGGCTTGTAACCCTAACCTCTGGAGTTTATTCATTTGCCTTGACCTTTGCCACATCTGGTATAAATTTTGCGGTTGTGCGTTTAGTTTCAGGCTCTTTACCATATGACGAGGTTTCTGTTATTTTAGATAAAAAAGCCAACAAGCTAGTAAAAAATATTATGACTCGTGCATTTTTGTATTGCTTGTTTTTTTCATCTATAGCTTCACTTGCCCTGTTTTTTGGAGCAAGACTTATTGGCAAATATGTTTTAGACGATTTGCGCACAGTTCCTACGCTCAAAATAATGGCGCTATCACTTGTACCAATTTCTCTTTCAAGTGCGATAAATGGCTATTTTTATGCGGTTAGACGCGTATATAAAAATGTAATTGTACAGTTTTTAGAGCAAGGTGTAAAAATAACAGTTATCTCCACCCTCTTAATCTTTATTTTTCCCTCACAAATTAGCTATGCATGTCTTGCAATTGCTCTTGGAGGATTAATTAGCGAGCTGTCAAGTATTTTAATCAATGTGGTTTTATATATTTTAGACAGAAAAAAACATAAAAAATCAAATAATTGCATTGTTGTTTTTTGCTCAAATCCGTCAAAAAATAGCGAGGGAGTGGTTAATTTTGATGTTCCATCGGTGTTTGGCTCTGCATTTCCTGTTGCAGTTAGTGCTTATGCTCGCTCATTTCTTAACACCATTGAGCATTTAGCCATTCCCTGGGGACTCAAAAAAAGTGGAATGGGCTCAAGTGGTGCGCTTGCCTCATATGGTGTGCTTTGTGGTATGGTTTTCCCCCTGATTTTCTTTCCATCCTCTGTTTTGGGTGCATTTGCCTCTTTGTTAGTTCCGGAAATTGCATCATCATACGAGGCTGGAGATTTCAAACGAATAAAAAGAATAGTTTCAAGGGTTTTTGGTTTTTCTTTGGTCTTTTCAGTTTGTGTTTCAGGCGTTTTTGTATGCTTTTCATATGAAATTGGACTTTTCTTTTTTGATTCCTATGAAGCAGGACATTTTATCCGTCTTTTAGCACCTTTAGTACCTATTATGTATCTTGACAGTGCCGTTGATGCAATATTAAAGGGACTTGGCGAGCAGGTTTATACTATGAGAATTAATATTATTGATTCTCTAATTAGTGTTCTACTCGTGCTTATTCTCTTACCAAATATGGGAATACACGGATATATTGTTGTTATTTTTGTAACAGAGCTATTCAACACCACCTTTAGTATAATTCGTCTTTTAAACAAAACAAATTTCAAGCCCAACATCTTAAAATGGATATTCAAGCCTATACTTTGCATTATTTCAGCTACGATTTTATCAAGGATTATATTTAATGTTGTTTTGCCGTTTATTTTTAGCACTAGCTTTTCTAGTAAGCCTTTTTTAATTTTTGAAATTATAATATGTTGTGCTCTATATATTGTATTCTCAAAAATAAGCGGTTGTATTTCTAAAGAAGAAATAGCTCTTGCTAAAAGATTAGTTTCTTAAAATAAATATCCCCCGTCTAATGAAGTGAACCTCATTTACGATGCAAAAACCACGCATCATCCAATTGTTAGCATAAGAAAAGGACACCGTTTAGTGTCCTTGTATTCTATAAAATTTCTATTGATTTTATTTCGCTTTCAGGCAGTTCCTCAATTCCGTATGAAACCTCTATATCAACAAAGTCCTCTCCGTTCTCGTTTGTGCCTATCATTATACAATACCCTTGTGTAGTAAAACCATCGTGGCAAACGACTTTTACTTTTTCGCCCTCATATTTTTCATCAATCATTTGTTTTTTCTGTCCTTTCCGTCAGGCACAATGTGTACACCTTTGTTAGAATAATGTATTCTTCCGTTTTGTGTTTTATATCTCTTTCCTTTTTGGTTATTGATATATTCACCTATTATGCCATCGTGCATAAATCTTTCTGTTTGTGTCCATTTGCCCTTGTTAAAAAGCAACTGTCCTTTTCCTGCGTGAATTTTTATAAGCTTGTTGGCATCCTGTGTTAAAATGCTCGGTGATTTTCCGTTTTTGACAGCTTGTTTGTATTCGAGTGTGCCCTCAATATGTTCTCTTTGTTTTTGCTCTCTTAATTTAAGATTAATTTTTCCTGTTTTAATTGCATCCGTCATAATTTCTTTCGCTTTTTCAGGTGAGCTATTTAATTGCTCTGTCAATTCATTCATATTACGATAAAAATGTATCTGTTCGGAATATGTTTTTAATACATTTTTTAGCCTTTGCTTAGCATTATTTCCGTTAGAAGATGTTGTTCTTCCCTTATCAGCAAACTTGCCATCCTTATCTCTCGGATGTTCGCTTTCTTTAAATTCGCCCACTTAAATTATACCTCACACTTTATCATAAGTCAATAGAAAAAGGGAGCTTTCTTGCTCCCTCTATAATTTCTCTATCTTAACACTATCATAAATTGAGGGTATTTTCAAGTATCATTTGGTATCAAAAGGTATCATTTGGTATCATTTTGAGATAAATCACATGCAACCTTAATTATGGAAAACTGCTCTCGCGCTGCGGACAATACTTTTTTTGTATGACTTTCGCTTTTGTCTATTTCCTTTGCTACTTCCTTAACACTCCTCTTGCTTCCGTAATATAGCAGTAAAACAAGCCTGTATAATGAGTTAGGCATTAAGTCAACATCGTCACAAAAATCAGCAACAGCCTTTGCATATGCTATCGCTTTATTTCGCATTTTTTCTTGGCATTCCTCAAGAGCTACTATGTATCTTTCTTGCACACTATCTTTTTGTGTTCCTGTCGTGCCGCCTGTATATACATACTTATTCTTTTATATTCTGGTTTGCGTGTAAGTGAGCTTTGTGGGCTAAAGTGGGAAGATATAAACTTAGAAAAACGCACATTATCAGTTAAACGTGCATGTACTACATTAAAAGGTATGGCAGTTGTAGATAAGCCCAAAAATGCCAATTCTTTACGCACTATACCAATTCCTAAGGCGCTTATAGAAACACTTAAAAATCACTACTCTAAGGGCTATATCGTTAATGCAAATGGCAAGCCTCAATGTTCTATGAATTTCACAAATAACAAATACAATAAATTTTTTGAAGAAACAGGAATAAGAAAATTATCTCCTCACAAGATGCGACATACATGTGGCACCCTACTCTATGAAAAATGCCACGATGTTTTTGCTGTTCAAAAATTCCTTGGACACTCAAATGCTATTGTAACCTCAAAAACATATGTACACGAAAATGTCGATGCTTTGAGAAAGCAATTATTTGATGAATAAAAAATGTTGCTTTTTTGTTGCCTTAATGTAGGTTTATGTGGGTATAAAGTAGAATTTTTGTTTTTTCAACCAAATATAAAACAGAACAACAAGCAAAAATAAAAAAGCCTTGCAAAGTCAATGACTGCAAGGCTTTATCTATTCTATTTGGTAAATATTTCTGCTTGATTTTTGGTAAAATTTAAGTTAGAATATTATTGTAATTGTTCGAGCATTACTATTCCTATTTTGGAAAATACTTTGGAAAGGATGGTTTTTTGAAGAGAACTTTATCATTTATTTTTATTTTTGCATTTATGGTTACTGCTTTTTCCGTAGTTGCAGGTGCTTCCACAAAGAGTGCTGTCGGAATTTACATAGACGGACAAGCCTTTACAACAAACGTTCAAATAAAGGACTCAACTACCTTTGTGGGTGTTAGGAAATTTGCAAACACTATTGATTCTAGTGCGAAGGTTACATACAACTACTCAAATAGAACCTTGACAATCTCGTCAAGTAAGCTGTATATGACTGTAACTGATGGCTCAAATTATATAGTTGCAAATGGCCGTTATTTGTACACTCCCTCGCCTATTTATATGAGATATGGAGTTATGTATGCGCCTGTTACTCTTATGGCGAAGGCGTTTGATGCAAAGATAAGCTGGGTTAACAGTAATTCATCCTTTAATATCACTCGCGGTAGCGGTGGAATTCTATCGGGAGATAAATTTTATCGCGAGGATGAGGTGTATTGGCTATCAAAAATTATTAACGCCGAAAGTGGTGGCGAAATTCTACGTGGAAAAATCGCTGTGGGAAGCG
The DNA here is from genome assembly GCA_017472695.1 of Clostridia bacterium. Lineage (GTDB taxonomy): Bacteria > Bacillota > Clostridia > Oscillospirales > CAG-272 > RGIG2000. The sequence goes on along the minus strand of JAFUOQ010000018.1, from coordinate 39,083 downwards.
TAATACTAAATAGAGTTCGTTCTCCTTATTTTCCAAACACTATTTATAGTGTAATTTTTGATAGAAAAAACGGAGTGCAATTTAGTCCTGCAGCTAACGGAAGCATTTACAAAAGTGCAAATGCACAAAGCATAATTGCAGCAAAGATTTGTCTTGAGGGATACTCTGAAAATACAAGTATTCTCTACTTTGTAAATCCAAAGGTTGCACCTAACAGCTGGGTTGGTAAAAACAGACAGCTCTATGCACAGATTGGTAATCACGCATTCTATTATTAAAAAAGTGGCTCTTTTGGAGCCACTTTTTTAATTGAAAACTAGATAAAAATCCCTCCGTCTGCCTAACGTAGTCACCTCAGCGCAAGGCATACCCTCAAGGGGCATCTTTTCAAAGAAGGCATTTTTTCCTTAATTGCATTATTTCCGTGTATTTAAGTTAGTTTCATTTATGTAATCTCCATAAATCTCCTCTTGTAGTAGCCTTAAATTTTTTTCGTCCTTTCCACCTACATTTTTAGAGTCGACTCTTTTAACACCCTTCGCCATTTTTGAGGAGCTGGTGACTATTATTTCATCGGCATTTATTAAATCATTTAATGTATATTTTTCTTCTCGCACAGCAATTCCATGCTTTCTTGCTGCAAGTATAAGATGGGCACGAGTAACACCTGGTAAAATATGATTATCAGCAGGGGCAGTTATGAGCGTGCCGTCCTTCAAAATAGAAATATTACTATGTGAGCACTCTGTGACATAGCCGTCACGAACAAAAACTGTTTCCTCACATTTATTGTTTTTCGCGTGTTGTGCTGACAAAACACTTGGTAAAAGGTTTAAGGTTTTTATGTTGCACATATGAAATCTTATGTCCTTTGTTGAGCAAACATCAACCTTGTCGTATACCTTTTCAATTTTTTGCGGCTTTATCATAATGCACAAATTGCCCTTGGTATTTGTAAACTCGTGATTTCTTATACCGCTACCACGTGAAATTTGGAAATAAACGAACTTTTCCTCACCATCAACCAGTGGGCATAGCTCTGTTATAAGATGCTTTAATTCCTCCTTGGTTTTAGGCGGGGTTATGCCTAACAGCTCGGCGTTGTCAAATATTCTATTTATGTGCTCATACAAAAGATATGGGATATTATTTCGGCACATTACCGCGTCGTATACCCCGTCTCCAAAGTAAAACGCCCTGTCGGTGATTGGAACAGTCACTTCCTCAATAAGTCCTGTCTTGCCGTTATAATATCCCAAGTTTTTCATATGTACCTCCGATTAAGCAGTTATACTATACTCTTTACCAGCCTCAAGCTGTATTGTCGTATCCTTGCCGTCAATATTTATTATAGCAGTTTGCTTTATCGGTGTTACTAATTTTAGATTTTTAAGCTTGTTCTTTTCCCACTCAATATCTACTGTAATATTACCCTTTGCTAGTAAGCCCTTAATATAGCCCTTATCCATTTCTCTTGGCAAAGCAGGTAATATTTTTATTTTATTGTTTTCGCATTGTAGGAACATTTGCGCAATTCCTGCACAAACACCATAGTTGCCATCAATTTGGAATGGTGGGTGAGCATCAAACATATTTGGATATGTTCCGCCACCCTCACTATAGTTAATTTCATTATTAGGTGCTACGCAAGTGAGCTGCGTTTTAACAAGCTTCATTGCTCGGTCACCGTCCTTAAGACGTGCCCAAAGGTTAACCTTCCAGCCCATGCTCCAGCCTGTGCTCTCGTCGCCTCTAATTTCAAGAGTTTGACGACAAGCCTCAGCTAGCTCCTTGGTCTTATCAGTAGTTATAATATCTGCTGGATACAAGGCATACAAGTGAGAAACGTGTCTATGGTGAACGTCCTCCTCCTCGTATTCCTTATCGTATTCAAGAAGCTGTCCCTGTGAGCCGATTTGGTAGATGCCTACCCTGTCCTTCTTTTCATTAACTTCTTTTACAAAATCATCGTCAATTCCTAAAATCTCTGCAGATTTAGAAATATTTGTGAAAAGATCCTCAATTATTGATTGAGTCATTGTTGTATATGGTAAGGTAAACACCTTTTGTCCATCAATTATTACTCCATTTTCTGGAGAGGTTGATGGTGTCATTATGTATTTGCCATCCTTTTCCTTGAGCATAAAGAGATAGAAAAGTGCGCTTTCCTTCATTATTGGGTAAGCAACATTATTTAAAAACTCTTTATCGCCTGTATACTCATAATGCTCATAAAGATGACGGCAGAGCCAGCCCGAGGACATATTCCAAAATGCGTATCTAGAGGAACCAACCACCTTGTTTCCAACTGGTGTTGTGTTTGCCCACAAGTCCATATTATGATGTGAAACAAAGCCAGGCGCACCATAGAATTTTTCTGCAGTTTCCTTGCCCTTTACGCTTGCACTCTTGATTAAGTCTATTATTGGCTCGTGGCATTCTGGAAGATTGCACATAAGCACCGGCCAATAGTTCATTTCAAGGTTAATGTTTACTGTATAGTTTGATGACCAAGGAGCATAGAATTTGTCATTCCAAATTCCTTGTAGATTTGTAGCACGACTGCCCTTTCTTGACGCAGAGATAATTAAATATCTGCCAAAGTTGAAAAGAAGCTCGCACATACCGAGATCCTTGTCGCCGTCCTTTAAGCGTCTGTCTGTGGTTTTATCACTTGGTTTGCCACCAAAGTCAGTTTTTACTCTGTTAAACAGGCTTGATGCATCAGCTATATGCGATTTTTTAATTTCATCATAAGGCTTTTTAGCAAGCTCTCCGATTCTATCAAGGCAAGGCTTGAAGGTTGGCTTATTAGGAAGTGTAAAAACATCTATAAAGCTTGTTTCTGCACAAAAATATATTGTTGCATCTGTAACATTTTTGATAAATAAAGAGTCACCCTCTGTTTCTACCTCTCCATCAGCTATAACCCTTGCCATAGCGCTCGCCTTTACAGACTCGCCATCATATGTAACAGGGCGTTGCTTTGCGGCATATTCAGGTCCAATTGTAGTTGGGCTTTCAAAGGTAAAATAAAGAACGCTATCACCTGCTGTTGTATGTGATTTTCCAACATGACCACCATAAATCTCATATGAAGCAGGAGAGGATGATTTTAATTTAATCATCATACAGTTATCTGGATAGGAAATAAAATATTCTCTTTCGAACTTTATTCCGTTTTGTAGGTAGCTAACTGTAACTATTGAATTTTCAAGGTCAAGTGTTCTTTGATAGCTTGTTACCTCACCTTGATTTTTATATTTGATATAAAGCTCACCGAGCATTAAATATGAATTTAGCCACATACCTGTAAAGTTCTCTTCGAGCTCTACCTGCGCATCGTGATACTTACCTTCCTCGACTAGCTTTTGCGCCCTTTGGAAGGATTCCTTTGCACCCTCAACAATGTACTGCTCTGGCTTGCCTGACCACAATGTATCGTGGTTTAATGGTATTTTATCAAGCTCGGTATCGGCATAAATCATAGCGCCAAGAGAACCATTACCTATTGGCAAAGCCTCCTCAAAAATAGTGGCTGGGGCATTATATTTTAATAGCTTTTCCATTTTGACTCCTTTATTATTTTAACACATTTAACTTTTCAATGCATTTTTTGCACACTCTTTTTTCGTTCAATAGCACATTATCGCTTGTGTTACCGCATAAGATACAACATGGCTGATACTTTTTTAGTATTATTTTATCGCCATCAGTGAAAATTTCAATTGGATCTTTGGGACCAATTTCAAGCTTACTGCGTAGCTCAATTGGCAAAACTATTCTGCCAAGCTCGTCCATTTTTCTAACTATTCCTGTTGATTTCATGGTAATACCCCTCTTTTTTATTGTTATCAACATTATTTTACCATAACTAATAGATTCCGTCAATTGATATTTACAATTTTTTACAAAAAACCTATTTTTTAGATATTGAAGGAGCTTTTATGATTGGAAAATGCTTTGGCATTCTTTGTATTATTTCGGTGATTTTTGCCATATTTACTGGAAATTTGCAAGGCTTAAACGATGGAATATTAGAGGGTGCTAGTAAAAGTGTAACTACTGTAATTTCACTAATTGGCATAATGACCTTTTGGAACGGGGTTATGCAGGTTTTAATGGATGCCGGAATAATCAACAAATTATCCAAGCTATTAAAACCTATTTTGAAATTTGTTTTTCCTCGTGCATTTAAGGAAAATAAGGGGGCAAATGAAATTACCGCTTGTATAAGTGCTAATATTTTAGGTCTCTCGAATGCCTCGACTCCTTTAGCGCTTAACGCGATAGAAAAGCTAAATGAGGATCGAGATAGTGACAAGGCAACCAATGATATGATAACTCTTGCGGTGCTTGGTTGTGCCTGCTTTTCTTTAATTCCCACAACTGTAATTGCTATAAGAATAGCGCAAGGCGCATCTATTACATATGAAATTATTATACCTGTTTGGGTCGTATCTGGGATATGTATGCTTTTAGGAATTATACTTTCAAGGATAATTGGTAAAATTAGTGGAGATTGTTAGAAAAATTTCACTTTTTGTGCTACCCTGTGTCGTTTTTTTGGTAGCTATAATAATTATGTTTGGCAAGAAAAATTACTTTTCAAGCTTTCTTCAAGGGGCAAAAGCCGGATTTAAAGGCTCCATTGCTCTTCTGCCTTCAATGTGCGCGCTTATAGTTTCTGTTTCTATGTTTATTTCCTCGGGTGCAGAAAGAGTGTTTGCCTCTTTTCTAGCTCCGGCTTTTGATAAAATTGGCGTGCCGAGCGAATTATTTCCTTTAATTTTATTGCGACCATTTTCGGGTAGTGCTTCAATTGCAACCTATGAAGAGATTATTTCCTTATATGGTGCTGATAGCTTTATAGGCATTTGCGCATCTGTCATTATGGCATCGTCGGATACTGTAATTTATGTAATTTGTATGTATTTTTCAGCCACTAAAATTCGCAAGACGCGACACGCATTTCCTGTTGCTCTTTTTATTTCTTTTTTCTGCGTTTTACTCTCCTGCATTGTTTCAAGACTTTTTTTGAATATGATTTGATTTTGAGGGAATAATCATAAAAAAAGTAGGAGTTTATTATGATTAAGGGTTGTGAAAAGAAGATTATTTTTTTAGAAAGCACGAAAAGTAAATATTTTGACCAAGCATATTTGGTTATGAAGGATGATATATACACCTGTGACGAGGGCGAAATTTTAGGTGAGGCTGAAAGAATTATTTTTGGTGCAGAGGGTTGCAAAAAACCAAAAAAGAAAGAAAAGGGAAAAGCGCTTAATATTTGGCGTGGCATTCTTTCCTTCTCCTTTGGACTTTTAAGTGGGCTTGTTCTCGCCTTTAGCCTCTCTCTTATTATCTTTTAAAATTCTCTTGACTAGCTTGCACGGATGTGATAAAATAAAAATAACAATTAATTATTTCGTTTTTACAAGCAAGATGTGGGGTCGAAATACGCATCTTTATAATTTTTCCGTCACTATGATGACGGTGCTTTTTCGTGCTATACGAATTTAAGGAGGCTTATGAAAGAAAGAACAAGGCTTGATACCGATATCAAGCAAAAGACAAAAAGGAGCAAAAATGCTCCTCAAAAAAACACAAAAAAGACTGTTGAGCCTAAAAAACGTACTTTAAAAAATGTTACTCAGCAGGTAACAAGCCAATCTCAAAAGAGCCAGGTAAAGCGTTCAAGAAAGCCTGCACAGGCAAAGAAGAAAAAGACTAATTTACCAAAGGTGAAAATTTATTCTCTTGGTGGTCTTAATGAAATTGGTAAAAACATAACTGCATTTGAGTGCGAAAACGATATTATCATCGTTGACTGTGGCATTGGATTCCCTAACGACGATATGCTCGGAGTTGACCTTGTAATTCCAGACTTTACTCATATTCAAAACAATATTGAAAAGGTGCGTGGAATCTTTTTAACTCACGGTCACGAGGACCACATTGGCTCTCTGCCATATTTTCTTAAAAATATGAATGTTCCCGTTTATGGAACTAAATTAACCTTGGGAATTTTGGAAAACAAGCTTGCAGAGCACAAGCTACTACAAAATGCAAAGCTGCACAATGTTAATGTTGGTGATAAAATCACGGTTGGCAATTTCAAGGTTGAATTTATTCGTGTTAACCATTCTATTGCCGATGCGTGCGCTTTAGCAATTACAACACCTCAAGGTGTTATTATTCATACAGGTGACTTCAAGCTCGACACCACACCTATTGATGGTGAAATGATGGATATTGTCCGTTTGGGTCAGCTTGGGCGCGAGGGAGTTTTGATGCTTCTTTGCGAATCAACTAATGTTGAACGCGCAGGACACACACCATCAGAAAAAAATGTTGGTGTTTCACTTGAAAGAATCTTTTTGGGTGCAAAAGACAAGCGAATTATTATTGCTACATTTGCTTCAAATGTACACAGGGTACAGCAAATTATAGATGCAAGTGTAAATCATGGGCGCAAGGTTGCAGTAACTGGGCGCAGTATGATTAACGTAGTTAATGCCGCTGTAAGACTTGGCTATATGAATGTGCCTCAAGGGGTTTTAATTGATATTGATGAAATCAAAAAGTATCCACCTGAAAAGCTAACCATTGTAACAACCGGTAGCCAAGGCGAGCCTATGTCAGCACTATATAGAATGGCTTTTTCCGACCACGATAAGGTTTCACTTTCCGATAAGGATTTAGTTGTGCTCTCCTCTAGTGCAATTCCCGGAAATGAGCCACTCGTTGGCAAAATTGTTAACGAATTGTATCGCCGTGGGGTGAATGTTTATCACGATTCAAGCGTTGAGGTTCACGTTTCGGGACACGCATGTCGCGAGGAATTAAAGCTCATGCACGCACTTGTTAAGCCAAAATACTTTATGCCTGTGCATGGTGAATACAGGCATCTAATTCAACATAAAGAGCTTGCCGAATCTATGGGTATGAGCCCACAAAACATATTTGTTTCCGATATTGGTAAGGTGATTGAAATTGACTCTGAGGGTGCAAGATTTAATGGCACAGTGCCTGCTGGTAAGGTGCTAATTGATGGCTCGGGTGTTGGTGATGTTGGAAACATTGTACTTCGTGATAGAAAAAATCTATCCGAGAGTGGACTAATTATCGTAGTTGCAACAGTTAGCCTAAATGAAGGAATTTTGATGGCCGGCCCTGAAATTATCTCGCGTGGCTTTGTTTATGTGAGAGAGAATGAAGAGCTAATAAATGGTGCAAAGGAAATTTGCCAAAGGGCAATTATTGACGCGCTTGACGAGGATGTGCGTGACTGGGGCGAGCTTAAAAACGTTGTTAAAAATGCTCTATCCAGATACATTTTTGCAAAAACAAAGCGCAAGCCTGTAATTTTGCCGATTTTGATGGATATATAATCTCGATCCCTCCGTCTGCTAGAGCAGACACCTCCGCACAAGGCATACCCTCAAGGGGCACCTTTACACAAAGGAGGCTTTATTTGCCAATACTTATGGACTTATAATGAATTGAACAGATGCCATTTGGTGTCTGTTCTTTTTTGTAAAATTTTGTTTTAATGTTGTATTATAAAATTTTGTGTGCTATAATATACGATGGGTTTATAGGGATTAGATCCCTGCGACTCCTTGCAGTCGCTTGCATACTTTCCACTAACGGAAGCAAGCTTCCGAGTGTCAATGTATCGGCAGTGCTCGGGATGACATTTGCTTTACTAATATAAGTGGACGAGCAATGCTCGCCCCTACAAGAGTGGGAGGAGCAAGTCCCCTGTCCTACAATAGTTAATTTTTTCGTTGGTTGAACGGACAGTCGAGACGCCGTCCCTACAGTAACACCTCATCCGTCGCACGTGGCGACACCTTCTCCCACTGGAGAAGGCAAATAAAAGAAAGGAGAGAAATATGAAAAGGCTACTTGTTTACATGAAAGGCTATCGTAAAGAGTGCGTTTTTGCGCCTACTTTTAAAATGCTTGAGGCTCTTTTTGAGCTTTTTGTACCACTTGTTGTTGCGAGTATAATTGACGATGGTATCGCAAACAAGGATAGTACCCATGTTGTGCAAATGTGCTTACTTATGGTAGCGCTTGGCGCTATAGGTCTTACCTGTACTCTTTTTGCACAGTATTTTTCGGCTAAAGCAGCGTGTGGCTTTTCGGCAAGGGTTCGCCATTCATTATTTAAGCATATCTCTTTCCTCTCCTATTCTGAAATAGACACGCTTGGTACATCCTCACTTATTAACAGAATGACAAACGACACGAACCAAGTGCAAACAGGAATTAACCTTACCTTGCGTTTATTTATGCGTTCTCCTGTTATAGTTTTTGGTGCTCTTATTATGGCTATTGTTGTTGACCCAAGCTTCAAGGCTTCGGGTATTTTCATAGCCACTATTATTGCATTATCTCTTGTTGTTTTTGGCATTATGCTGATTACAATTCCTCTATACAAAAAGGTACAAGCAAGGCTTGACACTACTCTGCTTTCTACTCGCGAAAATTTAAGCGGTGTTCGTGTAATACGCGCATTTTCTCTCGAGGACAAGGAAAAGGACAAGTTCCACAAAAAGACAGATATGCTAAACAAGGCACAAATCTTGGTTGGCAGAATCTCGGCTTTAATGAATCCCTTTACCTTTGTTATAGTTAACCTCTCTATTTGCTTCCTAATTTACAAGGGCGCTTTAGAGGTTGACTCCGGTAATCTTACACAAGGACAGGTTATTGCGCTTTATAACTATATGTCGCAAATTCTTATCGAGCTTGTTAAGCTTGCCAATCTCATTATCACAATAACAAAAGCACTTGCCTCCGCAAAAAGAATTGAGGACGTGTTTGAAATTCAGCCTTCACAAAGAGTAGAAAAATTAGATAAAGACACAAGTAGCGACTATTCCGTAGAGTTCAAAAATGCATCACTAAAATATAAGGGCGCAGGTGAATGCTCACTTGAAAATATTGATTTCTCTGTTTCAAAGGGTGAAATTGTCGGTATCATTGGTGGAACAGGCTCGGGTAAAAGCTCGCTTGTCAATATGATCGCTCGCTTTTATGATGCTGAGGATGGCGCAGTTTTTGTGGACGGACAAAATGTAAATAGCTATGAGCTTGACCAGTTGCGCGAAAAGATTGGTATTGTGCCTCAAAAGGCGGTTTTATTCAAGGGTAGCATCCGTGACAATATGAAATGGGGTGACCAAAACGCAACTGACGAGGAAATTATAAAGGCGCTTGAAATTGCACAGGCAAAGGATGTTCTAGACTCGAAAAAGGGTGGTCTTGATTTCCAAATTGAAGAGGGTGGAAGAAACCTATCTGGTGGACAAAGACAGCGTTTTACTATCGCGCGCGCTTTAGTTGGCAAGCCTGAAATATTGATTCTTGATGACTCCTCCTCTGCTCTTGACTATGCAACTGATGCTAAATTAAGACGCGCCTTGAGTCAGCTTGACTATAATCCTACTGTATTTATTGTTTCTCAAAGGACATCCTCAATTGCGCATGCAGACAAGATTGTTGTTTTAGACGACGGAAAGATTGTCGGCATTGGCAAGCACGAGGATCTACTTAATAGCTGTCTTGTTTACGAGGAAATTTACAACTCTCAATTTAAAAGGGAGGGTATGTAAAATGAAAAATAAATCAACTATAAAAACAGTTCTTTCGTATTTAAAGAGATATTGGTTTTTAATTATTGTTTCTCTATTGTTTGCAGCGGCTAGCGTATTACTTTCACTTTATATTCCGATTATAATTGGAGACGGAATAGATTTAATTATTGACACTGGCAAGGTCGATTTTGACGGCTTGCTTCCATTGCTTACTAACATTGGAATTATAGTTGTTATTGTTGCTGTTTTACAATGGCTAATGAACCTAATAAACAACCGTATTACTTATAATGTAACCAAGGATATAAGAAATCGCGCATTTGATAAAATTCAAAAATTGCCCCTTTCTTATATTGATTTGCACCCAAGCGGTGAGGTGGTTAACAAGATTATTTCCGATGTTGACCAATTTGCCGAGGGACTTTTGATGGGCTTTACACAATTTTTTTCGGGAATTGTAACTATTATCGCAACACTTGTTATAATGTTTGTTTTAAGCTGGAAAATAGCGCTCGTGGTAGTTGTTTTGACTCCACTTTCACTATTTGTTGCAAGCTTTATTTCAAAGAGCACCTATTCTCTCTTTAGGCGACAATCAGAATCCAAGGCGGAGCAAACATCAGTTATCAATGAGGTTTTGGGCAACCTAAAGGTTGTCAAAGCATTTAGCCGTGAGGACGAGGAGCTTGAACGCTTTGATAAGGTTAATAAGAAGCTTGAAAAGGTTTCAAGAAGGGCGATTTTCTTTTCCTCTCTTGTTAATCCAACCACTCGTTTTGTTAACGCGCTTGTATATGCAGGCGTTGCTCTAGTTGGCGCTTTGCTCGTTATAAATTCAGATGGGCAAGGTGCTTTAACTGTCGGAGTTCTTTCCTGTTTTTTAAGCTATGCAACGCAATATGCAAAGCCATTTAATGAAATTTCCGGAGTTGTTACCGAGCTACAAAATGCACTTGCTTGTGCTAAACGAGTATTTGATTTCACAGACGAAAAGGAAGAGGATAGCGACAAGGGCAACCCAGAGCTTTCCGGCTGTGACGGGGATATTGAATTATCAAATGTATCATTCTCATACACTCCCGAAAAGGAGCTTATAAAAGACCTCAATTTAAAGGTTATGAGTGGCGCACATATCGCAATTGTCGGTCCAACCGGTTGTGGTAAAACTACACTTATTAATCTACTTATGCGCTTTTATGATGTCAACACGGGTGAAATTCTAATTGAAGGGCAAAATATTAAGGAAATAACAAGGCACTCCTTACGCTCGTCCTTTGGAATGGTGCTCCAGGACACTTGGCTCCAAAATGGAACAGTGCGCGACAACATTGCTCTTGGCAAGCCGGATGCAACAGACGAGGAGATAATTGAGGCTTCAAAAGCAGCACATACACATAGCTTTATTAAGCGCTTACCACAAGGCTATGATACTATAATTTTCGACGAAAATTCGTCTCTTTCACAAGGACAAAAGCAGCTGCTTTGCATTGCAAGAATTATGCTCGCCTTGCCACCTATGCTTATTTTGGATGAGGCGACCTCATCTATTGATACAAGAACTGAAATAAAAATCCAAAAGGCATTCTCTACCCTTATGCAAGGGCGCACCTCATTTATAGTTGCGCACCGACTATCCACCATTAAAGAGGCGGATATTATTCTTGTTATGAAGGACGGAAATATTATTGAAATGGGCAACCACGAGGAGCTACTTTCACAAAACGGATTTTATTCACATTTATACAACAGTCAATTTGAACCCAACGAAAAATAGAGGAAAAAAACATGAGAAAAACAAAAATTGTATGTACTATTGGTCCTGCTTGCGAGAGCGAGGAGGTAATGAGCCAGCTTTGCTTGGCTGGTATGAACGTGGCAAGACTAAACTTTTCACACGGAACACATGCTGACCATTTGGAAAAGATAAATCTTATTAAAAGCGTGCGTGAAAAGCTTGATTTGCCAATCGCAATTATGCTTGATACGAAAGGACCGGAATACAGAATAAAATCCTTTGAAAATAGCAGAATTACCTTAAATGACGGAGATGTTTTCACTTTTACAGTTGATGATGTTATTGGCAACGAAAAAATTGTAAGCGTTTCATATAAAGGAATGATAAATGACCTTGCGCTAGGTGACAAGATACTTGTAAACAACGGTCTAGTTATTTTTGAGGTTACAGAATTAACCAAAACCGAAGCAATTTGTAGGGTTTTGGCAGGTGGTGAGCTTTCTAATTTCAAGAGCATGAGCTTCCCTAACAAGGTTTTACATCAAGAATATCTCTCCGAGCAGGACAAGAGTGATTTGCTTTTTGGCATTGAAAACGGTGTTGATTTTATCGCTTGCTCCTTTGTTTCTACTCGTAAAGACTTAATTGATGTCAAGACTTTTCTTAAAGCAAACGGTGGCGAAAATATTGATATAATCGCTAAAATTGAAAACAGAAGTGGTGTTGAAAATATTGAGGAAATTTGCAAGGAATGTGATGGTATTATGGTTGCAAGAGGCGACCTTGGTGTTGAAATTCCTTTTGAGGAGGTTCCTGCAACTCAAAAGCATCTCATTACCAAGTGCAGAATGCTTGGCAAACGAGTAATTACAGCTACTGAAATGCTTGAATCAATGATTCACAATCCTCGCCCAACTCGTGCGGAAATTTCCGACGTTGCAAACGCGGTTTATGACGGCACAAGTGCAGTTATGTTGTCAGGAGAGACTGCCATGGGAAAATATCCTGTTTTAACTGTTCAAACCATGTCAAAAATAGTTGAAAAGACTGAAAACACTATCGACTACGATTCATTATTTAATAAGTCTGGATTTATTATTCAAAACCCAGTTGACGCAATTTCTCACTCAACGGCTTGCATGGCTATTGACATTCATGCAAAGGCTATTGTTGTTTGTTCAATTTCTGGTATCACTGCGCGAATGGTTTCGCGTTTCCGTGCGCCAGTTGATATTCTCGGTATGACTACAAACGAGGAAACCTGGAGAAAGCTTTCTCTTTCCTGGGGCGTTACTCCTGTTATGTGCGAGCTTGTTAATTCAACCGATGTACTTTTCTATATGGCAAACAAAGCCGCAAAAAGCACATTTAAGCTGAGAAAAGGTGACAAAATCGTTATAACCGGTGGTATTACAAATGGTGGTAGCGGTAGCACTAATCTAATCAAACTCGAAACTCTTTAATAAAATAAAAACACCCAATATACTGCAATTAAGCAATATATTGGGTGTTTTTTGTCGTACAATACGACCTTGAAGAAAGGAGAGATGAAATCTAAATTATTCGGCGGAGATAATGTAATAATATACAGGCTGATTACCCATATATAAATTTACCTCTACGCCTTTTGCCTCTAGTCGTTCTCTAAACGAGGATATTTGCAAATTTGCCTCCTCCTCGGTTAGGTCTTGACCATAGTATATGGAAACAAAGCATTTTTCCTCTGCTACTATTCTTTCATAGAAGGTAGAAAAGGCATTTTCCATATCCTTGCTTGAGGATAACAATTTATCCTCATAAAGAGCGAGGTAATCGCCCTCTTTTATATCCATACCGTCATAGCTTGAATCTCTTGCCGCATAGGTTATTTGCATACTCATAACATTTTTTGCGCTTTGGCACATATTTTGAGTATTTGTTTCTTCGTTTTGCTCGGCATCAAAGCCAAGCATAGCACTAATTCCTTGTGGAATTGTTTTTGTAGGAATAACAATTACATTTTTTCCTGTTATCTCGGCAACCTGTGAGGCTGTCATTATGATATTTTTATTATTAGGTAAAATGTAAATAGTTTTTGCATTTGTTTTAGCAACCGCATTGCACAAATCCTCTGTGGCTGGATTCATTGTTTGACCACCAGAAACAATTTCGTTAACTCCAAGCTCCTTAAAAAGCTCGCTAAAGCCATCACCAGACGATACACTTATAAATGCATAATCGTCAAGCGGAATTTCTTTTTCTTCGTCAACAAGCTTATTTGTGTGCTGTGTACGCATATTTTCAACCTTTACAGTTTCATATATGCCGTATTTTAGAGCCTCACCAAGTACTCTGTGTGGATCATTTGTGTGAATATGCACCTTTACAATCTCGCCATCATCTATCATAACAAGGCTATCGCCTATATTATTTAAGAACTTCTTCAGCTTGCTTGTATCTCTGTCTGGTTCATTTTTAGTAATTATAAATTCTGTGCAAAAGCCAAAGGTGATATCTTGGCTTTCATAAGCAGAAAAATCTGCTTTTTTCAAGGTGCTATTTTTAATACTTGGCTCATATTTTATACGTCTTTCCTCAATCAAGGCTTGATACATCGCCTTGATAACCAGTAGCCAGCCCATTCCTCCGGCATCCACAACACCTGCCTTTGAGAGCACGGGATTTTGATTAACTGTATCCTCAAGCGCTTTTTCTGCGGCATCTATGGTTTCCCTTAGAACATATTCAAAGTTATTATTGCTTTGAGCAGCTATTTTAGCACTTTCCGCGCTTTTTCTCGCTACTGTTAGTATTGTTCCCTCTGCTGGATTATCTACCGCGTTATATGCCGCATCAACGCCTTGAGCGAGTGCCTCTGCCCATACCTCGCCATCACATTCAAATGAGCTCTTCAATCCCTTTGCAATGCCTCTAAAGAGAAGGCTGACAATAACTCCAGAGTTTCCTCTTGCGCCGTGAAGCATAGCCTTTGCGGTTTTTTCAGCCGCCTCGTCAAGTGAAATATTTTCAGAATTCAAAAGCTCTTTTGCTGCATTGGCGACAGTCATTGACATATTTGAGCCTGTATCGCCATCAGGAACTGGGAAAACATTGAGCTCGTTTATTTCCTCCTTATTATCCTCAAGACATTTTGCCGCATTGATAATAAGGTTTTTATAGTCATTACCATCAATTGTTATATGTTCGTTGTTTTTTGTCATTAATTTCTCCATTAATTTTCTCTCTTTGTTCCAAAAAAGAATAGCGCAACCGTACCAGGTCCTGTATGTGAGCCTATTGTTGTACCAATGCTATTTATTACTATTTTGCCCTTTAAATTAGGGAATTTTTCTTCTATAAGCTCACTTACTGCCTTTGCATCCTCATAAACATCAGAGTGGCTGATATAACATCTTTGATTATAATTATAACCATTTATAGCATTTTCTTCCATCTTTTTAACAATTTGCTTTATTACATTTGCTTTTCCTCTGATTTTTTCACGAGGAACTAGCTTACCATTTACATCAACATTTAAAAGTGGACAAATTTTTAAAATTGTGCCAAACCAACCTGACACCTTTGAAACTCTACCTCCCTTAACAAAGTAGGTAAGGTCTGTTGTGAAAAACCAATGGTGAACATTTAGCTTATTCTCCTCTGTCCATTGATAAAGCTCATCTATTGACATTCCGTCATCACGTCTGTCAGCCATTTCGCTAACCAAAAGTCCCATACCAGATGATGCGCCCAAGGAATCAACTACGTATATTTTGCGATCCGGGTACTCTTCCTTTAATTCTCCTATAGAGATTTTAGCCGCTGCCATAGAGCCTGAAAGTCCTGACGAAAGCATTAATAAAATAACATCTCTGCCGTCATCTAAATATGGTCTTAAAAATTCCTTTATTGCTTCTATACTTGGTAGCGTTGTTTTTGTTTCACTACCATTTTTCATTGCATCATAAAATTGCTTATATGGCATACTAATGCCCATATCGTCTAGATAATCAACACCATCAAGACTATAAGTAAACTTCAAAAAGTCTATTTTTCGTTCTTTCAAGTACTCGGGGGAAACATCCGATGTCGAGCACGTTGCAATTACATAATTATTCATTTGTTTTCCTTTACTTGCTTTTTAGGCGAGTCTTTTTACCCACCGACAAGATTGTAACAGAAGTGTATATAAAAGTCTACCTACTAAATCTATTTTTCTCTCTATAAAATAAAAAACGAAAGTAGAGATAAAAAAAGCCACTCTACTCGTGGTAGAGTGGCGCAATTTTAATCTTTTTGGTTGGGGAAGTGTGCGTTTTTTATTCTTGCAAAGTATTTTCCTTGTGTGGGTCTTTTGCATCGGTCTTTTTTGTATTTTTTCTTTTTTTGCTAAATCTTATAATGATTTTAATTCTAAAACACAAAAAGACTATAAGCTGAAGAGGAATACCGATAACAAACATTATCCAAAGTCCATAGTTGCCAATTGCGAGATAAATCGTTGCAATCAATGACCATAGTAAAATTGAAGAGTAAAGGAAAACGCCTCTCGCCTTCTCCCAAACAGATACAAACACAATTCTGGTAATAGCAGAAACAGGAATTGCATAAATAAATACTTGCCAATAAAATATTTCTTCACCGCCATAGCCTGTACCGATAGCGATTAAAACAAAAATTATAAGTGCAAGGGTAAATATACCAGCTGTAACAATATTGTTAACCAATCTCTTTGCCTTTTTTATAGGTTGAGTTTCAACCTTTTGGTTTTGCTCTGAATGAGGAGTTAGCATATAATCGACTGTAACACCAAAGAGCTGACTCATTTGGCTTAAAATATATGCATCAGGAAGCCCGTCGCCTCTTTCCCATTTGGAAATCGCCTTATCTGAATAATTAAGCTTTTCACCAAGCTCATATTGAGTCATATGATTTTCTGTGCGTAAATAGTATATGTTTTGCGCAACAACTTTTCTAAAGTCCTTTATATCCACTCGCTTCCCTCCTTTATTTTTTGGTCAGTTAATTGTAGCATAAAATTATTGATTAGTCAAGGAATTTAATTTAATTTAACAATTTTAAAATAAAATTTTTAAAAACTTTTTAAAAAGAAAATCGCTTGTTGTCGATTTCTTTTTTTATTTGTCGATTTTTGCTGATAGCTCAAAATTTAAGTATTTCAGTTAGTATATAATTGCTAACAAAAAATCCCTTTGGAGTAAAGCTATATGCTCCATTTTCATAAACGATATACTCTGACTGTATAAAGCTGGTTATTTTTGGATAAGCCACCTCAAGAGCCTCTCCAAATTTAGACTCAAACTCTTCTCTATTTACACCACTTGAAAGACGCATTTTGAGCATTACATATTCGTCCATTTTTGACATTTGTGGGGAGGAGTGTGTGTTTTCTTCTGTTTGCTCATATATTTTATTTGGTATCTGATTTTCTTTTATTTGTTTTATATATTGCTCCGTGCTTTCAATATATGAATATCTTTTGCCGTCGAAATATGAATGAGCTGATGGACCTATTCCTATATAATCCTCGCTTAACCAATATTTTAAATTGTGGCGACAATTGTAGCCTTTTTTTGAAAAGTTGCTTATTTCATATTGGTCGTAGCTATTTTTAGTTAAAAGCTCACACATAGAAATATACATATTATATTCTTCATCCTCATCTGGCAATGGTAAATACTCCATTTTGCCAAACGGGGTATTCTCTTCTATTTTTAAGCAATACGAGGAAATATGTTCGGGATTTAATGCAATTACCCTTTTAAGTGTTTCTAGAAAATCGTTTGTTTTTTGATTAGGAAGCGAGTACATAACATCAATATTGATATTATTAAAGCCACAATCTCTTGCAAGCTGATAGTTCTTTAAAAATGTATCATAGCTGTGTATTCTGCCGAGTAGCTTTAGTTCTTCATTATTTGTGCTTTGCAGACCTATACTTAATCTGTTTACACCGTTTTCCTTATAACAAGTTAGCTTTTCTTTGGTTATAGTGCCTGGGTTTGCTTCAATTGAAAATTCCGCACCCTGTGTGAGATTTAGGTTGCTTTTAATGGTAGCTACAAGAAGAGAAAAATCATTGCTTTCTAAAAGTGAGGGGGTGCCTCCGCCAATAAAAATTGTATCAAATAAATATTCCCTATATAAAGGTGCTTCCCTCTCTATTTGAGTGCAAATAGCTGAAATATACTCACGTAGTCCCTTTATAGATGTGCAAGAATAGAAATCACAATAATTGCACTTCTTTTTACAAAATGGAATGTGAATATAAAGTCCTAATTTTTTCATTTTCTTCCCTTCTACAAAATAGGGGCTCGGTTACGAGCCCTGCGTTTGTTATTTTTCGCTATCGTCAAGCTTTAGTACCGCCATAAACGCCTCTGGTGTTACCTCAACAGAGCCTAGGCGACGCATTTTCTTTTTACCTTCTTTTTGCTTTTCAAGAAGCTTTTTCTTTCTAGTTATATCACCGCCGTAGCATTTTGCCAATACGTCCTTACGAAGTGCTTTAACAGTTTCACGAGCGATAACCTTTGAGCCAATCGCTGCTTGAATTGGAATTTCAAAGAGCTGACGGGAAATGTTATCCTTTAGCTTCTCTGCTATCTTTCTTGCACGTGTATATGCCTTTTCTGTATGAACTATAAAGGTTAGCGCGTCAACAATTTCTCCATTCAAAAGAAAATCAAGCTTTACAAGGTTGCTCGCCTCATAGCCGGCTAATTCATAGTCAAGCGATGCATATCCCTTACTTCTACTCTTTAGCGCATCGAAAAAGTCGTAAACT
Source organism: Clostridia bacterium (assembly GCA_017472695.1). Taxonomy (GTDB): domain Bacteria; phylum Bacillota; class Clostridia; order Oscillospirales; family CAG-272; genus RGIG2000. The sequence continues at coordinate 20,950 of JAFUOQ010000018.1, read as the reverse complement.
ATCTCGTTGAGTGGCATAACATAGTGTAGCTCTACGCGAGAGGAATCAAGATATTTCATATCCTTAAAGGTTCCTCGTCTATCCTGACACAAATCCATGATTCCACCAACAAATTCGGTTGGGGTTATAATGCTTGTCTTAACAACAGGCTCATATGCGGTTTTAATAGTATCAGATGCGGGATAGTTAGATGGGTTATCAACCATAATGGTTTCGCCATTTGTCTTTTCTATCTTATAAATAACGCTTGGTGCGGTTGTAATCAAGTCAAGATTGAACTCTCTTTCAAGTCTTTCCTGAATGATTTCCATATGAAGCAGACCCAAAAAGCCACATCTAAAGCCAAAGCCTAAAGCTATTGAGGTTTCAGGCTCAAACGATAGAGCTGCGTCATTCAACTGTAGCTTTTCAAGTGCATCACGCAAGTCATTATATCTTGCACCATCAGCTGGATAAATACCGGAGAACACCATCGGAAGCGCCTCTTTAAAGCCCTCAAGAGGCTCGTCTGCCGGATTTTGGTCATGAGTAACAGTATCACCTACTCTAGTTTCCGATACAGTTTTAATGCTCGCAGTAATATATCCAACCTCTCCAGCACTTATTTGGTCAGCTTTTTCAAGACCAAAGGCGTTCAAGTATCCAACCTCGACAACATCATATTTTGCATCTGTGCTCATTAGTCTTATGGTTTCACCAGCCTTTAGTGTACCATCGATTACTCTAACATAAACAACAACGCCTAAATATGAGTTATAGTGGGAGTCAAAAATCAAGCATTTTAGTGGTGCATCAGGGTCTCCCTTTGGAGCAGGAATTTTTTCAACTATTGCATCTAGCACTTGGTCTATATTAAGTCCCACCTTAGCAGAAACCGCAGGACAGTCCTCGGCAACTATACCAATTACATCCTCTATCTCATTTCTAACTCTTTCAACATCAGCAGATGGCAAGTCAATCTTATTAATGACAGGAACTATTTCAAGATCGCAATCAACGGCAAGATATGCATTAGCAAGAGTTTGTGCCTCTATGCCCTGTGTTGAGTCGACAACCAAAAGTGCGCCCTCGCAAGCATTTAGGGAACGAGAAACCTCATAGTTAAAGTCAACGTGGCCAGGGGTGTCAATGAGGTTTAAAACATAATCCTGTCCATCCTTGTGCTTGTAATTAATTCTTACTGCACGAGCCTTGATAGTAATACCGCGCTCCTTTTCAAGATCCATATTGTCAAGAAGCTGCTCCTCCATCTCTCTCTTAGTAACTGCATTTGAGTACTCCAAGATTCTGTCAGCGAGTGTGCTTTTGCCATGATCTATATGAGCTATTATAGAAAAGTTTCTAATATTTTTCTGATTCATTTTTTGTATCCCTTCGGAAAAATTCAAGGATATTTTAACATATATTATAGATTTGTGCAAGTATTTTTATTGACTTTTTGTTTTTAGTGGTGTAAAATAACCCTTGAGGTGATTATATGAAGATTAAGGGTGCTATTTTTGACATGGATGGAACCTTGCTTGACTCTATGGCTTACTGGAATACAGTTGGTATTGATTATCTTGAGCGTCAAGGTATTAAGTTTGATAATGAAAAAGAAAATTACGTTTTATACGTTGGAATACCTAGATTTACTGAATATTGCAACGAAAAATATGGTCTAAACAAAACATATGAAGAGGTTTTAAGAGCACTACACGATATTGTTGCAGAAAAATATAACACTGTTGTAAAATTAAAGCCTGGTGCCCTTGAAATGCTCGAAAGATTTAAGCAAAACGGCGTTAAAATGTGCATTGCAACCGCAACCGAGCAAAACGAAGCAAAGGGCGTTTTAAAAAGACTCGGTGTTCTTGACTATTTTAGCGAGGTATTTACAACCACAATAGTTGGAGCTGACAAAAGCAGTCCTTTAATCTACGAGGTTGCGCTTGAGCATTTAGGAACAAAAAAAGACGAAACCTACATTTTTGAGGATGCTTGGTATGCGATAAAAACCGCGCACGATAATGACTTTAAGGTTATCGGAATAGAAGACAAGAATACTGTTGTTCCAACAAGCGAAATCGTTCCCCTTTGTACTTATTTCTTGTACGAAAAGGATAAATATAACACAAGCTTTTTAGACTAAATATATCAAAAAAAGAACCGCAATGAACCCCATTTAGTTCACTTTAAATGAGGCTACGCGATTCTTATTTTATTTCTGCTATTCCGTTAGGAGTGTCTGACTTTTCTCCATTTTCTTGAATTGAATCAATTATAGCAAGAAGCGTTGCACTTGGTCTAAAATTAGGATCAATATCAAGTGCTTTTCTAGAATATAAACTTGCCTTTTTATAATCATATTGCTTAAAGCAAAGCTGTGCTTTATTGTGATATGCAGGCACATTTGCAGGCTCGTAAAATATTGCTAAATCGTAGTTCTTATGGGCTAAATCATAGTTAGACTCTTTTGCATACAAATGCCCTAAATTATTATACATATTTGAGTTTATGTATCCGTTTTTAGCAGCGTTTTCGTATATCTCAATTGCCTTTTTGCTTTGATGCATAGCAGTATAGTTTAGCGCGCGAAACAGCTCCACAACTGCATGCTCTTTTGTTTTTTCACATTTAGATTTCAGCTTTGATAATTTTTTAAGCGATTTTTTGTTATGCTTTTTGCTAAAATAGTAAATAGCGTAAAGCAATTGCTTTTTCTTTTTATCCTCTCCTGAAAAGGCACTACCGATATCCTTTATAAACTTTTGTTCAACCTCGTTTAACGCATTTCTGCAAGAATCAATTCCGAGCTTTACAAAAACTATTATGGTAATTAATGGAGCGCATATCACTAAAGTGATAAAGTCCCATGGAGAGAAGCCTAAAAATGCGATGCTTAATACATAATAGGCAACCGAGCCTACTGTTAAAGCAACGAGCAAAATTTTTAAAGTCAACAAAAGCTTCTTTTTCATTTTGTCTCCTAAATAGTTATTTCAATTTCATATCATATTATAGCACTTTAGATTCTTTTTTGCAAGTGCATAACAAAACAATTGCAGATTTTTGCCTTTATCAAGCCTTAAAAGTAAAAATAGTGAGGGGAGTATCTAAAAAGTCATTTTTTACTTGTATTTTCCATCCATATTATGATACAATGTTTTTGTTAGGCTGGTGAGTATATGATTTATCAAATTAAAAATGGCTCTGTTGAGCTTGGTGCCAATTTGATTTTGCGCCGAATAAATTTTGAGATACGCGACAACGAAAAAATCGCAATCGTTGGTAGGAATGGTTGTGGAAAAACAACGCTATTAAAGCTAATTAGTGGCGAGGTTGATCTTACAAAAATTGAGGGTGAGGACTCCTTTATTGCTAAAAGTAATAAGCTTGTAATTGGTTATTTAAAACAAAACCCGTTCAATGATTTAAATCTAACAGTTGACGAGGAAATAAAAAAGTTATTTTTACCTATTCTTAATATGAGGGCTAGACTTGATTACTTGCTTTCTGAAATTGAAAAGGGAGAAAACATTGAGCTTTTAGAGGAATATACAAAGCTCCAAGAAAAATTTGAAGATGAGGGCGGATATTACTACGAAAAGGAATATAATATGCTCCTTTCGGGCTTTGGATTTTCTCTTTCGGACAAGCAAAGAAAGCTATCAGAGTTTTCCGGTGGACAACTCACAAAGCTGGGATTTATTAGACTTCTCCTCTCCAAGCCAGATGTTTTATTGCTTGACGAGCCTACCAACCATCTTGATATTACCACTGTTGAATGGCTAGAGGGGTATCTTGCTAGCTATAAAAAAGCCGTAGTTATAGTTTCACACGATAGAATGTTCATTGATAAGGTCGCCAATGTCGTTTATGAAATTGAATATGGTGAAACCACGAGATATACAGGAAATTATTCTAAATTTGTTAAAACAAAAGAAGCTAACTACGAGCAGAATTTAAAAGCTTATAATATGCAGCAAGCAGAAATTAAGCGTTTACAAGCACTCATTGAAAAATTCAGAGGCACACCTACTAAGGTTTCAATGACCGATTCAAAGCTAAAGCAAATTGAACACATGGTGAAAATTTCTGAGCCTAAAAAATTTGACACCAAATCGTTCAAGGCATCCTTTACGCCCAACCGCGAAAGTGGTAAAGATGTTTTGGGTGTAAAAGATCTTGAAATTGGATATGTCTCTACTCTTTGCAAGGTTAATATGAACCAAACTAAAAAGCAACGAATTGGTATAATTGGTGGCAATGGTCTTGGCAAAAGTACATTTTTAAAGACCTTAATGGGAGTTATTCCAAAATTAAGCGGAGATTTTTCATTCGGTTGGCAGGTCGATGTTGGATATTTTGACCAGCAAATGGTTCAATATGCAAGTACAAAAACAGTGCTTGATGACTTTTGGGATTTATTCCCTACTCTTTCCGAGACAGAAGCAAGAGGTGCGCTGGGAGCATTTATGTTTACAAGGGATGATGTCTTTAAAACAGTCGATATGCTCTCGGGTGGTGAAAAGGTGCGATTAGCCCTTTGTAAGATTTTACAGAAAAAGCCTAACTTCTTAATTCTTGACGAGCCAACAAACCATATGGATATGATTGGCAAGGAAGCTCTTGAAAATATGTTATCTGAATTCGATGGAACTATTTTGTTCGTTTCTCACGATAGATATTTTGTTAAAAAGCTTGCGGATGCACTTTTAGTTTTTGGAGGCAACACAGCTACATTTTATGACTACACTTATGACGAATATCTTTTAAAGAAAAGCGAAGGAAGCTTACCGCTTATTCAAGCAGTAACTCAAGAGGCAAAGATAGAGCCCATCAAAAAGGGCAAGGAATCGTTTTTAGCATCAAAGGAAAAATCAAAAATGGAAAGGCGACTTTTAAAGTTAAATGAAAAGATGTTAACCTTAGATGAGGAAATTTCCATAAAGAAAAACGAGCTTGAAAGCGATGATGTAGTCAGCGACTATATCCGCTTATGTGCTCTTAATGAGGAAATCGAAGCACTTGAGGTCGAGCAATTCTCAATCTTAGAGGAAATCGATGAGATAGAAAACAAATTGAAATAAGAAAGCGCACCGAATATGGTGCGGTTTTCTCGCTCTATTGCATTATTGTATGTTCATATGTTAATATATTCATTATAAGAAAAATATATTTTGTATCAAAACACTAAAATTAAATCAATATATAGTTGACTTTATTTTATTGATAATTTATAATAATGATAGTTACTTTTTTTAAGGAGCTTTTATCATGAGCACAGTTAAATTCGATCTAAACAAATTTGTTGGCAAAATGAAAATTATGCATGCTGTAAACAATGGTCCTTGCACTGCCGGTAAGGATCAAAAGCGTGGCAATGAGCATGATTATAAAGCCTTAAGAATACCATACGCAAGAAATCATGATGCGTCATTTGATTCTCGTTATGGTGGAAACCATACAGTTGATGTAAACTTTATTTTTACAAATTTTGATGCCGACGTTAATGACCCTGCAAGCTATGATTTTGCTTGTACCGATAAATACATTAAGGAAACCTTTGCGGTTGGCACAGAAACCTTTTACCGTCTTGGTACAAGAATTGAGCACGAAATAAAAAAGTATAACACCATTATGCCAAAGGATTTCAAAAAATGGGCAGAAATCTGTGAGCATATTATTATGCACTACACAGAGGGTTGGGCTGACGGCTTCAACTATAAGATTGACTATTGGGAAATTTGGAACGAGGCAGACCTTGACGCAGACGACTCAAAAAACAAAAGATGCTGGAGCGGAACTGAGGCTGAATTCTTTGAGTTTTACAAGGTTGCTGCTTTGCATCTAAAAAACCGTTTTCCTCATCTTAAAATTGGTGGCCCTGCTTCCTGTGGTAATGATGAATGGCTTGACAGATTCTTGGCTTACATGCACAAAAACAACGTTCCTATGGACTTCGTTTCTTACCACTGGTATTGGACAGAGCCTTATGATATGTCAAAAAAATGCACAAGAGTTCGTGGTGTTATGGAAAAGCACGGCTACGGCAAGGCTGAAGCAATTCTTAACGAGTGGAACTATGTACGTGGTTGGGTTGATGAGTTTGTTTACTCGATTGAGCAAATTATCAGTATGAAGGGTGCCGCCTTCTTTTCGGCTTGTATGCTTCTTTGCCAAAGCAATCCATCTATTGATATGCTTATGTACTACGATGCAAGAATGGGTGCATTCAATGGGCTTTTCGACTGCTACACATATCGTCCCTTGAAGGGATATTATGCATTCTATCTTTTTGCTAATCTATATGATTTAAAAAATCAAGTATTCTCATCAAGTGATGACGAGGATGTATATGTAGTTGGTGCAAAAAACGGCGGCAAATTTGCAACAATGATTACATATTATGCCGAGGACGACAATAAATGGCAGAAATATATTGATATCGATTTTGGCACAAATGAGATTGACGGAGCTAAGATTTTAATTGTTGATAAGGATAGAACCTTGGGTGAATATACACAAGCTAAAATCCAAAACGGCAAGGTTACGCTTTTCGTTGAGAGAAATACTATAATTTACATTGAGAAATAAGGAATAAATATGATTAAGCCTGAAAAACAGTTTTATATTTTTGGAATGGGCAACCGCGAGAAGTTTATTTATAAAGAGGGTGGCTCACTCATAAAATTCGCGACAAATGAGGTTGTTTACACGTGGGATGTCAAGCGTGAAAAGTTTCTTTTTGACAGATACATGGTTGTGATTTGGACAAGTGACGAGAAAACCTTTTTAATTTCCGAGGATTCCTTCGGTGCTTATATTTATGATATAACAGATGGTGAAAAGAAGCTTCTTTCAACTCTTTGTAAAAGTGAATACATAAACCTTCCTGACTTTGAGGATTACGAATATCCTGAGCAGTTAAGGATTTTACATCAGGAAATACTTGTTAGCTTTAATGGTAATAACCCTGTGCCAAATATCTATACATACAAAAAGCCTTGGTACAGAGATAGTGCTATGATGGCACTTGTCCTTGAAAAGACAAAAAATCTTCATCTAATAAAGCCTTGGGCACTTGGAGTTAAAAATCTTTATGACAAAAATAACAAGGGAAACTGCGAGCCTGACAATTTAGGTCAGCTTGCCTTTGTGCTTTCGTTTTTTGTCGACAAAAATTACCCACTTATAGCGGAGATATACAATGAGGCAGAAAGAATAGCTGATGGTGGGCTTTTAAGGGGTATGACAGACTACGGAGTGCACGAAATTTACTCGACCCTGTGGTTGAGATTAGCATTTGACAGACTTGGTATTAGAGCCGATTTTATAAAAATCCCTCATGAGTTTGATTCTTATGCCAGAATGTTCTGGATGGACAAGAAAGGTGTTGAAACAAAGACGCCTTTTGACAATGAATATAATGAATGGTACCCTTATCTTTCGTGGGCGGTTTATCACTTCAATGGTGACGAAATACCAAAGGAGCTACTAAAAATTCAATATCCTATGAGCTGGGAGATTTGCGCCTCCGAAGCGGATTACAATGCGATTGCTCCCTTATCCGAGGAATATGCAAAAAACAAATGCTCCGCTCCTCACTCTTGGCACGCAGCAGAAATGTTTATGTATCTAATAGAAAAGAAATAAGAGGTAAAAATGAGCATAAAAAATGTAATATTTGATTTTGGCCAAGTGCTTGTTCATTTTGAGCCGAGCTATATGGTTGGTGTTTACGTAGAGGATGCTGAGGACAAGGCTCTGCTTGAGAAGGTTGTATTTGACCGTCTTTACTGGGATAGACTTGACAAGGGAACTATTTCAAACGAGGAGACAATGAGCTTAATCAAGGCTAGACTCCCCGAAAGGCTGTGGGACGTGGCTGACAAAATATACTACAATTGGGTGTATAATATACCTGAAATAGATGGTATGAGCGAGCTTCTTTCTCACCTGAAAAGCAAACACGGGGTGCGACTTTTTCTTCTTTCCAATATTTCCAACTACTTTGCAATTCACTCGCCTGAAATTCCAATTTTAAAGAAGCTTGATGGTCTTGTTATGTCAGCGCCTATTGGGATTGTAAAACCGAGCCGTGAAATCTTTGAGCATATCTGCAAAAAATATGATATTACTCCTAGTGAAGCGATATTTGTTGACGATAGAATAGAAAATATTGAGGGCGCTATCGCTTATGGAATACAGGGCTACGTTTTTGATGGGGATTCAGAAAAATTAAAGAAATATTTAGATAAAATCTTAAGTAAATAACTCAAAACCGAGGAGTGCTTTTTAGACACTCCTCGGTATTTTTTATTATTTTCTTGATTTGATATAGTTTTGTAGCATCAAGAGCCAGTCAGTTTGAATGAAGTCAACATTTTTATCAATTAACCATCCCCATCCCTTGTCTGGTGAATCAGTCAAGGAAATATCGTCGCTATGATAACCATTAATAATATCGTTTTCATTGTATATAATGGAGTTTGCCCAAATAAGCAAGCCCTTATCGTGCATTGATTTTATGTATTTGTCGCTTATGCATTCTTCAGTATCGCTTTTAAACAGAACCTCAACGCCTATTAGATTTATATTTCTTTTCAAAAGTGATTCTGTTATATCGTCCTTGCTTCTAACAAGCGGAACAAACATAAGGTCGGGCGCGTATTTCTCTACTGCTTCAAGGCTCTTTTCGTCAACATTAGTTTTTACAATTACCTGCTTCTCTACGCCCGCCTTGCGTATTTCAGCTGTTATGCCCTCAACGTCAGTCCAGAATTTGTCAACATTTATATATGCCTTGCCCTTTAAAAATGATAAAGCCTCGCCGAGAGTTGGCACTTTATAGCTAGTTTTTACGCTATCTTGGTTAACCAAACGCTCGTTTTCAAGCTCCTCTGCTGTCATATCACAAATATATTTGCTTTTTAAAAATACTGGCTCCATCCAAGGGTGAAACACATAGAATTTGCCGTCCTTGGTTTTTGAAACATCTATTTCAACGACATCAGCGCCAAGATCAGTAGCTATTTTGTATGCAGCGAGCGTATTGCAAGGTATATTTGCCCCACAAACACCACGATGTGCTGCCAAAAAAGGTTTATTTAGTTCTTTTCTGTTTTCAAAAATGCTTTTTGTAAAGTCCATAATAATTCTCCTTTGTTTATGCTTTGATTTTATCACAAGCAAATTGAAAAATCAACCATATTTAGGCATAATGTACCAAAAAAGCATCCCATTTTTCAGTTATTTATTTCATTGGATTATGTATTGAGTTTGCTATTACTGTCATATTAACATCATTTTCTTCAGAATTATTTGAACAAGCGATTATTGTTGGCATCAAAATAATCGATAGCAATATTATAATAAGCTTTTTTATTTTTGCCCCTATAATTAGTCTTTTTTTAATCGCTAGTTTTATTCTAGCACATAGTTTCTCCAGTGTCAAAGAATAAAATGAAAAATAAAAATTGAAAAAGGCTTGATTTTTGAAAAAAGATATGTTATACTTGTCTAGCAATACAGAAAACTTAACATATATGCAGAATTCGTCTGAGGCGCGAGGGCGCACTACCCAGAAATCGTGTAACCTGTAACAGGGTTCCAGACGCATTGAGACTGCAAGAAACCGAGCTTTTGCGAGAGTTGATTGCGCAGTCGAAAGTGTGCGTAGCGTAGCACAGCTGTTCGAATCTCAAATTTTGCAAAAATTTGCTTTCATTTAAATTTAATATATGTGGAGAATTCGCCTAGTTGGTCGAGGGCGCACGATTGGAAATCGTGTAACCTGTAACAGGGTTCCAGAGTTCGAATCTCTGATTCTCCGCCAAGTGAGACCAAAATCGAACTAATTCGGTTTTGGTCTTTTCTTATGCCTATTTTTAGGCTTTTCGTGGTGTTCAAATTTCTAATATAAAGCGATTTTGACAGGGTTTTTGCCCTGTTTTTTGTTTGCTTAATTTCCTAATAGTGCGATTTAATTTATGCTTAAAAGTGGCTTTTATGCCGCGAAAGACGATTGACAAGAGTATGGGGTGTGGTAGGCTATTTCACGCCGAAAGGCAAGCAAAAGCCCCGAAGGGGTGTTGTCTTGGCTCTTTTATGCCTTACAACCACGCCCCTACGAGGCTCTTGTCAATTGTTCCGTGGAATAAATGCTACTTTTATTTTTGTCAAATATACATTTCTATTGTAAATCCGTTTCTTTCTATTTCTAAAAAGCAAAAGCCCTGACTTTCGTCAGGACTAATGTTGCTATTCGGTTTGTTGTAATATATCACAATATCTCTATCGGTTATTACAATTTTCTCTATCAATATTGAAATCATTGCTTGTGCTTCAAATTTGATAGCCATTTCATAAAATGCTCGTATTTCTTCTTCGGTTATCATTTTATATGCTTTGCTTTCTTCTATGATAATCTTTTCTTCAAGCTCACTTAATTTTGTTTCAAGCTCGTGTAATCTTCTATTAGTGGTATTTGATACAACACCATTTTCAATAGCAGTTACCAAATTTTCAAGTGATTTTTCTACTTTTTTCTTTTCACTTGTTAATCTTTTGAGAGTTGCATTTTCAAGGTAATTCTTTTCTTGCATTTCAAGTATGCCTTTAATTATCCTATTCATAACCTGTGGCTTTTTAAGCTCTTTCATCATAGTATCAAGAATAGTTTCTTCTAAAAGCTCTTTTGTAAATACCTCTTGCTTACAACCATTACGATTTTTTCTTCCGTAGCATTTGTAGTATCTTCTTTTGTCACCTGTACAAGATGTTCCACATTCTGCACTTATTGGCTGACCACATTTGCCACAGAATGCTTTGTGTCTAAATACATATACAATATCGGCACTACGAGAGCCTTTTTTGTTCTTTTCCATTTTGCCACGAACTATTTCAAAAATATCGGTTGGTACAATTTGAGGATAGATATTTGTAAACACCTGTCCTTTGTATCTATATATACCTGAATATTTTTCTGTTTTCAAGATTTTGTAAACAGTATTTCTTGCAAATGGCTTACCTCTGTTGTATATTCCCTTTGCATTTAAGGTATTCATTATGTCTTTTACATATACACCTAATGAATATTGCTTGTAAATAAAGCGTACTACTTCTGCTTTTTCTTCATCAATAGTTACCTTTTTATTCACGATTACATAGCCATAAGGTACATATCCACCTGTGAAATTACCTTTTAATCTTGTTTCATTCATTCCACGACGGACTTTTTGTGATAATTCTGCTGAATAATACTCGGCATATCCCTCGTGTATAGCTTCAATGAGTATGCCCTCTGGGGAGTCTGGTATCATTTCAGTAGCAGATTTTACCTTTACACCGTTTTCTTTAAGTGTATGCTTATGAATGGCTGACTCGTATTTGTTTCTTGAAAATCTATCAAGCTTGTAAACGAGTACATAATTCCATTGCTTTTTCTTGCAATCCTCTAACATTTGTCTAAATGCAGGGCGATTGTCATTTGTTCCTGTCATTGCTCTGTCAATATATGTATCAAGAATGATTATATTGTTTTGCTTTGCAAATTCTTGACACACTCTCAATTGACCGTCAATTGATTGTTCGTTTTGATTTTCACTTGAATAACGAGCATAAATTACAGCTGTTTTCAACTGATTCGATTGATGATTGATTTTTTCCATTTTTTGAATCTCCTTTTCAATTTTTCTTTTTTTAATTTGTCTTTCGACGGAGACGCAAAAAACGGAATTGACAGAGATGTCAAGGGTAAGAAAAAATATATTGGTTAAATGCCTAATATTTCAAAGCCTAACAATATATTTTTCCCTTGACAGAAATGGCGATTTCGTTTAGTCTCCACCGGGCGAAAGAGAAATTAACACTAATTCGCCTTTTTTAATTTTTCTTTTGTTTCTGCACATAATTTACCTACATAAACTCCTTCGTTAAAACAACTACTATTATCAAATAATATCACTCGGTTATCTTCTTCCTTGTCGCTATACTTACAAGCTATATCTTCATCCAAAATGTCGGTAATGTAGTAGGTTGGCACATTTCTCGATATAACGAGCTTTCCACCTTGCTTGGTAATATATTTCTTCATATATGCCAAAGAGCTTTGAAGAACATCCCTGTGTGTTATCTTTTCAAAGTCGCTTCTTCCAAATCTTTTATTTAAATGCGTGTTCTGTATTGTGGTACGCATTTTATGACTCCTTAAATCATAGTCCCTTTTTTCAAACAATTCACCTATCATTTGCCCCTCAGGTATGTAGAATATACCGTGAAAATGTAGTCTGTTTGTTTTGTTTCCTCTTTCCCAAACACCGATATATTTCCACTTTTTTCTGTAAACTGCGTGTTTTAAAAAATTATTTATTCCTTGCATAAAACTTTCTTCCGTATGTAATTTATCATCATAAGTAAATGTTACAAAATAATTCCAATCATTTGTATATAGCTTTCTTGATAGTCGCTTGTCCCTTTCAATTTTGTTTCTTTTCTTCCGTTCCATATTTACATTAACAAATTCTTCTGCTTTTTCTTTATCTTCAAAATTAGGTGCGACTATATCTAATATTTCTTTGGACTTTTGCTTATATCCTTTACTTTTCGTTTCTGCATACGCTTGTTCAAATTTTTCTTTTAATTCAATTTCCTCTACTGTACTTACTTTACTTTTCTTCTCACTTTTGCTTTTGGTGTTAGATTTGGGTATTGCTATGTGATGACTTCCGTCAGAATACACCTTTGCATTGTGATAAGACAATTCTTATTCACCTCCTTTCTTTTCTGCAAGTGATTGGGAATGAAGCTCCGTAATTCTTTCAAGCAGAGTATAGAATAAGCCCCTTTCCTCACTTAAAAGCTTTTCAATGTGTTCATTGCCAACACTTGCAATTGTAATTTCTTTGTTCAAAAATCCTCCTTTCCTGTATGAAATGGCTGTAAATCGCTAGAAAAAACAAAAATGGGCATAATACAGGCTATCACTAAAATTGTGATTTCCTTGTATTATGCCCATTGAGTTCCACCATTTTTTACTGCGTGCGAACTTGCATATACTAACTAACTATTACTTAAACTAAACTATTTCACACAAATATTTTTATTCAATTTTCTTGACAAAACATCTTTTTGGGACGCCTTGTCCCTCTTATTATATCCCACCCAAAAAGACTTGTCAAGGGGTGCAAGTATCAATATCGTTTACCAAATCAATAAACAGTCGATTGACAAAGGCTGAAAAGCGTGATAAAATAAGGGTGTAACAGGAAAGGGGGATTTGATTATGGAAAAAATAAATATGGCTGCTGTTATAAAACACAACAGAATTGTTATGGGTTTAACGCAAGAAGAATTGGCAAGTAATTTGTATGTTACAAAGGCTACTGTTTCTAAATGGGAGAGAGGACAAGGCTATCCCGAAATATCTTTAATTCCTAAAATTGCCAACTTTTTCGGGATAAGCATTGACGAGCTTTTTGATTTTGCACCTGAAAATGGCTATGCTTGTAAGGTTTCCTATACCGGTGTTATACTTAAAGAAGAGATAGAGGACTACTCCTTGTTTGATTACATACAAATAAACGAATGCAAGCTCGTAAAGTTCGTACAACACGAAACCAAAAATGGAAAGATAACACGATATGAATATCCAACTTGGATAGAATATTCAAGCCAAGCCCTTGATTTTTCACAAATATTGAGAGAAAAAATGAAAAAGGGCATCTATATTGAATTAACGCAAAACTTTGTTGGCAACGGAGATACAACATCATTCCGTCAATATGTATGCAAACAAGGAGTAGCTTGTTTCCAAGTAGGGGACGAAAACGGTTTTAAAGAAGCCTGCAAAAAAATGAAATCATACGGATATGAAATAGGCGACTAACACAAAACACGAATTGAAGAAAAACAAAAAAAGCCGAAAGAAAAAAGGGCGATTGGCAAGCGGTTCAGCGCCAACGCCCTTTTCTTCGGCTTTGTTTTCTTCTCGTTTTTGGTATGTTTTCTTCAATCGGTTTTGTGCGTTTTGTTCAATTCCTTTTTCGGTTTAGTTGGTTGTGGCGTGTGCTTGTATTCGCCGAGCGAAGCGAGGCGACTTGTATATATACAAGCACACGCCACAGTGCCATTTCATAGAAAATTCATATTTTTATATTTATTACATTGCTCGACAAATTGGAATTTGGCGAATACATTTTTGGAATTATTACAGTTGAATTTTATAATATAAATAATCCCCCGAAAACGCTGTTTCGTCATTATTTTTCTTTTTATCGTATTGAACAAATCCTACACTTTCATAATTCCTTGGTGCAACTAAATTACTATTAGTTGATACTCGTATCTCTTTTAAGCCATCATATTCCTTTATGCGTCGGATAGCCTCGTTTAACTGTAATTTTCCAAAACCTTTTCCCTTATACTTTGTTCTTATACCATTATGTCCTATCTCTACATATTCAGGTCTATTTCTTGGGTCCCAACATATAAATCCTATTGGTTCTCCTTTATAACAAGTTACAAAACCATATTTATCAGCTATATCAGGATTATCAAAGAAAAATTCATCAGACTGCTTCCAATTTTCATCCCAACAAATAGCACATCTTTCATCAAACGAGTATGCATCCTTTAAAATATCATACATAATACCTCTTTTAAAATCGGTAAATTTTCTAAATTCTATATCCATAGCATATCACCTACAAATTCTTGTTTATTTATTAACCAATATTGTATCACATTATTATAATGCTCTTCTTATATTGCTTGCTATTTCTTGTGATACATTGATTTCGTCCTCATTGCAATTCCAACCAAATCCGTCATTTTGGTATCGTGGGAATATGTGCAAATGAAAGTGTCCTATATCGTTAAATTCTCCACCGTTTTGCATAATAGAATAGCCATTAGGATTATATGTTTTCTTAATAGCAATAACTATTTTTTGTGTAATATCTAATAGGTGTGTTAGCAATTCTTTTGGTATTTCGTCTATATCTAAATAATGCTCCTTTGGTATTACTAAAATATGCCCTTCGTTTATGGGGTCTATATCAAGAAAAGCTATTGCTTGGTTATCTTCATATACAGTATAAGACGATAACTGATGGTTGGTTATTTTACAAAATATGCAATTGTTCATTTTATTCCTCTTTATTTGCTACATATTCATAATACAAAGCATCTCCGTCTGGGTGAGTTCCTGTGTGTGTAAAATTTGCTTTTTCAAATACTCTTTGACTTGCTTTATTATCGGGATATATTACTGCTTTTGCTACAAAAATATCCTGTCCTATAATTTCCTTTGAGTGTGCCAATAACTCTTTTAGAATTGCTGAACCATAGCCTTTTCCTCTATTGTTTGGTGAAACAATAAATTCTTGAATTGTAAATACATTATCGGGAGCTTTGGCAAACGCAATAATAGCAATAGGTTCATTTTTAATCGAAACAATCTTGCACCAAAAATCTGCTCCAAGCTCATTTTTCCAATATGAATAAAAATCTTCAAATCCATCTTCGCAACCAGTATTTTTAATAGCTTCTTCGTCAAGAAAAGGAAATGCTATTTCTTTATAATCAGTAGAGTAATCATTCCAATTATATGTTAATACCACATCCTCAGTTATTAATGCTTTTCCTTGAAAATCTACTATTTCGTTTTTGTGTTTTTTTATTGTTTCTTGTATCATTTGCACTTCATATCGTAATTTTTCAGCTTGTGCCACATCCACTATATAAAACTGCTTTAATTTTTCTATGGTTTCATAATATGTAGGTAAGCTTACCTCTATTTCAGTCAAAATTTTATCAAATTCCAGATGTTGATTTTGAATGGTTTCCTCGAATTCATAATTATAACTTTGTGAAAAAATATTATAAAGTCGATTTGCAAAATATATTAAACACACCATTTCGTGAGATTTTTCAATTGCATTTTTGTAGCTTTCTATATTGAAGCTTTCGTTTAATCTCTCGCTTTCTTTTTCCAATTCTTCACTAATAGAAAAAATTTTATTTGAAACATAACAAATTATGTTATTGGCTTGCATAAAACTGAATTCGTGTTTTTCTAAATCTATTTTATTTCTATCAAGCAAAAAGTTTTCGGTGTTCAAACTCAAATCATAACATTCAATATTCTTTTGTCTACATATTTCTATCAACAACTCCTTGAAAACATCTTTTATTCTTGGTCCAAAAGTTATTGATTTAATGTATGGAAACTTAATTATTGAAGGAACATTCATTTCTCTTATTGGTAGTATCAATCTCCATTCAGCTTCATAGTACCAATTGTCATCTTTGACGAGCAAATATGTCATTAGCTTCGCTAATTGTTCCTGTGTCATCTCTGTTTTGTGTTCTTTTGAAACTATTAACTTATCTATCCCCATTTCTTTTATTGAAATAGTGGGTCTATTTTTGGAATATATTATTGGATAGACAAATCCAATAAAAGAGTCCATTTTGTCCAAATCGTATTCAATACATATTCCTGAATATGAATTTGCGTAGTGAGCCCACATCAAAGTATTGTTCCAACCTGATGCACTAAAACAAGATACATTTATTTTTGATAAAAATGTTTTAAATTGCTCTGTGTAACCCTCTTTTATCAAATTTATTTTTTCTTTTAAACTTTTTAATGCTTCTTCTAAATCAAAAACTTGGTTAATGGTTTCTTCAGTTATTTCAGCATCTTTTAATCCAATTATAATCAAACATATAGCATAGAAATAGGGGTAGTTGATTTTTTTCTTGTAGTCTTTATTATAAACTATCTGTATGTTTTGTTTTAAAAAATCCTCAACACTTAAATGTGTCTGTCTCATTGCCTTTCTTTTATTTAAAATTGTCATTTTGATTTCGTTACACAATTTAAAGAAATCTCCTGTTTTGCCAAGCAAATCATTTTTTAAAATGGCTGACAAAACTAATTTTGTTTCTTCCGTCATTTGTGCTTGTTCTAACAACAATTCAATACATTCGCTATATATTTGAGTGTTGGAAAAACCTATCATTGAATCAAAAGGGTCATTCATATTTATAGGGGAACGAGCAAATAAAACTTCGTGAATTATGTTATCTATGTCATAAACGGTGTCTCCACTCGCATAACAAGGACGATATTGGTATAATAATCCGCCTTGCTTTTTTATTCTTTTCTTCATTTCTCCAAAAGCAGTAGCACTATTAGATAGTTCTTTTTCAAGTTCTTTTGTGGTCATTAAGCAAACTCCTTTTCAATCTATAATTTAATTATACCAATATACTGTCGTTTTTTCAACTTTTTTATTGTAGTAATTAAAATTCAGTTGATTTTTTGCATATTCCATTCATGTGGTTTAGTTCGATTTTCATCTCACTTTCTCCGCCAAAGCAAAAAGACAGGTCTTGTACCTGTCTTTTTGCTTTGGTGGAAAAGGATTTGAACTTCATAGTGTCGGTTACATAAGGCGCGGAAGGGACGTTTCCGAGCGCACCCAGTGGGTGATACAGCGAGGAATAAGGAGTGGCAGTCGTCCAAGAAAACGAGCAATCCACCGATTGCGATGTTTGATTGGCTTACGACAACAGTTCAACGGAACGTGGAGCGTTCCTAGATAATCTTCTCTTCTCTGCCAATAAAAAAGACAGGTCTTGTGCCTGTCTTTTTTGTTGGCTATGAATCATCGTTCGAACTTCTGCTCGTGGCTTTGACACGAATGGAGTTCGTAAACGAGGCAAGAGCCGTCCTCTGCCTCAATTTCATAGAAAATTCATATTTAAAATTTAATAATTAACGATTTCCTTCTATGTATTGACTAACTGCATTATATAGTCCTTCTTCATATTGATAACAGCACATGTACGACATATATTTGCTTAAATTCCAACTTGCTACATCGTCAGTATAAATGAAATAGCATCCGTATAGTTCGGTAGGAAACTCCTCACTATATTTATCTCCTGTAAAGTTAATAAATATATAGTCTGTAGATGGATTAACAGAGCTTTTAGATGGCATTCCGTCTAATTCAGTATAGTCGAAATTTGCAATGATATTATAAAGCTCTAATGCTTTTTCTTTTTCAAAAACTATTTCTTCATTTGTTTGTCCAAATACAATTTCGCATTGTAAATTACTAACATTTTGCATTTCAAAACTTGGAATATCGCTATTGGTGGAATTGTTTGAATTATCTGTTTCTTCATTGTTGCAAGCAAACAGACAAAGTGAGCATAAAACAATAGCAATTATTGGTAAAACTTTTTTCATAAGGATTTTCTCCTTTAATTTTAATTTTACATTTAAATTGTATCATACCGTAAAAAATATTTCAATAATGAAATTGTAAATTTTCAATATAAACCATTCAAGCGAGTGCCAAAATTGACACTCTTAAACAACTTATGTCAATAATTATTGAAAAATTCACATCTCTTAATTCACATCTTTTTTAGTTCGATTTTCATCTCACTTGCTCCGCCAGCAAAAAAGGACACCAAATCGGTGTCCTTTTTTGTTACTACGAGCTTCTGCTTCGTGGCTTTGCCATGAATGAACGAAAGGCGTCTGGTGGCTTGTTTACACAAGCTGAGCGAGGTTCTTTTTGCACTTTTTTCTTCAATGTATTTAGTTTATTAATTTTTTAAGTCTTATTAAAAACAAGATTGTACACAAAATAAATTCTACTATCCATGCAATAATGAAACCCGAAAGCACTCCGTCCATAGCAAAAATGGGCGAAAGCATATAAGTAGCTACGATTCTCACGACGAAATATGTTAATGTACCACACATTCCATAATGCGGCTTCAAAACTCCACGAAAAAAATTGTGGTAACAATTGTTAGTTATTGCAAATATTTGACACAAATAAGTTTAATTACAAATTGAGAATAAAATATGGGGATTTATCCATTTACGATACAATTATTTGTGATAAAGAATTCGCAGCAGGTATAAAGGAAGGCTTCCTCAATACTGAGTTTATTGTTGCTGAAAAATAATCACAAATTGCATTGTGCACCCACATATGCTTGGCTTCGTAGTAGCATTTGGCTTTGCCAAGAGTGGAAGCTACCTTAAGCAAATAAAATATCGCTCTTTTTAGTTCGATTTTCATTTCACTTGCTGTCAATATAATTCTCAATTTAAAATCAAATAGTGAACGTGTTTTTTATAAACAATAATTGACACGGACTATTTTTTATGATATTATTATTTTATCTTTTACTTTTAGAGGTGGATTATGGAAAAGATTTTAAAGCTTTTAGAAGATGATGCTACTTTAACTGCCGAGCAGATTGCTATTATGCTTTCAAAAGAGGTTGGCGAAATTAAGGATGCTATCAAAAAATACGAAAAGGACGGAGTTATTCTTGGCTACAAGACTCTTATTGACTGGGACAAGACCGATCGCGAATATGTAAGTGCTATTATTGAGGTTAAGGTTCTCCCTCAAAGAGACCGCGGCTTTGATAAAATTGCTGAAAAAATATACAACTACCCAGAGGTTCAATCACTATATCTTATGTCAAGTGGTGGATTTGACTTGGCTCTTATTATTGAAGGCAAGACAATGAGAGAGGTTGCGTATTTTGTTGCACAAAAGCTTGCTCCTATTGAATCTGTTACTGCTACTGCTACTCACTTTGTTCTACGTAAATACAAGGACAAGGGCGTTATTTACGGTAGCTGTGAGGTTGACGAAAGAGGAAATTTACTTATATGATAGATTACGGCAAAATGCTGTCTAAAACCGTTTGCGACATTAAGCCATCGGGGATAAGAAAGTTTTTTGACCTTCTTTCCGAAATGGACGATGTTATATCCTTGACGGTTGGACAACCTGATTTTATTACACCTTGGCATATACGTGAGTCGGCTATCGAGAGCCTTGAAAAGGGTAAGACCTATTACACCTCTAACGCAGGTATGACCGATTTACGCACGGAAATTTCAAAATATTTAAAGCGCAGATTCAACCTTGACTACTGCCCTAAAAACGAGGTAGTTGTTACTGTTGGCGGCTCTGAGGCTATCGACGTTGCTATGCGTTCGATTTTAGAGCCTGATGATGAGGTTATTTTACCTGTACCATCATTTGTTTGCTATGAGCCTATTGCCAAAATGATAGGCGCTAAGGTTGTACATATTGACACCAAGCTTGAGAATAAATTCAAGATTACTCCCGAAGAATTAAGAGCGGCAATTACACCTAAGACAAAGATGCTTATTTTGCCATTCCCTAACAATCCTACAGGTGCTATTTTGACCAAGGATGAGCTAGAGGGAATTGCAGAGGTTTTGCGTGGAACTAACATTTGCGTTCTCTCTGATGAGATTTATGCGGAGCTTACATATGGTAAGCGCCACGTTTCAATTGCGGAGCTCGAGGGCATGCGTGAAAGAACAATTATAGCAAGTGGTTTTTCAAAGGCTTATGCTATGACAGGCTGGCGACTTGGTTATATTTGTGCACCTCATGAGCTTTGTGAGCAAATGCTAAAGATACATCAATACGCAATAATGTGTGCACCAACGATGTCACAATTTGCAGCTGTTGAGGCTATGAAAAACGGTGACGAGGATGTTGAAATGATGCGTGCGGAATACAACCGCCGTCGTGTATTCATTCTTGAAGGCTTGCGCAAAATAGGAATTGAATGCTTTGAGCCAGAGGGTGCGTTCTACATTTACCCAAATATTGCTCCATTCGGTCTTTCTAGTGAGGAATTTTGTGAAAGACTTCTATATGAACAAAGATGTGCAATAGTTCCAGGTACTGCTTTTGGAGATAGTGGCGAGGGTTTTGCCAGAATTTCATATGCTTACTCAGTTAAGCACTTGGCTGAAGCGTTAACTAAAATTGAGGCGTTTGTTAAAAGCTTAAAAAAATGACAATCCCTCAGTCAGCTATGCTGACAGCTCCCTTTGCACAAAGGAGCCAAAAGCTAAAGCGTTAACTAAAAT
>JAFUOQ010000017.1 GCA_017472695.1 Clostridia bacterium | reverse complement strand
ACTAAAACCAACATAAAAAAGAGCAGACACATAGGGTTTTTCGCCTTGCGTGTTTGCTCTTTTCTGCTTGTGTAGGGGTTCCCCGAAGCAAATGAAATGAGCTTTGGGGGTTCACGTATATGGGTTTGGGCTTAGCCCATATTGCATTCGTCCGGACAAATGCGATGCTCGTACTTAACGGTGTTTTCAAATTCTCCGCTAAGAACATCTCCCGTTGTGTGCCCCTCTTTTTATTTCGGTTGTGTTTATGCCTTTGTGTCAATGCCCACTTTTGTTTACGCCACCGCAGAGGAACGTTACTGCCCTTTCTGGCGCATCCTTAGAATCATACCAAGGCTCATTATCATAGCGATAGTCGAATTTTTTGCAAAACCACGACACATCCCCGCCTATTTTTTCAAAATATTCGTTCTCTATTTTGGAAATATCATTGTAGAAGGCACTATACTTTTTCTTATCAAGCTCGTCGCGAGCACATTCGAGTAACATTTTATAGTGAGGTAAGCAGAAATACTTTTGACCTAACAGCTTTTCTCTAAAATCCTTGTCCTTGTCGTACAAAAGAACAGTAGTTTCAACCATTTTTTCAAAGTGGTTGTCAATTCTTTCGCAAATAAAGCAGCTACCTAGCACATTTTGTGCGCCCTTTAGTGCCTTGTTTGCCTTACCGCCAAAGATAGCATCTAAAAAATTGCCATTTAATTTACCCTTGACTGTGTCTAGATGGCTTTCCAAAATCAATGCAAGGGAAAGGCGATTATTTCTTTCAAGCATCATTTTAAAATGATCGCGACAAAAGCCCTTTTCGTTTGTAATTTGTCTTGTTGATGGCTCCATCATAGATGGACCTAGTGCCATTTCAACCTCTTTATTTTCTAGGGTGTCGTAAATTTTGCAAAGTGGACAATCGCACCCATTTTGCATACAGTCCTCAAATGATTCATTGACAGGAATAGTATAAATTTGTTCCATATTTTAACCTCACATATGCCACCCATGGCTATTGACTTACTTATATTATAATGGTATAATTAAAAAAGTTCAAGAGTTTTTTGGAAGGAGATTCTATGTACACACTAAACGAGCGAATAACTGAAAATAAAATACCATATGTGTATGTGGAAAACATACCTAGGCTTAATATTTTTAAAACCTTTGACTGTGGTCAGTGCTTCAGGTTTGACCCTGTTTCTATGTTTGGCAACAAATACGAGTTTGGTGGTGTTGCATTTGGCAAATATGTCGTTTTTGCGCAAAACAACGACACTGAAATTATTGTTTATGGGGCAAATGGTGACGATTTTGAAAAAATTTGGGCACCCTTTCTCTCATTAGACGTTGATTATGAGCTTATAGACAAAAGCATTATTGATGTATCAAAATCCGACCATATGACACGCGCAACTGAATATTCTCGTGGTATTAGAATATTAAGACAGGATATGTGGGAATCGCTTTGCTCCTTTATCATCTCTCAAAATAATAATATCCCCAGAATTAAAAAGATTATAGCCACAATGTGCGAAAAATATGGTGATAAAATTAATTTTTATGGTAGCACGCATTATTCATTCCCGTCAGCCGAGGTTTTATATAATGCTGGGGTTGATGCTATGTTTGAATTAAAAACGGGTTTCCGTGCTAAATACATACACGATGCGGCAACCAGAGTTTTTGATGGCGAGATTGTGCTTGACACAGTAAAGGAAAGTGATTTTGACTCTGCTCTTTTGGAGCTTTCAAAAATCAAGGGTGTTGGCTTAAAGGTTGCCTCATGTGCTCTGCTCTTCGGTTTTGAAAAGACAGAGGCTTTCCCTATTGATGTTTGGATGAAGCGCGCAATCGACCGTCATTTTGGTGGTAGCTTTGACCACAAGGCTCTTGGCAAGCACGCAGGCATTGCCCAACAATATTTATTTTATTATGAAAAATATAATAGCCTTCCCCTTGAGGATGGCAAAAAAATACAATCAAAGCCTTGACTAAACTCTCGGTTTGATATATAATTTATTTGACAATATTTATAAAAGAGGTTTTATTATGAAAACAGTATGCTTTGGCGAAATTATGTTAAGACTTAATCCAGCTGGATACACAAGATTTATCCAAACTGATACATTTGGTGCAACCTATGGTGGTGGAGAGGCTAACGTTGCAGTTTCACTTGCTAACTACGGCATTGATGCTTCATATGTTACAAAGCTCCCAAGCCACGAGATTGGACAAAGCGCAGTTAACTCACTCCGTAGATACGGTGTTGACACATCCGATATTGTAAGAGGTGGCGAGCGCGTTGGTATTTACTACCTTGAAACAGGCGCTTCACAAAGACCTTCAAAGGTTATTTATGACCGTGCTTACTCTGCTATTGCTCTTGCAAAGAGAAGCGATTTTGACTGGGAAAAGATTCTTGATGGTGCTAACTGGTTCCACTTTACAGGCATTACTCCAGCTCTCGGTGGTGAGCTTCCTGAAATTTGCATGGATGCATTAAAGGTTTGCCGTGCAAAGGGAATTACAACAAGCTGTGATCTTAACTATCGTAAGAATCTCTGGTCAACAGAGGAAGCTGGCAAGGTTATGGGCGAGCTTATGAAATTGGTTGACGTTTGTATCGCAAACGAAGAGGATGCTGAAAAGGTATTCGGTATCAAGGCTGAAAACACAGACGTTGATGCCGGTGTTGTTAACCACGAGGGCTACAAGAGTGTTGCTTCTCAACTCTCTCAGCGTTTTGGATTTAAGAGAGTTGCTATTACTCTCCGTACAAGCATTTCAGCTAACGACAACATTTGGGCGGCTATGCTCTATGATGCAAACGAAAATGAGTACTATTTCTCACGCTCATATAACATTCACATCGTTGACCGTGTTGGCGGTGGCGACTCATTCGGCGGCGGCTTAATTTACGCTTCACTCATGAACAAGTCCAGCCAAGATGTTATTGAGTTTGCAGTTGCGGCATCTTGCCTCAAGCACACAATTATCGGCGACTACAACCTAGTTAGCGTTAAAGAGGTTGAAGGACTTATTAAGGGCGGCGGAAGCGGACGCGTACAAAGATAGTAGTGAACGAACATATTAGGGCATAACCAAAACCAAAAAGCAATAAGAGGCATTGATTTTCAGTCAGTGCCTCTGTTTTTTATCTTTTAATGTTGAAAAGCTTTCGCTTTTCTTCCAAGGTGGTGCTTTTACTTTTACGTAAAAAGGCGGAGATTTTTCTCTGCCTTTTGTTATTATTTTACTCTTCTAAACCAAAGTAGCTTATTTAATGGGGTTGACATTTCTACAACCTCTCTGCCGTTATAGACATTGCCGTCCTCATCTTGCCATTTGCCTTGAGGGAAGGTTATTTTCTTTTTAGTTGTTCCCTTTGTAACAACGGGACAAACTAAAATATCCTCGCCGAGCATAAACTCGTCGGTTATAGTTGCGTAGCCATTGTGTGGGTCGTTATATTCGAGCGAGCGAAGGATTGGCTCGCCTGTTTTTTCTGCGTTTTCAACCAAGGCTATTATCTCGTTTGCCATAGAATTATGTAGCTTGTAAGCATCTACAATTATATCATACGATTCCTTTGAAAGACAATTCCACGGTGCGCGTGAAAACTGCATCATTGGGAATAAGGCTGATGCCCATGCCATTCTAACAAACAGCTCCTCATCAATTTTGAAGTTTGGTTGGTAGTCGTCAATCCAGTTACCTCCACCTATCATATCAGGGCAAATAAACGGATGGCCGAATAGTCCTTGCAAAATTGCACAAGGCATAAGGGAATTAATTCCTCCGCCCTCCCAAACGTGATCACGGTCGCAAAGACGCTGAATAGTTGGCTTTCCACCACCCTTAAAGGTGTCCTTATACTCGTGGAATTTATATTTTGCACCGAACTCATTCCAAGCTATGTTAAGCGCCTCTTGGTCGTGGTCATCGCGAGGAGTACCATTTATCATGGCTTCATGTGAATACATATAATACGAGCCACCATCAAACTTAAAGCCGTCAACTCCATACTCTTGCATTAAGAAATCGAGCTTGCTTGAAAGATATTTTTGGTCGCACTCTTTTCTCAAATCCAAAATTGCTGAATAGCCATTCCACCACTCAATCAGCGCAACCTTGCCCTCTTTGTTGCGCAAGAATAAATCGTTATAGCTTTCGGGGTTAAACAAATCTCTTGTGGCTTTGCAAAAATCAACGCCGTCCGGGGTTACCATAGGTGTTACCCATAGCATAACAATAAAGCCAAGCGCGTGCAGCTCATCTATCATAGCCTTCGGGTCTGGGAACTTATGAAAATCGAATTTCCACTGCCCGTATCTTGTGTGCCACCCCTCGTCAATCATCAAAATTCCAGGGTCAAAGCCATTGTCGATTATTGCGTGGGCATACTCTAAAACGCCCTCTTGCGTTGGGTCATAGGTAAACTCAATCCAAGTGTTAAACTGCGCTGTTTTGAAAAACTCACGTGGCAATGTTTTCCCATTTTTTCGCGTTTCTTCAAATGGGAAGTGCTTCTCCATTGCCGAAAGATAAGCATCACGCAAGGTTTTTCCACCCTCATAAAGTTCAAATGGGGCATTTCCCTCGAAGCACAATTCTCCGTTTTCAACCCAAACCTTAAAGCTTTTATCGCTCCAAATATATCTGCCCATATTTGAAACAAATAGTGGCATCATTTGGTTGGTTGCGTCGATTCTGAAATCCTTAGAGTATTTGGAGTCCTTGTTAATAGGCATATCTGTTGCGCTAAGAACATCTCCACCCCAAAAGTATTCGTTTTCTTTAATTTGGGTTTTAAAAAACATAAGTACTCCTAATTAATCAACTAATTCAAATTCTGCAAAAGGCTTGCAGGTTGAGTCTTTTCCGATAAATACCTCAAATTTGCCCTTTTCGGCTTCAAATTTCATTTCCCTTGTCCAGAATTTGAGCATTTCTTCGGTGATTGTAAATTCAACAGCCTTTTCTTCTCCTATATCAAGCTCAATTTTTTCAAAGCCCTTTAATTCCTTCATAGGTCTTGAAACAGAGCCAAAAACATCACGTATGTAAAGCTGAACAGCTTCCTTGCCCTTATAGCTTCCTGTGTTTTTAACCTTTACAGAGGCTGTTAGCTTTTCGCCTCTCTTTAAGGTATTAGCACTCAATTTATAGTCGCTATAATCGAAGGTTGTATATGACAAGCCATAGCCAAATGGATATAGTGGGCTATTTGCGATATCGAGATAGGATGAGGTAAAGCGAACGCGATTAAAGTCGTCCTCCTCTGCCTTTGGTCTGCCTGTATTATAGTGATTATAATAAATCGGAACTTGCCCGAGTGCGCGTGGGAAGGTCATTGTAATTTTACCAGATGGAACTGCATTGCCAAAGATAAGGTTAGCGCACGCATTACCACCCTCGGTACCAGGCATCCACATATCAAGTATTGCAGGCGCCATTTCATCAAGGCGAGACATAGCTAAAGGTCTGCCTGCAAAGAGAGCTACAGCCACATTCTTATTAACCTCAAGAACCCTTTCAAGAAGCTTATATTGAACCTCTGGGATTTCGATATTTGAACGGCAGTTGCCCTCTCCAGAATACTCCTGATGCTCTCCAAGGCACAAAACAACGGCTTCACATTCGCTTGCTAGCTTCACTGCCTCGTCAATCATAGATTCATCGGTTGAATTGTATTCAATATTACAGCCCTTTGCGTATTTTACTC
The DNA here is from genome assembly GCA_017472695.1 of Clostridia bacterium. Classification (GTDB taxonomy): domain Bacteria; phylum Bacillota; class Clostridia; order Oscillospirales; family CAG-272; genus RGIG2000. The sequence continues at coordinate 2,702 of JAFUOQ010000017.1, read as the reverse complement.
TGTCGCCGATAATGTTTTTAAAGCCCTCTAAAACAGTGATTGTTTCGCTTGCTTTACCGCCACAGAACCAGCTACCATGAATTTCGCCTGTGTTTGCGTTAGGTCCAATAAGAGCAACGCTCTTTACGTTTTTATCAAGAGGCAATATACCGTTATTTTTAAGAAGAACTGCGCTATTTTCTGCACCGTATCTTGCCAAGGCTCTATGCTCGGGACAAACCTGAACTCTTTTTGCCTCATCTGGGTCTACTGAACGATAAGGACTATCAAAGACACCAAGGTCCTCCTTTAGCTTAAGGATTCTATAAACTGCATTGTCGATTTGCTCCTCGGTTATTTTGCCCTCGCGAACAAGCTCCTCAAGGTGAGAAGCGTAGCAGCTTGACATCATTTCAATATCAGCAGTTGCTTCCATTGCGCGATATGCACATTCCTTTTTGTTTTCACATGTACCATGGTTAATCATTTCCTCAAACGCGCTATAGTCACTAATAACTACACCATCAAAGCCCCACTCGTCGCGCAAAATGTCCTTAACAAGCCATTTGTTTCCTACTGCTGGGACACCATCAACTATATTAAATGCGGTCATAACCATTTTAACACCAGCATCAACTGCCGCCTTATATGGTGGCAAATAGTATTGTCTTAGTGTTCTTTCACTCATATCAACTGTGTTATAATCTCTGCCCGCCTCAGCGCCACCATATGCGGCATAGTGCTTTACACAAGCGGCAACATTATATTTGCCCATATCGCCTTGGAAGCCCTTAACTGTTGCAGCTGCCATTTCGCCATTTAGATATGGGTCCTCGCCTGACGACTCCATAACGCGTCCCCATCTTGGGTCACGTACAAGGTCAACCATTGGTGCAAATGCAACACTAACACCATCAAGACTTGCTTCCTTTGCAGCCATAGCTGCAAGGTCGTGAGCTAGCTCTCTATCAAAGGATGCAGCAACACCCAAATTTATAGGGTAAAGGGTACGGTGACCGTGAATAACGTCCTGCATAAATATTAATGGTAATTTTTGCTTGCTATTCTTCAAATAGTTTGCTTGTACATCCATCATTATTTCAGCGCCGATAAGATTCAAGGCTGTGCCTGTTTCGTAAATATAATCCTTGTCGAGCGCAAGTGTGCTATTAGGGCCTGTTATAATATCAAGTCTGCTATCGGTGGTTGAAAATGTGAGTGTTGTTACCTGTTGAAGCTGATAGATTTTTTCCTTCAAGGTCATTCCGTTTAAAATTTCTTGTGCTTTCATTTTATTTATTCCTCTCTGTCGTATTCGTTCTTAAATTTTTTCCACTTAGGAAGTGCAAGAATACAAAGGACGCAACCTATAAATGCTATTCCTATCCATATTCCTATTGTTATGCTCCAACCAAAATTCTTTGCGATTGCAACAAAGGCATAGGTTGAAATTGCCGCGCCTATGTAGGTACAGGCGTTCATAATTCCCGAATAGGTTGAGACCTTGCCACTTCTTTTAAAGCGCTTTGGTGCAAAACCGATTAACATTAGGTTTGCGCCGTGCATACAAGCAACTAAAATTGACATAAGTATAATTGATGGTATTGCAATACCGAATATATTGCTTACTAAAAGCAATATAGCCGAAATTGTGGCTAAACCAAAAATAAAGCCTGATGACAAGATTTCGTTTTTGAAAAATCGTCTGTTTATATAGTCAAATACAGTAAAGCTTATTATACTGAAAACAGCGAGTACAACTGTAATAAGAATTGACCATTTATTGGGAATTTTAAAGGTTTCAACAAGATAAGATGGCATCCAAGCAGTAACTCCATCGCGGAGTGCCCCCTGCATGATAATAGCGAGCATAATAAGTGCGAGTGGTAAAAATATGTATTTAGGTGGCTTAACCCCTTTTTCCTTTGGTGCTTTGAAATCATCAAGCATATTGCTTGAGCCGCCAAACAGCTTAGGATAAAGAATAATCCACAACGCCATAATTATGAGTCCAATTCCTGCACATATTAGCATAATTGTGCGCCAGCTCATAATAAAGAGCAAGAATGGACACGCAAGATATAATAAAATCGTTGCAAATGATGAGCCCCAGGTAACTCTTACCGTTGCGTATGAATATTCAGCCTCGGTCAGATTTTGTGCCATTAATTTAACTATCGGTGGCCAAAACATTGCATGACCTAAGCCATTTATTGCCCAAATTATTGCCATTAATATGATGTTATCTGTGAAAAAGATTGCTATATTACAAGAAATTGCCATTATAAAGCCGATAGTCAAAATCAATCTTGGCTTTAATTTGTCGCCAAGCACACCACAAAGAATTTGACCAAATCCATATGTAATTGTCATTGCGGTTAGTATAATAGCAACCTCGTCTTTGGTTTTGCCAAGGCTTGTATAAACCTCGACAATTACAACGGAAAGATTGATACGCATAATATAGCTTGCAAAATATGCGAGACACAAAAGCCACGCTATCGCCCTTACTCGTCCTTTAACCTTAATCATAGCTCTCCTTTGCATAAAATTCATCCGTTTCCCAATTTATAGGGTTTTCATAAATGTATCTTGATGTTTCTTCATAGTCATCACGGTTTCTTATTATGTGGTCGTGGAATCTGCCCTGCCAAGGATTGAATCCATATTCCTTATTACAAAATCTTTTAAATGTTGAAACAAATCTTGATATAATTGAATTT
>JAFUOQ010000016.1 GCA_017472695.1 Clostridia bacterium | reverse complement strand
GAAAAGTTGGAAGAATACATTCATTACTACAACAATGATAGAATTTCAATGAAATTAAAAGGAATGAGCCCTGTGCAATACAGAACTCATTCACAATCAATTTAATATTTAATTTTGTCTAAACTTTTGGGTTCACTTCATGCGGTGTCTGCTTTTTAATTAAAATATAATTGTCCAAGCTAAGCAAAAGCCGAGCAGAATAAACAAAAATCCAAAGTTGAATGCGCTGAACAAAAGAATATATATTTTTGTCTTTTTAGGGTTAGCCTTAATAAATTCGCGCAGGGTAATTAGACTTGCAAGGGAAGAAATAAGCGAACCAACACCGCCTATATTGACACCAAGCAAAAGCTCACGATAATTAGTAGTAAATTGAGATAATAAAATAGCTGATGGCACATTACTGATAAATTGGCAGGAGAGGGTAGAGAAAACAAGAGTGTTTTTATCAAGTAGCCATGAGAAAAAGTCCCTAACTGCATCAATTCTTGCCATGTTTCCTGCAAATATAAAGAAGAAAACAAAGGTCAAAAGCAAAGGATAATCAACCTTTAAAAGTGCGCGTCTATCCATAAATAAAAGCACTATTGGAATTATAATAAGTCCAACAAAATATGGTATGCCTCTGAATACAATCAAAATAGAGAGCGCAAAAAGTGCCAAATAAATAATAGTGCGCACCTTGGGTAGCTTTACCTCCTCACCCTCAAGGGAAAGAGGCTCACTCTTTACAAAAATAAGACAGCATACTGTAATTAGCGCGATTGAAAGAATAAATGGTGCAAGCATAATACCCATAAATTCAAGCGTTGGAATTTCAAAGAACGAATATAGATAAAGGTTTTGTGGATTTCCAAAGGGAGTTAGCATACCACCAAGGTTTGCCGCAATATTTTGCATAATAAAGGTGAATGCCATATATTTTTCTTTACCTGTTGAGCTTAAAACAAAGTAGCCAAGAGGTAAAAACGTCAAAAGCGCCATATCGTTGGCAATCAGCATAGAGCCAATAAAGGTTATGTAAACAAGGGCTAAAACACATACCCTTGCAGTTTTAAAAACGGAAACAATTTTTCTTGCAATTATATAAAAGAACTTTATGTTTTTAAGCGCACAAACAACTGCCAAAACAGTAAATAAACACGAAAGAGTTTTAAAATCAAAATAATCAATATACTCTCTGTCAGGTGGAACAATAAAAGAGGTAATTATGGCAAGACAAAGCGCCACTACCATAACAACGTTTCGTTTTATAAAAGAAAAGCTCCGCAATCTTATTGCAATAACAAGCTCTTTAAATGAAGCATGCTGTACCTTTTTTTCGCCTGTGTCCTTCATACTATCCCCCCTTAAAATTTTGCATATGCAAGTATAATATTTTTAATCTTATTTGTCAAGTAGGCTTGAAGATTTTTTCAATTTAATATATAATAAATTTATAACGACTGTTTGGAGGAAATATGAAAAACATTTTTATCGTCGGTAGCTTAAACTACGACCTTGTAATCAACGCACCATATATGCCCAAGGGCGGGGAAACCTTGAAGGGTAGTGATTTTATGACCAACGCAGGAGGCAAGGGTGCAAACCAAGCATATGCCTCGGGTAAATTAGGTGGCAAAACCTATATGTGTGGTGCTGTGGGTAATGACTCATTTGGAGATGCACTTCTTTCAAGCCTGGGTAGTGTTGGCGTTAACACAGATTCAATAAAAAGAGTAGAGGGAGTGTCAACAGGCGTTGCCGTTATCGTGGTTACAGAGGGCGAAAACCGTATAATAATTGATAGTGGTGCAAACGCTTGCATAACCGAGGACGATATTGACGCATTTTTAGAAAAAGCAAACGTGGGCGACATTTTCCTTACCCAGCTTGAAAACCCGATAAATATCGTTGGCTATGCCCTTAAAAAAGCAAAGGAAAAGGGACTTTTGGTGCTTTTAAACCCAGCACCCGCCAACAAGGATATTGTAAAATACTTAAAGTATGTTGCTATCATAACTCCAAACGAAACCGAGCTTGATATCCTAGGTGGCAAGCAAACACTGTTTAAAGAGGGAATTACAACAGTAATTACAACTCTTGGCTCAAAGGGCTATGAGATTGCAACCAAGGAAAAAGCAGAAATTTATCCTTGCATTAAGGTTAAGGCAGTTGATACAACTGCTGCAGGAGATACTGCATCTGGCGGGCTTGCAGTTAAGCTTGCCGAGGGCAAGAGCGTAGAGGAGTCAATCGCATTTGGCTCACTTGCTGCATCTATCGCCTGTACAAAACGTGGCGCACAGATGTCCGTGCCAAGCCTTGAGGAAGTAGAATATTTTAAAAACTAAAATACCCCCGTGTCCCTTTGAACACGTGGTTGAAAAGAAATTGCAATCTTTAGCTTTTTTGCCATTTCGCTTATTCTTTTGTAGCTTTTGCAATAGCGCAATTCTTGACAAAAGCACATTAATAATATATAATAATGAAGGAAAATAATCTATCTAGGAGGTAACCTAATGGATACTAATGAAAAGTTCACAGACCCTCAAATAGTAGATGACGAGCTGGAAGAAACTGCGTATGTTGAAATCCCCAAGGACAAAAAAGCAAAAAGGGCAAAAGGCATAAGGCTCAATTTGGATTGGCTAAACGGAATAGAGGAGAAGCCCAAGAAAATCAAGGGTACACCCGATGTTAATATTGAGCCGACGACTAAAAAAGCAAAGTTCTTAAAGGGTCTTTGGTCATATGTTCTAATCACGATAGGCACAGCATTAGTGGCAGCAGGCATTTATTTCTTTAAATTCCCCAACCACTTTACAATGGGAGGGGTCAGCTCCTTTGCAGTTGTCGCATCAGAATTTATGTCAAGATTCTTTGATATAACCGTTTCCGAGTCGGTTATAATGTCAATAGCCAATGTTGTTTTACTTGCGATTGCGCTACTTGTTTTTGGTAAGAATTTCGCAATAAAAACCATTTATTCAAGTATGCTACTCAATGTTATTGTTCTAGTGCTTGAAAAGATTATTCCAATAAATGCACCACTTACAACCTCGCCATTTTTAGAGATGCTACTAACAATTGGTGGTATTGCTGTCGGTAGTGCTATACTCTTTAGTCAAGGTGCATCCTCGGGTGGCACTGATATTATCGCAATGATACTAAAGCGCTTTACAAACTTCAATACAGGCACTGCACTGTTTATTTCCGATGCTATAATAGTTGCATTAGCTCCATTCGTATTTAATTCATTTGAAACACCGGAAAAGACAACTATTTTCTTGTGCTCTGCAACAGGACTTATCCTAAAGTCATTTATCGTTGATAACGTAATTGATGGCATTAATATGAACAAATGCTTTATAATAGTTACAACCAAGGAAAAAGAGGTGTGCGACTTTATAAATAATGAGCTACATAGAGGAGCTACAATTTCCGATTGCCGTGGTTCATTCTCAAACATTGAGAAGAAAATGATAATAGCCGTTTTAAACCGTCAACAAGCAACAATGCTAAAGCTGTTTTTAAAGCAAACAGACCCAACCGCCTTTACAATTATCACAAATTCAAGTGATATTCTCGGCAAGGGCTTTAGAATAGTATAAGAATCAAACAAGAGCACTGTAAATAGTGCTCTTTTTTATTTAAATTGCAAAACAAATGTAAAACTTATCAAAAAAGAAAATAATTCTTGTAAAGATAAAGCTAATATGATATAATATTAGGCGTTGTGCAATTCTATAATACAAAGAAAATTTTAAGAAGGGGAAAATAAAATGAAGAAAATTTTAGTTTTAGGTTTAACAGTAGTAATGCTCTTTGCTTTTGGCACAATTACCGCATTCGCTGCTGAAGCAAACGAAGAAACAAACGAAGAAACAAACGTGGCTAAAATCGGCGAAACCGAGTATGCAACACTTCAAAAGGCGGTTGATGCAGCAGTATTGGCATCAAAAAAGGAGTATCAAACAATTATCATCCTTTGCGATATTGAGCTTGATGAAACAATTACAGTAACAGGTGGCTCATACGTAACAATATTTGATCTAAACGGTCATAACATCAGAAGCTCAGCTGCAGTTGTAATTGAAAACAATGGCTATATCAATGTAACCAACAGTGGCAAAAGAGCATCAATTTCAACATCAGTTGTTGGTGGTACAGTAATCCAAAACAATGCAATGTTCTCAATGATGGGCTCAAATGAAAACGCGGTAATCGGTGATGGAACAGGTTACGCTATAAAGAGTGCCTACTATGAGATGTTCTATGGTATGTGCGACCTTTGTGCAGGAACCTTTGATGGCGAAATTGAAATTTTATCTGATATTAGCATTATGTCAGGAATAAGTGGCGGTGTATATACATCTGACCCAACACCATATCTTTCAAGCAATAGTACAAGTGTAATGAGAGAAGACGGTACCTATGGAGTTGAAGACAAAGTTACAATAAGCCAAATCTTCACCTACAAGGGCTACTCCAAAGATGAAGATGGCACAGGCATTGTTACAACATATACAATAAACCACGAAAAGCTTGATGCGTATGAAAGACAAAATGGCGTCAAGGTTGATTTCGGTGCAGTATTCGCAATTGGTTTAATTGACGAAAACGCAGTTGAATATTCACTCTCATCATATGCTGATACAGCAACATACAACATTAAAATTAGCGAGATAGGCGAGGACTACTACACAACAGCACTCGTTATAACCATGTATGTAGATTTTGGCGAAGGAAAGAAATATATAACAGGTGACAAGAATAACGCAACAGTATTTGTTGACGCTAGCGAAGTTGAGGCTGTTACCTATAATCAAGCAAGTGGAGCAACAACCACAAAGGAGGAAGAATAATGAAATACCAAACTCCAATATATGAAAAAAATGTAGTTGAAACCAATGATGTTATGACGGTTAGCTCCGAGGCAGATGTTAACGTTGAGCAAGAAAACGACATAACAAATGCAGGAGTTGCATTTAATCAGCTTTTCAATAAATATTTCGGTTAAAAGAAAAAGCCCTTGCGCCAAAAGCTGCAAGGGCTTTTTGCTGTGTAAAGGCTTCCTTCGAAAAAGCCCTTTGGATTTGTGGATAGTGGTTATTTTGAAAGCTAAAGCCATCAGCTTACGCTGATGGCTTTAATTACTTATTCTTTGTTTTTATTCAATGCCTTGTGAACAAATGCGGCAATTGCAGCACCAGCTAGTGGGCCAACAATGAATATCCAAATTTGAGCTAACGCATCTGTGTTGCCGGAAAACGCTTGGAGAAGTGCTGGGCCAAAGGAACGCGCAGGGTTAACGCTAGTACCTGTAAGAGCTATGCCGAGCAAGTGAACAAGAGTAAGTGTAAGACCGATTACCACACCACTAACAGCTGTATTTTCTGTCTTTGAGGTAACACCAAGGATTGCAAACACAAAAACAAATGTCAAAACAATCTCAACTAAAAGCGCAATAAATAAGGAACCAACATCACCATAAGCATTAACTAATGTAGCTTGAGCAACGTTTCCACCTAAATTCTCGAATTGCTTTGTGAAAAGACCGAGAACTGCTGCACCTGTTGTAGCTCCAAGAACCTGCGCAATTACATAAAATGCAAATTCCTTGCCTGTAATCTTCTTCATGATAAACATAGCAAGAGAAACTGCTGGGTTGATATGGCAACCGGAAATATTACCAACAGAGTAAGCCATAGCAACAATAACAAGACCAAATGAAAGTGCTGTTGCAACAACGTTAGCTCCTGTAACAACGGCAACGCCACAGGCAAAAGTAACTAAAACAAATGTGCCAATAAATTCAGCAATGTACTTTTTCATAATTTCCTCCTTTTTGTAAAACAAAGGTTTTACATTATTATTTTACCACTATAGGAAAAATAATTCAATAATTTTATAAAAATAGCTAAAAAGAACGTGGAAATAAAAAGCACTTTACAAATTCTTGCGTGTGTGTTAAAATAGGTGTGTATTTTAAAAATATAAAGAAGGAGAGACTATGTTATTTACCAGCTTAGAGTTTTTGTTTATGTTTTTTCCAATTACATTGGGCATAAACTATTTGCTCCCTCAAAAGGCGAGAAACTATTGGCTACTTCTTGTCAGCTTGATTTTTTATGCGTGGGGCGAGCCTGCCTTTGTAGTAGTAATGTTAATTTCAATACTCTTTAACTACTTTATGGCAATAAGAGTTGCAGAAACAAAAAGAGGAGACAGACATTCCAAAATAATGCTTGCAATAGCAGTTGTTGGAAATCTGGGACTTCTTTTCGTTTATAAGTATATGAACTTTGCAACAGGAACACTACATTCAATATTCCCATTCACACAGGAGCTTTTTGAACAAACGAAGTATGTTTTGCCAATTGGTATTTCATTCTTTACCTTCCAATCAATGAGCTATGTTATTGATGTATATCGTGGAACACCTGTTCAAAAAAATCCTTTTTATGTAGGACTTTATGTTTCACTATTCCCACAATTAATCGCTGGCCCTATTGTTCGTTATACAACAGTAGAGGAGGAGATTAAGCACCGTGTAGTAACTACTGATATGTTCACAAAGGGAATGTATCGCTTTATGAAGGGCTTTAATAAGAAGGTACTGCTCGCAAATGTGCTTGCACAGGTTGCAGATGTATCATTTGAATCGACAGAGCTTACAGTATCTCTTGCTTGGCTCGGTATAATTTGCTACGCACTTCAAATATTCTTTGACTTTGCTGGATATTCAGAGATGGCAATAGGTATCGGTCTTATGCTCGGCTTTAACTTCCTTGAGAACTTTAACTATCCATACATATCGAAAACAATTACAGAGTTCTGGCGTAGATGGCATATGTCACTCGGTACATGGTTCAGAGATTACCTCTACTTTCCACTCGGTGGCTCTCGCGTAAAATCCAAATGGAGATTGGTTTTCAATCTAGCTGTGGTTTGGCTAGCAACTGGTATTTGGCATGGCGCTAGCTGGAACTTCATTTTGTGGGGCGTGCTTTATGGAGTGCTTCTCATCTTTGAAAAGCTTACAAAGCTACCAGAGAAGGTAGAGAAATATATAGGACTTCGCATACCATACCAAGTATTTACAATGCTCATGGTATTGCTCGGCTGGGTGCTTTTCCGTGCAATAGATTTGCCAAGCGCTCTTGAATATATGAAGGCGATGTTTGGCTTTGCCCCTGGTGGATTTATAAACGATACAGCAATTATGCATTTAACTGACTACGCAATCACCTTGATTGCCGGTATTATATGCTCAACACCGCTTATCGGCTTTGTAGCTAATAAGATTAAGGCACGGGTGACATGGACAGGCAATGTATTCCATTTTGGTGGATACCTTGTACAAGCAGTTCTATTTATCGTCAGTGTTTCATTTATAGTTATGAATGCTCATAACCCGTTTATTTATTTCAATTTCTAAAGGAGGCATGTAATGAATAATACAAAATTCAAAAAAATCACAGCACTTGTATTTACTATAATAGTTCTTGCCTTTTTAGTTATTTGCTTCTTTTTAAATACAAAAGCCTTTACTGTTCCATTTGACAAGCTTAAAAATGGAGAGATTAATACAACGCAATTTATAAGCGAGGTAAAATCATCTTATTTGTCCAATGTAAAATACAAAGAGGAGTTTATTAATATAAACGGCTTCTTTGCAAGAGTAACAGGAAGAAATCACTATAACCAAGTAACAAGACTAAAAAACGGAATGCTAACATATGAAAAAATCATTCGCCACGATATGGTATCATATGGAAATTCTGTTGGTGCTATGAACAAGTATCTTAACGAAAAAGGAATAGGATATTTGTATGTTCAGGCTCCTATAAAGGTTGATATGCAAAACGAGTTGGTTTATACAGGCTCGGAGAATTTCGCTAATGAAGATGTTAATGAATTGGTAACTGCTCTTGAAAAGAACAATGTTTCATATATCGACTTGCGTAATTATGTAGCCAAAAGTGAAGAAGAGATAGAAAAATATTTTTATAAAACCGACCACCACTGGAATAACGACGGAGCATTTTTGGCATTTGGCATTATAATGGAGCAATTAAATGAGCAATATCCAGATGCTAACATAGATATGTCCTTGACAAACAAGGATAAATGGAATGTAACTGTTTATGAGGACCATTTTCTTGGCAGTCACGGTAAGAGAGTAGGAACACTTTTTGCCGGTTTAGATGACTATAAGCTTTATACACCTAAATTTGATACAGATATGTCTATGTATGTACCAAAGCATAAAACGTATTATGAAGGCACATTTGAAGAGGCTGTAGTAGTTAAAAAAGAATATATTACTAACAAGAACCTCTTTAAAGAAACCCCATATAGTGCTTATGTTGGTGGAGATTATCCACTTGTTCAACATCGAAATGGCAATGCTTCAAGCAATCTGAAGGTGCTTATTTTGAAGGATAGCTTTGCAATCCCGGTGCAGTCCTTTATGTCAACTGCGTTTAAGGAAATAGATGTAATAGACCCAAGACATTTTACTGAATGTGAGATAGCGGAATATATTGAAGCAACAGAGCCAGATGTTGTTTTAAGCCTTTTGAATCCTTCCACATTTGGATACAAGGAATATTATGAATTAGGGTTTGATCAAGCAAATTATCATGATGCTCAAACAACCGAAAACGAAATAAAAAAATTAGAAAAGCTTGAAATTACTGCTGCTGCAGATAAACAACATGTACACAATGTGCTTGTAAACAATGCAAGCTTTAATACTAAATACAAGCTTTCCTTTGATGATGTTGAATTTTTAGTAGGCGATGCAGAATGCATTACAGTAGCACTATATAATTCAACTACAAAGCAATTTGTATCTAACTACGCATTTGATATTGATTATTGCAGAGAAAATGGTGGATTTGAATGGAGCTTTGTCAGCCCTGAAAAGGGAAGTGACAATCTTCAAATTCTGATTTACGCAGGCAGACATGGTCAAACTGGTGGAAACACCGTGCGTTTTACAAATTTAAAGGTAGTAAAATATTCATAACAAAAAAACTCCCAAACGGGAGCTTTCGGTAGAGCAGTATGAAATGGAATATACCTACCGGCAGAAAGAGGACAGAGAATGCAAAACATTCTCTGTCCTCTTTTCTTTGCAAGCACTGACTTAATTAAAGACACCAAAGCAAGAATATTTTTGTCAAATTCTCAAGCGTCATTGACAAATTGAGTAAAATGTGGTACAATGTCCATGCTACACAAACTGCATATTTTTCTCTGATACGGGAAAATACTTTGGTAAAAAGTGTTTTCTCTCTTTTCTCATACCGTATCGGAGAGAGTTTGTGTAGCAACATTCGAGGGGGAGCATTTTTTCGGTGCATTCCTTCGAGGGTGCACCTTTTTTATATGCGTATGGGGAGAATGTATGAGTAAAGATATTTCAAAAAAGGTAATAGATATTACCAGCATAGAACTTATACCCGGAGAGCCTAACGTTTGTCTTGGCAACGGAGAGCAGGGCTTTGAATGTTGTTGTGATGAGTGCGACTATTTTTTGCTTTGTTTCCCCCAGTTTGATACAAAAAACAAAGAAGAAGATTAACATACTGTGTTACCGATTACTATATGAAGCGTTCAAACCAATGCTTTTGTTGGTTGCTTTAACACCTTTCGGCAGGTAGTAAAAGGCACTTATGGCGTTTGCCATAAGTGCCTTTGCGTTACTTTTGACATTTGCATTGTAGTCTTTAATTAAGACATACGAAGCACTGCATCTGTGGACACAAATGCCATTATTTAGTTATGAGGCTCGCTTTTGCTCGCCGTTATGAGTTTGCTTCGCAAACGTTATGATATGATCGCTCTGTTACTTGAAGCTGTGCCGAAGGCACATCATAACTTGGCGTAGCCAATCATAACTCTAAACTCGCCGTAGGCGATCATAACTGTGTACCTGCTCTATGAAAGGTACGCCAACGGGAGCTTTTTTGTTTGAATAATTATTTTCTTTTAATTATTTTTTTGATTTTGCGTAGCACTCGTCTTGCAGCTCTAGCTGGGAGAGTGATGAATCTGCCTATTCTATAAGATGCTGATTTTTTGATGTTTTCAATCTCTTCAGTCGCATTTAAATACTTTCTGTAAATAGGGCTTACAGGAGATTTATATAAAATGTCCTTGTAGAATGGTGAACGCTTTGCGTAATCCCAGAAAATAGTGCCAAAACGATATTTGGAGTTTTTCCAAGGCTTTACATCTCCTGTGTAGTGGAGAATATTAATACATTCAGATGCTTGCTCATACTCCTCTAATTCGCTTTCCAAAAGGTGATATCTTTCATCCTTGAAATTGTTTAAGCGCTCATAGTGCCAGCCATAGTTCCAGCTCATATCAAAATATTTAATGCTGTTTTCACACGCAAGGTTTATAGCATCTTGATCCATAAAACGCAAGTCGCGTGTTGCCAAAAGCTCAAAGCAGGTATTTTCAAAGCCTTTTTTGCGCATCATATCAAGATTCATTAAAAGTACGCCTGCGTTGATATACTTGAGCGGATTAAGTCCTAGCTCCTCAATGTGCTCCTTCATAATGGTATGTAGTGGGTTTCTAACACCACCGACCATATGCTTGGACACATCAAAGCTATAGAATTTTGAAATATCACCAAGCACAACTAAATCGCAATCGATATAAACAGCCTTATCATATTCCGAAAGCACAGATGGCATAACTATTCTATAATAAGTTTCTTTTGTAATATACTTGGAGTTTTTAGGCAAATTTTTAAGATGTGGATTGATATATTTAGATACATCTATACATCTCACGCTGTAGTTTGGTGTTTGTGCTTGAAGTGCTTTGATAGAAGCGCGAGAAAGATCCGTGTGAAAAACAAAGATGTCGTAATAGTAATACAAATCAGAATTGCGAAGAAGTGATTCGATAGTAACAGAAACAAACGGAGCATATGCGTTATTTGTTGCCAAAACTACAGGAATGCGCTCTTTTGAGGGCGTAATTATTGGTTGCATTTTTGCATAGTCCTCCATCTCTAAAATCGACTTAACTATTCGTTTGCAATTGTTTTTGTCTGTGTATTTAAAGAATTTGTCAATTCTTTCTTCGTAAATAGGCTTCAATTGACAACCGTTTTTCATATAATCAATGAGTGTGTCAATTGTTGAGGTGGCATCATAAACAACCTCGCCAAATCCATCATTTTCATAGCTGAAATAGCCTTTGCTGTAAGTGTGTGAATCGAAAAATAGCTTCGAGTCAAAATGAGCATAAACAAGGGCTTTTTTCATATATGCAAAGTCAAACGCGGTGGATGAATAGTCGGTTAGCATTAAAGAAGAATGAGAGAAAATGTCTCTATAAACTGGGTTGGAAATAACCGATATATAAGGATTTACATCAAGCATATCGGTAAGCGGCATAACATTAGGGTGAGGAACATAGTGGATTTTGTATCCGTATTTTTCGGCAGCCTCGACAAGCTTTTCGCTGGAGAGAAGCTCCTTGTAATACTTTACAAATTCGGTTTCCTCAATGTTTGAAATATAAATCCACTTGCTATTTTGATCAAGTCCACGAACCAGATACTTTCTCCAAGTAGGCATAATTGTAATGATTTTTTCATCGTTATTTTCAAGATAATCAAAACGAGCAAAGCCAGTTGTTTTTACATCGTTTTTAAAGAATCCATATCCCTCGTTTTGAACAATAGAATCTCTTTCGAGGTCAGATGCACATATGAATAAGCCTGTGTTTTGCTTGTATCTTGAATATACCGTATGTATGTCGTCCTTTGTAACACCGTGCTGTAAAAATACGACCTTTTTGTTACAAATATAATCTCTGTAAAAATCGTATTTTACAGGCAATAGTGTTTCATAGTCGAGGTGTGCGGAGATGTTAACATCAGAGAGCAGGTAATATATCTTGTGCTTTTTAGAGCCTTGCTTTATTACCTTGCCGTATTTTTTCATACGATCAAAGTCTTGGGATTTTTCGTTGATTACGAAATATGGTTTAACGCCCTTTGGCTTGTTTTTAGAAACATATTTGAAAAGAGCCTCGCCGTTATCACCGGCAATATCAAAACGGTCGGAGATAAGCCAAATTTTCTTTTTGAAGAATTTCTTTAAGAAGTCAATCGTGCGTCTTACAAGATAGTGCTTTTTATGCTTTAGCTTCAAATATTTTAAATGCTTTTTATATAATTTCTTGATTTGCTTTTTAGGCATGGTCTCAAGAGAGAATCCGTTTTTCAAAGGCTTTAAAGCATAATTTCCTTGTATATACAATTCGCCACCAGCGGTATTGCTGATAGGAGTGTATCTATCGAAGCCACAATGGGCAGGTACAGATAGAGTATTTGCATCTACGCCATATGCTAAAGTAAAGGTTGTTTTTAATGCGTGAGCATATGGGATAGATACATTGTAGTAATATCTGTAGAAAATAACCTCATCATCGAAATAGTAGCAATGGTCATTGCTGTTTTGAAGCTTAACCTCAAATGTGGTGTTATATGCTTTTATATAGATTTTAATTGTTTCTTCACAATTTTCGAATGGTAAAACAGTGATATATCCACTCAAAAGAAGACCGTTGTCCATGAGCTTTATTCTGTCAAAAACAGAGTATCCATACCAATCAATTTTGGTTTTAGAGATAGGATTGCCTTCCTCGTCAAGCGTATCAAGACAATCAAATTCATAACAAACACGACCATTATAAAATGTGGCATTAGCAGGGCAATCATATTTTTTTGATAGCCAGAAAACCTTGTACTCCTTGGAAAGAAGATCAAGCTCTGTAATAATCTTGTCTGAAAATGTTTTCATTGCCTTGTCAACTAAAGCGCGATATTCGTCAATATCGTCCTTTAAAACTGACTTTGCTCGATTATTAGGCTTTATCTTTTCTTGAAAATCACTAGCTATGGTATATTGTAAAAACAGAGGGTAATCTCCATAGGTTTCCATAGAATATTCATAAGCCCAAAGAGTCAAATTCTTAACCTGAGGAATGTAATATTGAGGTAAGAGAAGCTTGGTAGAAATAAGAGATGGTGAGCCATCAGAGTGCTTTCTATACCAATATTTTCCGTCATTTAAAAGAGCAACAGTACGTTTTTTCAAAAGAACGGTGTTGATAAACTTTAAATCCTCACCTATGCAAATAGAGGTGTCAAAGGTAATGTCACGACAAGCTTCAGATTTCATAAATGAGAATGTAACATTCATTATAGAAACCTTATAGTCGTTTTCTAGGTTTACAAGACGAGAGCCATATGCGAACTTTTTATTTTGAATATGGTCCTTGCCTCCTGTCGCACCATCAAAATATTCAAACGGGATGTTTACAACATCGGTTTGGTCTTGATATTTTTCAAAATAATTATATACCTTTTCAAGGGTGTCGAGAGAGAACTTATCATCAGAATCAATGAAATTTAAATATTTACCCTCAATATAAGGCAATCCGGCATTTCTAGCTGAAGAAACCCCACCATTTTCCTTGTCAATAACGCGAACATTTTCTGGATATGCTTCTTGATATTTTTGACAAACAGACAAAGAATCGTCCTTGGAGCCATCATTTACCAAAATAACCTGTATATTTTCAAAGCCAATGGTTTGATCTATCAAGCTCGCCATCAATTCATCAATATATTTTTCCGCGTTGTAAACAGCAGAAATTATAGTAAATAAATATTTTTCTTCTGTCATTTCTTTCTCCTCTGTCTTATATTTTATATAATTATAACATTGATACTATTAAAAGTCAAGATTATTAAGGGCCAAAATCAACAAATTTCGCGCGCGTTATCGGCTTAATTTTTGCCAATTTAGATATTGATATACATCATTACCAGCACATGGCTTTAAAGATTGATATTTCAAGCCAAGGAGCTTTATTGTTCTTATCTGTGACTGCAAAAGCTATTGAGGTGTTTAAATAATTAATTGCGATTTACAAATCAAAATTAATGTGTTATAATCAAAATATAGCGAATGTGAGGTGAAAAGATGAAGAGAAGAATATTGCCTTTAATTTCCTTGCTTTTGTTTTTTATTTTTACTTTTTCAGCTTGCAGTGGCGTTAAAAATGATACAGACACTAATACCGATAGTGAGACAGCAACTGAAACAAGCTCTGATATTTCAACTGGTACAGAAACAGATACGAAAACCAAAACCGACAAAGAAGCCGGAGTGCCTACACCCACTGTTGAAATCGCCTTCGACGGACAAGGCTCAGCTAGAGGAAGGGTTACATTTGAATTGAATATCAACGATTTAGAGGGAGATGTTTCACTTTCGTTTGCTGGCAAAAACGAGAGCTCACTACCTTATTATTCTAACATCTGTGAAGCGAATGTAAAAAAAGGTGACATATTAAAAATAGAAAGCCTTGTTGTTCCAAAGGCGTGTGAATATATAAAGCTGACAGCGGGCGAGACTGTTCATTTTTTTGAAATTCCTATTCAATATAGAATAATATCGACAAAAGAATATCGCTTCGGCGCACTTTCCGATGTTCACTACAACAGAGGTGATTATTTTGATTACGCGCTTGACTTTTTAGATAATCAAGGTGTTGATTTTGTCGGAGTTGCAGGCGACCTAACTAATAATGGTGAGCTTGAATACCTGCAAAAATTCAATAACGCAATAAAGGATAGAGAATACAAGGTTTACACAACAAGCGGCAACCACGATACCCCCGCGGTTTTAGATGGTAGCTGGCTTGAAAATGTGAACACAGATATATTAACTGATAATGAGGTTATAAATATCGCACCAAACGGACTTGATTTTGTGTATAAGCCTGACAAAATAGGCGGGGACGTATTTGTTTTTCTCTGTCAAATGAGATGGAGCTATCCAAAAGAAATAGACAACACAGAATATACAATTCTTGATAAAAGCCAGCTTGACTGGTTGGAAGGTGTCCTTGAGGAGAATAAGGATAGCACAGTATTTTTATTCTTTCACACCTTCTTATCTGATACCGATGGCACACAAAAAAATGCAGTAGGAAACTTGCAAAATTCAGTAGGCTATGAATACCCAATGCCGTTTAGCTATGGCACAGCGGATGAAGGAGAATTCAGACTACTTTTGAAGGAATACAAAAATGTAGTTTTCTTTAGTGGCCATTCTCATTGGATGTTCGAGCTTGAAGCACTTAATGAAAACCTGAATATATCCAATTTTGATGGGGAATATTGCTATATGGTTCATATTCCTTCTGTATCCGAGCCTAGATATATAGACGATGACGATGCAATAAGAACTAGTATGACAGGCGAGGCATCCGAGGGCTGGATAGTTGAGGTTTACGATAAGGCAATAATTCTTACACCTGTTGATTTTGTAAAAGAGATTTATTATACAGAGTATATGAAGATTATTCCGCTAGCTTAATTATACGCGGAAAAGAAATGGAAAAATATGAAAAAGAAAATTGCGATAATAAGTGTTGGCATCGTTGCAGTAGCACTTTTGATATACGGCGTGGTTATTTCACTTATACATTTTGTGCCGTGGGCACCAAAGGAAATGACGGCAGACGAGTTTTATGAAAAATTAGATGGCGAGATTCAAATTCCTATAATTGAAATAAACACACAAAATGGCAAGGAGCCCGAGAAAAAGGGCGAAAAAATAGCCTGTGAGGTTAAACTTTCAAACAGCCAAGGCTATGATTTTTCTGTTGGTATGGATGCTCTTACCACCATTAATGTAAGAGGCAACTCAACTGCAGTTGCATCAAAAAAGCCATATGAGCTTGAATTTAATGTTGACACCTCACTCCTTGGCTTAAAGGCAGAAAAGGAATGGATTTTACTCGCAGATTATTATGACCAATCAGTTATAAGAAACTATACAGCATTGACCTTGGCATCTTATTTTGACAATATGGATTTTAACCCAACTCCAAACCATGTGACTCTTTTTGTAAACGATGAGTTTAAGGGGATTTATCTTCTCACTGAAAAGGTAAATGAGGAAAAGGGCAGGTGCGATGTTGATACCGAAATAGTTCCAAATCAAATCGACTATCCATTTTTGGTGGTTTGTGATACTGGCTTTATAGAGGAAAAGGAAGCTCTTTGGAATGAGAATTGCTTTAAAATCTATTATTCGGGCAAGGATATCGGCTTCGAGATTAAATATCCAAGCGTAAAGGATTTGCAGGACACAGGTGACACGGCTGAAGCTCAAGCATATGTCAAGGAATATATAGAGGCTTCTTACAATTCTATAAAATATGGTAAGGCGCAAGAGGTGTCATTTAGCGATACCCCCCTTGGCTTTGAGGATTTAGTAGATGTAGAGTCGGTGATTGATTACTATTTAATCAATGAGATAATGCTCAATCGTGATTCCTGTCGTAGAAGCATTTTTATGTACAAGGAGGAGGGCGGAAAGCTGAAATTCGGTCCCGTCTGGGATTTTGATTATTGCCTCACCACCGAGCCTTGGGATTTACCATATACCGAGTCAGAGATTGAGTCCGCACAAAAAATAGAAATTGCAACATACTCCTATTTTTATAGAGAATTTTTCAAATACGATAAGTATTATGAAATGACAAAAGCTCGCTTTGAGGAGAAAAAAGGCGCAATTTTAGAGGTTGCCGACCATTTGCGCGACTATAAGAGCAGAATTAAAAATGTAGCAATTATAGATGCTGAGCAATGGCACGGAGATAGTGGCGAGTTTGAGTTTGGAATGCAATATGATTATGTAAGGCTTTTCCTCTACGATAGGTATGAGTTTTTAGTGGAAGCGTTTAAGAAGCCTCGCACGGAATTCCTGGAATTATAGAAAAAAGCCTCAATATGGGGCTTTTTCTTTTGAAAGAACTTGCAAAACTAAAATCAATAGTATATAATAAGAATATATTTTTTCAGGCAAGGAGATTAAAATGGAAAAAATTAAAATGACCACTCCACTCGTTGAGATGGATGGCGACGAAATGACAAGAATTATTTGGAAGATGATAAAGGACGAATTACTCCTTCCATTTGTAGATTTGAAAACAGAGTACTACGACCTTGGACTTCCTGAAAGAGAGAGAACCAAGGACAAGGTTACCTTCGATTCTGCTTATGCTAACCAAAAGTATGGTGTTGCTGTTAAATGTGCTACAATCACACCTAACAAGCAAAGAGTAGAGGAATATAACCTTACAGAAATGTGGAAAAGCCCTAATGGAACTATCCGTGCAATTCTTGATGGCACAGTTTTCCGTGCGCCTATTTTGATTGACTCAATTAAGCCCGCAGTTCGCAACTGGAAAAAGCCAATCACAATTGCTCGTCACGCATATGGTGATGTTTATAAGGCAACAGAGTATAGACCAACCGAAGAGGGCAAGGCAGAGCTTGTGTTTACCGACAAAGAGGGTAACGAAAAATTCCGTCAAACTATTTACGATTTCGAGTGCGCAGGCGTTTTGCAAGGTCAATATAACAAGGACTCATCAATCCGTTCCTTTGCACATTCCTGCTTTAACTACGCAATAAACACAAAGCAAGACCTATGGTTCTCAACCAAGGACACAATCTCAAAGCAATACGACCAAACCTTTAAGCTCATATTCCAAGAGATTTACGACGAGTGCTATAAGGCTAAATTCGAGGAGCTTGGAATTACTTATTTCTACACTCTAATCGATGATGCAGTGGCAAGAGTTATTCGCTCCGAGGGTGGCTACATTTGGGCTTGTAAGAACTATGATGGTGACGTTATGTCAGATATGGTTTCAACTGCGTTTGGCTCACTCGCTATGATGACATCCGTGCTTGTGTCCCCTGACGGAAAGTTTGAATATGAGGCAGCACACGGAACAGTTACAAGACACTACTATCGTTACCTAAAGGGAGAGGATACCTCGACTAACCCAATGGCAACAATCTATGCGTGGAGCGGCGCACTCCGTAAAAGAGGAGAGCTTGACGGACTTTGTGACCTTGTTAACTTCGCAAACAAGCTTGAGGAAGCCTGCATAGATACCTTGAACGACGGCATTATGACAAAGGACCTCGTTGGCTTGGTTTCCGAGGGCACAAAATCAACAGCCGTAAATACAATTACCTTTATTAAGGAAATAAGAAGCCGTCTTGAAAAGAAATTAGCATAAAAACAGACACATCTCGACATTTTTTACAAATTTAATAACAAAAAGCCTTGCGGTCAAATTACCGCAAGGCTTTTTCATTTGTTTGTTTTAGGATTGTCAGTACGACCGAGCAAATAATCAATAGAAACATCAAAGTAGTCAGCAAATAAAATAAGTGTTTGATAATCAGCTTGTCTCTCCTCGTTTTCATAACGGCTTATACTATTTTGATTCATGTTTAAATCCATAGCAAGCTTCAACTGAGAAATGCCACGTTGCTTTCGTAACAATTTGAGTCTCATATTTCACTCCAATATTTATTCTTGACAATATTATACCATTATGGTATAATATAAAATATCCCAATTTGGTATGTTCAAGGAGGAAATATGAAAAGAAAACTAACACTTTTATTTGTTTTGGCTTTGACATTGTGCCTTGTTCTCGCATTTTCATCCTGTGGTGAAAATACCGATACTGACACAAATACCGAGACCGAAACAAACACAGAAAACGGTAGCAATACCGACACGTCAACCGATACCTCGGCTGATACGGAAACAGAAACGGATTCTAATAGTGAAGCTGAATCCGATACAGAAATCAACAGTGACACAGACACTGAATCAGTTACTGATACGGAAACAGAAACCGAGATTGAGTCCGATACCGAAAGTGAAACTGAAATAGAAACTGAGGATGAGTCTGAGACCGAAACAAACACAGAAAACGGTAGCAATACCGACACGTCAACCGATACCTCGGCTGATACGGAAACAGAAACCGAGACTGAGTCCAATACCGAAAGTGACACTAGCACCGATGTCGAGTCGACCGACACCGAAACTGATACTAGCACCGATTCTGACACTGATGGTGATATAATAGAGATTACAGGGGTCAACCGTAACAGTACAACTGTTACTCTTACAGTAGGTGAGGTAAAAACTCTTATAGCAACAGTAACGCCAAGTGATGCACAAAAAAAGGCGCTTGTTTGGAAAAGCTCTGATACAAGTGTTGTAACAGTAAGTGACGGAGCGCTAGTTGCAACAGGCGAGGGCGTGGCAATAATCACAGTTGAAACCACTAACGGCAAATATGCAAATTGTATTGTAACCGTAAAGGCTAAAGCTCCCGATACTATTGATGTAACTGCAATTGTGCTTAGCCAATCTTCTGTCACCTTGGAGGTCGGAAGCGCGCAAAATATAGTTGCTACAGTTTCTCCTAGCAACGCAACAGACAAGACTGTAACTTGGACTAGTTCAAACAGTGACGTTGCGACTGTAAACAATGGCGTTGTTTCAGCAGTTGGCGTCGGAACTGCAACGATTACCGCGGGCTCATCTAACGGGCTTCAGGCTATATGTGAGGTAACAGTAGAGGAAGCAACACACGGTCTTGTTTTCGTAGAGAACGAAGACGGATATATGATAAGCGGTTATACAGGTAATGCCACCGCTTTGGAAATTCCCTCTACATATAAGAACAAAGCAGTAAATTCTATTGGAAATTCCGCATTTAAAGGATGTACAAGCTTAAAAACGGTTACTATCCCCGAAAGCGTAACTGCCATTGGTGCATCTGCATTTAACTCTTGTAGCAATCTTAAATCCGTCAACATTCCAAGTGATGTAACTGTAATCGAAAATTATGTTTTCTATAATTGCTCTTCGCTTGAAAGTATAATCATTCCCGAAAACATCACCAAAATAGGCAATTGTGCTTTTATGAGCTGTGTTTCTCTTACTGAAATTTATTACAATGCAAAAGCTATTGACAATTTATCGGAAAACACACAAGCGTTTGACTATGCCGGACAGCAATCAACGGGAATATCAGTTGCGATAGGTAAAGAGGTAACATTTATTCCTGCATATTTGTTTGCAACCTCTTATGCTTCATGTTGTCCGAATATAGAGCAAATTACTTTTGAGAATGGAAGTGTTTGTACGAGTATAAGAAATAACGCCTTCTATTTGCTAAAAAATCTTGTATCAGTTGAAAATATTCCGAGTGGAATTACTTATATTGGAGAGAAATCATTTGCTTACTGTTCTGCTTTGACCGAAATTACAATTCCCGAGGACTGCTCCTATATCGGAAAACACGCATTCTATCAATGCTATAACGTAACATCCATTGATTACAAGGCGGTTGCTCTTTCTGACTTTGAGGAATCAAATTACATTTTTGGCAGTGTCGGTAAAGATGGGGTAGGAATAACCGTAAATATAAGCAAAAATGTAACTAAAATTCCAAACAGACTTTTTTACCCTTTAAATAGTGCTTACGATGTGACTAATATAAAGACTGTTATATTTGAGGCAGACAGTGCTTGTGATAGCATTGGAGATTTTTCTTTCGGTGCGTGTCTCGCGCTTAGCTCTATCACTCTGCCTGATGCTCTTGTAAGCATAGGATATAAGGCGTTTTTAAACTGCTACAATTTAAAGGAACTTACCATTCCAAGTAGCGTTACCTCTATGGGCGAGGCTATGCTTAGCGGTTGCTATTCTCTTACTTCTATTACAGTTCCGTTTGTTGGTGGAAGTTTGTCGACAACAACGAATGACAAAACAACCGTATTAGGATATATCTTTGGTGGTTCAAGCTATGACAACAGCTATTGTGTAAATCAGTATTACAAGGCTAATTATTACTCTCAATACTATTTCCCCGAGGCTCTAAAACGCGTTAACATAATTGGAGGAAAGATTTTTTACGGTGCATTGCGTGGTTGTACATCCGTAACATCTTTAACTATTGGAGAAAGTGTAAGCTCCATAGATACATATGCATTCTATAATTGCACGGCTCTCACAAGCATTATTTTTAATGCGACGGATATGACTGATTTAAGCTCTAACAACTATGTATTTTATAATGCAGGACAAAGTGTAGACGGAATAAAGGTAAATATAGGAAAGAATGTAACTAAAATTCCTGCTTATTTATTCTGTCCGTATAGTAGTAGCTCTTCATATTCACCCAAAATAACAAGCATAGACTTTGAAGAAGAAAGCGTTTGTGAAAGAATTGGAAGTTATGCGTTCGCTACTTGTACCTCGCTTGCAAGTGTAACAATACCCGATAGTGTAACATCTGTAGGAGGCGCTGCGTTCGCTACTTGTACCTCGCTTACAAGTGTAACAATACCAGATAGCGTAACGTCTATAGGAGCCTCTGCGTTCGCTACTTGTACCTCGCTTACTAGCGTAACTATCGGTGAAGGTGTTACATCAATAGAAAACTCGGCATTTAGTGACTGTTCCAAGTTAGTAGAAATCAAATTCAATGCAATTGCAATGAATGATTTAAAAGTTCCAACTTATTCTTCATACACGAATTCTTATAGTAACAATTGTGTTTTTATGAATGCCGGTACATCAGGCAACGGAATTTCTTTAATTATAGGCAATAAGGTTACAAAGATTCCTAGAAGTTTGTTTTATTCTTACTATAGTTTTGGTTCTTATAAAAACGCAAAGCTCACAAAAATTCTTTTTGAATCTAACAGCAGTTGCACAACAATAGGAAGCTATGCGTTCTCTCATTGCACCTCACTTACAAGTGTAACAATACCCAATAGCGTAACGTCTATAGGAATCGATGCGTTCGGTTCTTCGCTTACAAGCGTAACCTTTGAAAATCCAAATGGCTGGTATGTATCCACATCAAGCAGTTTTACAACTGAAACGGAGATTAGTTCAGCCGATCTGTCAAATACAACAACTGCGGCAACTTATTTAACGTCAACCTATTATAATTATTATTGGAGAAGAAACAATAGCTAACAAAATATAACAAAGCAAAAGAAAAAGCCTGCAAGGCTTTTTCTAATATAAATCAATAATATCAACAAATCCCTCCGAGCTGCTTTAGCAGACGGAGGGATTCCATATTAAAAAAGAGGCAAAAAGCCTCTTTTTTAAATTATCATAATAATTAGTTCAGTAACAAGTGCGCCAAGCGAGGCGGCAATTGCAACAAGTGTAAGACCACGATTAAAAAACGCAAGCACAGCGCCGATTATAAGTCCAACAAAGCCGGATATTATATTTCCTGTTGAATAAATAACAGCAGGGAAGGTCATTGCGGCTAAAACGGCATAAGGAATATAGTAAAGGAATGACCTAATAAAGCGGTTTTCAATAGTCTTTTTTACACACGCAAACGGTATAGCTCTGATTAAATATGTAGAGCCGGAAAGAATAAACAAATAAATCCAAAAATCAAGCATTTCCTGTTTCCTCCTTATCAACGTTGATAGGGAAAAGCAGAGCGCCAAAAACAGCCGCTAAAATAGCCGAGATGCTTATTGAAATGCCGGATGGTATTTCTCTTAGTAGTGGCAAATAGTAAAACGCACAGTGTAAAAGTGCAGCCACTATAATAACGATAAGTATAGGCTTGGATTTTTTAGCAGGTGGAATAATTATCGCTAAAAACATACCGTAAATAGCAATACAAAGTGATGCCATAATAACAGGTGGCAATACGTTGCCAATAAGTGCGCCAAGCAATGTGCCAAGAGTCCAGCCAATCCAAGGCAATGTAGAAAGCCCAAGGAAAAATATAGGCTCAACAACATTTTCACAAGATGCCACAGCAAAAATCTCGTCAGTCATAAAAAATCCGAGCAGCCATCTTTTTATACCCTTAAATTTAGGCGACACCTTTTGAGAAAGCGACACCGACATAAAGGAATAGCGCATATTTATAGTTAGCTGAGAAATCAGCATTGTAAAATATTGCCCTGGGTTAACCATAACCTGTATTCCGGCAAGCTGCCCCGCCGAGGTCAAGGTAAAAGCAGAAATAATAACTGCCTGCCACCAAGAAAAGCCCAGAGAAATAGCCATAATTCCAAAGGTAAACGATACCGAAAGATACCCTAACCCAATAGGAATTCCAGCCTTAAGGCCCTTTAAATATAGTTTCATTTTATTGTCCTTTAAATAATTTATGTTATGTATTATAGCACAAAGAAATTATCAAGTCAATGCACAAATAAAATTTAGGCGAAGCATCTTGCTTCGCCAAATGTTATGATATAACCGTTTCTGCGAAACGATCATAGTTGAGTTTTGCTATGCAAAACTCATTCCCACTCGCTCCTAACTTTCTTAACCTAAACAATTTCGTTTAGATAATTTAGCTAAGATTATTTTAATTATTTGTATTATCCATAACCCATTGGCTATCAGATTTTTTGTTGCCATAATGTTGCCACGAAAGCAATAATATGAACATTATATGCGAACAGTTATTTGCGAATTTCGCACATATATTGTAACACATAGTGTACGATTTGTCAACGAATTTTACTGAATACTATATTTTCAACGCATCATTCTAAGTATGCTTTTCACTTACCGCAAGTACGAAATCTGCCATTGTCATTGCACTATTTACAAACAAACGTGCGTGATGCTCAGCAATGTTAATACGCTTTGTACCTACCCCGTGGGAATCGCTTCCTTTATTGCGCATTTCGGAGATAGCAGATAATATTTTTTCAAGTCCAGAAAGTAATCCATTGATACGCTTGTCCATATCCTTATTTTGATGCATATTATATAAGGCTTTGACCTGTGAATAAAGCTTTCCGATATCTCCACTTTCGGATGGTGCCTCACCCTTTTTCTCAATTACATAACAAAACACTTCTTCAAGGAGTGTACGTGATTTAGTAATTGCACTATCAAAATTGCCATCTGTTACATCTTTCATAGCTCGTTCTGACAAGTTCACAATATAGGAACGATCAATCGTTTTAACTGATGGAGCAACAACTGAAACGGCTTCACCTTTCTTTTTTATTGCAAAACGATCTCCAACTTTTACAAGCTCGTGACCACCAAAGTACAGTGCTCCATTTATTTGATCAATAACAGTCGCAATAATGGTTTGGTGGGCGGAATCAATTATTTCTGGAGTATAACCTCTAAGTTTTTCAACAAACTGCTCTTTTGAAAACAAGAAACTTAAAAGATCAGATTCACGATGATTGTTAATGCAGTATTCCAAAAGATCGTCAAGATATTCCCATCTGCTTTTTGCTCCACCATTCCACCCATAAGTTGCCGGTAATCCGAATTGGGTGGATATTTGACATAACATTGGTCCACTCAAATATGGCAGCGAAATTTTTATATTTCCCTTAGAGGATGAGGTTGGAATTTCGCCAAAATCTACATCACCGTCTAAAATGGCTAAAATGTTTTTTGTCCGTAACAGTTGAAAGTTGCTTGGTGTTTTTGGCATAAAATCTCCTTGCCTAATTGTCAATCTGATAACTGTGATAAATGCTTACAAATTAAAACTTTCTTTTAGCTATCTTTTTTATTTTTCTGTACCCTTCACAACCAATTATCGGTATTGAAGCGTTCTTTTTCAATGCGTTTTCAAGTGTAATTCTAATCTGCATAGGTATATATGATGTTAAAGCTTTTTGATTTATAGCAGCGTGCACATTTCCTTTGGTTTTGTTATAAAGACTCCAAAACAGTTCAGAATTAGCGTTACTGTTAGATAAACTTATTTGCCTTAATGCATTTTCCAACGCCTTTTTCTGCTCTGAATCCATATCAGCAGGAACAGTGTTTTCCATTGCTTTAATCAGTTGAGAAACATCCACAGAAGTTTGTTCGCTCATTGATAAAGACTGTAACAAAGCATTAGTTTCCATCTGCATAATGCTTTGTTGACTCAAGAAGAACGAGTTCTTTTGCAGGTTTTTCATCAACTGTTGTTGCTCCAATATTTCAGAGGCACAATTATAGAAATTATCAAAAAGACTAAAGCTATATGAGTCTATTTTTCTTACAAAGTAATGCTTATACATATCCCAATAATCCGTCTTGAATAGAATTTGAGACTCATAAAATGCACCTTCGTTGAGTTGTCCTTCTACTATGAATGTGCCAATTTCGCTAATTCGCTTTTGCAAATCTTCAACTTGCATTGAAATCAAAGATGCTGCTTCAGAAACCTTTTTTCTCTCTTGCAAATAGTAAATCAGCAAAGCTGATGCGCCTACAAGAATCAAGAATATATCAACCCAATGGTTCCCGATAAAACTAAATATTTTTCCCCACATTACAATTACCTGCTTTGCAAATCAAATCGAATTTTTTATACAGCCATCATACCACATATGCGGCGGAAGTGCCGAGTTAAACGCCTCCTCGAAAATCGGATACAATTCTTTGTAAGTTTTACTAACTTGAACAATCCTTTTAAGCTCCGATGTTTCCAAAGGAATAATCTTCATTCCTTCAACATACTGTGTGTAATCTTGTGAATCGTAGTATGGTGTAGTTTTTCTGCTTCTGAAGTCAGAAATAACGTTGATATTCAAGAAATTGGTAGCAAATACGCAATAAGAATCCATATTTCTTGTGCGGATCAAATGCTGTCCTAAGTGTCTTGATACCGGCTCCATTTCCATCCTACGCTGGTTGGTGCTGTCTGCGAGTGTTGCCTCAATCAACAAGGTATGAGAGGGATAATGTTCAGTTGCCTCATACTCATAGACTATATCGGCTTCACCGCCCGCGGCGTGCGTTTTGGGGAGCAAATCTGCATCAAGCGACAACTTCATATAGTCCAAAATTCTGCCTTGACGTTCGCTGACCTTGTACCAAAGAATAGCCAATACATATTCAAATATCGTCGGCACATCAGCGTTGTCAGTAACCATACTTCTAATATCCGTATCGTTGCGTCTTTCAAAGCAATCAAGCAGAGTAAGTATCTGAGTGTCTGTAAATTTAGTATCAATCAAATGCTGCAACCTTGCATAACGATTATCTTCAAGCACTGCACGTGCCTCTGCGATAGTCGTTACTGTTGCACCAAGCTCTGCATTTACACCGTTAATAACAGCCTGCTCGTTTATATTCAAGCAAAGAGCGATATTGTTTATAGCGCAATCGTGATAGAGTTCCTCCGTTTCAATGTATGCTTGAACATACAGCTCATCAATTACGGAATTAAAGAAATGCTTAGGGACTATATCAAGCTTAACAATATCATCCTCAAAGAGAACAACATCCGTTGTCTTCACATATCTACGGTTAAGATCGAGGTAATCAGAAAGCGTCGCTTTTGCCTTGAACAAATGCATCTTTTCAAAGAATTGTGTTTTGAACTCATCCAAAGTTCTTGTTCTGTCAAAATCCGAATGCTTGAAATGGATAGTTGGATTTTTATGAATGGCTTTACGTGAAGGGGTATCAAATAAAAGTTGACGCCACCATTTACCGATTTTTATTTTTCTCGTGGCTTCATATATGTCAACAATGGCGTCCACATCATTTGCAAGATAGTAACGAGATAAGGCATTGTACAATGGCAGATAATCTTTGTCGTAATTCTTACCATCTTCCTTTGCACTCTTTCTATTCATTCCGATAATACGAATAACATCTTCATCAACTGTATTCTCTAAAAAGAAACGTAACGCACGTTGGTAGTTATCCATACTCATCAATCTACCAAGAATGAAGCTATCTATTGTAGATGTTCCCGTTCTTATGGAGTTGATACCATCTATAACATTTTGTGTGTTTTCGCTACTCGTACAAAGAGGAAGCAAATATGTAAATTCATCTAAAGATAACTCATCCACTCTTGATAAGACATACAGCATCACGATGAACGGTCTAACTGTATTTCCATCTATTGAGCTCGACGTTTTTAGCAATTGCTTTAGGTAGATATAACTATCCTTGGGAATTTCAAAGAAGTTATCCGAGGCAAAATCATTAGCATTACAAATTTCAAGCAAGGAAATACCCGCATTTGTCAAATGTCTACCGTCGTCAATCAATCCGATATCCACTAATCCGGATGTTTTTTCTCTTGCGTCTTTGGGTTTATTGTTTGCTTCGGTCTCAACAAATCCCATTCTTTTCATATAGTCGTAATATCGAGTTTGTAGTACAGGATTGCCATTCCAAATGCAATCTTGGTTTTCGGGTAACTGCCAAAATCCATTCAGTAATGCAAGTTGTTCCTCTATTGTTTTGTTAAAATTTTTAGTTCTAAAGCTTGTTGTGCCGAAGCTCCAGCAAAAGCTCTTATAGGGAATGGAAGCAGGCATATTCTTCTCCTTAATAATTGACGATTAAGACTTCCTCTGAGTTAGATGTCTTATCCTTAGTCTGATAATTTGAATTTGAATAACTGTAATTAAGTGGAATCGCTCTATACTTATCGGTATTTTTATTTACCCACTCAATCAAGATGTGATTTTCCTTACCTTTGCTGCGTAAAACGTTTGACAAAGCGAATCTAACGCCTTGATTATGCAGCTTGTCCAAAAAGGCAAGAAGGTCTTTTTCTTCGGTTTCGCCCCAACCGCCCTGCTCGTTGTAAGTAGCGCAAGTGATAAGATATGGCGGATCAACGTACACGAAATCATTGGCGGTAAGCGCCGATGTATCAAAATCTCTGAAATCGCAACAAGTAAAACGGCAATTTTGTTCTTGAATTCGATCTATGAAATCGGACAGTTTCTGCTCCATCTTCTTGTTGAAATCTCTTTTGCCTACGGGGAGATTAAATTCTCCGTTGGAATTAAAGCGAATTTGATTATTAAAGGCATAAACGATTATTACGTAAAGCATTACGTAGTAGTAATAATCTATCGTTCCTTTGGCGTGTTTCTCGTTAAAGTCTGCTCTGAGCTTCAAGAACTTATCTCTGTTGTAATCTCCAAGTCCTGCGCTACTCTCGCAATTATAATGGTCATACCCATATTTACTGACGAGGGATAAGTCATACTTGTCAATTATTTGATAAATCCAATCCATAACGGATTGCTTATCAAGATTCTTAAAGGTATTATACAGATAGAGTAAGTTTTCGTTCAAGTCATTATAAATGACACGATTGCAATCAACATTTATTCCAACATTACAACCGCCGCAGAACAGGTCAACGAAAACATTTATATTTTGCGGGAACAACGGCAATATTTGAGGCAACAGCTTAAATTTGCCTCCCGTATAGTTTAGCGGTGATTGTATCATTTGTTAATCCTCATTAAAGCACGTGCAAAGGAACAATCTTTCTGCATTCTCCGCAATATCCGATTTGCCGGTGGTGAATGCCTTATAGCTTTCCTCAAACACCTTAACAGTTCCTTTTTTGCTCAATATTCTTATAATATCTTCATCTGTGATTTTCGCGTTTGAACGGCAGTTGCCTTTCTCCGCCATATTGTTATATGATAGCATTATGTATTTAGCCTTAATATCTCCGATCAATGCTTCAAACGCCTTTGTCGCACTCATTGTGCAGTATTTGCTTTTCATACCGCTTCTGTCCATCTTTTTGGCAACTCCGAACACTTCGGGCTTTTCCCAACGAGCGACGTTTTCGAGCAAATGATAAGCATCGCAATACTGTCTCGAATTGTACGGGGGATCAATATACACCAAATCAGCTTCAATACGTTTTACAAGCTCATTTGCATCCTCGTTAAAGCATTGGTTGGAAGGATTGTTATTGACCTCTGCAAGAGGAACGTAAAGCTCCAACGAAGCCTCAAAATCCGCTCCTTTTCTATATGCATCGTAATGACCGCAGGTAACGGCGATTTTATCCATCGCATAGAGCAAGGATGTAATCAGTATAGCACGTTCACGATTGTTTATAGTACCGTTTTTATAGTTTTCTTCTATATCCTCGCGAATAAAACCGATTTTAGAGCAATCCTCACGGCTGAAATATGTATCTGCAAAATTCTCGGTCATATAGTTATCGCCACATTCGGTAGCAGCATTATATCTCACAACAAAATCTATAATGGTTTGCGGATTATATTCTTCTGCTCCAAACCAAGCATAATTGCAAATATAATTGCTATACATCAAGTCGTTGGTTATGATGATTTTGTCGGTAAATGCAGACGATACCGCACCCGTACCCGCAAAAATATCCGCAACGGTTTCAATGTCAGAACACTCATCGTTAACAACCTTCGTGATAAAAGGCAACAGCTTATATTTGTTACCCAAATATCTTCTGTTATTTATTAAAGACGTTTTATATACTTTTGTTTCAGCAACACTCATTTGCGTTTCCTCCACTTATACTCTATGTCAATTATACAACATCACAAGTCCTATAAAACGGACATTATATGTTTTGAAAAAGCTCGGATAGTGAAACGCCCAATCCGTTGGCTATTTTTTCAATATTTACAATAGATATGTTCCTTTTTCCAAGTTCCACACTTGCGAAATACGTTCTATCCATACCTATCTTCATAGCGAATTTTTCTTGACTAATTCCAAGCTGAGTTCTTAATTCTCTTATCCTTGCACCGATCTTCTGCGTAATCACAGTTTGCACCTCGCATTGAGTATAAATCTACATAATATAGTATATCACAAAGCGGAATATAAGTCAACTGCTTTTGAGTAACATTTTTGAATATATTGCCCCGCCTGAAAATATTACAGACGGGGCAACTCGTTTAAGAATATTTAATCGGATTTTCTAAAAACTCAACCGTAACGGCTTCCTCCGCTGAGGCTTTGATGTTATTCATCATCTGCACCCATTTTAGTTGGTCTTTGGCTTTCAAATCCTCGTTCACACGCTCTCGTTCTGCGGATTGCTTGATAATTAAATCAAGCATTTTCTTGGCTTGACTGTCAACATCTGCAAGATAAGCGTTCAATCTTCCCTCAGTCAGCAGCGTGGTGTATGTTCCTCGTCTATGCTTTTTGAGATAGTCGAGGTGTATCAGTCCGTATTTGCCGATGGGTTGCTCGTTGCTTTCGGGGAGAGCGAGGTGGGGGATAAGGTGTCCGTTTTCTTCGCGGTAGGTTCCGCCGTTTTGTTCGTAAAGTGATTGTTTCATTTTCTTACTTCCTTTCGTAAATAATTTTATCTGTCGCCGCGTTCGTCGCGGCTTTTTCTCGGTATGCCGATCTCGTCAAATCCTCTTGACGTTAGCTTATAGTTGCGCTCGATATACTCTCGCCTTGCCTTGTGTTCCGCCTCAACCTGCTCCGCCATTACGCCTGAGCGTTCAAGCAGCTTTTTCATATCCGTCCTCGTTCTACGCAACGGCTTTAATTCAGCGGAGATAGCGGAGATTTGTTGCTTTACGCTCTCGATTTTCTTTTGATCGGTTTCACGGCGGATACTGTTGTATAGATCCTTGCGGTTGCGTTCAAGAGTAACGATTTTTGTTTCGGTACGTTCAAGAAAATCATCAACGTCCTCTTTTGTGCCGAGCTTTTCTCGTCCCATAATGATAGCTTGGCGGGAATACATTTCAAGCTTTCGTGTGATTTCTCTCATTTCGGGTGTTATGGGGTAATACTTTGGGCTTGGGTTATCGTAGGCGACCAAATCGGGACCGCCTATGAGATAGATGAACTCCACCAACAGCGCCAACAACGGTGGTAACTGTTTTACCGCTTGTTCCCGATGATATTCAGCAGGCGTCTTCTTATAATATCCGTTACGGTTTTGCCACATATAGTAATACGCATTATACGATGAGCCTTGCGTGAATGGGAATCGTGAGTGATTTTCGTCAAGTCGCTCTTGGATATAATCAAGGGTATATTCGTCGCCTAACTGATAAATTCGTGTTGCCTTGGTATCGTTGATTCGCTTTATCGTTGGGTACTTCCTGCCTTCGTTGCGATAAAATTGATACCCTTGATCGCATAGGTGTTGCTCAAAATCAGACCACCCGACAGAGAGTTCAAGCGCCTTTTCAATAGCTTCTCGCATTAAACTATACTTGGTTGCCTGTCCGTTTTTCTCGGCAAAATAGATGTTCCTCGGTGTCTTTCCTTTAGGATTTTTAATCACCGATTTTTCAAACTGCTTACACAGAATGTCTGAGCGAGAACGCATATCCCAATACAATTTGTATCCGCTATCAAGCTTCTTCCCGTCGATATGGGAAATCGGATTTATTATAAAATGATTATGCAGATGCCCACAATTCAGATGGGTGGCAACCATTACTTGATGCCGATCCCACGCCGTTTGTGCAAGAAACACGCCGATTTTATGACATTCTTCGGGTGTGATCTCACCGGGACGAAAGCTCTGATAAGCGTGAAACGCCACGATAGATCCACGATTGCCGAAGTGATTTTGTACCGTCTGCATAGCTTCAAGGGGTGTGTCGCCCCAAAAATCGCAGTTGACGGCGGTGGTGAGATACACGGTTTCTGTCCCTGTAAGCATCGTTTTCTCTCCGTTTTCGGCATAGTGAATCACATCTTTCAGCGAACTGTATTCGGTCTTTTCGGGATTGTTTGCATAGTCAAGCACACGGCGCAGACTATCGTAAACAGGCCATATTTTAGTTGTCGCCATACGCACCTCCATAGAAATCCATAACGAATTTTTTGAAATCCGTCATACAGTTTATCACCTCATCGGAGCATTCATATAGTTGTGGAGTATCGGCATAGAACTCGATTTTCTCTGAGATAAGCTGCATTTCTTCAAGAATTTTATAAAACTCCTCGGGCGGTACGGCACGCACTTTTGCACCCATAATCAACTGCCTTGCCATCTCCGACATAGACAGCTTACACGCCTTGGCAAGTCCTTCTATCTTCTTTTTCTCCTGTGCCGTCAGACGAATTTGAAGCGGCGTCTCCCGCTTTCGCTGCGGCTTTTTTACGTGTTGTTTTATCGTTTTTTGATTATAACTCAATACATTCCTCCTTAGTGTTTAACGATATTTCGACGGGGTTATAGGGGAGTCCCCAATCGAAAAAGCTCTGATTTTTCGCAGGGAATGTCTGCCGTGGCATTACGCCGTGGCAGTACATTTCCTATGCTCGCTATACTCTGCGACAACACTTTTCCGTCGTCCGTATAGATTTAATTTTCTGCCTTACTCATTCCATAAAGCGTTACGTTTATTTGGTCGATAACCTCCAACAAATCGGGATCGACGCTCCCGCCCGCTTCGATTCTTTGAAGCTCGGAGAGGATGTTTTTCAATTCCGTATAAAGCGCTTTGTAAACTCTCGGATTGCCTTGTACGACGATTTCTCGGTTCATACATTTTTGGTAGCAGTATTCTTGCTTCGTCATTCCCGATAGGGCAACGATTTTGTTGAGCGTAACGCTTTCTTCGGGGGATACTCTAAATCCCACGGTAATGCTTCTGAAGCGTTGGTGCTTGTCTAAATTTTTTGCCGACATTTTTAATCGCCTGCCTTTCTGAATTGATTTAATTTGTCCGCCATATCGTGTTGTGTTGACGGAAAAAGATGAGCGTAATTGTACGTGATGTTGATGCTTTCGTGACCTACTCGGTCTGCGATTGCCACCGCTGAATATCCCATTTCTATCAGAAGCGAAATATGGCTGTGTCGCAGATCGTGAATGCGAATGCGTTTCACTCCCGCCTCGTCCGCACCTCTCGTCATTTCTCTGTGAAGATAATTTTTTGAGATCGGAAAGAGCCTTTCGTGTTTGCCAACTCCGTAAAGCTGCTTAACATACTCTTGAATTTCTTCAGTGAGAAAATCGGGCATTTTAATTACTCGGTTGCTCTTGGGTGTTTTCGGTTCGGTAATCACGTCACGTTTATCCATTCTCTGATAGGATTTTGAAATGGAAACGGTGCCTTTTTCAAAATCGAAATCCGCAAGCGTAAGAGCCAACAACTCGCCTTCTCGGATTCCGCACCAATAAAGCATTTCAAAAGCGTAAAATGATATGGGCTTGTCCATCACGGCAAAGGAGAATTTTTGATATTCCGCCTGCGTCCAGAATAACATTTCCCGATTGCGCGGTTTTCCCATATTGCCAACCTTTGCGGCGGGATTTTCCTTTAAGTTATAAAAGCGTACTGCGTGGTTGAATATGGCGCTTAATTGGTTGTGCAAGGTTTTAAGATACACGGGGGAATACGGCTTTCCGCTTTTTGTCGTTTCCTTAATCATTTCATTTTGCCAAGCTATAATGTCTTTCGGTTGTATCTCGCAAATTTTACGTTTTGCAAAATACGGTAAGATTTTCGTGCGGATGATGTGATCTTTGGTGTGCCAAGTGTTTTCCTTTATGCGATTTTTCATATCGGCAATATAAATATCCACAAAGCTCCCAAAGGTCATATCTAAATCCGCCGTGACCTTGTTCAGTTGTTCTCGCTCCCAAGCAAGTGCGTCCCGCTTGGTAGCAAAGCCTCGTTTTTGCGTTTGCTTCTTTTCGCCCATCCAATCGGTGTAGCGATAGACCGCCCGCCAAGTGTTTGTTTTTGTTTCTTTGTAAACAGCCATTAGTTCACCTCCTTTTCTTTTGCCGCACCGTAGCAGGTCTTTTCCAAGAAATATTGCTTGTTTACTCTACCTGCAATCGTGATGAAGCCTTGTTCTTTTAATTCTGCGTTTAGTTTTTGAACGATCTTGTAGGCATAGGACTTGGATATTCCCAAGATTTCAGCCACTTCGTCCACTCTCAAAAAGCTGTGTTTTATCATCGCATCCCTCCTTTCACAAGCTCAGATTTTTTGGCAAGCCTATGTAGATTCATCATTGCCGCATTAAACAAATATGCTTAGTGTATCTATATTATACTAAACATTTTTGTTTATGTCAAGAGGTTTTTAGAAAAAAGTTAAACTTTTTTGTTATAGTTCTATTGACAAGACCTAAACTTATATGCTATACTATATCTATCACATAAAAATGAGGTGAAATTATGGCTATCGGAGAAAGAATCCGCTTTATACGCAACTTGCGTGGTATGACACAAAAATATTTGGGAACGGCTGTTGGCTTTCCTGAAAAGACAGCCGATATTCGTTTAGCTCAATACGAGGCAGGAACGAGAACGCCCAAGGCAGACTTGATTGAAAAGCTCGCTGAGGTGCTTGACGTTTGCCCCGTTGCGCTTGATGTTCCCGACATTGATTCGTATATCGGTCTTATGCACACGCTTTTTGCATTAGAGGATATTTACGGCTTTAAGATAGACAAGCTCGACGATGAGGTTTGTATCCGTCTTGACAAAAATAGGGGCAGTATGTCCGTGTCCTTGTTTGAAGATTTGTCCGCTTGGCAAAAAGAGGCGGAGAAATACCGCAACGGAGAGATAACAAAAGACGAGTATGATGATTGGCGTTATACATACCCCGAATATGAGGCAAAGAGGACGAGAGAGCGTCTTGATACAAAGAGAAAAAAAACAGAAGATAACACTTAAAAATTGATATACTGTTTGGAGGAAATATGGCTCGAATTATTTTCTATTCGTGGCAAAATGATTTAGAAGGAAAAACTCACAGATATTTCATTGAAAAATGTCTTAATAACGCTCTAAAGGACTTAGAGAAAGATGCTTCTATATATATGGACTACGATAGGGATACTATGGGCAAAAACGGCAGTCCAGATATATCAACGACAATTTTCGAAAAAATTGATAGAAGTGTATTGTTTATTTGCGATGTAAGTATAGTTAATGCTGACTATCAAGGTCGCAAAATGCCTAATCCAAACGTGCTAATCGAATTAGGTTATGCCGTAAATAAACTTGGTTGGGACAGAGTAATATGTATGTTTGACATCAACACGGGGAACATCGAAGAGCTTCCTTTCGATATACGGCAAAAAAGAATCACACCATATAATCCAAAGCAAGAAGGTGAAATAAAGAGAATAAGTGATATTTTAAGCATTAATATCCGAGATTTATATGTTAATGGTAAGCTTTATAATCCCTTAAACGATTATATGAAAGGAAAAATAGATAGAGCGATTTTAGGCATACTTAAACAAATGGCTAATTTATCCTATGGAACAATATCACTAAGTGAAGGTTTATCCAATGTTAGTCAATTGTTAAAGTGTTCAGAGGAAGAACTATGCAAATTGATCTCTGGTAAACAATTTCCTGCCTTCATCGTGCTCAACGATTTTTCCGATGAATCAACCAATTTGCAAAATGTATTAAAAGATTTATTTTCATCATCTTATTTTCCAAAAGAATGGAGTTACACGGTATTAGAGCTAATTGATTGGATAAGAGAATATAATTGGTTTATTTCACGAAGAAACAGCACATATCCTTTTTCTGTTATTGAATCATCACAATACAATAATCTTGCTGCAATAAATGCACAAAGTATAAATCATAACAATCCTGCCAACACATATTTAATCTTAGAAACTATCAATAAAGATGGGAAACGTTATGTAGATACTAAAGGCGGAAAGGTGATTAACACAACAAGCTATGCTACCGACAACGCTGTTGTGCTGCGAAACTGTTTGTGTGTTAAAGATGAATGTATCTCACTAATAGCCAATAAAATATATAAGCTAATTCAAATTTGCATCAGTTGGCTTGATGTTACTGATAGCGAATTCGTTTTAGATCCAGATTTCTACACCATTACATAAAAAAGAGCTAACAGACTTCAAACAGAAATCTGTTAGCTCAAATTTTTTATTTATGAATAATACTCGAATGTTGCCAAAACGTTGCCACGAGTGTGTTTTAAAACTCAAAAATCCTTATGCCGCAAGGCTTTTCACCGTTTTTGGCATTATTCCCACTCAATAGTACCGGTTGGCTTTGGTGTTAAATCATAGAGAACTCTATTTATGCCCTCAACCTCGTTGGTAATTCTTGCTGTGATTTTATGTAGGACAGCATAAGGAATTTCTTCAATAGTTGCGCTCATTGCATCAGTTGTATTAACTGCACGGATAATTGCAGGCCAGCCCTCATAACGGCTTTCGTCCTTAACACCAACGCTCTTTATATCAGGAATAATAACAAAGTATTGCCATACCTTTTCACAAAGACCATTTAGGTCAAATTCCTCGCGCAAAATAGCATCAGCCTCGCGGAGTGCGTTTAATCTATCTCTTGTGATAGCACCAAGGCATCTAACACCAAGACCAGGTCCTGGGAACGGCTGACGATAAACCATTGCGTGTGGAAGACCCAGTGCCTCACCAACAACTCTTACCTCATCCTTAAATAGTAGCTTTATAGGCTCAACAAGCTCGAATTGAAGGTCGTCAGGAAGACCACCAACATTGTGATGAGATTTAACTGCCTTTTTACCCTCTGCTTGCTTAATGCTCTCTAGAATATCTGGGTAAATTGTACCTTGAGCTAGGAACTTGATATCGTCAAGCTTTCTAGCCTCTTCCTCAAATACACGGATAAATTCGCCACCGATTATCTTTCTCTTTGTCTCTGGAGAATCAACTCCTGCAAGCTTATTAAGAAATCTATCTGTTGCATCAACATAAACAAGGTTAGCATTTAAGCCGTTTTTGAACACCTCAATAACGTTTTCGCTCTCGCCCTTACGCATTAAGCCGTGGTTAACGTGAACGCAAACAAGCTGCTTGCCAATTGCTTTAATGAGCAAAGCTGCAACAACGCTTGAGTCAACACCGCCGGATAGAGCAAGAAGCACCTTGCCATTTCCAACTTGACTTCTGATTTCTTTTACTTGCTCGTCAATAAATTTATCAGCAAGTGCTCTTGTAGTGATACGAGCCATTGATTCTGGACGTACATTTGACATAGGAAAATCCTCCAAAAATAAGAATAAAAAAATTATAGCACAAAATATTTTTCACTTCAATATATATAAGTAACTTTTTTAAAAAAATTTTAAAATCCAAAAGCGCTAAATTACATAGCGCTTTTTATTATTTCGTAAGCCTTTTTTACCTCAATATCTGAAAGCTGTGGAGTGTCCTTTAATTTACACTCAATACCAAGCTGTTCATATTTAACCTCACCCATTTTATGAAAGGGGAGAACCTCGATTTTTTCGATATTGGAAAAGCCCTTCAAAAAAGCACCCAGTGCGCGCAAATATTCCTCTTTATAGGTTATTTCTGGCACAATAACATGGCGTACACGCATAGGGATTTTCTTTTCATTTAAATACATTGCAAAATTCAAAACGTGCTCGTTTGAATGACCAGTCAGCTTAATATGCTCGTCCTTGTCAATATGCTTAATATCAAGCATAACAAGGTCGCAAAGAGAAAGTAATTGGTCAAATTTCCCAACCAAAGCCTTATCATTCTTGTCAAAGGTAATACCAGAGGTATCAAGGCATGTATGTATATTTTGCACCTTGGCAAGAGAGAAAAGCTCTATCAAAAAATCAAGCTGTAAAAGTGGCTCGCCACCACTAACAGTAAGTCCGCCTGTTTTATAAAATGCAATATTTCGTGTCATTTTTTCAAGCACATCGCAAGCTTCATAGGGTGTCCCACCGCCACACCACGAGTCGGGGTTATGGCAGTAAAGACAACGCATAGTACAGCCTTGTAAAAAGACAACAAATCTAACCCCGGGCCCATCAACTGTGCCAAAGGTTTCGAAGGAATGAATATATCCCTTCATAGTTATATGCGAGAGTGGAAGGTTCTTGAAATAACCTCGTCCTGTTGTTCCTTTGTAAGCTTGATAAAGTTAACCGCATAGCCGGAAACACGGATTGTGAGCTGTGGATATAGCTCCGGATGCTTTTGTGCATCAAGGAGCAATTCCTTATCAAACACGTTAACATTGAGGTGGAAGCCACCCTTTTTTGTGTATCCGTCAAGCAAAGCAACAAGATTACGTGTTTGCTCGTCCTCGGTTTTGCCAAGTGCGGACGGAACTATTGTAAAGGTATTAGAAATACCATCTTGAGAATCCATAAATGGGATTTTTGCAACAGAAGCAAGTGATGCAACAGCACCATTTGTATCTCTGCCATGCATTGGGTTAGCACCAGGTGCAAACGCTTCACCCTGCTTTCTGCCGTCGGGGGTAGAGCCTGTATTCTTACCATAAGATACATTTGATGTGATAGTTAAAAGTGATGTTGTTATGATACCATCGCGATATGTGTAGTTTTGACGTAGTAGCTTAACAAAGGTGTGTAAAATCTCCTTAGCTATAGAGTCAACTCTGTCATCGTCATTACCATATTTAGGGAAATCACCTTCGGTGATATAATCAGTGATAATACCGCGCTCATCTCTTACAACTCTAACCTTGGCATACTTAATAGCGGATAGCGAGTCAGCAACAACGGAGAAGCCCGCAATACCTGTTGCAAACCAACGCTTAACTTGTCTATCATGAAGCGCCATTTGGAGTCTTTCGTAAGAATACTTATCGTGCATATAGTGAATTATATTAAGCGCGTTAACATAAACCTTTGAGAGCCAAGTCATCATAGCCTTGAATTTAGACATAACATCGTCATAATCAAGGTATTCACCCTCAACAGCGCGATATTCTGGACCAACCTGCTCACCGGTAATTTCATCTCTTCCACCGTTGATAGCGTAGAGTAGGCATTTGGCAAGGTTAGCTCTTGCACCAAAGAATTGCATTTCCTTACCAATTCTCATAGAAGAAACGCAACAAGCAATAGCGTAATCATCGCCGTGTAAAGGACGCATGAGGTCGTCGTTTTCATACTGAACGGCGTGGTGCTTTATTGAAATTTTAGCACAGTAATTTTTGAAATTTTCAGGTAAGTTAGTTGACCAAAGAACTGTCAGGTTAGGCTCTGGTGCAGCACCTAGATTATTTAGAGTGTTAAGATATCTAAAGGACATCTTTGTTACCATATGGCGGCCGTCAATGCCAACACCACCTATGGATTCAGTAACCCAAGTTGGGTCACCAGCAAAAATTGCATTATAATCAGGAGTTCTAGCAAAGCAAACCATACGGAGCTTCATAATGAAGTGGTCAACAATTTCCTGTGCTTCCTTT
Source organism: Clostridia bacterium (assembly GCA_017472695.1). Classification (GTDB taxonomy): domain Bacteria; phylum Bacillota; class Clostridia; order Oscillospirales; family CAG-272; genus RGIG2000. The sequence continues at coordinate 142,364 of JAFUOQ010000016.1, read as the reverse complement.
TCTGTAATTACACCATTTTTGATATCTCTTTCAGCGTAAATATCGAGGAAGGTAGAGGTTCTACCCAAGCTCATTGCAGCGCCATTTTGCTCCTTAACAGCCGCAAGATAAGCAAAGTATAACCATTGTGTTGCTTCCTTTAATGTGCTTGCTGGCTTTGAAATATCACAGCCATAAATTGTACCGAGCTTTTTGAGCATATTAAGAGCCTTTATTTGCTCGGAGAGCTCCTCGCGCTCTCTTATAACATCGGAGCGCATAGTGGTTCTCGTGCTACTTTTTTGATATTCCTTATTTTCAATAAGACGGTCAATACCATAGAGAGCAACACGGCGATAGTCGCCTATAATTCTGCCTCTGCCGTAGCCATCTGGCAAGCCTGTAATAATGTGGCTTGAACGACATTTTCTCATTTCAGGTGTATAAACATCGAATACACCTGCGTTGTGTGTTTTTCTGTGCTCGGTGAAAAATTCTACGAGCTCAGGGTCAACCTCATATCCATTCTTTGAGCAAGCCTGCATCGCAATTCTGATACCACCATATGGTTGAAGTGCACGCTTCAAAGGCTTGTCCGTTTGCAAGCCCACTATTTGCTCCTTATCCTTTTCGATGTAACCGGGACCATGAGATGTGATTGTAGAAATGATATCGGTGTCCATATCTAAAACACCGCCGTTTTCAATCTCTTGCTTTTTTAGGTCGCTAACGCTTTTCCAAAGCTCAAGAGTTGCAGGTGTTGCGCCCTCTAAAAAACCTTCATCCCCATCGTATGGGGTGTAGTTCTGTTGAATAAAATCGCGGACGTTGATTTCTTTTTCCCAAGCCCCGCCAACAAAGCCGTTCCATGCGTTTGTCATGTTTTTTACCTCCTATACCACAATGGCTCGAACCCATTGTGGCACTCACCATTGCAGAAAAATATAAGCAACTTTAATATGAATATTCATATTAAAGGTGCTCTTGAATACAGTATACCATTTTATATTAATATTGTCAATATATAAATTGTTAACACACCCTCTAGAAAAATTTCTAAAAATATTGAAATTTTTTGTACGATATGCTAAAATTAATTATATTTTTAGCAAGGGGTGATTTTGTGATAAGAATAGGTATATATGGATATGGTAACTTGGGCAGAGGAGTAGAGCTTGCAATAAAGCAAAATAGCGATATGGAGCTTGTTGCTGTTTTTACAAGACGAAACCCTAAAGATGTTAAATTGGTCGACCAGGGCGTTGCAGTTTACCATGTTGATGATGCTTTAAAAATGATAAATGAGATAGATGTTATGGTGCTATGTGGTGGCAGTGCAACCGATTTGCCAGTGCAAACCCCATATCTCGCCAAATATTTCAACGTTGTTGATAGCTTTGATACTCACGCCAAAATTCCAGAGCATTTTGAAAACGTTGATAAAGCCTGCAAGGAAGGTGGCAAGGTAGGACTTATTTCTGTTGGCTGGGATCCCGGTATGTTTTCACTCAATAGATTAATGGCTAATTGCATTTTAGTTGATGGCAATGATTATACCTTCTGGGGTAAGGGAGTTAGCCAAGGGCACTCTGATGCTATCCGTAGAATAGAGGGAGTAAAGAATGCAAAGCAATATACTGTACCTGTTGAAAAAGCCCTAAACGCAGTGAGAAATGGAGAAAATCCAACGCTGACAACAAGAGAAAAGCACACAAGAGAGTGCTATGTTGTGGCTGAAGAGGGCGCAGACCTAGCAAGAATTGAAAACGAAATAAAAACAATGCCAAACTACTTCGCGGACTACGATACAACCGTTAACTTTATTTCCGAGGAGGAGTTTATAAAGAATCACGCAGGCATTCCTCACGGTGGCACAGTTATCCGTAGTGGAAAAACCGGCGAAAATTTAGAAAACAAGCATATAATCGAATACAAAGTAACACTTGATTCAAACCCAGAGTTTACTGCATCTGTAATAGTTGCATATGCTCGCGCAGCATATAGGCTAAGCAAAGAGGGAGTGACAGGCTGTAAGACTGTATTTGATATTGCGCCAGCTTATCTTTCACCAAAGAGTGGCGATGAGCTTCGCAAAAACCTACTATAAGCAATATATGAGTGCACGTTTAATGTGCACTCTTTTTTAATTACTGTCTTATTGACAATATCAACATATCGTGTTATAATTATTATGTATAAATATGTGACATTTCAAAAAATGCACTAAAGAAAGAAGGGAAAATTTTGGCACAAATAGCAGGAATTATTAAGTATGAGGGCGACAATAGCACTTTTATTTGGAAGCACCCTTGTGAGGATTTTAATAGCTTAACACAGCTCATCGTTCATGAATCTCAAGAGGCTATATTTTTTATGAATGGTCAAGCACTTGATTTGTTTGGACCAGGCAGATACACTCTTGAAACACAAAATATTCCTTTGATTGGAAAAGAGCTTAAAAAGGCAACAGGTGGAAAAACTCCATTCCATTGTGAGGTTTATTTTATAAATAAAACAGTTCAAATGGGAATTAAATGGGGTACTCCCGAGCTTGTTCGCTTTATTGAGCCAACCTTGGGTATTCCTCTTGGCATTGGCGCGTCAGGCGAGCTCAATTTAACTGTTACAGATTCCAGAAAGCTACTTGTTAAATTAGTAGGTACAATGAGAGGAATCGCTTGGGAGGAAGGCAGACAAGGCTTTACAAAGTCCATTCAAAATGCATTCCGTGCAATGGTTGTTACCGAGGTTAAGACAAATCTCGCTAGCGTGATAAAGGAACAGAATATTAATTTGCTTGAAATTGACGAAAAGCTTGACGAGTTATCGGAAATTTTGCGCAAGAAAATTGCTCCCGGCTTTGAGGAATATGGCATTACAATCCCTCAATTCTATGTTTCAACAATCAATCTCCCGGAGGGCGACCCTAACTTTAAGCGCCTACGCGAGCTACATACTATCGAGCTTCAAACAAAAATGGTTGAGGCAGAGGCTAAAATCAAAACTGCAAGGGCAGAGGCTGATGCAACTGTTACTGCCGCTCAAAGAAAGGTAGTTCTAGAGGAGCAAGCAACTGAAACTGAAATTGCAAGACGCGTTGCTGAAAGAGAGCTTATTGATGCTCAAGCTAAAGCACAAGCCGCTAAAATGGAGGGCTTTGCAGAGGCAGAGGTTATGAAGGCGAAGGGCTATAATCAAAAGGATGTGCTCCAAGCAGATGTTCAAAAGGCTTATGCCGAGGGCATTGGCAATATGGGTGCGAATGGTGGTGGCGGAGTCACAAGTGACTTCGTTAGCCTAGGCGTTGGTCTCGCTGCTGCTGGACAGGTTGGCTCACAAATGAGCGATATGTTTAAGGGCTTTACACCTTCCGAGGAAGCACAGGCTTGTGCAAAATGTGGTGCAACAGTTTCAGCTACTGCAAAATTCTGTCAAGAATGCGGTGCGAGAGTTGAAAAGCTTAATGACAATGAAATTTTATGCCCAAGCTGCGGCAATAAAACTGCAAAGGGCAGATTCTGTCAAGAATGTGGAGCTTCATTGATTCGCAAGTGCGCAAAATGTGGCGCTGAAATACCAAATAACGCAAAATTCTGCCAAGAATGTGGCGAGAAAGCTTGAGCGAGGTGATAAAAAATGAAAAAGACCTTTGGAATTTATACAGCAGGTTGGGTGGTTGTATTAGCACTTTTCAACCTAATTACATTTATAACACCAAATGAAATCAATGGCGAGAGCAAGTTCGGAGCTATGTTCTGGGTATCATACGTGCTTATTACACTTATGTTTATCGGTCAGCTCGCTTGTGCATACTTTGTATTCAAGGCTGATAGTGCAAAGAAGCTATTTTATAACATTTCACTTATTCCAATAACTGTAGCTGCAATAGCAATTATGTTTATTGCATCTGTTGTGTGTGTTGCAATTATTCCGGTTCCAGACTGGCTTGGAATTATCATTTGTGCAATTATACTCGCAGTAAATATTATCGCTGTTTTAAAGGCAGCTGTTGCAATTGACGCAGTTGAAGCAATTGACAAAAAAATCAAGGTTAAGACAATGTTTATAAAAATGCTTACAGCTGATGCTGAAGCGCTTATGATAAACACAGCTTCAAGCGAGGAGCTAGCGCCACTTACCAAAAAGGTTTATGAGGCTGTAAGATATAGTGACCCAATGTCTGACGATGCCCTTATGGCGGTTGAAGACAAAATTACTGCTAAATTCAATGAATTTTCCGAGTCGGTTAATGAAGGAAATGCAGAGACAGCAGAAGCAAATGCAAAGGTCTTGCTCACTTACATAACCGAAAGAAACACCAAATGCAAGATTTTAAAGTAAGCACCAGAGGAGACTTCAATGGCAATTTTTAAATGTAAAATGTGTGGAGCCTCACTGGAGCTTCCCGACAATTCAAAAACCATAATATGCGATTATTGTGGAAGCAATCAAACAATTCCAACTATAAGCGACGAAAAGCTTGAGCGCCTATACGACCGTGCAAATCATTATCGTAGAAATGATGAGTTTGATAAGGCGATGGCAATTTATGAGCAGATTCTTAACGAGAACCCTTATGACGCTGAAAGCTATTGGTCGATAGTGCTTTGCAAGTACGGAATTGAGTATGTAGAGGACCCTAAAACTCGCAAAAGAATTCCTACAGTTAATCGCACACAGTTTACATCAATTTTTGATGATGATAACTACAAATCTGCAATAAAATACGCAGATATTTCCCAAAAAATCATTTATGAGCAGGAAGCAAAAATCATAAATGATATTCAAAAAAATATACTAGATATTTCTCGCAAAGAGGAGCCCTTTGATGTTTTTATTTGTTATAAGGAAACAGACAAGGATGGCAGAAGAACACATGATTCCGTTTATGCAACAGAGCTTTATCACGAGCTGACTCGAGAGGGCTTTAAGGTGTTCTTTTCAAGAATTACACTTGAGGATAAGCTAGGAACTGCGTATGAGCCATATATATTTTCTGCATTAAACAGCTCAAAGGTTATGGTTGTTATAGGCACACGTGCCGAATACTTCAACGCTGTATGGGTGAAAAACGAGTGGTCGAGATTTTTGACTCTTATGAAAAATGGAGAGAGAAAGACGCTTATCCCTGCATATCGCGATATGGACCCTTACGATCTGCCACAGGAATTTTCTCATTTGCAAGCGCTTGATATGAACAAGCTTGGCTTTATGCCTGATCTTGTAAGAGGAATCAAAAAGATTATTGGCTATGAAAGACCCGAAAGAGAAGCTTACTCAAATCAAGAAGCATATGCCCCAAGCAATGCAAGACCATATATACAAGCACAGCCCTCCGGTGATGACTATGTGGTTGCCGAGCCTGTAATAGAAGAGGAAAGCGAGCCAGAGCGCGAGCCAGAAGCACCTTTTGAGCACGAAAGACTTTATGATGTTAAGTTTATTGCCTTTGGAAAAAACAGAACCAAGAGCATCAATCTTTTAAGAGATAAGCTTGGAATGGATTGGTACAAGGCGTGCGATTATGTTGACGGCAAAAAAATTTTAACAATCAAGGGCGTTTATGAAAACGAGGCTCTTTACATAAATCAAACATTTTCAAAGGGCGATTGCTATGTAAAAATAGAGGATAGCGTGGTTGAAAGGAATCTCGCAGGTACTCCGAAATATAGAGAATATAAGGTCAACCTTGTTTCCTATGCTAATCAAAAATATAAATGCAGAGATTTTATAAAGCAACATACAGCCAAAAGCTGGAACGAGGCTTGGGATGTTGTGGCAGGTAAAAATCCTACAATTAAGGAGGATATGTCACTCCGCGAGGCAATTGATTTTAAGGATTTATTTATGTCCAATGGCTTTTTAGTTGGAATTGAGGAGCAAGAGGTTGATCCAAAGTCTAAAAAAGCATCAAATGCCACAAGAATTGCAGAGCTTGAAAAGGAAAGAACAAACAACCTGATAGCAGCTGTTGTATTACTTTTCTTCTTTTGGCCGGCTTCTATTTATTTCTTTGTAAAAATGGGACAAAACCAACAGGAGATTGACAAGCTTAAAAACAAATAAAATAAAAAGAGATACCGTTCTCTCTGCATTCTTAGCGGAGAATTAGCAGGCACATTATTTCTCTGCCGAATTGTGTTATAATGAAAACGATAAAACTTTGGAGGAGTAAGTATGTCGCTTGATTACAACGAAAAGAATATTACTCTTGCAAAAAATCTTCGTAAAAATGCAACACCGCAGGAAAATCATTTGTGGTACGATTTCCTATCAAAATATGAAATCAGATTTCAAAGGCAAAAAGCCATAGACAATTTTATTGCAGATTTTTACTGCCACAAAGCAAAACTGATAATAGAAATTGATGGGGCGCAGCATTATACCGAAGAAGGCAGGCAAAAGGATGAATTCCGCACAGAAATACTTGAAGGGTATGATCTGAAGCTCATACGGTTTACAAACCGACAGATCAACACAAACTTTCATGGTGTCTGCGAGTATATCGATGCCACCGTAAAAGCCTCCCTCCGAGAGGGAGGGGGACCGCGTTAGCGGTGGAAGGAGCCTGCGTGACTTTAGGTTTGTGCTAACTTTATTGTAGCGCACTCTCCCTCAGTCACCTTCGGTGACAGCTCCCTCCCGGAGGGAGCCTATTGAAGCGTTCGTACAGCTTTAGGGGTATGGGCTTTGCCCGAAGCATTTGTAATACAAATGCGAAACTGGCGATAAAAAGAAAGGAATATTCATGATAGACAAATACATACATATCTATACCAAACGTAACTGTTTGTTAGCTTTATTCTGTGCAAGTATTGCATTCATACCTTTGTTTATCGTATCACTGATATATGATGTCATTCCCGAAGATACCTTAATTGCATTTGCCCCTTTTGTATTTGCAGCTATATGTGTTGCAATAGCATCTTTATCCACTATACGTTTCAAGAAAATGATAAAAATGCAAGAACAGCAATATGGAGTTCAATTTGATGACTATAATGTTATTCATTTAGAAACGACATTGTATCTTTCGGAAAACTGGCTTATATGGGCTGGTATTAGTTCAATATACAAAAATCACATTAAATCCATACATTCTAAATTAGTACACGGTAGAAGTGGCTCTTCAAATAAAGTGACCATAAAAACAGTAGACAATAAGAAATACATAATTTGGTGTTTAAGTTCCTCGAACATCAATAAAATCAGAAAATGGAAAAACAATAATATAAACTAAATTGTTTATGTAATAGCAAACCCCAACAGACCTTAAAAAATCTGTTGGGGTCAATTATTTGTTTACAGCGTGGCAATTATTAACCAACTGATATAGTTTACCGCTAATTTTGCACACCGTTGGGGTATCTCTTTTTTTGCTAAAATTAATCATCAATAACAGACAACGAGTCAATGCCGTAGTATTTGCATATGTCAACTACATTTTGAGTGATTTTTTCTCCTGCAACAATGATATTAATAGCTGGGGGACAGGTGACAACAGATGCCGACAAGATTTTTCCAACCGTTTCGTTTGTATGTACAATTTTGCGAGGCGAAAAATATGCTTCCTTTGAAGAAATTACTCGTTCAATTGGTAAAATTTGCGGAGGAGTGTCTAAAATTGGTGATTTTTGGGGTATGCATTTAAGCGTTGCATCAATTAAATCAAGGTCGCTTGCTTTGTTTTCGATTGTCAGCATCATAACTATAAAGTCGGGGTCGCAAAACTCGCAAACAATACCACGAGAACGCAAAATATCATAAATCTCATATCCTGTATATCCGTATGACTTTGCTTTGATGGTTATCTTTAATTTCTCATCTCCTACTAGCTCATATCCGTAAGAGATTAATCGATTCTTTAAGGAGTCAACAACATAGGAAAAATCTGCCAACCTTAAAGAAAATCCATCATTTATATATTTATTTGCATTATCAAGTGATGCTAAAATCAAGTACGATGGACTACTAGAACCAAAGAGAGATAGCGCGCACCTTGCGTTTTCTTTGAAAAAGGTTGGAGCGTCTTTTGAAACGTGTAAATATCCTCCACCTGTTAAGACAGGCAAGGTCTTGTGAGCTGAATCACAGCACATTGTAGCGCCTTGATCAATTGGATGCTCGCTTTTTTTCAAAAATTTCAAATAGGCGCCGTGAGCATTGTCTACCAAAAGAGGTATTCCGTACCTCTTGCACACGTCGGCAATCGACTTAATGTTACAAATGTTGCCAAGATAATCAGGGCTTGTTATATATACGGCAAACGGCAAAATATCGACACAGGATAGCGCCTTTTCTATTTTTTCTGCACTAATCTTGCCCGAAATATAGTTGGCGTTGTCAGGGTATAGCCATTCAACTTCAAAGTCTAATAAAACCGAGGCTGAAACAAATGAGGTATGCGCGTTCCTTGATGCAAGCACATACATTTTTTGTGGCTCTCTCGCGCTCGCCTTTGACAAAGCATATGCCTTTGCAATATAGAGCATAGCTCTGACTGAAAGCGAAGAGCCCTCACAGGAATAAAAGGTTGCACCACTGTCGAAAAGCTCACTTGCGTTTTCTTCGCTTTCCTTGATTATTCCGTTCGCCTTATAAAGACAATCAGCACCATCAATTTCCGTGATGTCATAAGATTCGAGCCCTAAAAGAGAAGAGCCCTTGTGACCTGGCATATGCAAACGGGTAGCATTTTCCTCGTTATATTTTTTTATGTAATCACAAATTGGAGTATTCATTATTCGTTAAGCGCGCGACTTACGGCTAATGCAATAGCGCACTCCATTCTTTTTCTAAATAGACGACAGCCATATTCATAAACTCCACGAACGGAGCCGGTCGCGTGATAAGCGTTTGCCGCGCAACCACCAGAGCAGTATAGCTTCGCCCAGCAGTCCTTACAGTCAGGACGCGCATAAACATTGCAGGACGCGAATTCATTTTGTGCTTCCTTATTTGTTACGCCGTTATAAATGTCGCCGAGCTTGTATTTTTCTTCACCTACAAACTGGTGGCAAGGGTACAAATCACCCCAAGGAGTAACTGCCATATATTCAGTTCCAGAGCCACATCCGGATATGCGTTTATAGATACAGGGTCCGCCCTTTAGGTCAATCATATAGTGATAGAAGGTGAATGGTTCTCCCTCCTTATCCTTTTTCATCATGAGCTTGGCAAGCTCCTCGTACTGCTTGCAAACGATAGGAAAGTCCTCCTCGGTCAATTCCTCCTTATCGCCCTTCGCACAAACAACAGGCTCCATAGAAAGCTCTTTAAAGCCGAGCTCTAGCATAACCTTGATATCCTCTAAAAAGTCGGGGTTGGAGTGGGTAAAGGTGCCACGCATATAGTAGTTTGCACCACCGCGAGCTTCAACCAGCTCCTTAAATTTTGGAACGATTTTATCCCAGCTACCATTTCCTAGATAGTCAACTCGATACTTGTCGTGAATTTCCTTTCGTCCATCAAGGCTCAAAACTACATTTGACATTTCGCGATTGGCAAAATCAATAACATCCTTGTCAATCAAAACGCCGTTTGTAGTAAGGGTGAAACGAAAGTTCTTGTTATGTATCTTTTCTTGCTCTCTTGCGTAAGCAACCAAATCCTTAATCATTTGGAAATTCATAAGTGGCTCGCCACCAAAAAAGTCAACCTCCAAATTGTGGCGAGAGCCTGAATTTTCAATCAAGAAATCCAAAGCACGCTTGCCAACCTCAAGTGACATAACAGCACGCTCACCGTGATATTTTCCTTGTGAAGCAAAGCAGTATGAGCAATTTAAGTTGCAGGTGTGAGCAACGTGAAGGCAGAGAGCCTTAATAACTCCACTGGTTTTTTGTTTCAATTTATCAGCCATTGGTTCAAACGTATCAGGAGTAAAAAGAGAACCATTATTCTTTAATTCCTCTACCTGCAAGTAGCAGGCGTTTATCTCGTCGAGGGATATATTTTTGTCTTGATATTTTGCTAAAATTTTAGAAAAAACCTCGTCGCGTGTCTGATTTTCGTACATTTCAATGATATCATATGCAATATCGTCAACAACGTGAACAGAGCCAGAGCATATATCAAGAACAATGTTTAATTCGTTAAATTTGAATTGGTGTACCATGTTACCTCGTAAGTTAATTACAAATTTGATTTAAATATAAAATCGGACTGCCTAAAAAAGAGAAATCTCTTTCCTCTGCAGTCCCGAAATTAGCTATTAACAATTATTTTCTTTCGTTGTTTTCGCATGCTTGGTTAGCGATACCGCAGCTCGTTTTACAAGCGGATTGGCATGATGTCTGGCATTCGCCACATCCACCGTTTTTAGCGCTTTCGCAAAGGTTGCCTGTTTTAAGGGTTTTGATGTGTTCCATGTTAATAATCCTCCTAAAAACTGTTTATGAAACGATTATATCACATAAAATTCCCAAAGTCAACACAATTTTCAAAAAGAAATAATCAAAAATGCATTGATTTATTTTAAAAAGTATGATAGAATAATCAAGAAATAAATCCAGAAAGGAAGAATTTATGGCTAAAAATAAGAAAAATGCCAACTATGTTACAGAAAAGACCGACATAGCAAAGGCACAGAAAAACAAAACAAAGAAAGGTAAAAAAGCAAAGAACGTTGCTTTAAACACACTCTATGTTGTATTAGCAACAGTAGCTGTTGTTGTTTTAATCACAGGCTTTGTTCATATTTTCAAGGCTTGCACAAAGACCACACCAAGAGAATTTTTAGACCCACAGGAGCATAGCTTTGAGGTTACTGATATTGTAGAGCTCGAGCTTGATGGCTACGGCAAGGTTAGAATTGAGCTTTATGGTAAGGAGGCTCCAGAAACAGTAGCAAACTTCAAGAAAAAGGTTGAAGAGGGCTATTTTGACAGCAAGTATTTAACCGTAAGCACATCAACAAGCACAGAATACATCACCTTCTCACATTCTATTGAAAAGAACGAGGAGGACGATCATGATCACGAAAATCACGAGGTTCTTACCGGCGAATTCTATGATAACAATTTCGCAAACAGAATTTCACATACCTATGGCGTTATCACTATGGTTAGAGGTAGTGGCTATTATTCATCAACTACAGACTTTATGATTTTGACCGACGATTATGATGGCGACGAGTACACATATGCAAACGAAAAGACTGGTTACGATGGTAACAACGCTGCTTTTGGTAAGGTAGTTGCAGCTGATATGGAAATTATCAATACAATGGTAAAGGATTACCAAGGCAAGTCTGATTCATCAACCAGCGATAAGGACGAAAACGCACTTTCAAACGGAACAAACAAGATTGAAATCGATGCAAACGATATCAAAACAACATACATTGACCGTACATTTACACCTGAATATACAGGTGAATATATCTTCACATCAGGCGCTAACTTCACAGGCTTGATTATTGACGATGGTGAATCACAAACACTTGGCACAGTTGAAAGATACCTTGTTGCAGGAACAGAATACAAGTTCAGAATAGCAATTAAAGAAGGCGCAACTGCAGGCACAGTTAACTTTATAATCACAGACCGCGTTCTTGAAGCAGGTAGCAACAGCATTAGCACAATCACAAGCAAGGATAAGGAAGAGGGCAAAATCCTTTATTACTACTACACAGCTCCAGTTACCGGTGAATATATCTTCACATTTACAAGCTTGAAGGATATCACAGTTAACGACAAGAATGGTGTAAAGGTAGAGGGTAAGGCAACAGACACAACCTTGACACTTAACCTAACCGCTGGCGAGCTTTATACATTTGCAGTTCCGGCAACAGGTGCACAATTTGCAGATAACTCTACAAGTGTTAATGGAAAAATCACTGTTGATGAAAGATATTTTGTAATCAACGAAGAGGAAACGGTTAAGTTCACAAAGGACGAAATCACAGCAGGCACAGTAGTATATTCATTCGTTGCAGGAGTAGATGGCAAGTACGTTGTTTCCAGCACGGATATTAAGGAAATCAAGATTCTTGATCAAGAAGGCGAGGAGCTTGGTACAGGCTACGCTACACTTGAGGCAGGTAAGACCTATAAGCTTTCAATGGCTGTTACAGGCTTGACAGCTGACAAGGAATACAAGCTTCAAATTTTAGAGCCAAAGCTTTCTGTTGGTGATACAGATGTTACAATTCTACAATCAGACCTCGATGCTAAAAAGGTATTATATACATTCGTCGCAGAGCTTTCTGGCAAGCACGTGTTCTCTGTTGATGTAGATGGAACTCAAGTGTTCAGAATTTACGACGCAGATGGAAAGCTTCTAAATGAATACAACGAAACAGACAAGTCTGGAGTTGTTAGCAAGAAGGTAAGACCTTATGCATTCCTTGAAAAGGAAAAGACATACACAATTGAGCTTGAACTAACTGATACAAATGCTTTCAAGAAGGATACAGAATATACAATTACTGTTGATGACCCAACACTTGACCTTAACACAGCAACATCAAGCACAAGCTCAAGCTGGGTAGATAACTCAATTGCTATCACCAACCAAGACAAGGCTCAAAAGAAGGTAACATATGTATTCACAGCTACATCAACCTGTATGTATGAATTTGTAATTCCTACAGATATGCAAAACTATGTTTCAATCTACAGAAATGGTGAAAAGCTTGAAAAATATGACTACTTGAAGCTTAATAAGGGCGATGTTTGCGAGGTTGTTATCGAAACAGAGCTAATTAACGTAACAGCAACAAGCGACCCAGCTGTTGAAGCAAGCAAGAAGACATCTATCACAGTTTCAAAATCATATCCAAGAATTGCAAAGGCAGTTGTTGCAAACAAGACAGCAAAATAATTCTAAAATAAACTAATTAAAATTAAAAAAACCGCCGATTTTGAAGTGAACCCCATTTAGTTCACTTCATTTTCGGCGGTTTTTTTCTTGCTCGGTTTTTGCTCTTGACAAATATTGTATTATATTATATAATAAATATGTATGCGTACATCATGTGTGCGTGTATCATAAAATATATAATTAATAGGGGAAATATGGAAACAAAGACACAAAACATTGAAAAACAGGTTGAAAAGAACCATGCTCTTGTATCGATAATCATGCCAATTTACAACGCATCTAAGTATCTTAATGAAACTATTGAAAGCGTAATTGCACAAACCTATACAAATTGGGAGCTTATTCTAGTTGACGATTGCTCGACTGATAATTCAATAGAATTAATAAAGCGTTTTGCTGATGATAGAATAAAGCTGATGGAAAATCAAACTAATAGTGGTGCGGCTGTATCTAGAAATAGGGCAATCGAGAAAGCAAATGGCAAATATATTGCATTCTTGGATAGCGATGATTTGTGGTCAAAGGACAAGTTATCTAAGCACTTGGATTTTATGAACGAGCAGAACAGTGCGTTTTCATGTACAAACTATTCAGTGGTTGATTGCCAAAACGAAAAAGAAACGGTGTTTTCCCCGAAAAAAGACACATATTCATATAAGGATATACTCAAGCATTGCTATATTGGCTGTTCAACTGTTATATATGATTCTGAAAAGCTTGGAAAAGTATATATGCCAACGCAAGCAGAAAAAAGAGAAGACTTTGCTTGTTGGCTCCAAATTTTAAAAACTGGAATAGATGTATCGTGTTTACACGAGAATTTAACTACATACAAAATACATCAAAATTCCGTTTCAACAAACAAAACAAAGATGATAAAGTATCAATGGCGCGTATATAGAAAAATAGAAAAAATCTGCATTGTGAAATCTTTATATTATATGATGCATTGGGCAATAAAAGGATTTTTTAAATACAGATAATTAATAGGAGAAGCTATGAAATATTTATGGATAGGTGTAAGCAATTCCCAAGAGAATAGAGAAAAATTTATTGCAAATGGGGCTAAATCTCTTTCGGCGGAGACATCAAACAATGCGCTATGTCACGGACTAGATAACAACGGCGTAAATTGCGATACAATTAGTGCAAGCGCATTGCCACCTTATCCAATATATCGTGAGAAGAAAACAAAAACTGTTTACTGGATATTAGAAAATGGTAAAAAGGGTGTAAATGTGGGATATAGAACCCGCAAATACATTAATTTGATTTCCAAAAGGAAAGCATTAGTTAAAGAAGCGAAAAAGTGGGCAAGGGAAAACAAGGGCGAGGATGTTACAGTATTTGCCTATGAAATGCACACACCATTTATGGCAGCAGCTGTAGCTATAAAAAAGATAATAAAGAATGCAAAATTTGTCCAAATAGTGCCAGATTTGCCACAGTATATGGATATGAATATGTCCACATTAAAGAAATTCTTAAAAAAGATTGATTGGCAAACCATTAAGCACAATATGAAAAGGGTGGACAAATATGTCCTTTATTCAAAGCACATGGCACAATTCCTTAAGCTAAAGGACGGCTCCTTTACTGTTATGGAGGGCTCATATGATGCTTCTTTGATGGCAGATGAGGACTTGATGCCAAGCGAGAACAAAATTTCTGTTATGTACTCTGGTGTGCTTGATTTGCGCTTTGGTATAAAGGAGCTACTTGATGCGTTTAAGGAGCTACCAGATAATTATGAGCTTTGGCTAACAGGAAATGGAAACGCAGTCGAGCTTATAAACGAGAGGGCGAAAGAAGATAAACGAATTAAATATCTTGGATATTTGCCAACAAAAAAGGATTTATTAAACAAGCAAAGAGAGGCAACGATGTTGATTTCTACTAGAGATCCTAGCGAGCCGGCATCAACTTATTGCTTCCCATCGAAATTGTTTGAATACATGGCTTCGGGCAATCCGGTTTTATCAACCAGAATAAAGGGAATACCCGACGAATATTTTGACTACATAATTCCACTTGATACGATTGATAAGGATTATCTAAAATCAAAAATCGTCGAGGTTGCGAATATGTCAAGAGAAGAAAGACTCGGCTTTGGCAAAAAAGCGCGAGATTTTGTTTTAACTAAAAAGAATTGCAATGTTCAAATGAAACGAGTAATAGACTTTATTAGTTAACTATTTTAGTAGCATTTTAAAGGGAGTGAACAAAAATACAATGTTAGTTTACGTATCGGTAGCTATAGCGATTATTTTAATCGGTGTATTGTTTTATAGAAAAGAAAAGCCTTCAAGAGGCATGTGGTTTTTGTTTTTAGTACTCGTTGTTGTTTCGGGAATCAGAGGTGAAATGTCAACCGACCATCCTGAATATAATAATATTTTTCAACGACTTGCCCAAATGGATTTTTCCGAGGTGTTATCAAGGAACTTTAATGTAGAAACAGGCTTTGTTGTTTTAAGTAAAATAATTTCTTATATTTCTAGGTCGGAGGTTTTTTATGCAACGGTGATTGCATTCTTGACTATGGGCTTTAGCTTTATGGCATATGGAAAGCGATCAAAAATTCCGTGGCTTTCTGTTTTGCTCTTCTTTTCCGTGGGTGAGTTCTTTGACAGCTTCAACTTGATAAGACAGATATTGGCAGTAGCTATATGCTTTTTTGCAACAAAATATATCAATAAAAACAAAAAAGATTTTTTCAAGTATATGGCGTTGGTTCTTTTGGCATCTGCGTTCCACACAACAGCTGCTATAGTTATGATACCGGCTTATTTTATATTAAAAACAAGGTTTACTTCAAAATCAATCTTCGTTTACGCAGGTGCAGGAGCACTGATTTATGTGCTGTTCCCTCGAGTTCTGCCAATTTTTACAAAACTGTTTCCGCAATATAATTTGGACATATATGGAAATTATGTAGACTCAACTGCCAATTTTAATTCAATAATTCCAATATTGGGTGTAACCTTATTTGTTATAGTTAGCGTATTCATATTTGATGTTGAATTTGATATGGATAACTATGAAAACAGAGTAGCAATGAACGGACTAGCACTTTTGACAATGTTTGCTCCATTAGGACTTCAAATGGCAATGGCAGCGAGAATATCTCTATATTTCAGACCATTTATCGCCCTCACGGCAGTAAATGTTATAGCTAATTTTAAAAGCTCAAAAAACAAAGAAATCGTTATTTCGGCAGTTTCTGTAGTGGCTATTCTGTTTATTATAATAGTTCTTAGAGAATCACCATACAATCCATATTATGTACATCCGGAGGTTATAGATTTTTTTAGATGAAAAAAGTGATTTTTATAAACGGAATACCTTACGGCAGTACAGGAAAAATAGTAAACGGCATTTCGAGTGTTGCTAAAGAAAACGATTATGAAACATTAACGTACCTTAGCTGGACAAAGAATTATAAAAAAAGTGATAGAGATGATATATTAGTCGGCTCGTTTTTTGGCAAGCTTTCACATATTATCAGAGGAAGATTGACCGGCAAAAACGGACTTTATTCAAAACGTGATACAAAGAAATTGTTAAAGGTCATTGATAACTACAAGCCGGACATTATAAATTTACATATTTTACATTGCTGGTGCATCAATCTTCCAATGCTCTTTGATTACATAAAGAAAAATAACATAAGGGTTGTTTGGACCTTCCACGATTGCTGGGCGTTTACAGGACAGTGCCCACACTTTATAATGGCAAAATGCGACAAGTGGAAAACAGGTTGCTATGAGTGTCCACAATATAGACAATACCCACAGGCATATGTAGATAAAACCGAAAAAATGTACAAGCTCAAAAAAGAGTGGCTTACAGGCGTTGAGAATATGACAATAGTAACACCTTCAAAATGGCTTGCAGGATTGGTTTCCGAGTCGTGTTTAAAGGAATATCCAGTTGAGGTTATAAATAACGGAATAGATTTGGAAATTTTTAAGCCAAGAGAGAGTGACTTTAGAAAAAAGTATGGTCTTGAAAACAAAAAGATTGTTTTGGGTGTTGCTTTTGACTGGGGAAAACGCAAAGGACTTGATGTGTTTAAGGAGCTTGCAAAATCCTTGCCAAGTGATTATCAAATTGTACTTGTAGGAACTAATGATGAAATTGATAAAGAATTACCTGGCAATATAATTTCAATTCACCGTACGGCTAACCAAACCGAGCTTGCCGAAATATATTCAGCGAGTGATGTGTTTGCCAATGCAACAAGAGAGGATACCTTCCCAACTGTAAATATGGAAGCTCTTGCTTGCGGAACGCCTATAGTTACCTTTAGAACGGGCGGTAGCCCTGAAATAATTGATAGTAGCTGTGGCGTGGTAGTTGATGTCGATGATGTTGACACAATGGAGAAGGAAATTATCCGTATATGCGATGACGAGCCTTTTTCTACCAGTGCATGCGTTTCGCGTGCGCATAAGTTTGATAAAAACGATAAATTCAAAGAATACATTGAACTTTTTAAGGATGTAATATGAGAAAGCTTTCAACAGAAGAAATAAAAAAAATAGAACTTGAAATATTAGAAAAAGTAGATATGTTTTGCCAAAAACATAATATTACATATTTCTTGGCATATGGTACACTCTTGGGTGCTATAAGACACAAGGGCTTTATTCCATGGGACGATGATATTGATATTCAAATGCCACGCGAGGACTATGAGCGATTTATTAAAGTTTTTGAAGAAGCAAATGAATATGAAAATTTAAAAGTAATTTCTCCCTACAGCAGCATTAGTAAGCATACATATGTGAAGGTTATAGACACACGAACAATTAAAAAAGAAGAGCGCGTTTACTATGCTGATAATGAAAGCTTGGGAATAGATATAGATGTTTTTCCTTTAGATGGTCAACCTGAAAAGCTCGAAGACTTTGAAAAATGGTACAACAAAAAATATAGACTTTATAGGTTACATAATGTTTCAATAATAGATCCAAAAGCTTTAAGTATTAAAAAGAGAATCGTTAGACCATTTATTAAATTTCTTGGCCGAGATAAAAAATATTTAAGGAAGGCAGAAAAATTAAATAATGAGTATGCATTTAGCGAATGTGAGTATGTTGGTTCGACTGCAGGACTTTCAAATTCAAAGAGAAACAGGTATCATCGCACTTGCTACGAAAAAACAATAGATGTTCTGTTTGATGGACATACATTTAAGGCTCCGGTTGGATACGACGAAATATTAACTGCTATGTATGGTGACTATATGAAGCCACCTAAATCCACGCAATCTACCCATGTAAATGAATGCTATTTAAAAGAAAAAGGAGATAACTAAAATGTCAAAAAAGTATAAAGTAGGATACACTGCAGGTGTTTTTGATCTTTTTCATGTTGGACATTTGAACTTAATAGAACGCTGCAAATCTATGTGCGATTATCTAATTATTGGCGTTTGCGATGATGATTATGTCAGAAATATAAAGAAAAAAGAGCCTGTTATAAAAGAAGATGATCGCGTAAGGATTCTCAATGCGTTAAAAGCGGTTGATGAAGCAGTGTTGGTAAATTATGAAATAACCGATAATAAAATGTTAGCTCTTGATAAATTTAATTTTGATGTTCTTTTTTCCGGAGATGATTGGAAGGGGACAGAAAGATATCAAAAAACAGAAGAGCAATTTGCTAAAGTTGGTGTAGCAATAGAGTATTTGCCTTATACACACGGAGTAAGTAGTACTCAAATAAAAGAAACAATGTCAAAAAAATAAAGAAAAACAAGAGGGACGAAATGGGCTTGAAAAGTAAAAACAAAGTGGTTTTTGTTTCAAACTACTTGAATCATCACCAATTACCATTTTGCAAGGAAATGCTCAAAAAAACTAATGATAGCTTTGTTTTTGTAGCAACCACTCCCGTTCCAAGCGTAAGAAAGCAGCTTGGATATCACGATATGAATGATATGTATGATTTTGTTTTAAAGGCATATGAATCAAAAGAAAACGCAAGCAATGCAGTAGCTATTATAAATGAAGCCGATATTGTTGTATATGGTTGGGGACTTGAGGCTTTTGTAAAGCAAAGAATTAAAAAGAAAAAAATAACATTTAAGTATACAGAAAGGCTTTATAAGAAAGAGCCAAAATGGTATACGATGTTTCCACGCAAAATAAAGTATTATTTTACTCATAATATACATAAAAAGCTTTTTTTACTATGTGCAGGAGCGTACGTAGCTGATGACTACGCAAGAACAAAGACATTCATTGGCAAAGCATATAAGTGGGGCTATTTTCCAGAGGTTAAAGAATATGAGGACATAGACATATTTATTGATGACAAAAAGGAAAATTCGCTTTTGTGGTGCGGTAGAATAATTGACTGGAAGCACCCTGAATATGCAGTGGAGGTAGCAAGACGATTAAAGTCTGAAGGATATAAATTTGACCTTAATATGATAGGTACGGGTAATTTGTATGCAGAGCTTGTTAAGGCAGTGCTTGTGAACAACCTAGATGATTGTGTGCACATTCTTGGCTCAATGAGCCCAGAGGCAGTAAGAGAATATATGGAGAAAAGTGAGATTTTCCTGTTTACATCGGATAGGCAAGAGGGATGGGGTGCAGTTCTTAACGAATCCATGAATAGTGCCTGTGCAGTAGTGGCTAACAACAATATAGGTGCTGTACCATATTTACTAAACGACGGCAAAAATGGAGCAATATATCATAATGATAGCGTTGACGAGCTCTACGAAAAGGTAAAATACCTATTAGACAACCGAGAAAAAAGAAAAGAAATGGGCAAAAACGCATATAACACAATGAAAAACGAATGGAATGCTACAGTTGCCACAGAAAGACTATTGATTTTAGCAGAAGAATTGAAGAATAATAAAAAATGCACATTATATGAGGGCGGACCTTGCTCCGTTGCCGAGGTGCATAAGAGGAAAAAATGAAAAAAGAAAAGGTTAGTGTTGTAATTCCCGCATATAATGCGGAGCCGTTTATAGACAGGGCGATTAACTCTGCTCTTAACCAAACACACGACAATGTAGAAATCGTGGTAATCAATGACGGCTCAAAGGACAAAACCGAGGAAAAGGTTAAGACATACACTGAAAAATATGACAATATAAAGCTAATCTCCACCGATAATGGTGGTGTTTGCCGTGCAAGAAATATAGGTATTGATAATTCAACAGGCAACTACATCTCGTTTTTGGACGCAGATGATGAGCTTCTACCTGATGCAATAGAATTAATGCTTGATATAGCACTAAAAAACGATGCCGACATTGTAAATGCAAAAAAATCAGAAGAAGATGGTGTATTGCCAGAAGAGCTTAGCTTAACTGGTGAAGAGTTTTTAATTAAATGCATAGAGGATCACCATATAGGTTATTCTGTGAGAAAATTGTTTAAAAAAGCTTTTTTAGGTGCTGATGTAAGATTTAAAGAAGGTAGAAAAATACACGAGGACAGTTTCTTTTGCTTTACATGTGCATTGAAACAACCAAAGGTTATACATACGGAAAAAAATGTATATAAGGTGTATCCAACCGAAGGAAGTGCATCAAGAGGAGCTTTTTCTGAAAAATACTTTGATATACTTTATTTTGCTCAAAAAAAGGAAGAGCTTATAAGTAAGCTTTATCCTCATCTCAAGGATAAAATAGTAAATTTGCGCATAAAAGCAAATATGGCTCTCCTTTTGAAAATGTGCACAGGAAGAGCAAAAGGATACAAAAAAACAGAAAAAGAACTTATAAAATACATAATTAAAAACAAAAAAAGCTTTGCACCTGCAATAGCATTTGATAAAAAATGGTTTTCTGTTATAACTCATAGAATGTATTTTATTTATAAGTTTTTATATAAAATAAAACATAGAGGGTAAAATGTCTAGTAAAAAACAAATGGGTATTGGGGCTATAATGTCATACGCTTCAATAGCGATAAACATTGTAGTTGGATTGCTTTATACACCATGGATTATCGGTCAAATTGGCGATTCTGACTATGGACTCTACACATTAGCTAATTCTTTGATTTCTTTGTTTATAGTTGATTTTGGATTGAGCACTGCTACATCTCGATATGTTTCAAAATACCGTTCAGAAGGATCACAAGAAAAAGTTAATAATTTTTTAGGCGCAATATACAAATTGTTTTTAATTATTGACTTAATTATTTTTATTGCATTGTTTGTTGCGTTCTTTTTGATAGATGTTATATATGTTAAGCTAACCCCCGAAGAAATTGAAAGATTTAAAATAGTATATATTATATCAGCATCGTTTGCGGTTATTAATTTCCCATTTCTTAACTTAAGCGGAATAATAAATGCATACGAAAAGTTTATTCAATTAAAATTTGCAGACCTGTTGTATAGATTTTTGCTTGTTACAATTACAATAGTAACATTAATTTTGGGCGGTGGATTATACGCACTTGTTACTATTCATGCAGCGGTTGGTATAGTAATTATTATATACAAGCTTATAGTTATAAAGACGACGACGCCTGTTAAAACAAACTTTAGATATAGTGACAAAGGTCTTTACAAAGAAATATTTAAATTTTCAGCCTGGATGACGGTAATAACTATGTCGCAAAGATTGATAATTGGAATCACTCCAAATATTCTTGGAGTAGTTGCGGCTTCGGCATCTACCGCTATTGCTGTTTTTGGTGTAGTATCACAAATTGAAGGATATTCTTATGTTATTACTACAGCTATAAAGGGTATGTTTTTGCCAAAAATTACGCAAATATATTCAAAAAACGAGCACAGTAAAGAAATCAATAAGTTGCTCATCAGCGTTGGTAAATATCAAGCAGCCTTAAACGGACTTATAATAGTTGGTTTTGCATTATTAGGTCAGCCGTTTATACGTATGTGGCTTGGGGAAACTTATTTAGCAGCATATTATGGATTACTTCTTGTCTTGGTTCCAGGATTTTTTTACAATTCAATGCAAGTGGCACATACCGCTGTAATCGTTAAAAACAAAATAAAGTGGCAAGCTTTAGCAGAAATCGTATCAGGAATAGTTAACATAGCGCTTTCGTTCGTGATGTCTTATTTATGGGGAGTCATTGGTGCCTGTGTATCAATTTTAATTGCCTATATAGTTAGAATAACTATACTGATAATTATTTATAAAAAAGTTATGAAATTGGAAATGGGACATTTTGTATTGAAATGCCAATTGAGAATGCTAATACCAGTTGCCCTTTGCTTATTGATTGGATTCCCTATTTGCAATGCTATTGAAGTAGATTCGTGGATATTGTTTGTTGCGATAGCTATTGTTATATCTGTGGTGTATTTGCTTTTGGCTTTCCTTGTAGGATTCGACAGGCAACAGCGAAAAGGAATGGCAACATTTTTGAAAAATAAATTAAGGAAAATAAAGAATAAATAAAATGAGAATTGGTATAATTACAATGTACCATAATAGTGTTAATTATGGTGGAAATTTACAGGCGTACGCGCTCGTGAAAGCAATTGAAAAAATCAAAGATGAGGATGACAAGGTTGAACAGATCTCGTATATCTATGGTCGTGAGCAAAAAAAGCCAGTTCTTCAAATAATTAAAAATTTTGTAAAAAAAATATTAATATTATCTGCGAATTTTTTAATTCCGGCGAGAAGAAAAAGAAAAAAGGCGAGAACTGCAAAGGCTAAGGCGATAAAAGCATTTGGATTAAGCATTCCACATAGTGATAAAATATACAATCACAAAAATATAGATCGATGTGTGAATGATTATGATGTATTTATAACAGGAAGCGATCAGGTTTGGAATCCGATAATGTGGGAACGAGCATATAGACTTGATTTTGTGCCAAGTGGAAAAATTAAAATATCATATGCTGCTAGCATATCACGAAATTCACTTACAGAGGCGCAAAAAGACGTATTTGCTAACTCTTTAAAGGACTATTCTGCCGTTTCTGTTAGAGAAAAAAACACTGTTGATTTGATTGAGGATGTTTCTCCGGTAAAGGTCGAATGGGTTCTTGATCCGACAATGCTGATTTCACACGAAGAATGGGATGAGATTTGCACTTCAAGAAGAGAGCAAGAAAAATATGTTTTCTGTTATTTCTTGTCCAATAACGAAATGTTTGAAAAGAGAGCAAAAGAATTTGCTCACGCTAAAAATTTAAAACTTGTATCCATAGCGTATCTATCGTCTAAAAGAGAGTTTGCAGACAGCGAATATTCTGACGTTTCACCTGCCGATTTCATATCATTTATAAAAAACGCTGAATTCGTTTTGACTGATAGCTTTCATGCGAGTGTTTTTTCATTGCTATATCATAAACAATTCTTTGTTTTTGAAAGAATGAAACACAAGGATATGCTTACAAGATTGACATCCTTGTTATCTATGTTCGATGCTGAGTACAGGATTTGTAAAGATATTGAAACCAACGAAGCTTGGTATGAGCAAAAGATGGATATTGATTATTCTAAGCCGTTTGAAAAATTTGAAGCGATGAAACAAAAATCTATATTATATTTGCAAGAAAGCATAAATAATAAATGCTTGAAAGAAAATTACTGAAAACGCAAATGAAAGTAAATAGTTTTCAAAAATATTATAGGTGAATAATACGAAAAATGATTAAAATATTCGATAAATCAAAATGCTCGGGCTGTCATGCTTGTGCTATGGCTTGCCCTAAAAGCTGTATAAGTATGGAAAGGGACGACGAGGGCTTTCTTTATCCAAATGTAGATTTGGATAGATGCATTGATTGTGGCTTGTGCGAAAGGGCATGCCCAATAATTTCAAAAAATATCGTTTCTTCAGACACAAAGGCGTATGCAGCCATCAACAAGAATGAAAAAATAAGACTTCAAAGCTCATCTGGCGGTATTTTTACTGCTATTGCCGAGCAGGTAATTGCAAACGGCGGAGTGTTTTTTGGCGCTGCCTTTGACGAAGGCTTTGACGTTAAGCACATTTGCGTTGATAATGTTGAAGACCTCACCAAATTAAGAGGCTCAAAGTACGTTCAAAGCACAATTGGTGATACATACAAGCAAGTTAAAAGCTTTCTTGATAATGGCACAGAGGTATACTTTACTGGTACTCCTTGTCAAATAGAGGGGTTGCTTAAATATCTTAATAAGAAATATGATAATCTTTTGACATCTGATCTTATTTGTCATGGTGTTCCTTCTCCAAAGGTATGGCAAGAATATTTACAATCCAAAAGTTCATCAAAGGTGCGCAGTGCAAGCTTTAGAAACAAGAGCTTTGGCTGGGGAAATTATTCAGTGTTGATTTCTTTTGAGGATACACTGGAATATAAAAGTCTTGCTAAAGATGATAAATACATAAAAGCATTCTTAAGCGATTTGTGTTTAAGACACTCGTGCTATAATTGCGTCTTTAAATCGAAAAATAGAGCAAGTGATTTGACCTTAGCGGATTTTTGGGGAATCAATAATGTAGCTCCTGAATTGAATGATAATAAGGGTACATCACTCGTTCTTATTCATACCGAAAACGGAAAAGAAATGCTAGAAAGAATATCAAGCGGATTGGTTATCAAGGCGGTAGATGTAGATTTGGCACTTTTGAATAATCCATCTGCTGTAAAATCTGTTGAAAAGTCCAAGAAGCGCAATAGCTTTATGCAAAAAATCGAGAGTGAAAACTTTGATAAATTGGTTGAAAAATATACAAAGCGCACGCTTCTGCAAAAAGTAAAATCAAAACTTAAAAGAACATTGAAAAAAGTCTTTAAATAATAATAGAAGGAGGACGCTATGACCATTATTGTGACAGGCGGGGCTGGGTTTATTGGCTCCAACTTCGTTTACTATATGCTTGAAAAATATAGTAATTACAGAATAGTGTGCATAGACTGCCTAACTTACGCAGGGAATCTTTCCACACTTGAAAAAGCATTTCTAAATCCTAATTTCAAATTCTATAAAACAGATATATGCGACAGAGAAGCAATTTACAAAATATTTGAAGCTGAAAAGCCAAATATCGTTGTAAACCTTGCAGCGGAAAGCCACGTTGACCGTTCTATTGATAATCCCGAGGTGTTTTTAAAAACAAACATTCTTGGCACTCAAGTTTTGATGGATGCGTGTCTGAAATATGGTATCGAGCGATATCATCAAGTGTCAACCGATGAGGTTTATGGAGATTTGCCTCTTGATAAAAAGGACTTGCTTTTTACGGAGAAAACATCTCTTAAGCCAAGTAGTCCATATAGCGCATCAAAAGCAAGCGCAGATCTTTTAGTGCTTGCATATAATAGAACCTATGGATTGCCTGTGACCATTTCTAGATGCTCAAACAACTATGGTCCATATCAATTTCCGGAGAAGCTGATTCCATTGATGATTCTCAACGCACTTAATGAAAAAGCCTTACCAGTGTACGGAAAAGGCGAAAATATTCGTGATTGGCTCTACGTTGAGGACCATTGCAAGGCAATTGATTTAATAATTCATAAGGGCACAGCTGGTGAGATTTACAACGTTGGTGGACATAATGAAATTGCCAATATTGATATTGTCAAGCTTATATGTAAAAGGCTTGAAAAAAGTGAGAAATTAATCACATATGTTGCCGACCGGAAGGGACATGATTTGCGTTATGCAATTGACCCGACCAAAATCCACAAAGAGCTTGGTTGGCTACCACAAACCAAATTTGCAGACGGAATAGAGAAGACAATAACCTGGTATCTAGAAAACAGAAAATGGTGGGAAGCTATAATTTCAGGCGAATACCAAAATCACTATGAAAAAATATACGAGAACAGATAAAAAATAATCGGAGGACGTTATGTTAAAATACAAGAATCTATTTTTAAGACAGTCTTATATTGATTCTTATTCCGAATATGAGAAATCATTAAAAAAGGAAAAATATCCTGTATGGGATTATATTGTTTTGACTGCGTCTAACGAAGCGCAGGCGGAGTTTTATCGTTTGCAGATAAACGCGCGCCTAAATGATGGAAGCTTGCCTTCAAGGACTCATTATGCTGTTTTGCCTGACCCAGATGGCAAGCGCGTTGGCTCTGGCGGAGCTACCTTAAATGTGCTAAAATACATTGCACAACAAAGAAACAGTAATGACTTTACAGGTGTAAAAATACTTTGTATTCATTCGGGAGGCGACTCCAAGCGTGTGCCACAATATTCCGCATGCGGAAAGCTGTTTTCTCCTGTTCCAAGAGAATTGCCGGATGGCAGACGATCAACGCTTTTTGACGAGTTTATCATTGGCATGACGGCTGTGCCTGCGAGAATGAGCAGCGGTATGCTTGTTTGCTCTGGTGACGTGCTGCTTTTATTTAACCCACTTCAGCTTGATTTCTATTCCAAGGGTGCAATGGCACTCTCCATAAAAGAGAATGTTGAAACGGGCAAAAATCATGGAGTATTCCTTGGCAATGACAAAGGAAATGTGGAAAGGTTTCTACATAAGCAAAGCGTTGAAAAGCTAACTGAATGTGGTGCAGTTGATAAGAATAATAACGTAAATATAGACACAGGGGCGGTCGTTTTTGATGGGAACCTCTTAAATGACCTATATTCCTTGGTTGATACAGATGATAAATTTAACTGTTATGTAAACGATCACGTGCGCCTTTCCTTCTATGCGGATTTTCTATATCCACTAGCTGCAAGCTCAACCCTTGAGGACTTTTATAACGAAACACCGGAAGGCGAGTTTTCACCGGAGCTTAAAAGATGCAGAGAAGAGATATGGGACAAGCTTCACAATTATAAAATGCGTTTACTTCGCTTTTCTCCAGCTTCCTTTATTCACTTTGGCACAACCAAGGAGCTTTTGAAGCTTATGACCAAGGATATGCCTGAATACTCATATCTTGATTGGTCGGCTAATGTTAATACTAATAACAAAAATACAGCATTTGCATCCTCAAATTCTTATATTAGCCTAAAAAATGCCATGGTTGGCAGGGGCTCTTATATTGAGGATAGCTACATTCATAGAAACACTACCATTGGTCGTGGCTGCGTAATAAGTGGTGTCACCTTAAATGGTCAGCAAATACCTGACAATACGGTTTTGCATGGGCTAAAGCTAAAGGACGGTAAATTTGTCGTAAGAATGTATGGAATTGACGACAACCCAAAGGAATCTTCATGGATGGGAAAGCCTCTTGATGAGCCACTGTGGACAAGCAAGCTTTTTGTACCATGTGACACTATGGAAAATGCTCTAAAAGCGACACTGGTTGGGCAAAAATCCGAAAATGCGCTATCTCTTTGCGATAGCTTTAATATGGCGGACACCACCGCTATACCTATGTGGCAAGCAAAGCTTGATGATAGAGTAAAGGTAGAAACTATACTTGAGGCAATTGACAATCGCACTTCGGTTCAAAGCCTCGACGGAGTATTTAAAAGTGGCTTGTCAAAGCGAATAATTGACGGACTTTTAAAAATTGCCGACAACCTAGACGATTCATTACTTGAGGACTTTTCGAAAAAGATTCGCATTTATTATTATCTTTCACAGCTTGTTAAGGATGATAGCTCGGAAATTTATTTAAATACTTGCTTCGATACAATTTGTCAAGCTATTCTTAAAACCCATACATCCGATATGTATAACGACAGCTTAAAAATTGCAAAGAATGAAATAATTACTCGTTTACCTGTAAGAGTTAATTTTGGCGGAGGTTGGTCCGACACGCCCCCATATTGCTTGGAAAATGGTGGAACGGTTGTTAATGCGGCGATAAAGCTAAACGGTAAATATCCAATAGAGGTTGAGGCTAAAAGGCTTGACGAAAAAAAGATTGTTTTAACTAGCACAGATAACGATTCTTATGCTGAATTTACTTCTTTGGCGGAGCTTCAAAGCTGTAAAGACCCATCTGACCCATTTGCTCTACACAAGGCTGCACTTATAGCAATAGGCGTAATACCTCATTCACAAGATGTTTCTTTTGATGAAATTTTGACGAGAATAGGTGGAGGAATCTATCTTTCGACAGGAGCTATAGACATTCCTCGTGGCTCTGGTCTTGGCACAAGCTCAATACTTTCCGCCGCTTGCATCAAAGGGCTTTCAGATTTCTTTGGGCTGTCATTAAACGACGAGCAAATCTGCGAAAAGGTGATTTGGATGGAACAAATTATGTCAACGGGTGGTGGCTGGCAGGATCAAATGGGCGGTCTTGACAAGGGCTTTAAGCTTGTTTATTCCGAAAAGGGAATAAAGCAGCAGGTTAATAGTGCAAGGCTCAATATACCCGATGCAACAATTGACGAGCTAAATAAGAGATACGCTATTATATACACAGGTCAACGTCGCTTGGCTAGAAACCTGCTACGTGAGGTTGTGGGCAAGTACATCGGCTCAAACAAGGAAGCGACAACTGTGCTGACAGAAATTCAACGCCTTGCTATAATAATGAAGGCAACCTTGGAAAAGGGTAATTTAACTGCATTTGCCGAGCTGTTGAACGCTCACTGGGAGCTGTCAAAAAAACTCGATAGCGGTAGCACCAACACTTGCATTGATCAAATTTTTATCGCAATTGAGGACTTGATTGATGGAAAAATGATTTGTGGCGCAGGAGGTGGCGGATTTTTGCAGGTTGTAATGAAGCGTGGAATCACAAGAGAAGACCTGAAGGAACGCCTTGATAGCGTTTTTGCTGGCTCTGGTGTTGAGGTCTGGGATTGCGAATTTGACGTATAAAATACTAAAGAAAGTGAGGGCTTCGATATGCTCAATTCATTTGAAAAAAATATAATATCGCTTATCAAGTCATCGCTTGACGGGACTCCTCCAAGCATTAGTGATACGCTGGATTTAGAGGTGCTTTATAAGTTTTCTCAAAAAATGCAAATCACACCATTACTTTACTATGGGGTGGAAAAAACACCAAATGCCTTTGATACAATTTACGGCAAAAGGTTTTTGAAATCCGAGATCGTTTATTCTTATCTTTGCCAAAAGCAAAGCGAACAAATAAATGTGCTTAAAAGAGAATTTGACAAAGAAAAAATCGATTATATGCTGTTAAAGGGCTCAATTATAAGAGAGTACTATCCCAATGTCGATATGCGTTTGATGAGCGATGCGGATATTCTAATAAGAAAAGAGCAGTTCAAAAAGAAAATAAAGCCACTTATGAAAAAGCTTGGCTATGTGGATGTTTTGGAGAGCGACCATGAGTATGTATTTACCAAGGACGGCTTCCAAATTGAGCTCCACAAAAGATTGATACCGTCATATAATAAGGATTACTATGCTTATTTTGGTGATGGCTGGCGTTTGGCAAGAAAGAAAGACGGAGATAATAGTGAATATGAAATGACAAGTGAGGATAACTTTGTCTATATGTTCACTCACTATGCAAAGCATTATAGAGATGCTGGAATAGGTATCAAGCATATAACAGATTTTTATGTATTCCTAAAAAAATACAAGGACTTGGATTGGATATACATAAACCAAGAGCTTGAGTCGCTTCAGCTTTTGGAGTTTTGGAAAAACACACAAAAAATGCTTGGCGTATGGTTTAATGATGCAGAGTGCGATGAAATAAGTGAGTTTATGACTCACAGAATATTCAGTGGGGATGCTTATGGCACGCACGAGGCACATGTTCTTTCACAGGGCGTTAAAACCTCGAAAACCACTAAAAATGTGAGAGCAAAAACCTTCTTCAAAAGCGTATTCCCTGCATATAAGGAAATGAAAATAAGTCATAGATATTTGTCAAAGGCTCCGTTTTTACTTCCCCTTGCGTGGACTTTTAGATGGGTTGCAATAATATTCAATCCAAAGAGAATCAAACGCAACAGGCATAATATGAAAACGTTGACAAATGAAAATATCCATACCTATCAAAGTGAGCTTAACTATGTAGGCTTGGATTTCAATTTTGAGTAAAAAGCTCGGCAAGAAGCCGAGCTTTTTACGCTTTTGTAGCTAATTACGATTCTTTATAGATGTTAATTTAAAGGAATGCCTACACGTTTTTTAGACACGTGTTGGCACTTTTTTGTTGATTTTGTTACTCGCGAGCTAAAAAACGACGGTAAGGTTTGCTTATAAGCACATTTGAATTTAAGCAAGAGAAATTGCACATTGATTATGAAAAATAACAAAATTTAGAAAATTTTTTCAAAATTTGAGGGAATAAACGAAAAAATCTACTCTTTATAAGTGAAAGGGCAAAAAATAGTCAAATTTTCAAACACAATTCATTGTCAAAAAAATCACATTGTGAAATTCGTGTGAACGCTCACCGAAAAGATAATGAGCTAGTGTTGAAGCTTTCAAATTGTCTACCAAATTATGACAATAGTATGGTAGACTACCTCAGGCAAATGAATAGTCTTTAGCGAGAGCTAGAGCGTTCTGGTCCAATCCGTATACTAAAAAATTTAAAAGGAGTGAAAAAAGATTAAAGAAGGGCTTTGCAGGCCCACCTCCCACTCGGGATAGAGTGGCAAGCGTGGTTGCCTTATGTTGCCAAGGCAAAGCGCAATCCATAATGGGTAGTCATTCTACCCGATAGAGATTACTCAAGCTTTGATTAAACATGCACTTTAGTTTGGGTAAAATGGATAGTTTTTGAGTCCTTTTTTGCGACACAAAATTCAAAAAATTGTGCATAGTGACGAAAAACGTGCAATTTTGATTCAAAAATTTATTTTTAATTGCAAAAAATAAATGTGCGTGTTATAATTAGATAGTAAGAATGTTTAGGAGGAAAATATGAATTTAAAGGAACTATTAAAACCATATAAGAAAAAGCTAGCACAAGAAGCAATTGTAAAAGCAATTACTACTGGCGCGTTACTTGGTACAATAGCAACCCTTATTTATGCTACATTTCTCGGAATAGGAGCTATTCTATTTAGAGTTGCTCTGAAAAGCGGCTTGGTTAAGAACCTTGATCAAGGTGTTGAGAATGTTATTACTAGTGCGTTGCTACTTATTGCGATTGTAGCGCTTGTTTCAGTTGCAGTTGGATTGCTTGTTGCAATCATAATGGCAATTACTGTGTATGTTGACGCTTATAGAAAGGGCGTTAAGCGTGCAATAGGTGCTATCGACTCTCTCGGACTTGAAGAGCGTGTTATTACAATGGTGGAATACCAAGAGGATCCATCATATGTTGCGTTCCTTCAAAGAGAGGATGCCCAAAAGCATTTAAGAGAGTTCGATGCGGATAATATCGTAGTTAAAACACCAAAAAAGAAGATCATTTCAACAGTAGCACTTGCTTTGGCATTTGCAATGGTGCTTTCAACTGTTGCAGGAGCACTTCATATTCCAATTCTTAATGACAGTGTTTTTGAAGACCTCAAAAATCAAGAGAAATTTGAAAATGAGCTTCTTGATAAGTGGGAAGATACCATGAATGGCATTGAGGATATCATTGAGCAAGCTCCAATTACCGAAGAGGAAAAGGAAGAAATTTTAGAGGAAATTGATAAGCTTGACAAGGAAATCCAAGAGATTATCAAGGACGACACCTTGACAAACCAAGAAAAGCAAGAGGCTATCAAGGATAAGATAGAAGAATCTATCAAGGAGCTTGAGGATAAGGCTGAAGGCAAGGACGAGGAGTTCAAGGAAACAATTGATAAGATAAAGGAAGAGCTTGAAAAGGGTCAAGAGGAGATGGATAAGGTCTTCGACGAGCAAAAGACCCCTGCTGAAAAAGAAGAGGAAGCCTTTGAAAAGATTGAAGACATAGTTGATAAATCTGAAATTTCTGACGAAAAGAAGGAAGAGATTAAGGAGGAAATCAAGAACCTCGAGGATAAGCTTGACCAAATTGAAAAGGATGACACCTTGACCGAAGAGGAAAAGGAAGAACAAAAGAAAGAGGAAATCAAGGATACAGTTGAGAACCTCGAAAATATGGTTAAAGAGGAAAAGGAGCAAACTAAGGCTCTTATCGATGCTTTAAAGGAAAACAAAATTACAAAGGCACTTGCAGAGGCTATGGAAATTCTTTACCGTGGCGCAAGATCCAACGACGAAGAAAAAATTGAAGAGGGCAAGGCTGCCGTTGAAATTGCAATGCAGGATCTTTCATATGAGCTTCAAAAGGGAGCAGATGGTGCGTTTGCACAGCTCGAAACAGCAATTAACGATGCAGAGGATATGCTCAAGAGCAATGGCGCTTGGATTAAGAATCCAGAGCTTTCAACAAATCTTGGCAATCTAATAATTTTCTTTGGCACTCTTTCAAAGACAATGTCAACTGAAGAAACACAAGAGCTATGTAGCTATCTTGTAGATGAATTCACAATAGCAAGAGATTTGGCAAACGAGGGCAAGGAAACAGAGGCTACAAATACTGTTCAAAATGCAATCACTGTTGCAAAGAGCGAAAAGCCTTTAACTCCTGATGCATTAATCGCTGCTATCAACAGTGCAATTGAGGCTGCAAGAGCATCACTTCAAGAAAAGAGCGAAGCAGAGTCTGGTGTTAAGACAATGAGCGAGACAACAGCTCCTACTGTAGAGGTTAAGCCATGCGCTCTCGAAACAGCACTTGTTAACTTTACAGTAAATCTACAACAAATTAAAGCAATCTTTGAGGATACAAATCCTGATGTAGGATATGATTCAAAGATGGCAAAGCTAGATGAAAAATTCCAAGCTTCTACTCAAGAAATTATAGATGCTATTCTTGAAATAAGAGAATTACAAGAAACAGTAGATGAAATAGAAAAAGAATTTGAGGACCTTATCGAGGAGGATATCACAACTCCTAACGAAAAGGAAGAGGATCAGGTTACCGAGGATAAGCTTGAGGACACAATGGATGAAATCGATAAGGAAATCGATGAGTCCGAAGTAACAGACCAGACCAAGGAAGACCTCAAGGAGGATATGGGTGAGCTTGAGGATGAAATCAAGGATATTATCAATGACGACACCTTGACTGACGAAGAGAAGAACGAGGCAATCAAGGATAAGGTTGATGAAACCCTTGAGAACATTGAAAACAAGGTAGAAAAAGAAAAAGAACAGCTTATCAGCCTTGTAGAAGCACTCAAAAAGAACGAAATCACAAAAGAGCTTGGCATGGCTATAGAACAGCTTTCTCAAGCATCAGCTGAAAAGGATAAAGAGAAAATCGCAGCAGGCGAGACGGCAGTTGAGGCTGCTATGGCTAATCTCGAAGACAAGATTATCACTGCAAAGCTAAAGAGCGAAAACCTTATCTCTGCTATTAGTGGCGCAATCGCTTCAACAAAGCCAGAAGGCGAAGAGGTAACATATGAGGGCGCTCTTGAAACTGCACTTAACGGCTTCTGCGATAACCTAAAGGCTATTAAGAGCAATCTTGCAGGCAATACAACTCCTGACGAAAAGATTGCATTTATTGGCGAAAAGTTCGACGAATCAACAGAGGATATCATTAAAGCTGTTAAGAATGCTGAAAGCTTAAAGGATCTTCTAGATAAAATCGAAGACAAATTCGAGGATATGACAGGCGAGGATGTTGGAAAGCCTGAAGAAGACGAGTCTGACGAAAACAAAGACAAGGAAGAAACAACACAAGACAAGGTTAACGAAGGCTTTGACAAAATCGACGAAACTATCCAAGAATCAGATATGAACAAAGAGGATAAGGATGACCTCCAACAGGATATGGACGACCTTGAGCAAAAGGTTGAGGACATTATCGACCAAGAGCCAACTCTTAAGGAAGAAATCGACAAAATAATTGACGATGAAACTATGACCGACGAGGAGAAGAAGGATGCTCTTGAGAATATTGTTGATAGAAACGATGAGGGCTTGACTGACGAGGAAAAGGAGCAAATCAAAGAGGATATTGGCAATATCATAGACGATCCTAACAAGACCGATGAGGAAAAGAAGGACGAAATCTATGAGAGCATGGGCGATACTGTTGAGGACAACTACAACAACAAAACCGAAGAGGATCTTAAGCAAGAAGCAAACGATGTTATAAGAGACGAGCAAAACAAGATTGATGAGGAAATTAAAAATGACAATCAATCTAAAGAAGAAATCTCTGATAATCTTAAAAATAATGAATTTAAAGAAAATGATGATCCTTCAGACGACCAACTAGGCGAAGCACTTGAAAACCTAGGCAACGCTATTGAATCTGGCGACAAAGAGCAAATAAAGGATGCTCTTGACAAGATTGAGGAAATGATAAAGGGTGATGACACAACAACAGACGAGCAAAAGCAACAAACTGCCGATAAGGTAGCAGATGCTATTGAAAACGCTGCATCACCATCAACTCCATCAGACTTAAGAGATGACCTTCTTGATTTTGCTGATGACCTTCACAATACTACAGAGGATGCAGAAAACAACGGCAAGACATTTGACGAACAGCTTGGCGAAGCATTCGACAAGGTAGAAGACGGCATCAACGATGCTAACGAAAAGACAGAAACAAAGCAAGAGGTAAGTGACCAGCTTGGTGACATTCGTGACGAGCTAGTTGGCGATACACAAACAGAAATTGAGGATATGTTTGACGACCTTGAAAGCGAGGTTAACAACTCTCCTGTAAGTTCTGAAACACAGGATAAAATAGACTCTGCGCTTGAGGATCTTGAAAACAAGCTTGACAATATGCTTCAAAACGGCGATTCCAAATCAGAAATGGTTGAAGAAATCGAGAAAACAAAGCAAGAAATCGGCGATCTAATCCAAAGTGATAAGAACGATTATCTTGAAAATATGAAGCCAAGCGAGGATTCAAAGGATAACGAGAATACCGAAAACGATCAAAATCAATCATCAGATAAGACACAAGACTCTATGGAGGATATAAACGATGCAATTCAAGATGCTAATAATGCTCTTGAAAACAACGACCAACAGGGAGTAGAGGATGCTTACGACAAGGTTGATGGTGCATTTGAGGACCTTGAAAACCAACTCAAGAACGAGGAAAACGGTGAATGGCTAAAGGGCGATGCTCTTGAAGAGCAGCTCGGAAATATGGCACAAGATTTCAAGGATATGGCAGATAGCCTACCAGATGGAGAGCTTAAGGACATATACAACGATTTAGCAAATTCATTTGAAAGTGCACAGGATAAGGCTGAAAGTGGTGACGAAGAGGGCGCAATAGAAGAGGCAACAGGCGCACTTGATGACGCACAACAAAAGGTTGAAAATATTCTTGGCAAGCTTGAGGATTACAAGAATTCACAAGACAATGTGAACAACTCATTTGAAAATGCTCAAGACAACATCATGGGCACACCAAACCAAGATCAAAATAATCAAAACCAAAGCAACCAAAACAACCAAAATAGCCAAAACCAAAACAATCAAAATAGCAATCAAAACAGTGATCAAAACAGCGATCAAAACAGTGATCAAAACAGTGATCAAAACAGCGAGAACCAAAACAATCAAAACAACGAAAATCAAGATTCTTCAAGCAGTGGATCATCTGGACCACAGGGCGATGAGAATCAAGGTGGCGACGACAACTCTTACTACATTCCTGGTTATGGTGAGATGACATACGAGGAGTTCCTTGAAAGCGGAATTCTTGATGGTGTATTCAATGACCAATTCAGCAAGGATTTGACAGAGGAAGAGCGTCAAGCTATTGAAAACTATTTTGCTTCTTGGTTTGAGCAAAGTGGAACTAACTAACCTTTAAATTTAAAAGTATACGGAGAAGAATTATGGGAATTTTCAATAAAAAAGTCGAAGAAAGCAAGAACACCGACGTAAAAGAGGATGTAAAGGCAAAGGCAAAGGCAGAGGCACCAAATGGTGCTTCTGCCCCAGCAAAGGCTGATGCTCCAAAGGCAGAGCCGACAAAGGCTGATGCTCCAAAGGCGGAGCCAGCAAAGGCTGACACTCCAAAGCCGGCAGGTGCACCGGTTGCAGCTCCAAAGCCACAAGCACCTATTATTGACCCTAAAACCGCAGAGGAATTAAAGCTTTTCGCTGAAAAGTGCGAAAAAATCTTCCGCGAAATCAAAAAGGATATTATCGGTCAAACAGAGGTTGTTCAATATACAATTATCGCAATTATTGCGGGCGGTAACGTTTTGCTTGAGGGTGCTCCAGGACTTGGTAAAACACGTCTTGTTAGATCACTTGGTAACGTATTTGATCTACCATTCTCAAGAATTCAGTTTACACCTGACCTAATGCCTGCCGACGTTACAGGTACAAACATTATTACAAGAGACGAAAATGGTAACTCAAAATTCGAGTTCCAAAAGGGTCCTATCTTTAGTAACATCGTACTTGCCGACGAAATTAACCGTGCTACTCCTAAAACACAGGCAGCCTTGCTTGAGGCGATGCAGGAGCATAAGGTAACAGTTATGGGTGTATCCCGTAAGCTCGACGAGCCATTCTTCGTATTGGCAACACAGAACCCAATTGAGCAAGATGGTACATATCCACTACCAGAAGCGCAAATGGACCGTTTTATGTTTAAGATATTAGTTCCCAATCCTTCTGCTGAAGAGCTTGGACAAATCGTAACAATGACACAAAAGACCATGGACGAGTGTGCAACAGCTGCATGTAACGGAGAAGAGCTTCTCCGTATGAGAGCGGTTGCAAAGACAATTCCTGTTGCGAAAGAGGTTCTTGACTATGCCATGGTAATGATTGCTTCCACTCATCCAAACAGTGCAACAGCAACAGCAACATCAAAAAGATATATTAGAGAGGGAGCCAGCCCTCGTGCGGCACAGGCTCTTATCACCGCCGCAAAGGTACGTGCTCTTATTAAGGGTAGATACAACGTTTCTTATGATGACATCAACTCCTTGGCAGTACCTGTACTCCGTCACAGAATTAAGCTCGGCTTTGAGGCAGTAACCTCAAAGATGAGTGCTGATGATGTAGTTCTTTCACTTGTTAGAGATTTAAATAGCGCAGGAAAGGGCGCAACAGCGACCACCTTGGGACTCAAAAACCAAGCACCTGCAGCTGCAACCAAGAGCGAAGAAATGGTTAAGCTCGCAAAGAAAGACAAAAAGAGAAAATAATTTTTTAGGCGGTAAAAATGAAACGTAGAATATTAGACGGTGATTTTCTTGACCGTCTCGATGCCGCGGCACTACTTTTAAAGACACCAATGACGGGCTATTTTGGAGGCTCCAGAAAAGCCCGTTCATATGGTAATACTGTAGAATTTGCTGACTTCCGTGAATACGCACCGGGTGACGATATTAGACGTATCGACTGGAACGTATATGCGAGAAGTGAGAAGTACTTTATTAAGCTGTTCACAGATGAAAGACAAATGCACAATCGCATTATGATTGACTGTTCAGCCTCAATGGCTTGTGGACAACCTGAAAAAGCAACTGCAGCATTAAGAATTGCGGCAGCATTCGGATATCTCTCGGTATGCTCTATGGATAGAGTTTCCTTTGAATTAATGAAGGACGGTAAAACCGAAGGCCTTGGCTTTAATATAACTAACAAGGACTCCTTTTATCGTGCAGCACAAAAGCTTGAAACTACTGATTTTGAGGGTGAAACAGACCTTGAAAACTCAATAGTTAAAATGGAGACTCCGGGATATGATGATGGTCTTACAATAATAATTTCTGACTTTTTGACAGATAGCAACTGGAAAAAAGCCATAGACTTCCTTATGTATCAGCGTAGGGAAATATTAATGATACAAGTCCTATCACCTGATGAATTATTCCCTAATTTAGATGGTAGAATTCAAATGCTTGACTCCGAGGCATCTGGCTTCGGCGACGACAGAAATATGCGACTTGTAATGACAAAAAAGCTAGTAAAGGCTTATCAAAAGGCGTTCGACGAATACGAGCAGGAGTTAATTGACTTCTGCGCATCGAGAAATGTTACATTTTTCACTGTATCATCTGATGATCCTATTGAAAAGGTAATTTTTGGAAAAGGATACGAAACGGAGATAATCAAATGAGGATATATGAGTGGTTAGGCTTACTGGGACTTATAGCGGTGCCAATAGTCATTATTATATATTTACTCAAGTCTAAATATGTACCAAAGACTGTCTCCAGTACCTTTATTTGGAAGCGAAGCCTCAAATATATGAAGCGTCGTATTCCTGTCAACTTTATAATGTCTATGCTGCTTATCATTCAGCTTTTGACTGTTTTGGCTGCTACCTTTGCGCTTATGGATGCAAGGATAGAGAAGGACAGAGGAGAGGATGTTATATACATCGTTGACGCCTCTGCCAGTATGGAGCTGACCAAAAAGGTTCAGACAACTGGGGAAAATGGCAAAACTAAAACGGTCGAAATGACACGTTATGAATGGGCAATTGATGATATAAGCAAAAAGGCATCAACTATCAGCGAAAAGGGTGGTATGTGCGTTATTGTAGCGGCAGATACACCTCAATTGCTTACAAAAACAATTCTTGGTGAGGGCACGGACGACGAGGAAACAATTCCTTACGTATTTGATCCTACACAAATGGGACAAATAATTGCCCAATTAAGAGAGAAATCATGCTCTAATAAGGGCACAGATATAAATGAAGCACTTAAATTAACACAAGAGGCTATCGACACCAACCCAGAGGCAAAGATTGTCATATATTCAGACAAGGATTTTTTGACTGAGGGCGATTCAGAAATTCAGGTTATCAGATGTGACGACCGTAAAAATGACCAAAATGTTGGTATTACCTCTTTTGTAGAAAAGAAAACTGACGTTAATATTTCCTTTGAGGTGTCACTTGAGGCTCAAGGCGAAAATCAAAGCTATGAATTTGATGTTGTTTTCGAGCTTGATGGCGTTGAAATGGATAGACGTAAGATTGAAATGAGCACCTCCGGATACGATTCCGAGGGCAATTCAATGCGCTCAAAAACAATCACCTTTGGCCCTGTAAAGGTGTCTCAATATGAAAGAGCGAGAGTATATATTAACGTAAAGGATATAATTGCAGATGATAACGAAGCATATCTATACTTCGTTCCGGAGCAAAGCTTAAACGTTATTTATGTAAGTAATCAGCTCTCCTTTACAGATAAGGGAAAGATTGACTATGATAAAACAACAATTCTCCAAAGGAGCTTACGTTCCAGTGGTATTTCAATACCTCAAGAGAATATTTATCATTCAAAAAATGTAGACAAGGCACCTACCTCTGGCTACGATCTATATATATATGAAGGAACAGCTCCACTTGTTATGCCTACTGACGGTGCCGTTTGGTACATTAACGCCAGTGGTACTCCAACAGGAACAAACCTTCATATTACAGATGTTGTAAAGGATGGCAAGGACTATAAGTTTGACGAGGCAGTTCTCCTTGGAGATTACTCTCGTGGTATTTTGAAAAATGTAGATTACGGAAAAGAGGGAGCATTGCTTTCCCCTGTTATCAGATCCTTCTCACTTATCGGTGCAGTTGGCGAGGATAACGGCAAGCCTGTTTTAGTAAATGGTGTGCCTGATAACTTTGAGGTTATATTTACTGCGGCGTTTGAGCAAACAAGCGCCACAGGACAAACCGAGGAGCTTTTAGCACCTATTATGCTAGCGGGAACAGTTGGAACAACGAGAGTTTTAGTTACAACCTTTGAATTTACTAATGTAAATACAACAATGCACTTTGACGTAACTAACTTTATCCTTCTTATGAGAAATATTAAGGATTTCTCAACTCCAGACATTTTGCCGGAGCGTTCACCAGACGTTGGTGATACACTTGAGTTTAACCCACCTTCAGGAATTGAAAGCATTAAATATGTGTATTTCACTCCAGAGGAGGAGGCGGCTCGTTATACAGGCGAAAGGGGAAATGGAACTCCTGAGCATCAATGGAACAAGGCTGACGGATCAACATTGCCAACAGTATCTCTTGATAAATTAGGACTTTATGAAATCCAAGTTACCTATCAAACCAACTATATAACAGATGCATCAGGCAATTTGATAGATGGAAAGCAGGAAACAGAAACGTTCTCTGTATACACATCACCATCTAGCACAGAAACAATACTTGGTAATACAGTACTAACAACATTACAGGTTCCTGCAAAGGGCTTGTCAGATGCGACAGCGTATGTGCGCTATCACTCTATTTTACCTTGGGTAATACTTGTTCTTATTGTATTATTAATAATAGAATGGGGGGTATATTACAGAGATGAGTATTAATTTTGCCCTTCTATTCGCAGGCTTAAACTGGCCACCGGAAAAGCCTTGGGTATTGCTTATTACAATCCCAGCGCTTATTCTTGGTATTATTCCATTTTTAAGGCTGAATAAAAAACGTAGAGTCTCATCAAAGCATTTGATACCATTTATAATACATATGGCACTTATTTTGATTTTGTCAACGGTTGTTGCAGGTATTTCTTATACTGAAACCTCAACCTTTACAGATGGCAAAATAATAATGTTCGCTGTTGATATGTCGGACAGTAATGCGCCTGCAAAAACTCAGATGAACAAGCATATGCACGATGTTATGGAAACAGCTGCTAAAGAGGAGGCAAGCTATCCGGAAAACTCAAAGACCAAGTTTGGTATGATAGTTTTTGGTGGTGGCGAGAATGGTATTATTAGTAACAATTCTGGCGTGGCTATTATAAAGCCGGGTGAATTGTCACTTAATACTGTAGATTTCCTATCGGAGTATGTATCGACCGATTCGGATGATTTAAGAGATAAGAGCAACTTAAATGTTGCTTTAGACACAGCTATGGATGCTCTTGTTGGCGAGGATAGACTCGACACAACCTATGAGCATAATGACAAAAAAATCATTCTTCTATCTGATGGTAGAGAAAACGATGGTAACGTATACTACGCAGTACAAGACCTTGCAGAGCATGAGGTGTCGCTTGAATGCGCGTACTTCAACTATTTAGACGAGGGTGGTGTTGCGTCAGAAATTCAAGTTATCGGACTTGAAACAAATGGCGATGCTATTGCCGGCAAAAAATACGCAGCAACAGTAACTGTAAACAGCACAAGCCGTATTTACGATGCTACTATTCAGATTAAGGATGTAGTAACTGATAAGGTTTTGGTTTCACAAACAGGAGTTACAATTCCTAAGGGTATTTCAGCATATAAGCTTGAATTTGATGCGATTCAATACAATTATCTTGAAGAAATAAGTGGTATTTCTGCTCAATATGCAGAAGCATTTAGTGATATAATGGAAAAGGGAATTCAAGCTATTAAGGTTGACGTTAGTGTTAAGAGCAGAGTCAACTATGAATGCCCCGGCTGTGGCGGTATTTATTCAAAGTCAGATTTACTAGCAAAGGATAAATGCCCGGATTGTAATACAATCACTACCGCAAGACCAGACGATGCGTTATCACAAAACAATTCTTACTACGCATGGTATAAATTTAAGCCACAGGGTAAGATTCTTGTAGTTAATGGTGACGGAAAGCAGCTTTCGCAAATCGACATTAAGGCGCTTGCAAGTAGCTCTGGATATCAATTTGTAGAGTGCAAAACTCCAGAATTTCCAACTACACTTGAGGCACTTCTCGAATATGATGAAGTAATTCTTATGAACGTTAAATTTAGTGAGCTGCCAACGGGAGCTACCGCTAATATTAAGCGCTTTGTTGAAGAGGTTGGTAGAGGCTTGCTCTTCACAAGTGGTGATAATATTTATTCTGAGGAGGATGCCGTTAGCGCAATAAAGGGAATGGCTCAAACCTCTGGTAGTGACAAGGAAGACGAATCCGTTGGTTCATTCGTTGTTGATGAGAACATTAGCGATATTCTTCCTGTTGAATTACAAATCAGCAAGGAAAAGGAAACAATAGCAATGGTTCTTGTTGTTGACCTTTCATCCTCGATGAAGGAATTAGTAAAGGAAAGCCCACTTGTATGTAAGTACTGTCAATACGAGGATTCCGAGGGCGAAGAGCCTGTATATTGTCCAAGCTGTTATGCTGAATCCAATTTTGTTACACCTACTAGATATCAGGTTGCACTTTCCAGTGTTAAAAAGGTTATAATGGGCGAGCTGTCAGCAGATGCTGATGTTTCGGGCGATGTGCCAGATGACGAAGAAAAAGACAAAAAGACTCTTCAGGATTACGACTATGTTGGCGTAATTGCCTTTAACCAAGGCTATCACGTTGCACTCGAAATTCAAATGCTTGGCGACCAAGAAAACAGAGAAAAGCTTTGTGAGAAAGTAACTTATGAGTTTGACCACTTCTACTATGCCCACTATACAGATCCTGACACAGAGGAAGAAACTGATATAAGAGTAAATTCAGCTGATAAGCTTACAAATATAACTAATAGTGACAAAAAGCACGATCCAGTTTACATTGATGGTGAAAAATACGATTGGTATAGTGTAAGATATACAAGAGTTGAAAAGAACGATAATGGTAAATACACAGGCGAGATAAAAACCTACGAGAGTGAATATCTTCTTAAAGCTGGTGGCTCTGGAGAATATGCTCCTGGTCAAGGAGATAAAGCGACTGACGATATGATTAAGAGCCATGGTACAGCATATAAGCCACCAATGCAAGAGGCGAGCGCTATGCTGACCAGAGCTACAAGTAAGACCAGTATCGAGGTTAAGCAGATTGTATTTATGTCAGACGGTGCACCAAATGACCAAGGCTCCGGATACGAGGGTATTGTTGAGCGTTTGGCAAAGGGTGGTACTCGTACAACAGCTATCGCTATCGGTATTACCGAGAGTGACGTTAAGGCTCTTGAGGAGCTAAATAAGATTTCAACAGCAGGTAAGGGAGATATTTTCTTGGTTGACAAGGCTGCCGACCTTGAGGAAACACTCTTCAAGATTACTGACGAAATCACAAAAGAGATTCGTAATGATAAAATAGAAGCCGAGATTATGGCAGACTCACTTGACTCTATCGTTTACGAGGGTGTTGAATATGAGGATGGCTATGATATAATCAATGGCTACTATGCTACCTCTATCAAGGAGGAGGCAAATAGAATATTCTACGTTGAAGCACTCCGTCCACTATATGCAGAATGGGAGTATGGACTTGGTAAGGTTTGTATTCTTATGACAGACCTTGGCAACAAGGAATGGACTGGCTCGCTCTTTGATGATACAGACGGCAGAGCAAACTCACGTCTTGTACAAAACATTCTCTTATCTCCTATCCGTAATAGAGTCGATTCCTCTGGAATTGAATACTCAATGGTAAGAGATGACGAGGAAATAGTTGTTAACATTTCTACCTATTCCGATATTACCAAGAGAGATAAGCTAATGGTTGACCCTGTTAACGGAAGCTGGTACTATAAGGAAAAGGTAAAGGCGATTATTTACGTTCAAGAGGAAATAGATGGCATAAATCTATGGAAGAATGTAGGAGAGTATTATGCTACTCACATTACAGGAACAGAGTATACCATCACATTACCGACTGAATTCTCCGATAAAACATATGTGGTACAGCTAAAGCTGGTAAAGACAGGCTGGGCAGAGGATATTCCTGATGCTCCTGAAATTACATTCGAGGGCTATGGCGATGATCCACTTTGTGACTCTGTTGCATTTGCAGTTGTTGGTCAAACACTTGAGGAATATGATATTCTCTCTGATACCACCAACAATGAATCTGGCGTAGTTCTTCTTACAAGTCTAATTACAGACAAGAAAGCATCTGATGTGAACAAGGATGAGGATGATACCGCACCAATCACATTAGCAACAAGAGATTTCTTCACAAACTATAATGAAAAAAGACTAAAGAATATGTTCAAGAGAACCGAGGCGGACGAAAAGACTATAAGCGAAACCTTTAGTATTGACGTTCCATTGGTTGTACTTGCACTCGCATTGTTCATTATAGACCTTATCTTCAGAAACTTCGTAATTAAAAAGAGAAAGAAGAAGGTTAAGGAAATGACTGATGAAGAGCAGATTGAGTCTATGAGAGGCAGATAATCTCTAAATACAAAACAAAAAATCCCTGTGCTTTAGCGTGATACTCTTAACGGAGTATTCACGCTAAGTTATGATTGCCCTTGTGGCAAGTTATGAGTTATGATATGCTTCGCATAGTTATGGTTGGCTTCGCCAAGTTATAGGTTAGATGGGCAATCATATCATAACGCTTGCTGTGCAAGCTCATAACGGTGAGCGAAAGCGAGCCTCATAACTCTAAACTAAAACCAACAGAAAAAAGAGCAGACACATAAGGTTTTTTCGCCTTGCGTGTTTGCTCTTTTCTGCTTGTGTAGGGGTTCCCCGAAGCAAATGAAATGAGCTTTGGGGGTTCACGTATATGGGTTTGGGCTTAGCCCATACTGCATTCGTTTGGACAAATGCGATGCTCGTACTTAACGGTGTTTTCAAATTCTCCGCTAAGAACAGAACATCCCCCCGTTGGCACAGGGATTTTTATGCTTGTCAGTAATAAAACAGACACTGGGTAGAGTTTTTTACGAGTTAAAATAAATTTTCATTATATTTTGCACGCACTCCACCAATGAATTTTGGGCGTGTGCGAGCACAAACAATATTAGCCTCGCCTATTTTTGAAATTGAAAGACGTACAGGAACTGCAACTTTTTTTAGATGCATACCAATCAAGGTAGAACCGATATCAATTCCTGCATCTGCCTTGATTTCCTCGACAACAACAGGGTCGCTAAAGCAATTGTAAGCATATGTCGCTAGTGAGCCACCTGCGTTTCTTTGAGGAACTACATTTACCTCCTCGCAGTATGATGGCATACATTCTCTTTCTATAACTATTGCACGGTTCAAATGCTCACAGCATTGGAATGCAGGATATATCCTTTTTTGTACCAAAACATAGGTAATGGCATCATAAATTTGCTCTGCTATATCCTCACTGCCGTTTGTGCCTATTTTATCACCCAAAACCTCACTTGTTGAACAGCC
This sequence comes from Clostridia bacterium, assembly GCA_017472695.1. GTDB lineage: Bacteria > Bacillota > Clostridia > Oscillospirales > CAG-272 > RGIG2000. The sequence continues at coordinate 97,673 of JAFUOQ010000016.1, read as the reverse complement.
GATAACTAAAATATCACCTGCCTTTAGCTTTGCCACATCGCAAAGCTCCTTTATAGCTTGTGTGCATTGTTCTCTTATATCCATAGCTCCTCCAAATAGTAATTAAAATATCTTGGAACAATTTTACCATTTATAAATAAAATTGTCAACTATTTTGTTTTCGTTCAAGAATTGTTCATATTTATAGTATATACTATATACGATAAAATTTTAAAGGAGATATAAAAATGGCAAAAATCCTTAATAAGCTACAAAATCCTATTGGTGTTGAGGGTCCTGTTCTAACCATCGTTATGGATGGTGTTGGTATCGCACCGGATACTGTTGCAAACGCAGTAAGTCAGGCATATACACCTACACTTGATATGATTATGTCAAAGTATCCTTGCGTAAAATTGAAGGCTCATGGTACAGCAGTTGGTCTTCCAACAGATGACGATATGGGTAACTCCGAGGTTGGTCACAACGCACTCGGCTCTGGTCAAGTTTTTGCACAAGGCGCAAAGCTGGTTTCCGAATCTATTGCTAACGGCAAGATGTTCGCATCAAACACTTGGCAAAATATCGTTGCAAACGTAGAAAAGAACAATGGTACACTTCATTTTATTGGTCTTTTCTCTGATGGTAACGTTCACTCTCACATTGACCACCTAAAGGCTATGATTAATAGAGCTAAAGAGGAAAAGGTTAAGAGAGTTAGACTTCACATTCTTATTGACGGACGCGATGTAGGCGAGACAAGTGCTCTTGATTATATCGTTCCATTTGAGGAGTATCTTGACACACTCCGTTCAGATGATTTTGATATTATGATTGCATCTGGCGGTGGTAGAATGGTTATCACAATGGACAGATACGAGGCTAACTGGCAAATGGTTGAGCTCGGCTGGAAGACTCACGTTTTGGGTGAGGGCAGACAATTCTGCTGTGCAAAAAAAGCAGTTGAAACATACAGAGAGGAATACAAGGTTATTGACCAAGACCTCCCACCATTTGTTATTGCAAAGGATGGCGAGCCTGTTGGCACTATCAACGATGGCGATAGCGTAATCTTTTATAACTTCAGAGGCGACCGCGCTATTGAAATTTCAAAGGCATTTGACGATAAGGAATTTACAAAATTCGATAGAGTTCGTTATCCAAATGTAGTATATGCAGGTATGCTTGAGTATGATGGCGACCTTCACATTCCATCAAATTACCTAGTAAACCCACCGGAAATTACAAACACCATGGGTGAATACCTAGCAGATAGTGGAATTTCACAGCTTGCAATCTCTGAAACACAAAAATATGGTCACGTAACATATTTCTGGAACGGAAATAAGAGCGGTAAGTTCAGCGATGAGCTTGAAACATACATTGAGGTTCCTTCTGATGTTGTTCCATTCGAACAAAGACCTTGGATGAAATGCGCAGAAATCACAGATAAGCTAATTGCTTGTCTGGAAAGTGGAAAGTACGCAACACTTCGCGTTAACTTCCCAAACGGCGACATGGTTGGTCATACAGGAAACATTTTGGCAACTCGTTGCTCAATGGAGGCACTTGACCTACAGCTCAAGAGAATCCTTGATGTTGTTGATAAGCTAAAGGGTGTTGCATTGATTACTGCTGACCATGGTAATGCCGACGAAATGTACGAGCTTGATAAGAAGGGCGCACCAAAGCAAAACAAGGACGGCTCATACAAGGCAAAAACAAGCCACACCTTGAACCCTGTTCCATTTATCATTTATGATAACTATTATAGCGATAAGTACACAGTTAAGGCTGACAATGGTGAGTTTGGTCTTTCAAACGTAGCTGCAACCTGTGTCAACTTCCTCGGCTATGAAGCACCTAAAATGTGGGATGCTTCAATAGTTGAAGTAAAATAAAATATTTAAAAGGGGTTGAGTATTCAGCCCCTTTATGTTACAATAAAAGCAACTGATAAAAGGAGGAAGAATATGGTAATTTATTATGAAGATAATGACATAATAGTTTGCGAAAAGCCATATGGCTTCTCCTCACAAGAAAGCAGTGGAGAAAATATGGTTTCAGCTTTAAAAACGCACACGGGGTGCGATGTTTTTTGCGTTCATAGGCTTGATATTCAAACGACGGGTGTGATGGTTTATGCAAAAAATATTCAAAGCGCAGGTAAGCTCTCTGAACAAATTGTAAATAGAAAATTTGTCAAAAGATATAAGTGCATATGCCATGGCGATTGTGAGGGTAGTGGAGAGCTTGTTGACATACTATACCACGATAAGATAAATAATAAATCGTTTGTGGTTGATACAAAGCGCAAGGGAGCAAAGGAAGCAAGGCTTGAATTTTGGAATGTTGGTAGCTGTAAGGCTGAAGGAAAGTGCTTGACCAAGCTGGAAATTCTATTGCACACGGGCAGAACTCATCAAATTAGAGTTCAACTTGCCTCACGAGGACATACATTGTATGGCGATGGCAAATACGGAGCAAAGGATAATGATAAAATCGCTCTTCATTCCTTTAAAATAGAATTTAATCATCCAAAAACAAATAAGAAAATGTCGTTTGAGTCAGAACCAAAGGGCGAAATATGGGAGCTTTTTAAATAACAAAGAAAAGCGTCTTGCAAATAAAAAAACCGAGCAAAAAGCAAATAGGAAAAGTAATAACGGAGGTAAGTAATATTTCCGTTATTATTTTTTTGTTTATTTGCTTTTTTTGAGATGCACCGGCACCTACAATTGATAAGCTTTTAATGTTTCCCGTGCTGACAGGCATACCCAAAACAGAACAAATGCCAAGAGCTACAAAAGAGCCTAAATCGGAAGAAAAAGCAAGGGGAGTGTCGAGATTTTCAACCGATTTTGACAGAGAATTTATGATTTTTTTACCACCAAGTAGGGTGGATAGGCTCATTACTATAGATACAAGCGCTACTAGGACAAATGGTATTTTAAGCTCCTCCTTTTGACTTACGCCGAGGAGAAACATCATAATAGCAATAAACTTTTGCCCGTCTTGACCACCGTGCATAAACGAGAGAGAGGCGCATCCGAAAATTAGCAAGCCCTTAAAAGGCAATTTTCTTTTTAAGAAAAGCTTGGCAATACCAAAGGAAAGAAAATAAGAGAGAACGCACGACAAAACCATAAATAATAATATTTTCAAAATTTGGATAATGAGGTCAGCTCTAAACCCACCGAGAGCAAGGGATGCTCCTGCTAACGAGGAAATTAGCGCATGGCTTTCACTCGATGGCATTCCAAAAAGCCAAGCGACTACTCCAAAAATTATTACTGATAAAAAACAAGAAATACATATAATGCTACCTTCAAGCTCAGTCTGAAGGCTTGCCAAGGAAAAAATGCTCTCTGCCACCTTGCCACCAATGAGTGAGCATAAAAATACTCCTAAAAAATTAAAAATAGCAGAGAGAATTGCGCCCTGCCAAAGCTTTAGAGTTTTAGAGGCGACAACGGAAAAAAGTGCACTTGGCGCGTCCGTCCAACCGTTTACAAAAACAACTAAAATAGCACAGAAAAATGTAAAAAATCCGAGAGGAGTGTCGATATTATCCCAAAAAAACATAATATATTCCTTTACATATAGCAAAATTTATGTTTATACATAAGATATATTTAAAAGGAGGAGATAATATGATTCTTGAAAAGGAATATTTGAGGGATAGGGCAGTTATGTATGCCCAGAAATATGCACTTCAAAGAAATCCGTTGTTTTATACATTTGAGGGCATTGGAGGAAATTGTACAAACTTTGTTTCTCAATGCATTCTTGCTGGAAGCTGTACGATGAATTATACAGCTGTTTATGGCTGGTACTATCTTTCAACTAATCGGCGTAGTGCCTCATGGACCGGAGTTGAGTATTTTTACAATTTTATGACCTCAAATGCAGGTGTTGGACCATTTGGCAGGGAGGTTGATTTATCATTGGCTGAAATTGGCGATGCAATTCAGCTGCAAAACACAGAGGGACAATTCTATCACACCTTAATCATAAGTAAAATTGAAAATGGAGAGATTTATATTTGCGCAAACTCAAACGATGCCTTAAATCGCGCACTTTCAACCTATGAATATGCAAACTTACGTGTAATTCATATAGAAGGTGTTAGATATGATACTAGGTATATAATTGACTGCTTTGATGCACTTTTTTCTCCTCCATTACCACCTGTTCCACCACCTCCCCAAGAACCTAATGAGCCCTCTATGGATACACCGGTGGCACCTGAAAACGATGGCGAAACAGCTGAAGCTGAATGACATAAAAGGCACGTATAAGCAAAATGCACAAAAACCTGAATAATTGACAAGCCTAAATTTGCTTTGATTTGTTCATAATTCATAAAATTGCACAGAACCCTTCGATTTTTTATTATTTTTTTGTTAAATAAGTATAAACTTGCTTGACAAAAAATTACTTTTGTAGTAATATATATATGTATAAAAATCTTACAGATTAATTACGTAGCAAAATTTTCGGAGGAAAAAACATGAAGAAAAGATGGCTTTCGGTTATTATCTTGGCAATATGCGTATGCTTGCTTGTGCCAACGATCGCATCCTGTGGTTGTTCAGATGATACCGATACTAACACGGAAACCGATACTACGGTAGTCATTACGTTAAAGCTTAATGGCGGTTCATTGCCAAATGGTTATTCTGCTGAATACGAGTGGGAAACTACTGATGCAATTGACGAGGATGAGCTTCCAACTCCTACAAAGGAGGGCACAGAGTTCAAGGCTTGGACTGTTGATGGTGAGGAGATTGAATTTCCATATACAGTCACAGGTGACACCACATTCGTGGCTACTTGGGCAGATGGCTCTGTTGAAGAGAATGAATCCGACACTAATACAGACGATGCATCTGGCTCTGATACAGAAACAGATACAGAGACTGGTGATAGCAGTGGCAGCACCGACACGAGCACAGGTGATGGTAGCGACAATACCGATACAAACACAGGCTCTGGTAGCACAGATACCGATACAAGCACAGGTAATGTGAGCAATATTGTATACAAATCTGCACCTATAGTTAAATATTTGCGTATTGCAGAGCTTGGCGATGATAGCATTACTCTTAAGTTTAACTTGATTGGTAACGCGGATAGCTATGAGATCAGATATAGCACAAAGGCAATCACAGACAAGAACTATGCAAAGGCAACAGTTCTTGAAAACTATGAGATTACCGGCGACGGTGAAATCAAAACAATTGTTATTCCAAATATGACTGCTGATTCAGATACCAAATACTATTTCACATTAACGGCAGAAAATGATTTTGCTGAAAGTGAAAGAATTTCTGTAAGAGCTGGTGGCATTGAAATAATCCCATTGGATTACACAAATCCGCAACACTTAATGGTTGGTGAAACAAACAGAGACCTTACTGCAATAATTGACGAGCAGGATATTGTTGGTGACCCATTAAGAGGTGACTATAACGACTTGCCTGCAACAAGAGTTCCACAATTCTGGTATGCAGCAGGAACAGTTTTCCCTAACTATACAAAAGAAGAAACTGATGAGCGCTATGGCACAAGCTTGGCTCCTATAATCGACCTTGAATATATCCATTATGTTGATACAGTATTGGTTTATTACAATGAAGTAACTTATGACGTTATCGTTCGTGCTTCAAAGGAAGCTGCTAACTTCAATACTCCAGAGCATTGGGATATTGAATATGTAGTTAAGGCAGAAGACCTTGAAACATACTCATTTAATGAATTTGCTATCAACTCGGAAATAAGATATGTTCAAGTTGAATTCGTTGATGGTGAATCACCTAACGAGGTTATCGTTTATGGCTATGCAATTGGTGAAAGCGCTGATATGGAAATTAAAGAAACCTCAAGTCACAAGCGCCCAACAATCGGCGCAATGATGGGACAATGTGGTTTCGTTGCGGGCGGTAGTGGTAACTGCTCAATCGAACAGCTTGCATGCTCATACGTAATTCGTGAATACCACAACGTTGGTTGGTCATACTCAACAGGCTCATTCCCTGGAAAGGCTGTCAACCTTGGAAACACAGTTGTTGGTAACTTTGACTCGGCATACAAAACATATAGCGAGGCAGGCTTCCTTGTAATTCCTTGTCTACAATGGAACGAGGCATCTAGCCCAGCAAGAGTTTATGATGAATTTGAAGGCAAGCTTTCAGGAACTATAGCTTCTTGGGAAGAAAAATACTTGCCATCAACATACGCAGCATACGCAGACTTGATTTACCAATACGCTGCTCGTTATGGTAGCAGTAAGATGGGATATCTTGTTGAAAATATGATAGTTCACTCTGATGCAGTTCCTGGCACAGAGGCTGGTCGTGGATATATCGAGTGGATTGAGCTTGGTAACGAGCCAAATGGTGAAGACGCAGCTGGTGCAACAGCATATCAGCTAGCAGCTCTTACATCTGCCGCATATGACGGACATCAAAGAACACTTCTTGCAAACGTTTATAATCCTAATAGCTTCTCATACCCATTTGGTGGTAAGACTGCGGATCCTGACATTAAGCTTGCTATCGCAGGACTTGCAGGTGTTCAGGATAGATACATTATGTCAATGGCATATTGGATGAGAGCCAATAGAACAGATGGATGCATCGCTATGGATGCGTTCAATGTTCATACATATTTCGGTAAGTACTTCTACATGAACGACCAAGCAATCTGCGTTGGTGTTAGCCCTGAGGAATATGGACTTGTTGATGCACTTGCAGATCTTGTTCAATTTAGAGATAAGTACTATCCAGATGTTGAGGTATGGCTAACAGAGTTTGGTTGGGATACTAACCAATCCTATGAAACAATGACATCCGCACACGCATATAATACCAAGGACCTTAACGGTGACGGAACAATTTCAGAATATGAAAAGGTTATGAGAGCTCGTGAAATTCAAGGTATGTGGCTAGTTCGAGCATACATTTTGCTTTCATCCACTGGCGTTGATAAGGCAACAATGTACATGTGCGAAGATGTTTCTGCTGGTACGAACGAAACAACAGCAATTGGTAAATATGGTACCTGTGGTATCTGGGCTGGTGCAAGAACAGACAATGATGAATTCTACAGAATTTATGATGCAACCTGGTATGACGCAGAAGGTAAAGAAACAACTCAAGTCTTCGAGGTCTATGAGGTTCCTACAGTTGTAACCAAGGAAGATGGCTCAACCGAAGAGGTAAATAAGTACTATAGAGTTGACAATGACAAAGAAGTAACAATTTGGACGAACGAAAACACTAAAAATGTTGTAACCATCAAAGAAAAGATGGAAGCTAAAGACGGCTACTACTATATGTACACACTTACCAACACAATCGGTGATATGACCTTCGTTCAAGAAATTGATTCTGGCAATAAGGACGTTTGGGTTTACCAATTCGCAAATGATGAGGGCGAGGTTGGTTACGCTGTATGGTGTCCAACATCTGATGGTACAGTTGTTGAAAACTTCCAATTAAGAGTTGAAGGCAAGAAAGCAACACTTGTTCAAAGTGATTCAAAGAACAAGGACATTGATGGTGTATCAAAGAACCTTCAAATTACAAATGGCTATGTTTCATTTACAGTTTCCGAAAATCCTGTATACGTAGTTGTAAAATAATTTAAACCAATAAAACGCACACTTAAGTAGTGTGCGTTTTTTCTTTTTCATTCAGAAGAATTTTCTTCCTATTTATTAATATAATAAAAGAGAAAAGCGCTGTTTTTGCAGAAATTAGCATTTAAGCACTTTCAAGCAAGGTTTGCTAAAAAAGTTGAAAAAATATTTTAAAAAGGTATTGACAAAGCAATAAATAGGTGATATATTATTCATAGAGTTTAGCACTTGGCAAAAAAGAGTGCTAAAAAGAAGGAGGCGAGAAAATGAGCTTTGATGAGCAAATCTTGAGCGATAGAAAAAAGCTAATATTAAAGGCTATAATAGAAGCACACATTAAGCTTGGCGAGCCTGTTGGCTCTAAATATTTGACTCAAGAGATGGATATTGCTTATTCGTCTGCCACTATAAGAAATGAAATGGCAGAGCTAGAGGAGCTTGGTTATCTTGAAAAGCCACATACCTCCGCTGGTCGCATTCCTTCCGAGCTTGGATATAGGTTTTATGTAGACTCTCTTGTTTCTCAATACGACACAAAGACAAAGGAGGCAGGCGAGCTTAAAAAGCTACTTTCCTTTAAAATGTCCGAGATTGACAAGATTCTTGATAATGCGACAAAGGTTGCATCTGCAATGACCAACTATACGGCTTTGTCACTCCGTCCTCGTCCCTCGAGCATCACTATTAAAAAATATGAGACGGTTTACATCGACTCCCGTTCTTATTTGATAATAATGATACCACAGGGTGTTGAGGCTGTCAAAACCAAAAGGGTTAACCTCTCCTTTGAGATAACTCCAGAGGATGTATCTGCGCTTTCAAAGGTATTAAATCTCAACCTTTCTGGCGTTAATGTTGACGGCATAAATATACATCTTATGATGTCAATGAACGCACAGCTAAAGGAGCTTATTGGCTCTGATGACCAAATAGCAGAGGAGCTTGTGTCAAGCACGGTTAAGAGTATTTATGAAACAATGAATGAGCTTGGCTCTGAAATTAAATTTGAGGGTGTTAATAGGCTTCTTGAATATCCCGAATACAAAAACCTCGACAAGCTTCAAAAAATGATTTCTACAATAGAGAATAAGGAAGACATTATAAGAGCAGTCAGCACAATCGACCAAAGCGATGACGATACAAAAATATTTATCGGCTCTGAAAATATGGTAAAGATAATGGATGACTCAACTCTTATTTATAAAAACCTGAAGCTAAATGGCAAAACAATAGGCGCAATTGGAATAATTGGTCCTTGCAGAATGGACTATTCAAAGGTTCTTTCAACCATTGACCAGCTTTCCGAGGAGATAAGCAAGCTATCTGACTTGAACGCATTGCCTAGCGCTAAAAACGAAGAAAGTGATGAATAAATATAATGAAGAAAAACGTAAAAGCAGAAGCAAACGAGCAAGAAACTGAAAACCAATGCAGTGAATGCTTATCAAAGGACGCAGAAATTAAAAAATGCGAGGATAAGCTTGCAGAGGCAGAGGCAAGAAGTGCCGATGCAACAGATAAGTATTTAAGAATCATTGCAGAATATGACAACTTCCGCAAAAGAACCTTGAAGGAGCGCGATTCAATTTATCAAGATGCGTATTTAGACGCAGTTAAACAGCTATTACCAGTTGTTGATAACATTGAAAGAGCTCTTGAATATGCAAATGACGAAGACACAAAAAAGGGAATGGAGCTAATTATTTCATCAGTTCATACAACCCTTGAAAAAATGGGTGTCAAGGAAATCGAAACAAAGACCTTTGATCCAAATCTTCACAATGCAGTGATGCATATAGACGACGAAGCACTCAGCGAGGGCACAATTGTTGAGGTTTTCCAAAAGGGATATATCCTTGGCGAAAGAGTGGTTAGGTATGCAATGGTAAAGGTTGCAAACTAAAGTGGCGACTTAACGCAAATTAAATAGTAAAAAGCGCTAATTCCCGAAAGGGTAAGGCGAAAAATAAATAACTCATATGGAGGAAAATTAAAATGGGAAAGATTATAGGAATAGACTTAGGTACAACAAACTCTTGCGTAGCGGTATTTGAAGGTGGCGAGCCTGTCGTAATACCAAATCCAGAAGGAGCAAGAACAACACCATCTGTTGTAGCATTTACTAAAACAGGAGAGCGTTTGGTTGGTCAGGTTGCTAAGCGTCAAGCTATCACAAACCCTGAAAGAACCGTAAGCTCAATTAAGAGAGAAATGGGCACTAACCACAAGGTAACAATTGACTCAAAATCATACACTCCTCAAGAGATTTCTGCTATGATTCTTCAAAAATTGAAGGCGGATGCAGAGGCTTATCTTGGCACAACAGTAACAGAGGCAGTTATCACTGTTCCTGCTTACTTCAGTGATGCTCAAAGACAAGCAACAAAGGACGCAGGTAAAATTGCAGGCCTTGAGGTTAAGAGAATTATCAACGAGCCAACAGCGGCAGCACTTGCATTCGGTATGGATAAGGAAGAGGACCAAAAGATAATGGTATTCGACCTTGGTGGTGGTACATTTGATGTATCTATCCTTGATATCACAGGTGACGGTGTTGTTGAGGTTTTAGCAACAGCTGGTAACAATCGTCTAGGCGGTGACGACTTCGATAAGAAGATTATTGACTGGATTGCAAACCAATTCAAGGCAGAGTACGGCATTGACCTTCGTCTTGATAATATGGCTCACCAAAGATTAAAGGAAGCTGCTGAAAAGGCAAAGATTGAGCTTTCGGGTGTTACAACAACTAATATCAACCTTCCATTCATTACAGCTGATGCAACAGGTCCAAAGCACTTTGATGCAGACCTTTCAAGAGCAAAATTTGACGAGCTAACAGCTGACCTTGTAGAGGCTACTATGATTCCTACAAAGCAAGCACTCAAGGATGCAAAGCTCTCAACATCTGAAATCAACAAGGTTATCTTGGTTGGTGGTTCTTCAAGAATCCCAGCTGTTCAAGAGGCACTTAAGAAATTTATTGGTAAGGAGCCATTCAAGGGCATCAACCCAGATGAATGTGTTGCTATGGGTGCTGCAATTCAAGGCGGTGTTCTTGGCGGAGAGGCAAAGGATATCCTCCTCCTGGACGTAACTCCACTTTCACTCGGTATTGAAACTCTCGGTGGTGTTTGCACAAAGATTATCGAGAGAAACACAACAATTCCTACAAAGAGAAGCCAAGTATTCTCAACTGCAGCAGACAGCCAAACATCAGTTCAAATTCATGTTCTACAAGGTGAAAGAGAAATGGCATCAGGAAATAAGACTCTTGGTCTATTCTCACTCGATGGCATTGCTCCAGCTCCACGTGGAATTCCACAAATCGAGGTTACATTTGATATTGACGCAAACGGTATTGTAAATGTAAGCGCAAAGGATAAGGGCACAGGCAAGGAGCAACACATCACTATCACCTCATCAACAAATATGAGCAACGAGGATATTGACCGCGCAGTTAAGGAAGCGGAAAAGTACGCAGATGAAGATAAAAAGGCTAAGGAAGCGGTTGAAACAAAGAACCGTGCAGAGCATATGATTTTCCAAAGCGAAAAGACACTTGCAGACCTAGGAGATAAGGTTACAGATAGTGAAAAGGCAGAGGTTCAAGGCGCTATTGATAAGCTAAAGGAAACTGTAAAGGGCAACGATACAGAGGCTATCAAGAGAGATACAGAGGCACTTGAAAAATCCTTCTATGCTATAAGCGAAAAGCTATATAAAGAAGCACAAGCACAACAAGGTGCAGAGGGTGCAGCTCAAGGTGGCGAGGCTGGTGGTGACGGCACATATTACAACGCTGACTTTGAGGACAAAACAGATAAATAAGTCATAACTAATGACTTTCTTCAAAACCACAGGGGACTGCCGATTTTTCGGCAGTCCCAAGTGGGTATATAAACAAATTTTTAAACATATAAAAAGTAAATTTTACAAAACAAACATTAAAATTTTGTTAGATTGGGTTTAAGATGGCAGACAAAAGAGATTATTATGAAATCCTTGGTGTTGACAAAGGTGCAAGCCAAGATGAAATAAAAAAAGCCTATCGAAAAATGGCAAAGCAATACCACCCCGATATGAATCCAGGCAACGCCGAGGCAGAGCAAAAGTTCAAGGAGGTAAATGAGGCATATTCTGTTCTTTCCGACGAAGAAAAGAAGGCAAAATATGACCAATTTGGTCACGCAGCATTTGACCCAAGCGCAGGTGGCTATGGAGCTAGTGGCTTTGGTGGCTTTGACGGCTTTGATATGAACGACATTTTCTCATCTATTTTCGGCGGTGGCTCTTCGCGCGCCAATCGTTCAAATGCGCCAATAGATGGTGACGATATAACAGTTAGAATATCAATTTCCTTTGAGGAGGCTGTTTTCGGCTGTAAGGAGGAAATTAATTTCCCAAAAATTCAAAAGTGTGGAGAATGCGCAGGCTCCGGCGCACAAAAGGGTACACCTATAGATAAATGTAGCAAGTGCGGTGGTAGAGGTACTATAACAGTTCAACAAAGAACTATTTTTGGTATGACTCAAACCTCTCGCCAATGCCCAGAGTGTAACGGTACAGGAAAGATAATCAGAAAGCCTTGTACAAACTGTAAGGGCAAGGGACTTGTAAGAGTTAGCAAAAAGCTAGACGTTTCAATCCCGGCAGGAATTGACGACGGACAAAGAGTTGTACTTCGCGGTCAAGGACACGAGGGCAAAAATGGTGGCTACCCAGGTGACTTGATAATCCAAGTTAATGTTCGTCCTCATGCAGTATTTGAGCGCGATGGCTATGATTTATACTGTGATGTTCCTATCACATTTGCAGATGCTGCACTCGGTGCAGAAATAAAAATACCTACCCTTGAGGGCGAGGTTGATTTAGCTATTCCAGAGGGCACACAAACAGGCACAGTCTTTACAATTAAGCAAAAGGGCATTACAATGCTCAACTCTAAAGGCAAGGGCAACCTATATGTAAAGGTTGTTGTTGAAACTCCAAAGGGCTTGAACAATGAGCAAAAGAAGCTTATGCGCCAATTTGCAGAAAGCTGTCAAGAAAAGAACTTTTCAAAAAAGAGCGTATTTTTTAAGAAATTCAGAAAGTAAGGTGCGATATGGAAGACAATAAATGGATTCAAATTAAGGTTACCTCAAAGACAGAAAACCTAGATTCGCTTACCGCAGTTATGAGTATGATTTCAAATGGTCTTCAAATTGAGGACTACTCCGACCTTGAGGAAAGAATACTCGACGGAGTGTATGGAGATTTAATTGACGAAAGTGTTTTAAACGCAGATAAAACCATAGTTTCTGTTTCTGCATATGTTTCAGCAGATAAGCCTGTAACTGACCATACCGCATTTATCAAAGAGCGCTTGGCATCGCTTGGAGTTGATGCAAGCATTGAGCTAATCTCCTTGTGCGAGGAGGACTGGGCAGACTCTTGGAAACAATACTATAAGCCTATCAAAATAGGCGAGCGCTTGGTTGTTGTTCCTATGTGGGAAAAATACGATGCAAATGCCAATGAGGTTATTGTTAAGATGGACCCCGGTATGGCATTTGGCACAGGCACTCACGAAACAACTCGTCTTTGCGCAACGCTTCTTGAAAAATATGTAAATAGCGATTCAAAAATGCTCGACGTAGGATGTGGTAGCGGAATTTTAGCAATCTGCGCATCAAAGCTAGGAGCAAAGGAATGCTATGCATATGATATCGACCCTGTAGCCGTAAAGGTAGCAAGAGAAAATGTCAAGGACAACGCTGTTAGCAATATTGAGTGTGGAGTTTCCGACCTACTAAAGGGTGTTAAGGCTGGAAAATATGATGTAATCACAGCGAATATAGTGGCGGACATCATTATTCGACTTCTTCCTGACATTGATAAATTTATGCACGAAAAAACCGTGCTTGTTATCTCTGGCATTATTGATGAAAGATGTAATGATGTATATAAATCAATAGAAGAAAACAATTTCCAAATCATTGACGAAATACACGAAAACGGCTGGTGTGCTATTAGCCTAATGAGGAAAATATAATGAAAATACAGTATAACGACCCCATAGACAAAAAGTATTTTGTCATCAAAAGGGACGAGCTTTGTGAGTTTGTCTTAACAAGCAAGCACACCCACTGGTGGCAAAAATATCCGGTCACACGCGGGAAAATTCCTTTTGTTATTACTGTTCCGAGAGGAGTTACAGTAATAAAGGAAAAAGCATTTTTTGGCTTGAAGGCAGGATATGGAGATAAAATCAGAGTTGTAATTTCAGAGGGTGTGCGTGAGATTCAAGCAAACGCATTTGCCCATGCTGAAATTGCCGAGCTGGTTATTTCCGATACTGTTTCAAAAATCAGTCCAGATGCATTCCGTGGTGCAAAAATTGAGCATATTGAGGTCGATAAGGCGAACTTCGTTTTCAAAAGCCACGAGGGCTCGCTCTTTGATAAAAATATGTATACTATAATTCGTTATGGTCAAGGTGCAAAAACGGAATACACAATTCCCCAGTCGGTTTGTACCATAGGCAAAAGAGCATTTGAAAATGCAAAATCCCTTGAAAGAATAACTATTCCCGAGGGAGTGGTTAATATAGGCGACGGTGCATTTTATGCAAGCGCAATTAAAGAAATCTCCTTGCCTCAAAATATAAAAAACATAGGTCAAAAAGCATTTGCTATGTGCCGTTCGTTGACACACGCTTCCATTCCTCATGGAATTTTGTCGATAAACCACAAGCTGTTTTATGGCTGTGAAAAGCTTGAGAATGTAGATATTCCTAAAACTGTTGCCAGCATAGGTGTACAAGCCTTCTATGCGTGCAGAAGCCTTTCTCAAATTGCTGTTCCTAATATAGTTTATGAAATCGGCAGAGGCGCGTTTGACGGATGTACTATTCTAAAAGCCTTTGAAATTCCAAGAGGCGTAAAGCAAATCGAGGAGCGAAGCTTTGCAAGCTGTGATTGCTTTATCCAAATTGCAATTCCAGATACCGTTGAGAAAATAGGTAAGGAAGCATTTGCAACCTGCAAGCGTCTTTCGGATGTGAAAATATCCAAGAGCGTTAAGGATGTTGATGAGTATGCGTTTTTGGGCTGTAATGACCAGATAAGCATTTACCTTTTAGACAGAGGAAAAATCGATAGTCTTCCTTTTAATAAAAAATGGAATTATCTCTCCAAATACGGGCTTATAAAGAAAAAAATCAAAAACATAATATACCAATAAAAAATACACACCCACGCGGTGTGTATTTTTTTAAATCATGTTTATATTGACAAAACATTTTACTAATGATAATATTATTATATAAACAATAAAAAATAAAGAGGTAAAAATGCCAAGATTTTTTGTAGATAAGAACGCTGTTTTAGAAAATAATAATGTGAAAATGATATCTATCACTGGAGAGGATGCGCATCACATTTCAAGGTCACTTCGCATGGCAGTGGGCGAAAAAATTGAGGTGGTGGACAACAAAAAAACTGTTTACCTTTGCTCTCTTGTTCAGTTTGGCGAAAAAGAGGTTCTTGCCGAGGTAATTGATGAGTGCCAAGCAGAGAGTGAACCAAAATACGAGATTTTGCTATTCCAAGCACTCCCTAAAAGCGATAAAATGGAAACGATAATACAAAAGTCAACCGAATGTGGCGCTTGCGAGATTATTCCATTCAGAAGTGAAAGATGCGTTGTAAAGCTGGATAGCAAGGATGCAGAAAGGAAAAGAGAAAGATGGCAAAAAATTGCCGAAGGCGGAGCAAAGCAATGTGGCAGAGGAATCATACCAACCGTACATACCGCTATGGACTTTGTGCCAGCCATTGAAAAAGCGATGGAATCCTCACTCGTTCTTTTCTGTAATGAAAGAGAAGATGTGAGCACCTTAAAGACCGCTTTAGAGGAAGCCAAAATTGACGGAAAAATCTCCATAATAATCGGCTCGGAGGGTGGATTTAGCGAGAAAGAGGCTGAATACATAATCCAAAAGGGTGCAAAAAGCGTAAGTCTTGGTAAAAGAATTTTGCGCTGTGAAACAGCTCCTACCTTTGTTTTGTCCTGTATTGCATATCACACAGAAATGTAATGATAATTTTTAGTGAAAAATGCGTTTTTGGTTATTTTGACAGGAAAATGTGCAAAATTCACAAAAAAATATCAAAAAAACTATTGAAAAAGACAACAAAATAGTGTAATATAGATAATGCGAATGCACAAAATGCACAAAAATGTGTAAAAATGCACAATCAAAAAAGACAAATATGTTGGAGGTTTCTATGTCAAACAGATTGTTCCAAGGTATAATTCACCAAATGCATACAGCTCTTGACCGTGTTATCGGTGTTATCGACGATGGTGGCTTTGTCATCGCTTGTAGTGAGCTTTCTATGATTGGTGAAGCACGTCCTAAGGCTAAAGAGGAAATGTCATATACTACTGATATGATGGCTCTTGAGGGATATACCTATCATCACATTGGCAACGGCACAAACCCTGAATTTATGGTATTTGTTGAGGGCGAGGACAAAACTGCGGAGAAGTATGCTGCAATTTTGGCTATTTCACTTTCAAACATTAAGGACTTTTATGACGAAAAGAGCGATAAGAGCTCATTTATCAAAAACATCATTATGGACAATATCCTACCAAGTGATATTTATGCTAAGAGCAAGGAGCTTCACTTTGATGGAGCAGAGCCAAGAGTAGTTTTGCTCGCTCGCTTCTATACAAGAAGTGATGTTTTGCCATTTGATGTTATTCAAAATATGTTCCCAGATAAATCAAAGGATTTTATCATTTCAACAGGAGAACAGGATGTTGTTATCGTTAAAGGACTTGACAATGATGCAACAAGCCAGGATGTTGAGCAGCTAGCACAAAATATTTGTGATACAATCAGCTCTGAATTTTATTGCAAGGTTGGTATCGGTATCGGTACTATTGTAGAAAATATTAAGGACCTTGCTCGTTCATACAAGGAGTCACAGATTGCAATTGAGGTTGGTAAGGTATTTGAGAGCGAGAAGGAGATTATCAGCTATGAAAATCTCGGTATCGGTCGTCTTATCTATCAGCTACCAACAACACTTTGTGAAATGTTTTTAACAGAGGTGTTCAAGCACGGCTCACTCGAAACACTTGATAAGGAAACTCTTCAAACAATCCAAGTGTTCTTCGACAACAACCTAAACGTGTCAGAAACCTCAAGAAAGCTATTTGTTCACAGAAATACACTTGTATATAGACTTGAAAAAATCAGAAAAATCACAGGTCTTGACCTTCGCGAGTTTGACCATGCAATCACATTTAAGGTTGCCCTTATGGTTAAGCGCTACCTTACATCAAAGCCTGTAAAATTCTAAAGACCTCTTGTAATAGCAAAAAATAACGGCAAAAGAGGTATAATTATGCAAAAAAAGGTTAGCTTACTAACGTTAGTTGTTTCAATAGTGTTAGCTATTGTAATAACCTTTACATTTACGTTTTCGGTAGTACAAACAGCAAACTATATATTCAATTATTTTAATGATAACCAATCCTCGTCAGCTGGAGTTGACGAGTATCAGTCCGCCTTACCCGAGGACAAACAAAATCCAGAGCTTTTTGAAACGCTTGCTATGATAGATTATTTCTATCAAACTGGATATGTAAACGATATTGATAAAGACGAGCTTGTTTACAATCTTATGAACGCGTATATCATTTGCGTTGGAGACCCGTATGGTGCTTATTATTCACCTGAAGAGGTTGATAGTATTTTTAGCGACGCAGAGGGTGTTAGTGTCGGCATCGGTGTTTATGTAAAGCAATTTAATGAGGGCGACGAGGGTATAAAAATCCTCGAGGTTATGAATGGCTCTCCAGCCGAGAAGGCAGGACTTAAAAAGGGCGATATAATTACTCATGTCGATGGCGAGTCTGTTAAAGAGCTTGGCTATGATGCATCAGTTGCAAAAATAGCAGGCGAGGCAGGCACAGATGTTGTAATTACGGCTTTGCGCGATGGTATCGGTAGAAATTTTAAGGTTATAAGAAATCAATTTGAGACACAGAGTGTGTTCTATCATAAGTACGCACTTGATAATAAGGTTGGCGTTGTTAGAATTATTGAGTTCAACGATGGAACACCAAAGCAATTTAAGAATGCAGTGAACTCACTTTTAGATGACGGCTGTGAATCGCTTGTGTTTGACGTTCGTTCAAATCCAGGTGGCACGCTTGCTTCCTGTGTTGAGATGCTGGATTTTCTGTTGCCAAGTGGAAAAATCGTTGATATTACTGATTTAGATGGTACAGTTGTTAATAGCTATTATTCAAGCTCAAGCCAAATTGATGTTCCAATGGCAGTGCTTACCGATGGTGGTACAGCTAGCGCAGGAGAGCTATTTACCTGTGCGCTCAAGGATTATAATAAGGCTATAATAGTTGGAACTAATACCTATGGTAAGGGCTGTATGCAAAATATAATAACCTTGCCAAATGGTGGTGCACTCCGTTACACTACGCAGATGTACAACCCACCAAAATCAGATAATTATGATGGCGTTGGTATTGCACCTGATATAAAGGTTGAGCTTGATAGCTCACTTGAAAATATGAATTATTTTGAAATTACGGATGCTCAGGATAACCAATTGAGTACCGCATATGATGCGCTTAAAAGCACACGATAGAAAGGTTAGGTAAATAATATGACAGAGCAAAAGACAAAATATACCCAAGAGGGCTATCAAAAATTAATTGATGAGCTTGAATATTTAAAAATCACACGTCGTCAAGAGGTTAAGGAGCTTTTAAAAGAGGCAAGAAGCTTTGGTGACTTATCCGAGAACAGTGAGTACGACGAGGCAAAGAACCAACAAGCACAAGTAGAGCACAGAATTGCAGAGCTTGAATTCCTTATCAAAAATGGTGAGGTTGTTTCTGAGGAAAACATTGATAAAAATGTAGTTAGCATTGGTTCGTCAGTTACAATTAAGTATGAGGATGGCAGAACAGTAACATATCATATCGTCAGCTCAAACGAGGTTGCTCCTATTGAGAAAAAGATTTCCGACATTTCTCCTATCGGTATGGCACTTGTAGGACACAAGAAGGGTGAAAATGTTACAATAGTTACACCAGCTGGTGACAAGGAAGCAAAGATTGTATCATTTGAAAGAACAAAGAAATAAGGAATTTAAAATGGCAGAAGTAGTAAATAACGAAAATGTAGCGCTCGAAGAAGATTTGAACGAGCAGATGATTATAAGAAGGGAAAAGCTAAAGTCCTTACAGGACGAGGGCAAAAACCCTTTTGAAATTACAAAGTATGAGGTAACTCACTTGAGTGTTGATGCAATTAAACTCTTTGAAGAAAAAGAGCCAACACTTGCCGAGGGTGAGGAAATTGTTGTTCGCGTAGCAGGAAGAATGATGTCACGCCGTATTATGGGTAAGGCATCCTTTGCTCATCTTTTAGACGAGGCTGGCAAGGTTCAGCTATACGTTTCCAAAAATGACTTGGGCGAAGAGGACTATGCAGGCTTTAAAAAGTGGGACATTGGTGATATTATCGGTGTTGAAGGTGTTCTTTTTAGAACTAGAACGGGTGAGGTTTCTATCCACGCAAAGAGTGCAATTCTTCTTTCAAAATCACTCCGTCCACTTCCAGAAAAGTATCATGGCTTAACAAACCTTGAGCAAAGATACAGACAAAGATATGTTGACTTAATAGTTAACCCAGAGGTTAAAGAAACATTCTATAAGCGTTCACAAATTCTTAAGGAGATTAGAAATTATCTTGATAACAAGGGCTTTTTAGAGGTTGATACCCCTATTCTTGTGCCTATGGAAATAGGGGCAAGTGCTCGTCCATTCAAGACACACCATAACACCCTTGACATTGATATGACTCTTCGTATCGAAACCGAGCTATACCTAAAGAGATTAATCGTTGGTGGTATGCACAAGGTTTATGAGGTAGGTCGTATCTTTAGAAATGAGGGTATGGACACAAAGCACAACCCAGAGTTTACAACAATTGAATTATACCAAGCATTTACCGATTATCATGGTATGATGGATTTGGTTGAGGAAATGTACAAGATGTTAGCCGAGAAGGTTTGTGGCTCCACAGTAATTACATATCAAGGCAACGAAATTGATATGGGCAAGTGGGAGCGCCTTACAATGGTTGAGGCAGTTAAGAAATACGCAGGCGTTGACTATAACGACTGGGCAACCGATGAGGAAGCTCGCGAGGTAGCGAAGAAGCTACACGTTGAAGTAGCAGATGATGCAACCAAGGGCAGAGTCCTTATCGAAATCTTTGATGCATATGTTGAAGAAAAGCTCATTCAACCAACATTTATCTATGACTACCCAGTTGAAAATAGCCCTCTTGCAAAGAGAAAGCCAACTAACCCTGCATTTACCGAAAGATTTGAGTACTTTATCAACGCAACAGAATTCGGTAACGCATTCAGTGAGCTAAATGACCCAATCGACCAAAAGGGTAGATTTGAAGAGCAAGTAGCAGAAAAGCTAAAGGAAGAGCCAGACTCCAAGGCAGAGGTAGACTATGACTACATCGATGCCCTCGAATACGGCATGCCCCCAACAGGTGGCCTAGGCTTCGGCATCGACCGCCTCGTAATGCTCCTAACCGACTCCGCATCAATCCGCGACGTGCTCCTGTTCCCAACGATGAAACCCTTGGCAGATAACTAATCCCACAAAGCCTTGTACTACAAGGCTTTTCGGACTTTTGGCATTCCAAACCGTATGTCAAATATGCCAAACGTATGCCAAATTGCAGGTAAAAGCATCGCAAATCGGCACACAAATTTAATAAAAATCAAGCCTTTACGACCAAAATCGTAGAGGCTTATTTATACTGTCGCCTTTTTGAGACATGTAAGACTTTACAATAGCACAAAATAATGGTATAATTATGATAAAATAAAATTCATAATAGAAAGGACAAAACTATTGAGAAAAAATAAAAATAGAAGTTCAAACAAAAGAAGAACATATAATAAAAAATTTTATAAGGTGTTTAAAAAAGGAAATGGATTTGTTAGAGATAAGATAACACCCGATCCTTTAGATCAATTAAATGAATGTGGCGTTTTTGGAAAAATTACTAACAAAATTGGAAATGAGATATTAAAAGACCCGATTCATAAGGTAACGAGAAGTATAGTAGGAAATATGTATGATCCTAAAACTGAAAAACCATATAAAGGAAGTATTCTATATACGATAACAAAAGTTGGTGTTTGTTTAATTATATCTATATTTCTCTTTGGACTTTTAAACGTTGTTGGGAATTTTAGATGATAAATCAGCCTATACGGAAACAACCGTGTGGGCTTTTTTGTATGCCACCCAACTCTCTCAAACGCTCTTTAGGAGCTCCACAAAGCCCATATTCAGCACTTGTTTAACAGCTTAACATTTGGCATTTAAATCCCTCTCCAAGTTAAAACAAGTCTTTTTGCTATAGGACTATTGCGCTGTGTTATGGTTATCCACCTTTGTGATTATTAAAAAGCATGCTAAAGCTTAAACTTGGGTAGAAAATATAATTAAGCCACATTTTTTATTTGTTAATGTCTTTTGTTTCGCGTCTTTCATTAAAATTAAAATTTTTATTTTTAAAAAGTTAAGCTTTGAAGAATTAAAATGCATATTTCACGTCAAAAGTTTCGCTTGAAAACGCATTTTTATTCGTGTATAATGTAATTAGAAAAAATTAGGGGGATTATATTGTGTTAACACATGATCAAGTAAACTTTATTAAACAATATGTAACAGAGGAATATTACGATACAGAAAAATTATTATCATATTTAAACATTCACAATGTTGTAGGAAATGAAATATTTGATTTAGTTATAAGAAAAAACACTAATAGAAATGTTAAATGTATTGAATATGAATATGGGTTTTCGCCTGTTCCTGTTGATGTTTTTGTGAAAAGAATACCATTTTATTTTTATGTGTGCGATTATTATAAAAAAGAGTTTGGTTCATTGAGTTCTATAATATATGATATGCGTTGGAATGAGCATCGCGAGCATGATTACGAGCATATGTATATAGCACTGGAAAAACTGCTATATGAATACAAATTGAAAGTACCGGATATTTTTAGTTATATTGTAAACCAACATGGTCCGTCGACTGGGAATTCTAGGGTTTTGTTTATGTGGATAGAATATTTGGAAATGTGTCAAAGTATGAATATTGATAATAAATTTCCAGAGTCGATTACATATGCATATAACGACATTCTTGAAAGAACGGGCAAGGAGCCAATTATATATATGCCTGGATTAGTAGGATTCAATGAAAATTTTTTAAGAATAGACAATGAAATAATTGTAGGTGGACAATTTCCTTGTGATAGTAACAACATACCAGCTTTAAAATGGATCGGAGTATGGATAGAAAATGCAGAGTATGTTAAAGCAACAAACTGTTACTCAATGGGTAGGGAAAGCAATGAAAAAGAACTGCATATAGGCCTAAATCCTAAAACTAAAATATATTTGCCAAATATATATAATGATGATGACGATAATGAAGATGTTTGGTATCTCATATATACAGGTTCATATATTATGGAATTGGACAGAACTGCTTTGAAATTTTATAGAAATTATAGAGGCATGAAACAGCAACAAATAGCTGACGCAGTCGGTGTTCAATTACGAACATACCAAAAATGGGAAAAAGGCGAAACTATACCGGATGGTGAAAACCTTATAAAATTAATGAACTGTCTTAACATACCATCCGTACAAGACTTTATAAAAAATGATCCAATATATGATAATAATTTTACTTTATTTAGGAATAGAGAGAATTATGGATTAAAGGAGAATGATAATGATATCTAGCGTTAAAATATCAGAGTTGTTTAAAAATGATTCTAGAAGAGGACAGGAAATATTTCCTGAATTAATTAGAAAATTGATACGATTGTCAATAAACAAGACAGGTAAAACACATTTTCCTTCAGGAGTTGCAATATATACTACAGGATGGGATGGCAAAGTGCTTGATAATAGGGTTGAGCATGAATTTGTTCCATTGAACAATTCATTCTGGGAATTAGGAACGACAACACAAGCTTTACAAAAAATCCAGAGTGATTATAATAAACGGAAAGAAGAGCTTACAGAATTCGAAAAAAGTGAATATTCTTATGTAGCAGTTACACCTAAAATAGTCGACTCAACACAAGTGCAAAACTTCATACAAAAAGCCAATGCAGAAGGAATATTCAAAGAAATTTGTGTAATTGATGCGAACGATTTGGAAAAGTGGTTACAAAAACATATAGATGTGGAAATTTGGCTACTCAAAGAGTTCGGTGAAAAAGTCGATAGT
Source organism: Clostridia bacterium (assembly GCA_017472695.1). GTDB lineage: Bacteria > Bacillota > Clostridia > Oscillospirales > CAG-272 > RGIG2000. Next base: position 74,674 of record JAFUOQ010000016.1, on the reverse strand, counting down.
TATGGAATTGCTTTAGCAACTGCTGACTGGGAATTTTTCAAAAACTCTACCACTCCAATCTTATCAGAAGAAATAGTAACAGCGGGTAATCAAGCCAATTCGGGTGTATTAATTGAAGAATTAAACAAATTAGAAAATGGTTCTATATATTCAGTATCATCAAGATATTTTGGAACGGATTATGCATTTTATTTTACTATTGCAAGTATATGTTTGAAAGGTGATGATAGTTTAAAAGAAAAATGTATAGTTGTAAATAATCAAGCCGCATTAGATGTAGTTAAAACTTTTTGTGAAGACAAGGTTATTATCATTAACTTTAATTGTTTTGATGAAAAAATACGAAAAAATAAAAATAACATTTATATCATATTTGATAATTATGTAAAAGCTAACATTCAACTTGAGCGTGTGGAAATTTGTGATTTTGAAAAAGCATTAGAGCAAAATATGAACTATGATAGCTCTACTGCCTATAAAATAGCAATTTCTACGGATCGTAATTTTATGGCACTAAGAAGATTACTTGCTAATAATCCGTTGTGCAAAGTTCCAAACTGGGCAAGGCTAAAAAATAAAAACGAAATGATTCCTCTAATGCTGATGGATGAAATAAGGATGAATCGACAATGTGATGTGGAAGTGCTAAAAACATTAGTGGGAGAAAATTATGATTATTATTTGGAATTGTTAAATTATTGGTCAGAAACCAAGGAATCTCCTTTATTTAAATATCAGACTACATTCAAATTGTGTGCACGCAAAGAATGCTTTGATTACATTCAAATAGATATTTATTCTTTGAAGCTTCAAAAACTTGAGGAAAAAATGAAAGAAATATTGTCTTTTATTAATCCTAAATACGAGAAAAAACCATCTGTTTGGTATGTTAATGATGGTTCTTATAAATGGAGTGAAAGTTTAGTAAATAATATACTTGATGGTTTTGTGATTATTTCAACTAAGAGCTATATGGCGCAGCAACATTTTGATTTGTTTGTAAACGATGTTCTAAATAAAGCAAAAGAAAAATACGAGTTGCTTCTTACTGTTGCTCCATATCTTCCGAAGTTAGCAGAACTATCTCCATATTCATTTTTAAAATTTATAAGAGATTCTATAGAAAATAAGGAAGAGATTGTAAAAAGATTTTTTGAGACAAAGCAAGAAGGTCTATTCTTTGAGGATGCCTTTTTAGACTATGTGTTATGGTCTGTTGAAAGATGCTTATTAATAAAGGAGCATAGCAAGGAAGCATTTCACGTTTTATTGGACTTGTATTATTATTTAAATGGTTCTCAAAAGATTTTGGATGCTGTAATAGAAAAGTTTTCTCCCATTATGGTGACATCTATTCCTGTTTCACTATCCGAAAAAACAGAATTGTTATTTAGCCGAATAAAAAAGGAATCAGTAGAAAAATCAAGACCTATTATTCAGAAGCTTGCAGGTGGAGGAAAATTAAATGCAGTAGTTCCGGTTATTCATTCGTATAAAATTGAAAAGCCAGAAACTATCAATTTTACATACGAAGAATATTACAAATTACAAAGTGAAGCTCTTAGATGGTTGCTAGAAAACAGTAGTTCTAATGAGTTGATACAGATGTTGAAAGAAATTTTCAATAATATGTATACGATGAAATCTTCCATAATTCAAGAAGGGCTTGCGGAGATTAAAAACAAAGTTAAAAATGTGGATGATGAAATTAAAGCACAATTGAATTATCAAATACTTGACGCAATTTACGATGTTAAAAAGTATAAAAACAGAGAAAGATTAAAAGAATTGTTGTCAGATTTAATAGAATTGTTTGATATGACCCAAGCAAAAGACTTGTTTGTAAGATATAAATATGTTTTTGAAAATGATTCTTTCCCTTTTGATCATCCCAGAGAATATGATAGTAACGATCACACTTGGATAGAATACGAGCAAATTGAAAGAAAAAATATTAGAGAGAAATTCATAAAAGAGTTGATCGATTTTTATGGGGAAAATGTTATAGAAAAGGTAATATCAATTGCTTGTGGAAAAACATGGAGTTCTTGGGAGATAATTTACGCAAATTCTAAAAACCACATGAGAGATGCTAGTTTGATTATTAACAAGCGAGACAAAACAGCCTTATCTTGCTATTTGTCGTGGTTTACGCATGAAGAAATAGATGAGCTTATTGGCAACCAATTAAACGAAAACAATTCTGATTTTATTTGTATGTGTCTTCCCTTAAATGAGTACCTTATAAATAAATTTGAAAACACAGAATTAGAAAGAAAATATTGGTTTGAGCGAAGTATGATTTGGGGTGTTTGTTCTTTTAAGGACAAGGTCATAGAAAAATTGGTATCTTTTTATCCTGTTGCGTTGTTGGGATATTATGCATATCAAAATAAAGTGTATACGTATAGTGAAGGAATAGCATTGTTAAAATCATTATCTATAAATGCAAACGAAGAGAGATTCGCTGCAAAGCTTGTTAATGAAAAATATGCGTTAAGTGCTTTTATTGATAGTATGGATAAGGAATATTATACTGATGAATTGTGCAAGTGTGAATTTGATTTGTTGCCATTTTTGCTATATGATTTAAAAGATTTTCCAATAGGAATAAAGCAATATTTTTGGAACAATCCAGAGGCGTTGGGTGAACTTTTGAAAAATCTATATCTACAAAGGGAAGAAATTAAAGATCACTCATTAGGACAAAAAATGTTGTACGAGGTAATTGGTTCCTATGGAGAACTCTGCTTTGTTCCTATAGAAACAGTTTCTCAAAATAAAGAAATGCTGAAATCTTGGGCTTATAGGATGATTGGTGTGGCAAAAGAAGGCACAGACGAAAAAAGAATATTAAAAATTGCGGTTATTAATACTTTAGCTAGAGTATTAAAGCAACCGTGGGAGACCATATGGCCAGTGATTGAGATTGCTGATATTTTGGAAGAGTTCGCTTGCGATGATTTTGACTCAAAGTATGATGTAGCATATACATTCAATTCAGCGTTCTTAAACTCAAGAGGAGTAAGAACTGTTGGAAATGGTAGCGTCGAGTTCAATTTAAGCAAAAAATACGATGCATACAAGAAATATTATGAAAGTACGCATCCTATTACTGCAAAAGCATTAGAATACATCTCCTCTGATTACTATCGTGAAGGAGAAAGAGACAAATTGAGATCCATTATAGGATGAAAAACAAGTCCAATTTGATATGCTCCCCAAAGTGTCTAACTTTTGGGGAGCATATTATTTTTGAAATAGCATTTGCTTTTTGTACGCCAAACAACGCCTATATAACATTGTTTAGAAATTTCACGGAGCCCGTTTTCTGGCTTTCTTCAACAATGCAACGATTTATATTAAAAGTACTGAAAGTGCGATATTGGGCTCATATGAGCTCCGTCAAAAATGTCATTCCCTCTCCATCTGCGATTGTCAAATAATTAAGGAAAGCTTGACTACATACATTCTAATAATGTTCAGTTTTCACTATATACAATATACCCGTGTGCAAAGTCACATGGGTATATTTCTTTTATATTACGCAATTAAACACTTATATGGAGCCCATAGGAGTCTGTTTTTCAAGCTTTCTTGTTGTAATTTGTTATTTGTAAGCTAAAGTGAAAACAAGTCCCAAACCCTTTCCAATGAGTATTTATAAAAAATTTTCGATTTTTTGTTGTTTTTCCTATAAAATGTGTTATAATAAATGTGCTACGCAATTAAATAATAAGATTTATGGTATTTTTGCTATTATGGGATAACTATACCCTTTTTTGGTCATACCTATTTTATGAATTTGGAAAAAACGCGAATTCCTTTAAATAGGTTATGGCTAATACCATAGTTATTTAATTGTGTAGCAACAATCGGAGTTTGCGTTTTTCGGAGCACTAACTACGGTTGGTGCTCTTTTTATTTCTGTTAGAGCACCTTTATATTGCTAAAACACAATTTAAGGAGGGTCTAAAATGACTAACACAAAAGGAAAAATCACACTTTTAATCTGTCTTGTTTTATCACTTGTGATGCTGTTTGTATTATCTTCCTGTGACAATACAGAAACACCATCAAGTGATAGTGCAAACACGGGTGAAACAAACACGGGTTCAAATGTTGATTCGGGAACAGATAATTCAAGCTCTGATACTGAAACCGATACCAACACAGACAATGGAACTGATTCAAGCACAGATACGGACGATATAACGCCTGATGTTCCGCATGAACATAGCTATGGTGAATTTATAACAACGAAAGAGCCAACTTGTACCGAACAGGGAGAAAAAACAAAAGCTTGCTCCTGTGGTGACGCCGTATCAGAGCCGATAGTTGCAACAGGACATACTGAAGAAATCATACCCGCAGTAGAGCCAACTTGTACAGAAACAGGTCTTACCGAGGGAAAAAAGTGCTCCGATTGTGGAGAAATTATAGTAAAGCAAACAGTAATAGATGCTAACGGTCATACGGAAGAAACAGTTGAAGGCAAAGCGCCGACCTGTACCGAAACAGGACTTACCGAGGGAAAAAAGTGCTCCGATTGCGGAGAAATTATAGTAAAGCAAACAGTAATAGATGCTAACGGTCATACGGAAGAAACCCTTTCTATTGTTGAGCCTACCTGTGTCAAAACAGGTTTAACTGAAGGTAAAAAATGTTCTTCTTGTGGTGAAATTCTTATAGCACAAGTTGAAGTACCGGTAACAAATAATCATGCATATGAAGACTATATGTGTACTGTTTGCGGTAAGATTATGCCGGTAGAAGGGCTTGTATTTGCAATAAATGATGCTGGCAAATATACTCTTGTCAGTGTTGGATTTTGCGAGAATACTAGAATTGAAATTCCAAGCACCTACGAAGGAATAGCTGTTACCTCGATAGAAGAAGGTGCATTCCTTGATTGCATCGCGCTTACAAGCATAAGTGTTGACGAAAACAATACCGTATATAAATCAATAGATGGAAATCTATATTCCAAGGATGGAAAAACACTTGTACAATATGCTGTTGGAAAACAGGATAAATCATTTGTGATTCCAGATAGTGTAACCTCAATTGGAGGATATGCGTTCTCTGGTTGCGCATCGCTTGAAAGTGTAACGATTGGGGATAATATAACCTCAATTGGAGACTGCGCATTCAACAACTGTATTTTGCTTGAAAGTGCAACAATTGGAAATCGTGTAAAATCAATTGGAAGTAAAGCATTCTATAATTGCAATAGAATGACAAGTCTAACAATCGGAGATAGTGTAACTTCAATAGGAGACCGTGCGTTCCAATATTGTACATCACTTGAAAATATGACAATTGGATTGAATGTAACCTTGATTGGAGAATATGCGTTCTCAGATTGCACTTCGCTGAAAAGCATAGTATTACCACCTAGTATAACTTGGATAAAGGACAACGCGTTCAGTGGTTGCTACAGGCTTGTAGAAGTATATAATAACGCTTATGATGTTGATATAGACGTCGGTTCGAGTAGTGACGGAGGTTTAAACTATTATGTAAAGGTAGAACATAGATTGTCTAAAAACAGTGTAATTCAAACAACCGAAGATGGCTATGTATTTGCAGTAGTAAGTAATCAGGAAATATACCTTATAGATTACATAGGCGATGAAAAAGAACTTACATTGCCAGAAGGCTATAATGGTAAAGATTATTCTATAAACCAGTATGCCTTCTTTGAACGAAGTGATATAACTAAAGTAATAATTCCGAATGGCGTAACCTCTATAGATAATTATGCTTTCTATGGTTGCACCTCGCTTGCAAGCGTAACAATTGGGGATAGTGTAACTACAATAGATAATTCTGCATTTTGTAATTGCGACTCACTTATAAATATAATAATCCCAGACAGTGTGACCTCAATAGGAGATAGTGCGTTCTATGATTGCGACAAGCTTACAAGCATAACAATTGGCAACGGTGTATCTTCAATTGGAGAAAATGCATTCAATAATTGCGACAGCTTGATAAGTGTAATCATTGGAAATGGCGTAAAAAGCATTGGAGACTATGCTTTCAATAACTGTTACAAGCTTGTAGAGGTATATAATAATTCGTACTTATATATAATCAAAGGTTCAAACAACTATGGATACATAGGATATTATGCAAAGGTAGTACACGACTCGCTTGATGAAGTTGAACCAAGTATACTTGAAACAGTTTATGATTATATTTTTATGACTTGGGAAAATAAATATTACCTTGTGGGATATGTAGGAACTAATACAAAGATTAAATTACCAGAAAGCTATAATGGTAAAGATTATTCTATAAACCAGTATGCTTTCTATAATCGTAACGATATAACAAGTGTAACAATTCCAAATGGCGTAACATCCATTGGAGACTGTGCTTTCTACAAGTGTTACAAGCTTGTAGAGGTATGTAATCTTTCTAAATTAAATATAACTCTTGGAACAAAGAGCAACGGATATTTGGGCTATTATGCAAAGGAAGTACACATATTGAATGAAAATAGCATGATAGAAACGACTGAAGACGGCTATGTATTTAAAGTAGTAAGTGACAAGGAAATATATCTTATAGATTATATAGGCGATGAAAAAGAGCTCATCTTGCCAGAAGGTTATAATGGTGAAAGTTATTCTATAAACCAGTATGCTTTCTATAATCGAGACGATATAACAAGTGTAACAATTCCAAATAGCGTAACATCTATTGGAGACTATGCTTTCCGTAGCTGCGCCTCACTTACAAGCGTAACAATTGGGGATAGTGTAACTACAATAGGTGATTCTGCGTTCTCAGGTTGCACCTCGCTTACAAATCTAACAATACCAAATAGCGTAACATCTATAGGAAACGAAGCGTTCAGTGGTTGCGACTTGCTTACACGCATCAAATTGCCTGATAGCATAGCATCGATAGGAAATTTTATGTTCTCTTATTGCACTTCGCTTATAAGAGTAGTGATTCCTAATAATGTAACCTCAATAGGACAATATGCATTTAGAAGTTGCACTTCGCTTAAAAGTATTGTGATTCCCGATAGCGTAACCTCGATAGGAAACTCTGCGTTTAGAGACTGTACCTTGCTTACAAGTGTAACGTTTGGAACCAACCTTATTTCAATAGGAGGCAGTGCGTTCTCAAGTTGTACTTCGCTTACAAGTGTAATATTTGGAACTAACCTGACTTCAATAGGAAGCAGTGCGTTCTCAGATTGCACCTCGCTTACAAATGTAACATTTGGAAGTAACCTAACCTCAATAGGAAGCAGTGCGTTCTCAGGTTGTACTTCGCTTACAAAAGTGGTGATTCCTAATAAGGTAACCTCAATAGGGAAATATGCGTTCGCAGGTTGTACTTCGTTAAAAACGGTGAGTTTTGACGATATTTCCGGTTGGTATGTAACAACAACAGAAGGTGCAACAAGTGGAACAAATGTTAGTGTTCTGTATTCAAGTACGAATGCCACTTATTTAAAAATCTCATATTGCTCTTATTACTGGTACTGTAAATGATTTGTTGGTAAAAATTATTAAGAAAGCGCAGTAAAAAGAAAGGATAAATAAAAGTGAGTTTAGCAAAACACGAATTAGAAAAATATGATCTCTACAGGGATACAGCTCACAATATTTTGTTAGAAATAGGAGCAATAGAGGTGTGTCCTCACGAAAGGCCTATAAACATTAAAATGGAAGGCGAAAAAGTATATGCTATAGCAACAGATGTGTTAAAGAAAAAGTATCCGGACCTTAATGATTATAAGCTTTTTCACGAACAAATCAAAGATGTACTCAATGATGCCGAGCTTGGCACATGTGTTGCTTGCGACAAATTAGAAAACGACTAAGGCTTTGTTAAAACTAATTCATACAAACTAATGACAAAAAGACCAGCTCTTTAATTACTAAAATTTGGCGCAGAAAGCTTGATTTTTCATTTAGCTTTGGTACAACTTTATCAAATAAAGTTTTAATATCAAAACTATAAAAACAAATCCACCTTTATACCGTGATTGGTATAAGGGTGGTTTTGTTTTATATTAAAGCAATTATTTGTTTAGCATTGTTTTTTACAAAATCAGAAAGAGTGTAAGAGCGAATTCGTTCTTTTACAATATTCGGTAATAAAAACCCGTTAGAAGCAAGCTTTGCGCATCTGTTGATAACGGTTTTGTTCGTAACACCTAATTTTTTGCTTACTTCAATGGGAACAATCTCATAAATTCGATTTGAAATAAGAAATTTCAAAAATTCCTTTTCCTTGGAATTTAGGTAGGATAAGCTTCCTGCTATATCATCCTTGGAAGATTCCTTAGATAGCTCATAAACTTTTTTGGAATATAATTCAACCATACGGAGAAAATAGTTAATCCATATTTCCGGATGAGGTGGATTATCTCTTCCAGAATAGTATAACACAGGCAAGCCCATTTGAAGCGAAGAATAATATTCGTCGGAGTCATAAGCAAAATATTCTTCCAAAGAGCCTATACCGTTAAATCCATACCCATATAAATCTAATATATATCCAGACATAAGTCTTGCGGTTCTACCATTACCGTCTTCAAATGGGTGAATTGTAACTAATTGATAATGAACAACCCCTGCAATAATAAGTGGATGGTCATCAGTTGTGTTTACATATTCTACAAGCTCGTCAAGGAGAGGGGAAATATCTGAGTATTCAGGCGGTATATATTCAGGCGCACCACTTTCTGTATCATAAACTGCAAATAATACCCCGGGAGGCATTTGTCCTCTTAAACCAATTTTTTCTTTTGAAGCGCCCTTTTCAACTATCGCTTGAACCTCTAAAATGAGTTCTTTTGAAAAAGGAGTCCTGTTATTAATCTTTTCTTCAAGGAGAGTAAGAGCAGAATAGTAGTTTCTTATTTCTTGCTCGGGCTTTAAAAAGTGCTTGTGTGAATCACTTTCAAGGACATCACTCGCTTGCTTTTCAGTTAATGGATTTCCCTCGATTTTATTTGACGCATAGGAGCTTTTTTTCTTTGAATTTTTGCGAAGCTTGTTTCTTGTAATCGGAGGTAATTCAACTGTTCCTAAAAGGAAACGATTTTCATCAATGGCTGATATTTTCTTTAAAATATCATTTGTTAACATTACTTTAATCATATTTTCTCCTTTTTGCAAATTAAGATGTTGACTAATAGTATTATACCATAAAAGCAAACACAAAAGTGTTTGTAGCATCGTAAGATGCGTTTTTCAAGCAAAAGGCGAAGAAAAACCTTTTAGCCGTCAATAAAAACACCGCAATAGTGCTTGCGTTATTGATATCATGTGTTTTTATTATACCACAATTACATTAAAATTTCCACAAAAATTTCACTATTTTTTCACTATTTTTCATTAGTGTAATAGCCACACGCCACGTATGCCAAATCGTGTGCCAAAGTGCTGTAACCGTATGCCAATTTATGAGAAGTTATGGAAAACGTGGAAAGCCAAAATGTCAAGATATGCAAAGCTTTGCCACGTTATGCCACGTATTTACCACCACTCCCAACAATGAAGCCTTTGGCAGATAACTAATCCCGCAAAGCCTTATACTACAAGGCTTTTCGGCACTTTTGAAAAAATCAAAAAGCCGTTAGTGTACCAAAAGTGTACCAATTTGCAGGCAAAAACACACGAAAAAATTCAATTAAAAACAAGACCACAGGACATAAAAATCCTGTGGTTCTTTTTTGTGTGCCAAACTCCCTCTTTTAAAGTTTGTATGAAGCTACACAAAGCCCATATTCAAGACTTGTTTAAGAGCTTGTATTGACTAATCAAAAGGAATGCAATCACTATTTTCTTTTTGCAATCCACTCCATGCTTTCTGTTGGGGATTTGCCAGTGCTTTTTTTATAAACCTTTGAAAAATAGGAATAGTCACTGTATCCACAGGCGTTAGCTATTTCTGATATATTAAGCTCCCTTTTTTCGATAAGCTCATTGGCGTACTGTATTCTTAAATTATTGAGATAGCTAACAAATCCGATTTGCATATTTTTTTTAAAAAGAGCGGACAAATATTTTTCAGTGTATGAAAATACATTTGCAAGTCTGCTCAAGGACATATCGTTTTCCCAGTAATGACGATCGACATAATTTACTATTGCTTTAAAAAGACCATCTGTATTTACTTGATTCTCTATTTCAATATTAGACGCATCATTATCAAAGTATGAAAGAGCATAATATAAGACCGACTCTGTAAGCATATTTGCATTACGTGAATTTATCCTTCTTATTGCATTTTCAAACATTGTACACAGAAAACCTAAATTATCATAATAGGGAGAACTGGGAGTTATCTTACATCTAGAAAGAAGCGAGGTCGCACCATTACCCATAAAACTGATGTAGATATATTCAAAATCTTCATTTGCATCAATATAATGAGGATATGCAGGAAAGGCAAAAAAGACATCACCTCTTTTTAAAAAATACTCATTAGCATCAATACGTAAGGTGGCAGTCCCTTGCGTTACAATGTGAATAACGTAAATTGGGTGAACAAATGGTTGCCTTAAGGATAGACATTCTGTTTCGTAAACAAATCTTACAGCCTTGATAGCTGATTCTTCATTTTTTGCTGATATAAACTGGCATATACTCTTGCTCATAGAAATCCTGCCTTTCTTTGATATAATTCAATTATGGCTGGTTTTGAAATAAAAGTCAAGTGAATAATCTATTTCTTGTGGATTTTTTTCATATAAAACACGAAAAAATGCATTTACTAAAACAAATTTGTTTGATAAAATAAAAAGGGAAATGAAAAACTATTATAAAAAGTTTTTGAGAAAAGGAAATACTATGGAAAATAAGGTTATAAAGCTAGGCGTTGTAGGACTTAAAAGAGGCGCATATGTTGCTTGGACATTAATTGGAGATAAAAACGTAGTTATACGTGCAATAGCCGACACAGACCCAGAAACACTTAAGGCGTGCAAGGAGGACTACGAAAAAAATGGAGTTAAGGATTTTCTTTGCTTTGATAGCATAGAGGAGCTTTTGAAAAGCGATATAGATGCTGTGTTTATCGCAACTGATAAGCCACTCCACACAAGGCACACAGTAATGGCACTTGAGGCAGGAAAGCACGTTTTAAGTGAAATTCCTGTAATAGAAACCATAGAAGAGGTAAAAATCCTTCGAGATGCTGTAAAATCACATCCTGAGCTTAAATATATGGCTGGTGAAAACTGCTTTTATTGGGAGTTTATCAAGGCATGGAAAAAGATGCGTGAGGACGGAAAATTCGGCGATATTCTTTATGCAGAGAGTGAGTATCTTCACGCAACACATCCAGATGAGATTAAGCCGTACACTAAAGAAAATCATTGGCGCAGATTTAATCCTGCGATAACGTATCTTACTCACAATCTAGGTCCACTTCTTTACATAATGGACGACTATCCAGTAAGCGTTTCGTGTATGACGCCAACCTCTGCAAAATATAATCAATATAGCGAAGGGGACGAAAATGGAATAGCTATATTTAAAACAGCCAAGGGTGCAGTAATTCGCATATTTATCGGATTTGGTATGTATGTTGGCTACGACCACAACTTTGCGCTTTATGGAACAAGGGGAATGGTTTTAACCGATAAAACAAAGCCACTTGAAGAAGCAACATCTTTTGCTAAAATGTATGAAGTTCCTAATACCTTTGAAAAATCCTTTGAAATTCCCGTTAAGCTTTCGAATAACGGCGATGTTTATGGCCACGGTGGAGTAGATGCCAAAATGATACGTGACTTTATTAAGTGCATTATAGAGGATACTGAACCACCGATTGATGTTGATATGGGAATAAGAATTTCACTACCTGGCATTATCGCAAATGAATCGGCAAAGCGTGGTGGAGAGCTAATGGAAATTCTAAAAATTGATGATTTACTAAAATGACAGCGTTAAAGCATTCTGAAATAAAGGACTTTACACAGGGAAATTTAACTGCACACCTTGTAAAATTTGCAATCCCTGTTTTACTTTCCAACCTTATGATGGTTCTGCTCAACTCTGTGGACCTAATAGTAGTTGGATATAAGCTTGGGGAAATTGGCACATCTGCAGTTACAATAGGTGGCTCGGTTGCTATGTTTTTAAACGCCTTTATAGGAGGCTTTTCCTCGGCTGCACAGGTTATAATAGCTATTATGATAGGCTCTGGCGAAAAAAAGAAAATTTCAAAATTTGTAAGCACAGTGTGTGGATTTGTTTTTGTCATTGCCCTTTTGTCTATGGCTGTTATGATACCATTGACAAACACAATGCTAAAGCTTTTAAGCACTCCTGTCGAAGCATATGAGGGCGCATTTGAGTATGCTAGAATTTGTCTGTTCGGAATCATCCCGATTTATGCTTATCATATAATAAGTGCAATAGTTCGTGGAATGGGAGACTCAAAGCATCCATTCATTTTCATTGCCACAGCGTGTGGACTTAATATTGTGCTTGACATTGTTTTTGTTATAGGCTTTGATATGGGTGTTGGCGGTGCAGCATTGGCAACGGTTATAGCTCAGCTTGTAAGCGTAATTCTTTCTATAGCTATGATAATTAGAAAGCGAGAATCATTTGAGCTTTCTGTAAAGCCAAGAGATTTTATTATATGGGACAAGATAAGCCTATCAAAATTTTTGAAGCTTGCCATTCCTATGGCAATAAATAACTCTGCAATTCAAATTGCTGGCATGGTTATAAGCTCGTTAACAAACGATTTTGGCGTTAGTGTGTCTGCTTTTGCAGGTATTCGCTCCAATATATCCACAACGGTTGACTTGATGCTTGGTGCGATTGCAACATCTGGTGCTATGATAATAGGACAGAATATTGCGGCAGGTAAAATAAAGAGAGCAAATGGCACTATGTTAAGGGTAGGCGGTATTACCATATCAGTATCACTTATACTAATAACTGCATTTTTACTATTTCCAACTCAGCTGTTTGGAATATTCACAAGGGAATCATCGTTTCTAGAGCTCGTTTACCCGTACCTGCCAATACTTGTTTTCTCACTTATAAACGCAGGAATAAGACCTGTGTTTCGTGCGCTGATTGAAGGCAGTGGCAACAAGCAAATAAACCTAATAACTGCATTACTTGATGCAATAGCTGCAAGAATTGGCTTTGCGTTGATTTTTGGAGTTTGGCTTGATTTAGGATATTTAGGCTTTTGGTTTGGAGCAACCCTTGCAGAGCTTGTACCTATAATTATAGGGGTTATATTCTATTTCGTTGGAGCTTGGAAGGTGGCAAAAAAATAGGAAAACTACAATTTTGGTGCATAGAGGCAAGAAGCATATCTATCAATGTAGATTTAATAGTATTTTATATCCACACGCCATGTATTTCAAAGTGTGCGTCATAATGATGTAACCGTATGCCAATTTATGAGAAGTTATGGAAAACGTGGAAAGCCAAAATGTCAAGATATGCAAAGCTTTGCCACGTTATGCCACGCAATTCACACTGCTCCCAACAATGAAGCCTTTGAGCGATAACTAAAACCAAAAAGCCTTGCACCGCAAGTCTTTTAGGACTTTTAGATTCTTCAAAAATGGATACCGGATACCAATTGGATACCAATTCACCAAAAAAACAATTAAAAATAAAACCCGTATGGATAAAACCGTACGGTTTTTCATATGTCGTAAAAATCACATGAAATATTGTTTAGGAACTTTACAAAGCCAATATCAGACACTTGCCCCGCTATTTTTTAATTTAAAAGGAAAATTTGGCATTATGGAAACGGACGCACGGACACAGAAATGAAAAGTTATAACAGCCATACACTTGACACCAAAATGCTTAAGCTCTTGCAAAAATATAAAAAATCAACCTATACGATTATCTCGTATAGGTTGATTTCTATATTAGTGGATTGCAACATCATTTTGCTTCTGATTTTTTATATCGTGCTTTATAAAATCACCTCTTTATTTGTGCCATAGAAAATATCGTCGTGGTTAGATAGTCTTTTGCAAACCTCTTCAAATTTCTCCCAAGAGATATATTCAGCATCCATTTCATATGAGTGACCCCAGATGTAAAGTAGCATAGGCTCACTACTCTCAATGCTTAAAAATTTATCAACTATTTCATCAAGGCGCTCATCAACATAGTAAACACTTGGGTTAAATCTAAATAGGTTTTCTTGTGCTTTGAAATCATGGGTTGAGGTGATGGTTCGTGCAAGCTTGATACCGGTGTTATTTTTTATGATTTCTGCAACACGGTCATCATTGTTTTCACCACCACAAGGGTATGCCATAGTAACCACCTCATACCCGCAAAGACGTGAAAGATTTTGTCTATCGGTCTCTACTTGTCTTATAATCTCTTCCTCTGAAAGAGAGGGCAACAATGGATGAGTCAAGGTGTGTGCCGCAACCTCGTGACCCTTATATATTTCTTTCACCCTGTCTGCCTGTATCTTGTCGTGGCGAACAGTTCTACCGTTTCTGAAAAGTGTGCCATCAAGACCAAGAAGCTCCGAATTCAAATTAAACGTACCCTTTAGATCATATTTATTAAAAATTTCAATTAGTCTTATGTCCTGAGTTACCCCGTCATCAAAGCTAAAGGTAACTGCCTTTTTCTTTCCGTCCCACATAATATGCTCCTTAAATATAATTTAAAATAATTATATCATAACTATGCTTCCTTTTCAAGCGCGGAAAATCTACTATTTGACAACTTTTGAAAGCTCTCTTTTAGCATTTTTAAATAACAAACAGCCCATACGATTTTCGTATGGCCGATATTTTATAAAATTTTAAGTTTTTATTGATTTTTTAGTAAGTGAAAGATATAATTAAAAGGAAGTCAATTAATTATTAAGGGAAAAACAATATGTGGTCATTACTTGTAAGAGAGGGCGAGGGCTCGTTTTTACGATTACGAAAGATAATACCACGAAAATATGCATAAAATGAATAAAATTGTGAATATATTCAATAAAAAGTGAATATTTAATCTTAAATCGAAAAAATATTCACAAAGGTGTTGACATTTGCAAAATATGAGTATATAATGATTAAGCAAAAACCTTAAAATATATATTATAAAGGAGAAACAAAATGAAAAAGATTATTTCACTAACACTCGTTGCAATAATGCTCGTTGCTTCTGTTTTCTGCTTCGCCGCTTGCCGTGATAAAGAGGACGTTGTTGATTATGTAAAAATCAAATTAACAGATGAGCAATATGCATATGGTGTAAACAAAAACGACCCAGCACTTCTCGCTACAGTAAACAGCGTTCTTGCTGAACTCAAAACAACAGGTGAGCTTGACAAAATCGTTAACAAGTATTTCTCAGGCGATAAAGAAAACATCAAGACCTTCGACGCAGGTAAAGAGGATACCTCAAAGAACCAACTAGTTGTTGCTACGAATACCCCGTTCTCTCCATTCGAGTACAAAACAGGAGATAAATATTGCGGTATTGATATTGAAATTGAAATTGCAGCTTTAATCGCTGAAGAAATGGGCGCAGAGCTTGTAATTAAGGATATGAACTTTGATGCAGTACTAACAGCTGTTGAAACAGGTAAGGCTGACATCGTTATGGCTGGACTTACAGTTTCTGAAGAGCGTGAGGAGCAGGTTACATTCTCTGATACATACTACAACGCATCACAGGTTCTTATTGTAAAGGCAGGAGACACAACATTTGCAGACTGCAAGACAGTCGCAGATGTTGAGGCTAAGCTCAATGCAATGAATAAGGACACAATCATCGGCTACCAAAATGGCACAACAGGCGGTCTTTATGTTGAAGGAGACGCAGACTGGGGCTTTGCAGGCTTCCCTGTAACAGCAAAGGGATATGATTCAGCAGTAAGCGCAACCCAAGCGCTCGTTAACGGACAAATTGATTTCGTTATGGTTGACGAGGGTCCTGCACAAATCATTGTTAAATCAATGAACGAATAATTAAAATATAATTCCTCGCTCTAATCAAGCGAGGAATTGTTGCGATTAGCAATTCTTTAGGAAAGGAAAAGTATATGGGATCTTTTGGCAACAAGATATCAAAATTTATAGAATCCTTTATTTTCGATGGTGGCTATAAAGAGGTTATAGAGGGTCTTGGAAACACATTAAAAATTGCAATATTAGGACTTTGTATAGGTGTAATTTTAGGTACGGTAATTGCTACTATTCGTGTTATGCCAAAGTACAAGGTTTTTCCAAGAATATTAGATAAAATTTGTGGACTTTACGTTGGATTTTTTAGAGGTACACCAATAGTAGTTCAGCTTCTTGTTGGCTACTTTGTTATATTACCACTTATAGGTCTTGGCAGAATTTCCGAGGAAAATGTTTGTGTGGTTATATTTGGACTTAATAGCGCGGCATATGTTTCCGAGGTGATGCGAGGCGGATTAAATTCGGTAGACCAGGGACAGCTAGAGGCGGGTCGTGCGCTTGGCTTTAGCTATGCCTCAACTATGGTTAGGTTTGTTGTTCCGCAGGCTGTTAAAAACATTTTACCATCCTTGGGAAATGAGTTCATTTCATTGATTAAGGAAACCTCTGTAATTAGCTTCGTTGGTGCAATGGACTTGTATGTGGCTCTTACAAAAATTGGACAAAACAACTACGAGCCAATGGTTCCATATCTCTTCATGGCAATTTGCTATATTGTAATGATATTTATAATCACTCAGCTAATAAGACTTTTGGAGAAGGCTCTTTCTAAAAGCGATAGAAAAGGAGGCGCAAAATAATGGCGGAAAATATAGGTTTTACTTCATCAAGCGTCTCTCAAGTGCCAATACTTTCAGTATATGATCTGAAAAAAGCATTCAGCTCTAACGAGGTTCTAAAGGGTATAAGCACTGATATATATAAGGGTGAAAAGGTTGTTGTAATTGGCCCGTCAGGCTCAGGCAAGAGTACATTTTTAAGATGCCTTAATTGTTTAGAGGATCCAACTAGCGGTTCTATCATCTTTGACGGAGAGGACTTGGCGGATCAAAGGGTTAATATAAACAAGCACAGACAAAAAATTGGAATGGTTTTCCAGCAGTTCAATCTTTTTAACAACAAAACCGTTCTTCAAAATATAATGATAGCACCTTATACGCTTAATAAGAAAAAGGTAAAAAAAGAGGGCAAAAGTGCAAAGGAATTTAAAGAGGAGTGTCGTCAAAATGCACTCGCGCTTCTTCGCCGTATAGGTCTTGAAGATAAGGCGAATGTATATCCATCGACCTTGTCAGGTGGACAAAAGCAGAGAGTCGCTATTGTTAGGGCACTCGCTATGAGCCCAAAGGTTATGCTTTTTGACGAGCCAACCTCGGCGCTTGACCCCGAGATGGTTGGCGAGGTTCTAAACCTTATTAAAGAGGTAGCCGACGAGGGTATGACTATGGTTATAGTTACACACGAAATGGGCTTTGCCCGTGAGGTAGCTACAAGAGTCTTGTTTATGGATGAGGGCATGATTGCCGAAGAGGGCACGCCCACCGAGATTTTTGATAACCCACAAAACCCAAGAACAAAGCAATTTTTAAATGCCGTTTTATAATAAAAAAGAGCCGATGCTATAGAGCGGTACTCTAAAGGACAGTTTTGGGAATACATTACCTACCGACAGAAAAGCAGAAACCGCAGATTGATTTTCTGCGGTTTTTGTGTTATAATAGTAGCATAAGTGTATGACGGATAAATACGAATTTTACGAGGAGGTGTTCTTTATGGGGAAAATACTTGGTTCATGGAGCGGAATGAGAAAGTATCTTGAACAAGATATGCTTGCCAATTCACTACAAGGCAAATTAAGATATGGTTGTACCACATACGTAGGAATGGACGGTTGTCATATTTTTGAGGTTTCCATAGATGGCAAGCAAGTAAAACGTTTCTCTTGGGAAACCGTGAATACCTATTTTATTGATAGTGGATATACGAAAAATGCAAATCCAAGCGGTATTGGTGAATACTGGGCAGAGTTTTGGACATTGTTGGAGAAATATCCTATAAATCAACGTACGGAATATACAGATGAGGAATTTTGCGAAGCTTTAGAAATATATCGCAATCAAGACATACAGGAGAGCATTTTTTCAAGTCATCCTATTGTTAGAATGTTTGCGGTTTTAGATAGGCGCATTGGGAAAAGAACACTACAAAAATTATATGCTGCTCTTGAAGAACAGCCGGAATGGTTGAAGCGGTTTATTTATTGAGGTTAAAAACAGAAAACATCATATGAAGATTGTCAAATTTCCATTTATTGAGAAATACTGAGGTGTTAATCAGCAAAAGCCTCCCTTGTGTAAAGGGAGGTGGCACGCAAAGCGTGACGGAGGGATTGTAATGCAGAGAAAACATAATAAAGACATAGTTCTCACTGCTAAAATGCTACGAAAGAATATGACCAAAGAAGAAAAGCACCTTTGGTATGATTTTTTGCGCACCTATCCCATTCGTTTTTCACGCCAAAAGGTTCTCGGAAGGCATATTGCGGATTTTTACTGTGCAGAGGCAAAGCTTATTATAGAGCTTGACGGCTCAGGACATTATACCGAGAAAGGAAAGCAATATGATGAAGAAAGAACCGCTTTTCTTGAAGAATACGGATTGATGGTTATCAGAATACCGAATACGGAAATACATAAAAACTTTCGAGGTGTTTGTGAATATATTGATCACCTCGTAGAACAATCCCTCAGTCAGCTTCGCTGACAGCTCCCTTTACACAAGGGAGCCTTTGATTTGTGCGGACTTTTCGCATATCAAAATAACCGTAATTTTGTTGTAGTCTTTAGTTAATACAGACGAAGCACTGCATTTGTGGACACAAACGCGAAATACGGCATATCTCAAAAGAGATATGCCGTATTTTGGAAAACTGTCCTATAGGGTACAACCCTATTCGGCTCATTTTTGTTGACGAATTCACCAAAAATACAATATTTTGTTAAATTTTATTAAAATTCATAATATATATTGCATATAGAAAAAATTTGTGCTAAAATAGTAGTGATTTTTTAAAATAAGGAAAGGAGTAGAATATGAAGAAAAAAGAAAAAGAAAGCTTTTCCATTGAAGAACTTGAAAATGTTTCATTAGAAGAAACACAAATTATAGATATTCACGGCAAAAAACAAAAGAACCCAATGAACGGCAAAAAAGTTGCTCTTTTTGTTCTTTATGGCATTATTGGTGCATTGCTTCTCGTTACTGTCTTATCCTTCAACGATTTTCCAAGTATAATTGATCAGCTAAAGACTGTTAGAATAGAATTTGTTCTACTAGCAATTTTGATGGTTCTTATATATTTAGCTATTTATCCACTTTCCTTATGTATTTTAGCAAAGGCAAGAAGGACAGAGGTTAAGTTTAGAACCACATATGCTATTGCAATGACAGAGCATTTCTTCAATGGCATCACCCCTCTTTCAACAGGCGGTCAGCCATTCCAAGCTTACTCGTTTTCAAGGGCAAAGGTTAAAATTTCCGAGTCTACAGGACTATTGCTTGCCAACCTCCTTATTTATATGGCGGTTACAACAGGCTTTTCACTCACAGGTCTTTTCTTTGCTGAAACCTTGTTTGACCAAATTGATATCACTTGGAAAATAATTATAATAATTGGTTATATACTTAACCTTGTAATGTTTGTTTCTACATTGGTTTTGGGACTTAGCAAAACCGTAAGAAACTTGCTTGTTAAAATAGTTTATTTCCTTTGCAATTTTAAGATTTTTAAGTTTTTAAGACCAAAGGCAGAAAGCTTGAAGGAATATTTTGAAAATGTTCAACAGGCGTTTAAGGATTTGATGAGTAAAAAGGGACATTTTTTCCTTGCACTTTTAACTAAGATAATCTCCTTTGCTTTCCTTTATTCCGCATCATTCTTTATTTTCTTGTCACTAAATGTAAATGCAGGTGCAGAGCATTTGCTTCTTTCGATAGCAGGCACATCCTTTGCAATTACCGCCGTTGGCTTTATTCCAACTCCTGGTGCATCTGGTGCTGCCGAGGGCTCATCAGGTAAAATATTTACATCAATTATAGTGTTCATTGCTGGCACAACCACAGGTGCAATAGCTACTGCAAATGGCGTTATGCTTGTTTGGAGACTTTTAAGTTATTATATGGTAATGCTAATTTCACTTTGCTTCTATATCGGGCTTGAAATTTGCTTAACAAAGGCAAAGAAAAAGAGAGAAATAGCAAGAGAAACAAAAAGAGCACTACAAATGGCACAAAAGGAAGAAGAGCCACCAGAGGAAAATATCACTATAGAATAATAAAAGAGGGGCAAGCACCCTCTTTTTATATAAAATATTGACAATAAATAAAAAAAGCTATATACTTAAAGTGTAGTGCAACAAAAGAGTTAAAATAATTTTATAAGAGGTAAAAAATGATTACAGTAAAACCTTTTAATGCGTTAAGACCGGCGTGCGAGTTGGTTGAAAAATGTGCAGCCCTGCCATATGACGTAATGTCAAGCTCTGAGGCAAGAGAAATGGTAAAGGATAACCCTTACTCGTTTTTGAGAATTGACAGGGCGGAGATAAACCTGGAAAAGGGTATAGATATTTATAGTGATGTTGTTTATAATACCGCCAAGGAAATGCTTGAAAAATTTGAAAGCGATGGTATTTACATAAATGACGAGAAAAAAAGATATTATTTCTATCGCCAAATAATGGGTGAGCAGAGCCAAACAGGAATTGTTGGTTGTGCCTCAATTGACGATTATTTGGAGAATAGAATTAAAAAGCACGAGTTTACTAGAGCTGATAAGGAACTGGATAGAATTAGGCACGTTGATACTTGCTCTGCACACACAGGTCCAATCTTTTTGGCATATAAGAATAGTGTAGCGCTTGATGAAATTATAAATGAAGAAACTAAAAAAGCTCCACTTTATGATTTTGTTGCCGAGGATGGAGTAAGACATACTGTTTGGACTACCTCAAATGATGAGGTTGATAAGAAAATTGAGTCCGCATTTGCATCTCTTGATGCATTATATATTGCAGATGGTCACCATAGATGTGCATCCGCTGTTAAGGTAGGAGTAAAGAGGAGAAAAGAAAACCCAAGCTATAATGGAAGCGAGGAGTTTAACTACTTCCTCTCTGTAATTTTCCCAGCATCTACCCTTAAAATTCTTGACTACAATAGACTTTTAAAGGACTTAAACGGACACAGGGTAGAGGATTTTCTCAAAATTCTAGAGGAAAAGATTGGCACTCTTACTGAATATAAGGGAGAGGGACAATATCGCCCAGAAAAGAAGCATACTGTTGGTATTTATGTGGGCAAAAAATGGTACAAGCTCGAGTTTTACAAGGAGCTTTGCTCATCAAGTAAGGCAGTTGAACGTCTTGACTGTGCAATTTTGCAAAAATACCTTTTGTCAGACATTTTAGGAATAGGTGACCCAAGAACAGATAAACGTATTGATTTTGCAGGCGGTATTCGAGGTCTTAAATATTTAGAGGAAAGATGCAATAAGGATATGAAAATGGCAATTTCTATGTATCCAACCTCACTAGATGATTTAATGGCAGTTGCGGATGATGGAGATGTTATGCCTCCAAAGTCTACTTGGTTCGAGCCAAAGCTTCGTAGTGGCTTGCTAATACATAAAATCTAATAGATATAAGGGACAAAAGAAATGGATGTATTTCTTATCGTTTTGCAATATGTCGGTGCCGTTTCCTTTGCTATTTCCGCAACAATTTATGCGGTAAGAAAGAGAACTGATATTATAGGCGCGCTTGTGTTTTCCTTGCTCACCTGCTTTGGTGGAGGCTTTATTCGCGATATGATAATAGGCAGAATACCACCAAATATTTTGGTGAATAAAGAATACTATTATCTTGCGGCGGTTTGTATTATAACCTGTATTGTTTGCTATCATCTCGGATTTATCGAGCCGATTGGCAAATTTATGAATAAGCATCAGCATAGCTTTATTATTGAGTTTACTGATGCGCTAGGTCTTGCTTCATTCGTGGTTCTAGGTGTGGAAAGCGCTATTGAACATGGAAAAACAGGCTTTGTGCTTCTTGTTTTTGCGGGTTGCATAACGGGCGCCGGTGGCGGAATTTTAAGAGATATTTGCGCTGCAGAAATTCCTAGCGTATTTAGAAAGCACATATATTTAATTCCGGTTATTATAGCATCATGCTTCCTTGTATTTACTTACGATAAAATGCCCAAGATTGTCTCGATTATAATAACTATAATTATAATAATAACCATAAGGATGCTCGCATTTAGATTTAAGTGGAATTTGCCAATACCAAAGGTGAGGGAAGAATCTAAAAAAGAGCAAGAGGAAAGAGAAAAAATCTTAAAGTAAGAGGAAAAAATGGAAGAAAGAAAAGATGAAAATTTAGACACTCCCTCAACCGAGCTTGAATCAAATGAGGCAAGGCGACAACGCCTTTTGGGAGTAGAAAACGACAGCAAGATTCACGACACATCAATGGAAATAACGAAGGGCAACTTCTTTGCAAATTTGTGGTATAAGCACAAGTGGGCAGTTCTTATTACATCGTTTTTTGTAATTCTTGGTATAGCTCTTTTGGCAAGTATTATCTTCAAGGATAGACCTGATATGAGAATTTCGTACAACGGCCCTTTCACTATAGGCGATGCCGAGCATCATTTGCTAGATAGGGCATTTAGCGAGCTTGTAAACGACTACGATGGTGATGGCGAAAAAGAGATTACAATAACGCAAAATACCTACAAAACGGCAGAAGAAAAAAAGGAAGAGGACAGAAAATACGCGCAAAGCCGTGGCGAGGAATTCGACGAAAACAAGGCTTATTCTGACGATGATATATCACAGGTTTCAAACACCTTGCGCATGAGTGAATATAACCTTACCTTGATTGATAAAGAGCTTTACGACAAAATGAAGAGTAATTTCTGTACAATTTCAGAAATTCTCGGTGAGAATGCAGAAAAATATAGCGATATTATGTATGGCGACTGTGGAATATATCTCCACAAAACAGCATTTGCAAAATCCAGCAAGGAGCTTCAAATTTTGCCAGAGGATACAATAATTGCAATATGCAAGCCAGCAGTGTTTGATAAAAACATTGATGATGAAATTGATTTTTTAAAAGCTATCTTGACCTATAACTCAAATGAAAAATAGAAAAAAGCAGACACTCCCTCTGGGCAGTGTCTGTTTTTTTGTTACATAATCGGGCTCTATGCGACTTTGCGTGCCCCGCAGAACACGGCAAAAAAGTATATACAAAAATAGAAAACACTCAGCTTTAGGCTAAGTGTTTCCATATTAAGTGAACTAAGTCTATAAGCCGTGTTCTGTATTCGACGGTCATCTATCTTTGCCTTGTGTCACCACAAGGCTCTGCAAAAATGCATGCCACCCATGGGAACGGCAAAAAGCCTTATCGGGCAAATAAAATTTCCATATGCGGTGTTGCTTCAGATAGGGTTTACACCTGCTCTATGTTACCATAGCGCATCGTGAGCTCTTACCTCGCGTTTTCATCCTTACCTCTTGCGAGGCGGTAATTTTCTGTTGCACTTTCCCGAGAGTCACCTCTGGCTGACGTTATCAGCTATCCTGCCCTGCGAAGCACGGACTTTCCTCACACTACTACCTTTCGGCATGGTAATGCGCAACCGTCCAACCTAGTTCGATAGTTATTATAATAGAAAACATTGAATTTGTCAAGAGGTGAAAAAATTGCCATATATAATTATATAGACATATGATAAAAATATAACTATAAATTCAATTTTAGGCAAGGGGTCAAGGATGAGCGAGGAAAACAAAATGCCACTTGTGTTTCAAATGGCGCTAGCACACAATGCAGAGTCGATGAATGCTTTTTTGAAAATGAGCAACGAAAAACAGGATGAAATTATTGAAAAGTCGAAAAATATAAAAACTGTGAGAGAAATTAATAATTTTGTAAATTCAATTTCAAAAATACATTGAAAAATGTCTAATAATATGGTAATATATTATCAAGGGTTGGGTTAAACAATATTTTCCAACCTAGAAGGAGAAAAATATGGACAATCAACAAAAGAGCCCAAAACAAAAAGTGCCATTTAAGCAAAAGCTTGATAAGTACTTTATGATTTCCGAACGTGGCTCAACATTCAAGACCGAAATAATAGCAGGTCTTACAACATTCTTCGCTATGGCGTACATAGTGGTAACAAACCCTAACCAAATTGTTAGCTTCAATCGCTTTGGTGAGCTCAATACCATTTGGCTCTCAGTTTATGTTGCTTCTATCTTGGTTGCAGTAATTGGAACGCTTCTTTATGCATTCTATGCAAAGATGCCATTCGCACAAGCGTGTGGTATGGGACTTAACTCATTCTTCTTTCCGGTATCTTATTTATGATACTTTCATTTACCGGTCTAAGACAATACATTGCAAAAGCACTTCCAGACAACCTAAAGAAGGCAATTCCCGCTGGTATCGGCTTGTTTATTGCATTCCTTGGCTTCCAGAATGTTGGAATTATTCAACCAAATAAATACACACTTGTTCAATTCTTTGATTTTCATGGTGCATGGGCAAATGCTGATTCTCCACTTGCTGGTTGGCGTGCAATAGCACCTGTTTTAATTGCTATTCTCGGCCTTATTGTAATGGGTGTGCTTTCCAAATTTAAGGTTAAAGGCTCTGTTATTTTAACAATCCTTGGCTCAACAGTTCTTTATTATCTTGTTACATGGCAAGCTCCTGTGTTTGACTTTACAAGCATTGGCGATTCATTCGTTGCTTTTGGCAAAGAAGGCTTGCTTGGCGCATTTAAGGGCTTTGGCACAATCTTTGTTGCCGAAGGCAATGAAACAACAATTGGTGTAATACTTAGTGCAATTATGCTTGTTATTACATTCTCATTAGTTGATATGTTTGACACTATGGGAACACTTTATGGTGCGGCATCTCAAGCTAATATGCTTGACGAAAACGGCGACCCAATTAATATGAAGCAATCAATGAATGCGGATTCAATTGCAACAGTTACTGGTGCAGCTCTCGGTACATCAACATGTACAACATTCGTTGAGTCAAGTGCAGGCGTTGGCGTCGGTGGACGTACAGGCTTTGCCTCACTCATCACAGCTGCTTGCTTCTTTGTTTGTCTATTCCTAACACCAATTGCAACAATTATTCCTGCTTGTGCAACAGCTCCAGCACTTATCTACATTGGCGTTCTTATGCTTAAGGGCTTTGCAAAGGTTGATATGGACGATATTGCAAGCGCGATACCTGCATTTTTAACACTTGTTATGATGCCACTTACATACTCAATTTCAAATGGTATCGCTATCGGCGCTATTTCATATGTTCTTATCAGACTTTTCACAGGTAAATATCAAAAGAAGGATATCACAGTTACAATTATAGCTGCACTATTCCTACTACGTTTCTTCTTCATTTCAATGTAAGAAAAGCAATATTGAAAGCGAGCTCTTTGAAGCTCGCTTTTTTATTGACATAAATAATATTATATGTTAAAATAATTATGTATGGAAAACTTTTGAAAACGGGTAAGATAATGAAAGAACTACTTTGCCCTGCGGGCAATTTTGAAAAAATGAAGGCGGCTATTCTGTACGGGGCGGATGCAGTTTATTTAGCATCTGATATGTTCGGTATGCGTGCCGCCGCTGATAACTTCACTCTAGAGGAGCTTGAACAAGCAACGCAATACGCACACTTCCACGGGGTAAAATTGTATGTGACGGTAAATACAATGCCTCACACAAATGAGTATCAAAGACTAAAAAAATATCTTTTGGAATACGATAGAATAGGCGTTGATGCGCTCATCATTTCAGATCTTGGTGTTTTTATCCTTGCAAGGGAAACAATTCCTAATATGGAAATACACATCTCAACTCAAGCAAGCATCGTGTCCTCTGCCACAGCAACTGCGTGGCATAAAATGGGTGCAAAGCGCGTGGTGCTCGCCCGTGAGCTTTCTCTCGAGGAAATCAACGAGATTAGAAGAAACACGCCAAAATCATTAGAGCTTGAATGTTTTATTCATGGTTCAATGTGCATATCATATAGTGGTAGATGTCTTTTGTCTAACTAT
The DNA here is from genome assembly GCA_017472695.1 of Clostridia bacterium. Taxonomy (GTDB): domain Bacteria; phylum Bacillota; class Clostridia; order Oscillospirales; family CAG-272; genus RGIG2000. Next base: position 48,555 of record JAFUOQ010000016.1, on the reverse strand, counting down.
TACACAGGCAGAGATGCAAATCGTGGCGCGTGTGCACAACCTTGTAGATGGAATTATAAAAATGCATATCCTCTCTCGTTTGCCGAGGAAAAGCGCCTTGGTGACGAGCTGAATATTGAGGAATACAAGGAGGGCTCGTTTGTTATGTCCTCAAAGGATATGTGCATGATTGAGCATATAGAAGACTTAATGAAAAGTGGAATTGATAGCTTTAAAATAGAGGGCAGAATGAAGAGTGCGTATTATACCGCTATTTGTGCAAACACTTATAAAATGGCAATAAATGAATACCTTAAAAATCCCGACGAATATAAGTATAATCCTCTTTGGCTACGTGAGCTTGAGAGCGTTAGCCATCGTGAATACGCAACAGGCTTTTACTATGATGACCCTATGAAAAACCCACAAACAGTTACACAAAACGGCTACCTTCGTGAAAAGGCATATTTATGCGTTGCAACTGAAAAACGCGAGGGGGAGTGGTCGTATTTTACTCAAAGAAACAAAATTAAAGAGGGCGATGCTTGTGAGATTATCACTCCTGGCGAGGTTGGAAAGAGGTTTATAGCAACTGATTTACGTCTTCCAAACGGAGAAAAGATTGATTCTGCCCCTCATCCATCTATGGAATTTAAAATGAAAGTGCCATATGAGGTAAAAATGGGCGATATTGTTCGTTCAGCAGAAAACTAACTCAAAACATCAAAATATCGACACGTGTCGCATAAAAATGCATTTTTAAAAGGAGAAAACTATGCTTTTTGTAGAGATTTTAAAGTCTATTTTCATAGGCATTGTTCAGGGCATAACAGAATGGCTTCCAGTTTCAAGTACTGGACACATGATTATTGCTAATGAATTTGTCAATCTCAATATAAGTGATGGTGCATGGGAGCTTTTTGAGGTTGTTACTCAACTTGGTTCTATCTTGGCAGTTATAATTTTGTTCTTTAATAAGCTGAATCCTTTTAAAAAAGTTGGGGGACGTGTCGCATTTAAGCACGAAACAGTATCTCTTTGGAAAAAGGTAATCATCGCTGTTTTACCTGCTGCTATAATAGGAGTTTTGCTTGACGACTGGCTCGAAAGCAAATTTTATAATTTTGTAGTCGTTGCAATGGCACTTATTGTTTATGGTGTTGCTTTCATTCTTATTGAAAGAGCAAATAAAAAGAAAAAATACAAATACAATTCTGTTTATGAGCTTGATAATAAAACTTCTTTTAAGGTTGGTTGCTTTCAGGTTTTATCATTAATCCCTGGCACATCCCGCTCAGGCTCTACGATTCTTGGTGCTTCCTTGATTGGTGTGTCAAGAACTGCAGCTGCTGAATTTTCGTTTTTTCTTGCAATTCCGGTAATGGCAGGCGCAACACTTTTAAAAGGTGCCAAGGCATTTCTTGTCGACGATATTTCCTTGACGGCTACCGAGATTTTAATAATTTTTGTAGGAACCTTAACTGCTTTTTTGGTTTCTCTCGGTGTTATTAAATTCTTGATGGACTTTGTAAAGAAGCACACCTTTGAATCCTTTGGATGGTATAGAATAATATTCGGTATCATACTTTTAGTGTATTATTTTGTATTTAAATAAAAAAACTGTTGATAATTTATTTAATATGTGTTATAATATTTGCGAAAAATTTGGAAAGTCAGATTTTTCCATTAAACTAGATAATAAAAAATAGGAGAATATAAAAATGACCTACAACAAGAAAACAATTGAAGACATCAATGTTGAAGGAAAAAGAGTCCTCGTTAGATGTGACTTTAATGTTCCTCTCAAGGACGGCGTTATCACAAGCGATAAGAGAATCATCGGCGCTTTGCCAACAATCAAGTATCTTCTTGATAAGGGCGCAAAGGTTGTGCTTTGCTCACATATGGGTAAGCCACACAGCATTTTGACTGAGGGCTTTGGACTTACAAAGAAGGAAAAGAAAAAGGTTGAGGAGCTTCCAGAGGCTGAAAGAGCTGCAGCTACAGCAGAGCTTTTGAAGAAGGCTCTTGGCGACAAGCAGAAGTTTACCCTTAAACCAGTTGCTGACAGACTTAACGAGCTTCTTGGTGGTGTTGTTACATTTGCAGAGGACATCGTAGGTGACGATGCAAAGGCAAAGGTTGCCGCTCTTGAAAACGGCAAGGCTGTTCTTCTTGAGAACGTTCGTTTCGACGCAAGAGAAACAAAGAATAACCCAGAATTTGCAAAAGAACTTTCTGAGTACGCTGATGTTTATGTAAACGATGCATTTGGTACAGCTCACCGTGCACACGCAACAACAGCTGGTGTTGCTGATTACCTCCCAGCAGTTTGCGGTTACCTTATTCAAAAGGAAATCGGCATTATGGGTAAGGCACTTGCTGATCCAAAGAGACCATTCGTTGCTATTCTTGGCGGTGCAAAGGTTTCTGATAAAATTGGAGTTATTAACAACCTTATTGAAAAGGTTGATACACTTATCATCGGTGGCGGTATGGCTTATACATTCTTTAAGGCACTCGGCTACAATGTTGGTACATCACTCTGCGAGGATGACAAGGTTGACCTTGCAAAGGAAATGATGGCTAAGGCAGAGGCAAAGGGTGTTAAGCTCTTAATTCCTATTGATAACAAGCTCGGCAAGGAATATGACGAGAATACAGAATCAATGTTCTGCAACTCTAACGAGATTCCTGACGGTTGGATGGGACTCGATATTGGTCCAAAGACACAAGCTCTCTTTAGCGATGCTATTAAGGGCGCAGGCACAGTTGTTTGGAATGGCCCTATGGGCGTTTCTGAATGGAAGAACTTTGCAGCAGGAACAGAGTGCGTTGCTAATGCAGTAGCAGAAAGTGGTGCTATCTCCATTATCGGTGGTGGCGACTCTGCAGCTGCTGTTGAAAAGCTTGGCTTTGCTGACAAGATGACTCACATCTCAACAGGTGGCGGAGCATCACTTGAATTCCTTGAGGGTCTTGAGCTCCCAGGCATTGCTTGCCTACAAGATAAATAATTTCGGTCTTTAGCCAAACGCTATTATGCGTTTGGCTTTTGCCCGTAAAAATGGCAAAAATCCAATAAGAACAGGGGTTCAACGGCAAATTTTTAAATCAAAATTTAACAATAAATAAAAAATATGCACATTTGTTCATATGAATGTGCATTGAGAATATAGGAGAAAAACAATGAGAAGAAAAGTAATTGCAGGAAACTGGAAAATGAATATGACACCATCACAAGCAAAGGCTCTTATCGAGGAAACAAAGCCACTTGTTGCTGGTAAGGATAATTGCGATATTATTTTCTGCGTACCATTTGTAGACATCTACGCAGCACAAGAGGCAGCTAAAGGCTCTAATATCAAAATCGGTGCAGAAAATGTTCACTTTGAGGAAAAGGGCGCGTTCACAGGCGAAATTTCAGCAAGCATGCTTAAAGAATGCGGTGTTGAATATGTAATCGTTGGTCATAGTGAAAGAAGACAATACTTTGGTGAGACAGACACAACTGTTAACCTTCGCACAAAGGCAGCTATTAATGCTGGTATGAAGGTTCTTCTTTGCCTTGGTGAGGTTAAGGACGAAAGACTTAATGGAATTACAGACGAAATCGTTTCAATGCAGACAAAGCTCGCTCTTAAGGATGTCACAGAGGAGCAGCTCGCACAAGTTATTATCGCATATGAGCCAGTTTGGGCTATCGGCACAGGTCTTACAGCAACACCAGAACAGGCTGATGAAACTTGTGGTGTTATCAGAAATACAATTAAAGCTCTCTATGGTGCTGATGCAGCAGAAAAGATTATTATTCAATATGGCGGATCAATGAACGCAGGCAACGCAGCAGAGCTCCTTGCTAAAGAAAATGTTGACGGTGGTCTTATCGGTGGCGCTTCACTTAAAGCAAAGGATTTCTCAATTATAGTTGAGGCAGCTCAATAATTTGGTTGAATAAATAAAAGCACTTGCGACAAGGCGTGATGTTCTTAGTGGAGAAATCACAATCAGTTTGTTCATATTGCGAAGAATTGCTCCACAGTAACCAAATAATTAACGCCGACAGATTTTCAGGGTCTGTCGGCGTTAATTATTCGATGATTTGGTATTTGATTATGACTCCTATCGTCTATATCATTCGTAACAGGCTATATCAAGAATGTCCGTTATGAACAGTTCGATATTTGACCGGCTCGTGCTTGTATTAAGCTGGATCATTTTCCAGTTTGTTAGCTTGCTGTCGTATTCATCATGTATAACCATATTTCCTTTTTTGAAAAGAGAAATAAATTGCTTAAAAGAAATATCCTTCCAACCGTTATAACGACGATTGATTCTCCTAATAAAGACAGAAGATTCTAACGGTTCATCAGGACAGGTTCGGTCGATTGTAAATACAAGCTTATGCCTTAAAGGCATTATTTCATTTCCATTATCATCCTCGGCATAAAAGCCATTTGGGAATGAAAGAATGATCGAATCTTTTTCAAGAATAAAAGAATCAATCTCAGAATCATGGAGCTGATATTTCATTGGTATTCCCTCCAAAATCAAGTTAGAAGAATTAGTATTTACCGTTATGCTTTATCGCCAGTTTCGCATTTGTATTACAAATGCATCGGGCAAAGCCCATACCCCTAAAGTTGCGCGCATACTGAGGCTCCCTTGTGTAAAGGGAGCTGTCGCGTTAGCGACTGAGGGATTGTTTTCTGATGTTTTGGGCTTTTTTACAATCCCTCCGTCAGCCTTCGGCTGCCACCTCCCTTTACACAAGGGAGGCTTTTGATTAGCCCCATTATAACACAAATCGGCAGAGAAAACAAGAGTTATATTCCGACTTCGTCGGAGTGATATTATTGCTGCAGCAATAATGATATTGAAGCCTTGCGGCTTCAGTGATATTCTATTCGCCTTTCAAACTCGCGTAGCGAATACCACTCGGCGTAAGCCAAATATCACTGCGTAGCAATATCACTCGCCGCAGGCGAATAGAACTGGCGTGATACTCCGATAAGAGTATCACGCCAACGCAAGTGCTTTTTTGTTTTGTTATATTTTCACCTAAATTTCGATGCAAAAATGATAAAATTGTAAACATTGCACAAATTTAGGCACTTTGCCATATTGACAAATATATAATATAATGTTATAATTACTCTGTAAGATTATAACTTTATGATAAGAGGTATCATATGCGTAAATATAAAAATAAAATTGTTTTAGCGCTTGCGTTTGTGCTTTTGTTTGCTGCTATGCTTGCTACATCCGCATTCGCCTTGAAGGGCGAGGAGATTAGCATCACCTACGCCACAGCGACAGGTATAGATCATTCATATCCATCATCTTCTACAAATGGTGGTAATGCCGTTGAGCTTCCAAAGGGCACGACAGATGAAGGATATTCTTATCATTGGGTGGCTCCAGATGGTAGCGCGTATGTAGGTGGTTCAAGCGTTGTTTTTTATGAAAGCGTTACGCTCACTCCTGTAATTGCATATGACATTTCATCAGCAGAGGCATTGTACGAATATGCAAGAAGCTTTAGTGATAGCCACTTGACATCTGATGACTTAAAGAAGATGCCTGAAAATGGTATAACAGTAAGACTTTTGGACGATATTACCTTGACACAGGCGATAGAGCTAAATACAACCCTTGGCGCTTATATGAATATAATTATGAACGGTCAAACTTTGACTGTTGATAAATCACTAAGTGGAGCACTTGGTGGAGAGCGCTTTGGTACAAGATTTTATGGTACAGGTACTGTAAAATATGAGGGTACAGGTGCACTTGTCCGCTTGGATAGCCATACAACAGGTGGAGCGAGTAACATACTAGTTGTTGGTGCAAATGTTAAAATTGATGCACCAAATGCAACTCTTGGTAAGGATACCAAGGAGGGATATTTCTCCGGCTATCCAATGATTAATATATATGGTACAGTAAACTGTAAAACAATACTTGAGGTTGCAAATTCAGTCAATAGAAAGCCCACTATAAATATTCAATCTCCTGCGTTTGTAACACTTAATGGCGATATTGCAGTAAGTGCAAAGGACAGTGAAGGTGCTGGAAATGCATTTAGTATTACAGTTAATGGTGGCACAATTGTAGCGAAAAGCTCGAATAGCTTTTTTTCAGTTGCAGATGCGAAATACACCCTAAAAGGTGGCTCGTTTAAGTTTTCATACGCGCAAGACTTTACTAGCACAAAGGAACATATGGGCTCCGGCTGTAAGGCAGCTTACAGATTATCCACTAGCTATTTAACTGTTTTCTCATCACAATGTGCAGATCATAAATTTGAGCTTGCTGATACATATGCAGCGAGCTGTCAGCACGAAACTCAAAGCGTGTATAGATGTACAACCTGTAAGACACTAGTATATTTTACAGACGGTGACAGGGTTGCCCACGTATTTGATTCAAGCAAGGAAACAAAAAAGAATCCTACACCTACTACATTAGGTAATATTGTAAAGCGTTGCTCTAATTGCGCATGCGAGGATTACACCTTCTTTTCTTATGACCCAATGGGCGACAATGTTAGTGTTAAGGTTGATACAGGAGACGGCGCGACGAAATCCGAAACCGTTAAGGTAGAAAATTTATTTGAAATTGATAGTAACTATGTAATAAATGGAATAAAGGATTTTGGAGATTATAAAGCATCACAGGTTGTTGAAATAATTATTCCTGCTGGTATAAAGGGAATTAATATAAAAACCGATAATTCAACCCTTAAAAAGCTTGTCTTTGACACGGGTGTTGATATTGAGATTATCTCTCTTGCAAAGCTAACAGGTCTTACAAGCATAGAAATCATGGATGTAAAGCACGTTAGATTCTTTGCAAATTGCGCACCAGATAGCCTAGAATCAATAAAATCTGAAAAGGTAGGCGCAAAGGTTTCCTTCTTGGACAATGCGTTTAATGGAAAAGCAAATTTGAAGGAGCTTGTTCTTTCAGGTCTTTCTGAATATGTGTTTGGCACAACCTCATTCAAGGCAACAGGCATTACAAGACTTGAGCTCAAGGACAATGCAAAGCTTACATTTACAGGCGAAAGCGCGTTCCATAGCTCCAAGCTTGAATACCTTTATGTTGGTAGAGGAATAACATCTCTTGATAAAAAGCCATTTGATTCCACATACTATATGCAAAAAATCGTATTTATGGATTTGACGACATTATCCGATGGCGATTTTAGTAATATGAATCAAGGGGCGAATGGTTGCGTTGTTTACCATCACGCATCCAAGCTTACACTCGGCGCTACAACCTTTGCAAAGAGCCATGGAATTAAATTGTATACAACGGCAGAGGTTACAGCAGGGTTTGCTGAATGCACATCATTTACTATTATTCAAAATGTAAAGCACGCTTATGTAAAAGAGGAAAAGAAGCCTACCTGCTATGAGGTTGGTTATACTAAATATACTAACGATGACTGCCCATGTGGGGTAAATGATGGTACAGCAACCGAGGTTTATGAAAATGTTTACACAAACGGCACACCATCAAAAAATAGCTATGACTTTACAAATCAGACATATCCAAAAACAAGTCATACAGAATCTGAAAATCCAGTAATAAAGTATCTCGATGGATATACAAAGAATGGCTACTATGTTAAGGAATGTGTTGTTTGTAAGGAAGCGCTTACAGGCAGTGCTAAAACGTGCGCCCCACTTGTAAAATCCTTGGGATTTTCTGTATGTGAGTATAGTGATGGTGGCTCAATGTCGGTAAAATATGTTTTAAACGCTGACATAATGAGCGAGTTCTCAAAGAGCATTGGCTCTGAATTTGAATGTGGAACAGTATTCGCTATAAGAGAGGCTTTGGATGATGAGACTCCACTAAACGATGACGGTAGCGCAAAGGACGGAGTTATCAAGATAAATACTACAAGTAAGAAATATGCATCACTTACAACAAAGGTTACTGGCTTGAATGATAAGCAAAAGAGCATTAGCTTTATTATGTGTACTTATATAATAGAGAATGGCGAGATTTCTTATATTCAAGATAATGAAATCGTTAAAAACCCAAGTGGCGTATCCTATAAAGAGGTTAAGGAGCTTGCAGATTTTATTGAAATGATGCAAACGCCCATTGATGCAACAGACGAATAAAAAATAAAGAGTCCTGCTTTGACAGGGCTCTTTTTTGTATAGAATTTTCCGTTCTTGATAAAATAATAGTATCAACAAAAAGGAAAACGGAAAATGAAAGAATTTAAATTTGTAATAAAAGATAAAAACGGACTGCACGCAAGACCTGCGGGCACTATTACATCGGTTGCAAAAACCTTTTCTTCTAAAATAAATGTTATATGTGGAGAGAAGCAAGCAGATGCAAAAAGATTACTTTCCTTGATGTCCCTAGGCGCGGTTGTAGGCAAGGAGCTTCATTTTGAAATTTCAGGTGAGGATGAGGATAAGGCAAGTGAGGCACTTGAAAAGGTTTGTAAGGAAAAGCTTGGATGAGGTGAAAATGGATTTTTTAAACACTGGGTGCACGATTTTTCAGGGAATTGGTGTAACTAACAGTAAAGCATATGGCAAAATTAGATTTCTTGATACTGTAATTAATTATGACAATAATAAGCAAATTGGATCGGTTGGCGAGGAAAGAGCACGCTTTCTTTCTGCTGTTGAGGAAACGATAAAAAGCACAAGAGAGATAGCAGAAAGGGCAAAAAGCACAATAGGTGAGAGTGAGGCACAAATTTTCGAGATACACGCAATGCTTCTTGAAGACGAGGACTTTATAGATAGCGTTCTTCTGGAGATTGATAGCGGCGCTTCAAGCGAAAAGGCAGTATTAAAAAGTGGAGAAAAATATTCTAGCATTTTGCGCTCTCTAGGGGATGAATATCTCTCGGCAAGAGCAACCGATATAAAGGACATCTGCATGGGAATTATCGACACTCTACAGGCAAAAAACAAAAAAAGCAATCAAAATGATGAGCAATATATATTAGTGGCAAACGACTTAACTCCTACGCAAACAGTAAAGCTTGACAAGTCAAAAATCTTGGGCTTTGTCACATTTGATGGTAGCCCCTCGTCACATACTGCAATTTTGGCAAGAGCAATGTCAATCCCTGCAGTTGTGGCAGTTGGCAAAATTCCAAACGAATATGATGGCTCACTCGCCTTGTTAGATGGGGTTAGGGGCAAAATAACTATAAATCCTGATGAAAACGATGTACTAGAGTTTAAAAAGGAAAGGGAAAGAGAAAACAAAATTGTTCTAGAGCACGAGAGATATTTGCGCTCGATTATGCACCGCCCAGCCGTCACCAAAAGTGGGCAAAAGATACTGATATACGCAAATATAGGAGACGGCGATGAGGTTGAGGGCGCACTTTCTAACGGAGCAGAGGGAATAGGTCTTTTGCGTAGCGAGTTTATGTATCTTTCCCGTCAAAACGCACCTAGCGAGGAGGAGCTTTTTTTAGCTTACAAATCAATTGCCTCAAAAATGCAGGGCAAAAGAGTAGTAATACGCACGCTTGATATAGGGGCGGATAAGCAAATTCCTTATTTTAATTTGGACAAAGAGGAAAACCCAGCACTCGGTTATCGAGGAATAAGAATATGCCTTGATAGAAAGGAAATATTCAAGGGGCAAATTAGAGCAATTTTGCGCGCCTCGGCTTATGGAAGAATATCAATTATGATACCAATGATATCAACACTTGATGAGGTTCTTAAATGCAAAGGGCTAATTGAGGAATGTAAAAAAGAGCTAAGTTCAAAGAATATAGACTTTGACTCCAAAATAGAGCTGGGAATTATGATTGAAACGCCTGCATCCGCTATAATAAGCGACATTTTAGCCAAGGAGGTCGATTTTTTCTCCGTCGGCACAAACGACCTAACGCAATATACCTATGCGGTTGATAGGCAAAATGCGCGTGTTTCACACATTTGTGAAGAAAATAATGTGGCAATAATGCGACTTATAAAAATGTCAGCTGATGCCATACATCAAAACGGTGGTTGGATTGGCGTTTGTGGTGAGATGGCTGCGGATTTATCCCTGACACAGGAGTTTGTAAATATCGGAATTGATGAGGTTTCAGTATCTCCTCCATACCTTTTAGGAGTGAGAGGAAAGGTGTGTGCTTGCAAATAAAAAAGCGCACCCTGTGTCGAATTTTAATAAAAGCGAAGGATTTTAGTTATGAATAATTATAAAAGTGTAATATACGCACCATGCGATGGTGAGGTGATGAGACTTGAGGATGTTATGGATGAGGTCTTTTCCTCTGGAGTTATGGGAGAGGGATTTGCCGTAATTCCGTCATCAAAAAAGTTTATCTTTCCAGTGGATATGGGAAAGATTGAAAACGCATATAAAACAGGTCACGCATATACAGTTATTACAGATGATGGGTTAGACGTCCTTATCCATATAGGAATAGATACAGTAGAGCTTAACGGAAAGCATTTTGAAAGACGAGTGTCAGCAGGCGACCCACTAAAAAAAGGAGATATTATGGCGTATGCTGACATTGATAAAATTATGGCAGATGGCTTTGACCCTGTTTGCGTGATTGTAGTATCTAACCCTGAAAAAATGCATAATGTCGAAATAAGCTACGGCAAGTGCTATGCAGGTGATGAGGTTATGAAATATAACTTAAAATAATAAAAAGAGTGGCATACGCCACTCTTTTTGTCGATTAGTGATTTTCAACCCACTCTTTAACAGCGGTTTTTGCTACTCTTTTAATGTTTTCTTGTGGATGAATTGATTCCTCTCCGCCATTTTCATAAACGAAGTAGTAGCCATCCTCGGTTACGTAAAGAGTCTCCTCGTAGCCCTTTGGGTCACCAAATTCACCACAAACGAATTTCTTAACTATTTCGGATTTTTCTGTATCGTAAACCTTTTTGCAAATTGTCTTTACCATTTTATTCACTCCTTTTTAGTTTTTCTTACATAAAAAGCATAACATAAATATTTGACTTTGTCAAGGTAAATAGATGTGCTAAATTTCTGTAAAAGATGAGCAATTTTGACAGCTTTATTCCATGCTTTCGGTTATAAATTCTGCCTCTGCATTTACTCTGCCGTCCTCGTGAACAGAGCGCATATAATATTTTCCGTCACTTTTGGCAAGATAAATTTTAAGATTATCACCCTTTTTTGCTTCATTTATGTAGGAAATGGCATAGCTTTTAACAAGCTTTGTTTCTGGCTTTGGCAAGCAATTAAAGAACATATCGGGATAATTTGTGTTGTTCATATGATTGTTAAGGTCGATGTCAGAGTATCTTATAGAATATTCACCGACAAGATTTAATTTTAACTCGTTAGGAATACGTACCTTTGCAGGGCTGTCCAGAACCAATGGCTCTTCAGGCTCAAAATTAGAGAAGTCACCCTCTGAAACCCTTAATAGCTTTTTGTCACTAATAGAAACAAGTGCCCAAATAGAGTTGGATTCTGCCACTAATTCCTCACCCTTGTATATTTCAAAGGAACGAGTGGTTGTAAAGCCTCTTGAACCACATGCCCATGTTTTTACTGTTATTTCATCATAAGCATAAATCGGTGTATACATATTAACACGAATACTACTTAAAATAAGTGCCTTATTGTCATTTAATAAGTCCTCATATGATGGACGACAAGCTGACATATGTAGCATACCAGTTTCTTGCATAAATTTGAGCACATGTGAGGCACTCAAAATTTCATGCGAGTTAGTATCGTGAAATTTCACCTTATATTGTTCTACCCATTTCATATAAATTACCCCATGTAAAGCAAATTTATAGTTATTCTATCACTTTTGTATTATTAAATCAAGACAAAAATTAAAAAGCCTCCGAAAAGAGGCTTTTGACTAAAATATATTTTGACCATCACTTGTTGATACATACGAGGTGTTTAATGAATCTTGGCTATAACTACCCAGCCCAAAGGAAACGTTTATTGCGTTATTTACCTCATTCATTGTATCGTTGTCAAGATGACCCATTTTTTCCTTTAGTCTGGTTTTATCAATAGTTCTTATTTGCTCGAGCAAAATCACAGAGTCCTTAAGTAAACCAACCTGATTTGCAAAAACACCTATATGTGTTGGCAATTTAGCCTTTGACATTTTGCTTGTTATTGCCGCCGCTATGACAGTAGGACTATATTTATTGCCGACATCGTTTTGAACGATTAAAACAGGGCGCAAGCCACCCTGCTCCGAGCCGACTACAGGACTTAAATCTGCATAAAATATATCTCCTCGCTTTATATTCAACCTTTATCACTCCCATTTGATTTCTATTGCATAGTTATTATTGACAAAAATTCGTATTTTAAACATCCTAATATATTTTATGAGGAAGACAATTGGTTTGATATAAATTAAAAAGCGCCGAATAATCGGCACTTTAATTTGTTATTTGATTATAATTTCATATCCAATACTGTGAATGCTTTCTGGAGAGAGATGAACCATGTCCTTTTTAGTAATTAAATCATCAACAACACCATCACCAGACGGAATAGAGCACCATGGCTCAATACAAACATAAGGTGCATCAGTCTTTGTCGCATGCCAGAGCCCTACATATTTCATATTATCAAATTTTACAGTGACACTCCTTGAACCCTTGTCGCTTGTTAGGGTAATTACTTTTGGTGTGTTGTATAGGAAAATTGCATCATTATCAAAAAGCTCATGCTTTAAATCTATCGTCTTTGTCTTGCCACCGAGATATAATTTGTCCTCATATGTGCAGAAGCAGGTAGGTGACAAATCAAGCCTGAATGCGTCACACTCCTTTTCAAATTCAACCCTGTAGTCCTCAAAGGAAAGACCATTCTCGAGTGGAACATTGAAGGCGGGGTGTGCGCCAAGGGCAAAAATAAGCTCCTTTGTATCTGTGTTTTTAACCTTATATCCAATCCTTAGTGACGAATCTACAAGTGTAAATGTAACATCAAAAACAAAATCAAATGGATACGATTTTTTAGTTTCCTCATTACCAACAAGAGAGAGGGTAATACTTGCCTCGTCCTGGCTTTCTAATGAAAATTCACAGTGTCTTGCTATTCCGTGAGAGCCCATTTCATATTCTTTTCCAAGATATGTATATTTACCGCCGAAGAATCTACCACAAATGGGGAACATAATAGGCGCGCGCCCTGCCCAATATTTCGAGTCGCCCTGCCACATATATTCACAGCCGTCGTTTGTTTTAATGCTATAAAGCTCCGCACCAAGAGATGAAATTTGAACGGTTAATACATCGTTTTTGATAGTGCAAATCATATTATTGCTCCTTTTACGTACTTATATTATTTTATCATAAATTCTTTTGAAAATCAAGTTTGTTTCGCCTTGAAAAAATATATGTAATATGCTAGAATAATTATAATAACAAAAAGGAGAGTCAAAATGGCAAATATAGCTCTAACAAACAGATGTAACCTTGCGTGTGAGTATTGCTTTGCGCACAAATATACTACATCAAGCGCATGTGATATAACTATGGATAGCTTTTTAAAGGCTCTCGACTTTGTAAAAGGAGAGGGCGAGGTTGGACTTATCGGTGGCGAGCCTCTTTTACATAAAAATATCAATGATATTTTGCACCTTTTAGTTTTTGACCCACAAATCAGACGTGTTACACTTTTCACTAATGGAATTTATCTCAACAAAGTAAAAAAAGAGAATATACACCCAAAAATTCAATTTTTAGTCAATGTTAATTCTCGTGAGCAAATAGGGGATGGGCAGTTTGACTCTATGAAAAATAATATAAAGGATCTCCTTTATTACGCAGATGAGGAAAGAGTAACACTTGGGTTTAATATATATAAGCAAAACCAAGATTTTAGCGATATACTATCGCTTCTCAAAGAAAATAACCTTAAAAGAGTTAGGGTCAGCGTTGTTATCCCTTGGGATAAGAGCGAGGGTGCATTTGCTTATTTTAACAAAATGAAGGGGACATTACTTGCATTTTGCAAGGAGCTAAAAGAGATAGATGTTTCTCCTTGCTATGATTGTAACGCAATACCCGAATGTGCATATACAAGTGAGGAAAAGGAGCTTTTGTCCTCACTAAAATATCTAAACGAGCACGAAAGACGCATATTTACGGGACAAGCATCGGTTTGCGCACCGATTGTCGATATATACCCCGACCTTACAGCCACAAGATGCTTTGGAATGAGTGATTATAAGGTGAAAATAGAGGATTTTAAAAATATTAGCGACCTGAAAAATCATTTCTTTTACGAAATAGACACCAAGCTAGTTCATAGATGCTCAAAAGCAGAATGTGAAAATTGCTATAAGCAGAGCGTATTCGGTTGCTTTGGTGGTTGTCTTTGTTATAAATAAAATCACGAAAGGAGAAGAGAATGAAAGAGGTTTTAAGTGTGGAAAATATGCGTAAAAGCGACGAAGCTACAATTGAAAATGGTATTCCATCAAAAGAGCTTATGTATCGTGCAGCCTATGGCATATATCAAAATATTCCGTTTGATAAAATTCCATCTCCTGATATATTAGTTGTTTGTGGCACGGGCAACAACGCAGGTGACGGTTATGCACTTGCACTGATATTAAAGAAAAATGGACACAGGGTGAGCCTTTTGCTTTTAGAAAATCGCTTTTCTCCAGATGGAAAATACTATTTTGATAAGTGTCAAGAAAATGGAATTTCCTATTCATTATACACTGAAGGGGCGAAGCTTTCCTACGATATAATAATCGATTGTATTTTTGGCACAGGCTTCAAGGGCGAGCCAAAGGATATCTACAAAGAGGTAATAGAAAAAATCAATTTCTCAAGCGCTTACATTATTTCAGCCGATATAAATAGTGGCTTAAATGGAGATAGTGGCATGGGTAAGATGGTAGTAAAAAGCGATTTAACCGTGTCGATTGGCTCATATAAAAGTGGTCATTTTTTGAATATGGCAAAGGATAAAATAGGCGCACTTACAAACTGTGATATTGGAATTTTGCCAAAGGATAAGCCATACTATCTTTTTGATAGAGAAACGGCAAGGAGTCTTTTGCCCAAAAGAGATAACTTCTCGCATAAGGGAACATATGGCTATATTACCTTAATCGGTGGTAGCTACGAATATTCAGGAGCTATAAAGCTTGCAAATATTGCTTCAAGTGCTATGCGTTCAGGCGCGGGCGTTGTCAAAATTGCAACTCCAAAAAGCATAGGTAATGCAGTTATGATGTATTTGCTTGAAAGCACGCTGTTTCCACTATCTGAAATTGACGGTGCTATAAAATTTGAGCCCACAGAAATTGACGAGGCGTTAAAGGGAGTTAAGGCTGTTGGCATCGGTATGGGAATGGGTCAAAGGGGTGAAAACAAGGAACTAATCAGCTACATTTTAAGTAACTATTCCTTGCCAATTCTTTTAGACGCTGATGCACTAAACACACTTGCCAAAATGGACAAGGAAATATTAAAAAACACAAAATGCACAGTCATTTTAACTCCTCACCTGAAGGAGCTTGAAAGACTCTCTGGCATTTCGCTTAATAAAATTCAAGAAAACCCTGTTGCAAGCGCAATTGAATTTGCAAGGGAAACAGGTATAGTTCTTCTTTTAAAGGGAACTTCCACTATTGTTACCGATGGAGAAAATGTGCGAATTATAAACACAGGGTGTGCCGGAATGGCAACTGCTGGCTCGGGCGATGTGCTATCTGGCATTATAACTGCCTTGCTTGGACAAAAGCCAAATGAAGCTTTTGATATGGTGTGCCTTGGTGCATATATTAACGGCAGAGCAGGAGAAGAGGCGCAAAAACAGATGGGCGCAATTTCAATGGTATCATCTGATACTGCAGGCAAAATAGCAGATGTAATAGTAGAAATAGAAAAATAAAAAAACACCGATTGGGAATTTAGCTCAATCGGTGTTTTAATTCTGCTATTTGTCCAAGAACTGAAAAATTCTCGCCCAAACATCCTCGTTTTGCTCGGTAATTTTATACCAGTCAAACCTATTTTTAAATGCTTCGCAGGCTTCAGGGCTTGATAGCTCATTTTTCTTTTGCGCTATCTTAACTTCACTAAAGAGTCTATCCTTTTCCTTAACAGCTTCCTCTGTGTAATTTGGATTGTGCTTTGTGTTTGGCACAGTTAAGAAAGATATATTTTTCTTGTCCTTAAAGGTCTTTTGAAGCAACAAGAAATGCTTTTTATAGCTGACTACATTGTCATTTGGTGAGTGGATGATAAGCGCCTCGCCCGTCATATTAGCTAGAGTATCAAGCGCTGAAATTTCCATATAGTCAGGGTTAAGACTAACCTCGCCCTTATATATTTTCTTTGCAAAAATTCTCAAATGGCCACCTAGGTGCTGATAAATTATTTTCTTTGGGGAAACAAAGCCGGAAATGGCAACTATCTTTTTTATATCCGGGTGAAAGCGCGATACATTGAGGGTAGCAAAGCCGCCCCAGCTGTGCCCCATAACATAAATATCATAGCCATGTAGCTTTTCAATCTCCTTTAGCTTGGAAATTACCTCGTTTGAGTCGCGCAAGGATTGAGCAAAGCCACCAGTTCCCGAGCCGCCTGATTCCATACAGCCGGTGTGGTCATAGGCATAAACCAAATAGCCGTGCTTGGCTAGCATTTCAATTTCTCTCATATAGCTTCTGTGTCCGCCAAACATACCATGCTCAAAAACAATTAGCTTGTTTTTTATAGGATTTTCATAGTAATAAAAATATCCCTTTAAGGTATGGCCAAGCGAGGATTCAACATCAAAGCTCTCTTGGTTTAACCCCTCAAAATCCTTTGCAGAAAAGAGATGTATATGTGGCTGCTCCGAGGAGCGAGCATAAACCACGCCCCTAAAAATTTTTTGTACCTTCTTTGTAAACATATTCCACCTTCAAATTTATCTTGTAAAAATTGCAGTATCGAAGGTGTAACCACCCTCGCATTTTTTAATTCCGTATCTTGTCTTTTTGACAAGCTCAAAAAGCTTTTCGCCATCAACACCAACCAGGTCACTTACCGAGTCTAAAAAATATTCAGCACTAGTGTGGAAATGAGTAGTGGTCACATAAATCCCACGTGTAGCTCCAACAGCATTCATAGCACCATAGAACTCACGCACCTCTTTTTCTGTGACATGAGCTGTGTCTCTGCACTTGGTTTGAGAAACTATTTTTTCGCCAAAGCCGAGATAGTCTACAGTTTCAAGAATTATGTCAATTCCACCATCGTCACTGCCACCTGTTATGTCGCAGTAAACAACCATTTGTCCGGAAAGAGTATAATACTTTTCTAAAAGATTGGCAACAAAGCTCTCAAAAAACTTTCCTCCCATAAGCCAAAGAGCCTTAAAGAATTTCGGCTTGAACTCGTTTTCAGGTAGAGGAGTGTCGTAAATTTCGTAATCGCTTGATGCCTTTGACGAGTATTTTCCACCCACAAGCTCAATTTCACCACTGTCAACTAAATTAAATAGCACATTGCCTGCTATTGAGCGAAGATTGTAATCGTCCTTGAAGGAAAGCGTTGCGCCAGTTCCAAAATATTTTTCAAGCCTTTGGAAAATTTCCTCCTTGACATACGAGCCAAGCTCTAAAATCTCTTTGATTTTGGTTTCGCATTCGTCCTCGCGAATAATTACAAGCTCCTCCTTGGCAAGAGAATAGCTATCTCCTAAACGCTTTATATCCTTTTTGTTCATTAAATCATTAAGGGCGGTGCCGATATAGCTTCTTATAATAGTATTCTTGCTTTTTGGAGAAAAATCATCAAGCTCCTTTTTTGTAAGACCATAATGAATCAAGGCTCCGTCAATTATTTGGTTGCGGGTAGCAGTGCCAACCTCGTTTAAATAACTAACAACAGAGGCAAGAGCTTTTTTCCTCATCTTGTTTGTAATACGCATACTATCCCTCCCTTCTATTTATATTTTAGCACAAAAAAGTCTTGCGTGCAATAAGTTGAATTTAATTTACAATAACTTAAAAAAGGGAGCACAGAGGCTCCCTTCAATCAACAATATTATTTTTCAGTTTCACGACGATATATCTCTGCAATAAATTCTGCAGTTTTTTCAATACCGAGGTCGGTTGAATTTAACATAACTGTGTAGTTCTCACGCTCGCCCCAGGTTCTACCTGTGTAGTATTTGTAGTTTATGCTACGCTTTTTGTCAGTATCCTTAATTAGCTTTTTAGCTTCCTTTTCGTTGAGTCCCTTGAAATTAACTGTACGCTTGATTTTATCCTCCATAGGAGCATAAATGAAAACATCAAGTGTATCATAATTTCTCAAAATATAGTCTGCGCTACGACCAACTATAACACAAGGCCCCTTGTCTGCAAGCTCTCTTATTACCTTCTTTTGAATAGCAAAAATCCTATCCTCAATAGATTCACCCGAGGCACTTCTGCCAACAAATGAATAAGCAAAGATGCTTTTAGACGGAGCATATTCGGAAACGCGCCTGATAAAATCGTCAACAAAGCCAGACTCCTCGGCGATTTTTTCAATAATGTCCTTGTCGTAGCAAGGAATACCAAGCTTTTTAGCCACTAAAATACCGATATATTTTCCTCCGCTACCAAACTCACGGCTGATAGTAATAATTTTGTTACTCATAAAAACATCCTTTCTCGAGCAGGGATTAAAAAAGCGCAATAGTACACCGATGAAGGACTATCACGCAAAACAACTCGAATATTTATTTTTCACCGAGCTATTTCGGTATATTTAGTTTATCATATTTTGTTAAAAAAGTCAATTATTTTTTAAGCTTTTTAAATTGCTTTGCGAGTTGACATTTATATAATAATATGTTACAATAAATAAGAGAATGTGTAAAATAGGATTTAATGAGGAAAAATGATTACAGTAAACAACTTATCCTTCAATTTTGGAGGACAATTACTTTTTAAAGATGTTAATTTAAAATTCACACCTGGCAACTGCTATGGTGTTATTGGTGCTAACGGAGCAGGAAAGAGTACATTTTTGCGTATTCTTTGTCGTGAGCTTGATCCAACCAAGGGTGAAGTTATAATTCCTGATACTGTTAGAATGAGTGTTTTAAAGCAAAACCACTTCGAATTTGACGAATATACCGTTCTTGACACGGTTATTATGGGTAATGAGCGCCTTTATTCTATTATGAAGGAAAAGGACGCTTTATATATGAAGGAGGATTTCTCCGAGGAGGATGGCATTCGCGCTAGCGAGCTTGAGGGTGAGTTTGCAGAGCTGAACGGCTGGGAGGCTGAAAGTGATGCCTCAAAGCTTATCCAAGGACTTGGTCTTGATGAAAGCCTTCTTTACGAGCAAATGGCAAATTTAAAGGAGAGCGAAAAGGTTAAGGTGCTTCTAGCACAAGCCCTTTTTGGCAATCCTGATATTATATTGCTCGATGAGCCAACAAACGGTCTTGACATTGATGCAATCACTTGGCTTGAGGACTTTTTGTCCGATTATTTTGGCACTGTTCTTGTCGTATCGCACGACCGTCACTTCTTAAATGATGTCTGCACAAACATCGTCGATATTGACTATACAGGCATTAAAATGTATGTTGGTAACTATGAGTTTTGGTATGAATCAAGCCAGCTTATCCAACGTATGATTAAGCAACAAAACAAGAAAAACGAAGAGAAAATTAAAGAGCTTCAAAGCTTTATTTCTCGTTTCTCTGCAAATAAATCAAAATCGCGTCAGGCTACCTCAAGAAGAAAGCTACTTGATAAATTAACAGTTGAGGAATTGCCAGCCTCAAGCCGTCGTTATCCATTTATCGGATTTGATATGGATAGGGAAGCGGGCAAGGATATTTTGACAGTAACCAACCTTTCAAGGTCAGAAAACGGAGTATCACTGTTTAAAAATGTGTCCTTTACTGCTAGTAAGGGCGAAAAAATCGCACTCCTTGGAAACGAAATGGCTATCACTGCGTTTTTCAAGATTTTAATGGAGGAGCAGGAGGCTGATAGTGGCTCATTTAAATGGGGAGTTAGCATTACAAAATCATATTTCCCAAAGGACAATATAGATTATTTTGACGGATGCAAGGACTCAATCCTTGACTGGATGAGAAGATATTCAAAGGACCAAACAGAAACCTATTTGCGCGGATTCCTTGGCAGAATGTTGTTCTCGGGCGATTCAATTTTCAAGCCTGTAAATGTTCTTTCGGGTGGAGAAAAGGCGAGATGTATGTTCTCTCGTATGATGCTCTTCGGCTCAAACTTCTTGCTTCTTGACCAGCCAACAAACCACCTAGACCTTGAATCAATCACAGCCGTAAACAACGGTCTTTCCGATTTTAAGGGAAATATTCTTTTCTACTCTCACGACTACGAAACTGTAAATACAGTAGCTAACCGTATAATCGAGTTTAGGGAAGATGGTATTTACGATTACAGTGGCACATACGAGGAGTATATTCAATATAAAAGAGAGAAGAATTTAATCTAAATGGCAAATCCCGTGTGTGGCACCTTTGTAAAGGGGGCTGCGCTTAGCGACTGGGGATTTAAATCGTAGGGACAGGCGTCCTCGACTGTCCGTTTAATATAATAGCATTCAATTAGAAGCGAAAGGAGAAACCATGCAATACGAGCAAAGAAAAATAGCCGTTATCGGCGGTGGACCTGCCGGTATGATGAGTGCAATTTATGCATCATTAAATGGCGCATCGGTTACTCTTTTTGAGAAGAATGATCGCCTAGGCAAAAAGCTTGCTATAACAGGCAAGGGTAGATGTAATGTTACAAATGACTGTGACAACGGCGAGTTTTTAAGAAATGTAATTTCAAATCCAAAATTTCTATATGCATCAATCAATAATTTCTCAACCAGCGACACAAAGGAATTCTTTGAAAACGCAGGTGTTCCTCTTAAAACAGAGAGGGGCAGGCGTGTTTTTCCTGTGTCTGACAAGGCTTGGGATATTGTAAATGCACTTAAAAAGACAATGCTAGACTACGGCACGACAGTCAAAAACGAAAAGGTGACCGAGATAGTAGTTAGTGATGGCATAGCAACAGGCGTAAAAACCTCGCGTGGCGAATACACATTTGACGCCGTTATATGTGCGACGGGTGGTGCATCATATACGGGCACAGGCTCGGATGGTGACGGCTTTCGCTTTGCAAAAGCACTCGGACATGATATAACCCCGTTAGTTCCATCTCTTGTCCCCTTGGAAACAAGCGAGAATGTGTCGGAAATTATGGGTGTATCTCTAAAAAATGTGGTGCTTAAAATCAAAAACAACCAAAATGGAAAAATCATATTTGAGGAGCTTGGTGAGATGCTCTTTACACATTTTGGTATAAGTGGACCACTCACTCTTTCTGCCTCATGCCATATGAAAAATATGGAAAAGGGCAAGTATTCGGCTATAATTGACTTTAAGCCTGCACTTGATAGACAAACGCTTGACACACGAGTTTTAAGCGATTTTTCAAAATCGTTAAATAAGGATTTTCAAAATTCACTTGGTGGACTTTTGCCATCTAAAATAATTCCGTTCATGATAAGAAAAAGCAAAATCCCACCAGACACAAAGGTAAATGCTATTACCAAGGAGCAAAGGGGCGCTTTAATAGACACATTAAAGTCACTCACCTTGGAAATTAAGGGCTTCCGTCCATTAAATGAGGCAATTGTCACACAGGGCGGAATAAAAACGAACGAAATCAACCCCTCCACAATGGAGTCCAAAAAAGTAAAAGGACTTTATTTTGCAGGTGAGGTTATAGATGTTGATGCCTACACAGGCGGATACAATTTACAAATCGCATTTTCAACAGGCGCACTCGCAGGCACACATAGTGCTTGGGGAGAATAAAAGTACCGGAGGTATTTCATGAAAATAGCACTTGATGGACCGAGTGGAGCAGGCAAAAGCACAGTTGCCAAGGCTCTTGCAAAAAAACTAGGAATAATTTATGTAGATACAGGAGCTCTATATCGCACAGTTGGTCTTTATGTAAAGAACCAAGGTGTTGACAAGGACGACGAAGCGAGGGTTATTTCCTTGCTCCCGAAAATTAAACTTGATATGCAATTTATTAATGGTGAGCAAATTGTTACCTTGAATGGAGTTAATGTTGGCGATACAATAAGAACAGGCGAGATTGCTATGTACGCATCGCGCGTTTCTGCAATTACCGAGGTTAGAGCCTTTCTTTTGGAAACTCAAAGAAAGATAGCAAGAGAAAATAGTGTTGTTATGGATGGTCGTGACATCGGCACTGTTATCTTGCCAGATGCCGAGGTTAAGGTGTTTATGTTCGCATCAGCCGAGGCAAGAGCAGAAAGGCGTTATAAGGAGTTAATCGCAAAGGGTGAAAGCTGCACACTTGAAAGCGTTCTTGCTGATATAAAATTGAGAGACCACAATGACTCAACAAGAAAAACAGCACCAGCAGTTCCGGCACACGACGCAGTTATGCTTGACAACTCAAATCTTGACATCGATGGCACAGTAGACGCAGTTATTGACATTATAAAATCGAAGGTTGAATTATGAACAAATTTTATAAATTTATAAAAATAACCTTTGGCTGGGCATTTAAGGTTTTATACCGCTTCAAGGTTGTAAACAAAGAAAATGAGCCCACGATCACACCGTATATAGTTTGTGCAAACCATACACACGTTTTTGATGTTGTTCCAACGGTTGTTTACCTAAAGCCACAAATTAGATTTATGGCAAAGAAGGAGGTTTTTAAAACCCCTATTCTTGGCCCATTTGCTAGGGCTATGGGCGCTTTCCCTGTTGACCGTGGTGCAGGTGATGTTGCCGCTATAAAAAGAACACTCGAAACCTTGAAAAATGGTGAGTGCGTATGCATTTTTCCACAAGGAACAAGAAGCCCATATCTTGACCCAACAGAATTGAGTGCAAAAGAGGGCGTTGGTATGATTGCCGCAAGAGCAGGTGTCGGCATTTTGCCGGTATGTATAAGAACAAAGAGGAACAAGGTTTCCTTATTTAGAAAAACTGAATTTGTAATAGGTGAATTTATCCCACCTGAAAAGCTTCAATTTGAAGGTCTTGCAGGTAAGGACAAATATAAAGCAATAGCTGACTTGGTTTATGAAAAGATTTGTGAAATGAATAACCAAATTGAAAGAAAACCATTGAGCGCTAAAAAAATCGCAAAATTAAAGGCTAGATTAGCCGAAAAAGAAAATAAGCAAAGGAATAGAAGGAAATGATCACAGTAGCAAAAAACGCAGGCTTCTGCTTCGGTGTTTGCCGTGCAACAGAAACCGTAGAAAAACTTATTAAGGACAAAAAGAACAATGATATAATTTGCACACTCGGCAAATTAATCCACAACGAGGAATACAATAAATTCTTGGCAAAAAGCGGAGTAGTTGAGCTCACAAATGATAATATAAATGAAGTACTCGAAAAAGCAAAGAACGGTACTAATGTTACCATTGTTATAAGAACACACGGAGTTGAAAAGCAAGTGCAAAAGGCACTTGAGGACTTTGCAAGCAAGGCACAAAGCTTGACAATAGTTGATTCCACCTGCCCATATGTAAAGAAGATACATAAAATAGCAGAGGAAAATTCCGGCAAGGGTCAAGCCTTGATTGTAATAGGTCAAAAGGAGCACCCAGAGGTTAAGTCGATTATCAGCTATGCAAATGATGACTGCCAAGTATTTTTAGATGAAAATGAGCTTGAAGCGTATTTGGAGGCTAACAAGGACTCATTAAATAATGTGAGCATGGTTGCACAAACGACATTAAAATTGTCACTTTGGGAAAAATGTCAAAAAATTCTAAAAAAATACTGTACAAATGCGAAAATTTTTGATACAATATGTAGTGTTACTGAAAAAAGACAGACTGAAGCAAAGGAGCTTGCACAAAAATCCGATGCTATGCTTGTCATAGGTGGCAAGGACAGCTCAAATACATCAAAGCTAGCACAGGTTTGCTCTAAATATTGCGAGAAAACATTTTGGATTCAAACAAGCAAGGATATCGATCTTGAAAAAATCGGTGACGCAAAAAACATAGGAATAACTGCTGGAGCATCTACTCCACACAGTTTAATTTTGGAGGTTGAAAAAGCAATGAACGAAGTAAGAGAAGAAAGCTTTGCAGATCTTTTCGCATGGGAATGTGAAAATGGTGCAAGGGTGAAAATATACACAGGAGCAACAGTTAAGGGCACAGTTATGTCAATTTCAGAGAATGAAATTCGTCTTGATCTTGGCACAAAGGTAACAGGCGTTATCACTCGTGATCAAATCACGGATTCAAACGATGAAAAGCTTGCGGAGCTCTTCAAAATCGGTGATGAGGTTGAGGCATCTGTTATCAGCGTGAGCGACAGAGATGGTATTGCAATTCTTTCAAAGAAGAAGATTGACGGTGCAAAGAACTGGGATATTGTTGTAAACTATCAAGCAAGCGGTGAAACCGTTAATGCAAAGATTACAGAGGCTACAAAGGGTGGCTTGGTTGCTAATATTGAGGGCGTTAGAGTATTCATTCCTGCATCAATGACAGGTCTTGCAAAGGACGAGGATATGAGTAAGCTCGTTGGCACAACACAAGAGGTTAAGGTTGTTGAAATTAAGGACGACAAGAAAAAGGCAATAGCTTCAATTAAGGCAGTATTAAGAGAAAAGAGAAAAGCGGAGAAGGAAGCATTCTGGGCATCTATCGAAGAGGGTATGGAATTTGAGGGCACAGTTAAATCAATCGCATCCTATGGTGCTTTTGTTGACCTCGGTCTTGTTGACGGACTTGTACATATTACAGAGCTTTCTTGGAAGAGAATTAAGAACCCAAGCGAGGTTGTAAGCGTTGGTGACAAAATTAAGGTATTTGTAAAATCAGTAGATAAGGAAAATGGTAAAATCTCTCTTGGTCACAAGACAGACGACCAAAATCCTTGGAATATCTTTAAGTCACAATATAACGAGGGTGATGTTTGTGAGGTTAAAATTGTAGGTGTTACTACATTCGGTGCATTTGCACAGGTTGTTCCTGGTGTTGATGGACTTATCCACATTAGCCAAATTGCTGACAGAAAGATTGACTCCGTTGCAAACGTGCTCAAGGTTGGCGATGTTCTAGAGGTTAAAATCGTTGGTATAGACGAGGAAAACCACAAGGTTTCTCTTTCTGCAAGAGCACTTCTTCCAGAGGCTGAAGAGGCAGCTACACAGGAAGCACCTGCTACAGAAGAGGTAGCAGAGGAGCCAGCTGCTGAATAATTAAAAATCAAAAAACCCACAAACGCTTTGCTTGTGGGTTTTTTAAAAATTATCTAAAGCTAGGCTTTAGACCTTTGCTTTGATTAGTGGTTGCAACAGCAAAGAATGATAGCCGCTAAAACTATTATCCAAATGATGTCATTATCAAAAAGATTGCAAAGACAGTTATTCATAGTATTACCACAGTGCTCCATATATGAAGATATCCTTTACTTAAATTGAGCGGCACCCATTGGCGCCCCTCTGTTATAATACTATGTCGAAAAACCTCAAATGTTACCGAAAACAAAAAAGAAAACGGCTCTACTACAAACCGTTTTCTTAAAAATCAATTTAACCGTAGCTCATCTGCTTGCAAAAAGTCTTCAGCACCCTGTGTGCTATTTGCTTCAATTGTGATGCTTGCACCACAATTTTTGCACTTGACCTCGACAGAGTGGTCATAAATAGTGGAGGTATAGTCCCCATGTCCCTCGGGACAACGGCAATATATTTTACCCTCCTCGTGCAAATCGCTGATAACATAAGTGATTACATCAAAAATCATAGGGTCGGTAAAATCTGATTCCTTCCTTGTTTTAAGCTGCTCAATTGATGCATCTCCTAGTAGCTTTACTATCTCGTCATTTGAGTGCTTAACCGCTTTAGATACCTCGTTTTCCTTGCCAATAAAGCAAATATCAATGCCACAAAGAGAGCAAGGAATTACAAAAATATCGCTTCCAAAAAATACATTTTTAGAGATAATGTATGAGTGAGGAGAAGGACAAACAAGGCAAGGGGTAGTCAAACGGATTTTATCATCAAGTGTTTTTTCAACTGTTAAGTGGCTACCACCACAGGAGCACTTTAGCTTAAAAAGGTCACCGCTTAACGAAAAAGCACCAACCATGCTTGTAGGAACACCACCACATTCAGGACATCTATATGCAAGAGTTGTTTTCTTTTGATCAAGTATCATGAACACCTCGTGTGCTAATAGCACAATTTAAAATTTACTAGAACAATTATACAACAAAAAACGACAAAAGTCAACGGGAAAGGAGTGATAATATGAAATGCGTATACGACAAGGAAACAGATGCCATTTATATTGGCGCACGCGAGCTATGTGAGTTTGTTTATCGCGGCGGCGATATTGAGGCAAGACTTGTTAGTGGCAACAAAAATGGTGGCGCGCTAGTTTCCCATAAGCTACACACAAAAAAGCCAAATATTGCAGACGCATATACATTTACCACTATTTCCAATGGACTTAAAATAGTAGCCTATACATATCCCGAGCTTGTAAGAGAGTGGGAGGACGGCTATATGGTGGAGAGCGTAGTTCCTGTCCCATATAGACTAGATAGCCTTGATAACGGTGAGCTTGAAATTTCGCTAAAAACAGCGTTAATCTCTGCATATATAGTGTGCGAAAATTTCAAACAGCTTTCTGTAAAAACAAATGTCACCTTTTATCGCGAGGGCGGAGATGAGGTAAGGGAATTTTCTAAAAATGCAACAAGAGAAGAGCTGATTGATGCGTTTGAGGGTGCCATTGAAAAGGCAGTTCCATTTTTTAAAATTATAAAGGAAAGAGCGACAAAAGTAGTTTTGGAGCTTCATAATCTTCGCTTCCCATTTAAGGAGGGAGCAAGAGAAGGGCAAAGGGAGTTTATTGTTGAAGCCTTCAGAGCCATTCACAGTGGCAAAAGATTGGTGGCAGAAGCACCAACTGGAACAGGCAAAACAATGGCATCACTCTATCCAGCTCTAAAATCACTTGGAGAGGGCAAGGGCGATAAAATCTTTTATTTCACAGGCAAAACTACAACAGCCTTGTCCGCACTTAACGCAATAGATTTAATGCGCGACCAAATCCCTAATTTGCGCTCTATTCACATATCCTCAAAGGACAAATGCTGTGTGAGCTTTCCACCTAATGCAAGGCGCAAATGTGAGCCACGCCATTGCCATGTCACTCGCGCATATTTTGACAAGATAAATGAAGCTCTACTAGAGCTTTTAACAAACTATAGAACCTACACAAAGGATATAATTGACCAAGTTAGCGCCAAATATTCAGTTTGCTCGTACGAGCTTTCGCTTGAGCTTTCCGAATGGTGCGAGCTTATTGTGTGCGATTATAACTACCTTTTTGATTTAAATGCATATTTTAGAAGATACTTTGAGTGCGTAAGCGATGGCTCATTTATTTTCTTAATCGATGAGGCACATAACTTACCAGACAGAGCAAGAGAAATGTACTCTGCCACCTTGTCACGCGCTGATTTTCTTGCTATTTCTGCGCGCTATTCGGGTGAAAAAAGGCTTGGCGAGACGATAGCTGAAATTTTAAATCAATTTGATATGTTTTATGAGCTTGCAATGTCAGAAAAGCAAGAAATAGAGGGGGAAGTGTGCGGATTTTACATAAATTCGCAAATTGAGGACACCTTCTGTGACTCCTTTTATAAATTCCAAGCAGGCGCTAAAAAGCTATTCAATCGAGATATAGATGATGACGAGCTACATAGCTTATATATGAGGATAAAGAAATTTATATCCGTCTTTGAAATTTTCGATAAACGCTTTACTATGTTTTTAGAGGCACATGGAGATGATGTATCTGTTAGACTAATGTGTCTTGACCCATCATATAAGCTCGATGAGTGTATGAAAAAGGGAGTTTCCACAATACTGTTTTCCGCGACCTTGACTCCCCTTGAATATTTCACCGATATTTTAGGTTGCTCAAAAACCACAAGCATATCGTTAAAATCTCCGTTTGAAAAGGATAAATTGTGCCTAATAGGAGTAAATAATATTAGCACGAGATACGAGGACAGGAAAAAGAGCGCCGGCACAATAGCCAATGTTATTCGTGCCGCCGTGGAGGGCAAGCAGGGTAACTACATTGTGTATTTCCCATCATATGCGTATCTTACCGAGGTTGGCGAAATTTTTGAGAAAAAGTATCCTAAAATAAAGGTAACCTATCAAAAAAAGAGTATGTCAGAAAAAGCGAAAAAGGATTTTCTCGATTCATTTGATGCAAAAAAAGAGGGCACAATGGTCGGCTTTTGTGTTCTTGGTGGTAGCTTTTCCGAGGGTATTGACTTAAGAGGAGAAAGGCTCATCGGCGCAATTATTGTAGGAGTTGGGCTCCCAACAATTTCAAGCGAATTAAATATAATCAAGGAATATTACGATAAAACTCGTGAAACAGGCTATGCCTACGCATACACATACCCAGGTATGATTAAGGTTTTACAGGCGGCGGGTAGAGTAATAAGGAGCGAGGAGGAAAAGGGCGTTGTCTTTTTGGTTGATGACCGCTTTGCAACTCCTGAATACCATCAGCTCTTGCCAGAGCATTGGAAACAC
Source organism: Clostridia bacterium (assembly GCA_017472695.1). Lineage (GTDB taxonomy): Bacteria > Bacillota > Clostridia > Oscillospirales > CAG-272 > RGIG2000. The sequence continues at coordinate 19,946 of JAFUOQ010000016.1, read as the reverse complement.
ATAAAATACATAAACAATGCAAAGGACTTACTAAAGGAAGTTATTGAATTTTGGAAAAAATAATAAAAACTATTGTAAAACTGTATTTATAGTGCTATAATATTAAATATTTTATAACTATTTATTTAGTAGGCTAATTTTTTGGCTACTAGAAAGAGGAGAAATGATAAGAACAACTGTAAAAGAAATATTTGCAAACCCCGAGAAATTTGCAAACCAAGAAATCACTGTTGCTGGTTGGGCAAGAACCATTCGCTCAAGTAATGCGTTTGGCTTTATTGAGCTTAACGATGGTAGCTATTTTACTAATCTACAAGTAGTTTTTGAGGCAGAGTTCCTTGATAACTATAATGAAATAGCAAAGCAAAATGTGGGTGCTTCTCTTATCGTAAATGGTACACTTGTACTAACCCCAGAGGCAAAGCAGCCTTTTGAAATTAAAGCAAAGAATATAGAGGTAGAGGGCACATCAACTCCTGACTACCCACTTCAAAAGAAAAGACACACTCTTGAATACCTTCGTACAATAGCGCACCTTCGTCCAAGATCAAATCTCTTTAGCGCAGTATTCAGAGTTCGTTCAGTTGCAGCATTTGCAATTCATAAGTTCTTTAATGAAAGAAACTTTGTGTATGTTCATACACCAATTATCACAGGCTCTGACTGTGAGGGTGCAGGTGAGATGTTCCGCCTAACAACCCTCGACCTTGATAACCTACCAAGAACAGAGGACGGCAAAATCGACTTTACAAAGGACTTCTTTGGAAAGAGCGTTAACCTAACAGTTTCAGGTCAATTAAGTGCAGAAACATATGCTATGGCATTTGCTAATGTATATACCTTTGGTCCAACCTTCCGTGCAGAGCGCTCAAACACAGCTCGTCACGCGGCAGAGTTCTGGATGATGGAGCCAGAAATCGCATTTGCAGACCTCAAGGACGATATGCGCCTCGCTGAGGATATGATTAAGTACGTTGTTAAGTACGTAATGCAAGAGTGCCCAGCCGAGATTGAATTCTTTAACAAGTTTGTTGATAACACACTCGTTGACCGTCTTAACAACCTAGTTAGCAACGACTTCGGTCATGTAACATATACAGAGGCTATCGAAATTCTTGAAAAGAGCGGTAAGAAATTTGAGTATCCTGTTAAATGGGGTATCGACCTTCAAACCGAGCATGAAAGATATATCACCGAGGAGGTATTTGGTAAGCCGGTATTCGTTACTGATTACCCAGCAGACATCAAGGCATTCTATATGCGCCTAAATGACGATGGAAAGACCGTTGCCGCTATGGATATGCTCGTTCCTGGTGTTGGTGAGCTTATCGGTGGCTCACAAAGAGAAGAACGCCTTGATTACCTACTCAAGGCAATGGAGAAATTCAACCTAAAAGAAGAGGACTACTGGTGGTACCTCGAGCTTCGTAAGTATGGTGGCACAAAGCACGCAGGCTTTGGTCTTGGCTTTGAAAGACTCATTATGTATATTACCGGCGTGGCAAATATACGCGATGTAGAATCTTACCCAAGAACAACCGGAAATGCAGAATTTTAAAATTATTTTGTAGAGGAGGGGGCTCGCCTCACAAACTCCCTTAGCGAAAGGAAAAAATATGAAAAAATATAGCGAATTAACAAAAGAAGAGCTTCAAACACTAAAAAAAGAGCTTGAAGCTAAATATAAGGAATTTCAATCAAAGGACTTGAAGCTCAATATGGCAAGAGGAAAGCCTTGCGTTGAGCAATTAAATCTATCAATGGGAATGATGGATGTTTTAAATGGAGATAGCGACTTAACCTGTGATGACGGAACAGACTGCCGTAATTATGGTGTCCTTGACGGCATCAAGGAGGCACAGGAGCTTCTTGCCGATATGATGGAGGTTCCACCTGACCAAATTATCATTTATGGTAACTCAAGCCTTAATGTAATGTACGATACAATCGCACGTTCAATGACACATGGTGTTATGGGCTCAACCCCTTGGGCAAAGCTTGACAAGGTAAAGTTTTTGTGCCCAGTGCCTGGCTATGACAGACACTTCAGAATTACTGAATACTTTGGCATTGAAATGATAAATATTCCAATGACTGCTGATGGACCAGATATGGATATGGTTGAGGAGCTCGTTGCAAATGACGATTCAATCAAGGGCATTTGGTGCGTTCCAAAGTACTCAAACCCACAGGGCTATTCATACTCCGACCTTACAGTTCGTCGCTTTGCAAGATTAAAGCCAGCGGCAAAGGATTTTAGAATCTTTTGGGATAACGCATATACAATTCACCATTTGTATGACGATAAGCAGGACAACCTCGTTGAGATTTTGGCAGAATGTAAAAGAGCAGGAAACCCTGACCTCGTTTATAAGTTTGCTTCGACCTCAAAGATAAGCTTCCCTGGTTCTGGCATTGCAGCACTTGCATCCTCACACAACAACCTTGACGATATAAAGGCACAATTAACAGTTCAAACAATCGGCCACGACAAGGTTAACCAGCTCCGCCATGTTAGATTCTTCAAGGATATTCATGGTATGGTAGAGCATATGAGATTGCATGCAGACATTCTCCGTCCAAAATTTGAGGCTGTAATTGAAATTCTCAAAAGAGAGCTTGGCGGTCTTGAAATCGGCACATGGACAGAGCCAAAGGGTGGATATTTTATCTCCTTTGATTCTTTAGAGGGCTGTGCAAAGGATATCGTTGCTAAATGTAAAAAGGCAGGCGTTGAAATGACAGGTGCGGGCGCAACCTACCCATATGGTAAGGACCCACACGATTCAAATATCAGAATCGCGCCATCCTACCCACCACTATCCGACCTTATCACCGCAACCGAGTTATTTGCTCTTTGCGTTAAGCTTTCAAGTGTTAATAAGCTACTTTCACAAATGAAATAATAAAAATCCCATCACCAATTCTGATATGCACCTCCAAAAGTGTCTAACTTTTGGGTTCACTTCAAATTCGGTGATGGGATTTTATTTATACAAGTGAAGTGTTTTTAAGCACTATATTTGAAACGGCACCTAGTCCAACGGAGAATAGCAACGAGCCAACAAGACACAAAACAGGATTAATAAAGCTTGAGTCAAGTGGTGTAATCATTGGTATCATAGTGAAGAGAAGCATACCAATGCCAACCGAAAGAATAATTGCTAACCATACTCTTTGTTTTGTTATAACACTTGCAAGAACATAAATCGGTACAAAAACGCCAACCAAACACACCTTGGAGAGAAGGCAGAAAGCAACAGAGTAAGCACTTGCTCCAATCTCAATTGGATCAAATGGAATTTGCATAATAGCGCCACCTATCACTGAACCAATAAAGAAAGCGATTAACATTAAAACACCGGCAACCATGCCTACAAGAATTTTTGAGATAACATAGTCAACCTTGCTTGAGCGCACAGTAAATAAATTCTTTGAATATCCGCTCCTAAAATCGGCACCTACAAACAAGCAAACATAGATAGCAACCGCAAAATAAAGCATATTTATATTTACCATTGAGGTAATGTCCATATCACCCATTGGATTTTGCTTGCCCTCTTTATCTATGTCAGTTGAAGTATCAGTGGTATCACTGGATGTATCACTTGAATCGTCACTTGAAGGAATTTTAGATGGGTCACTTACCGTGCCGATAATTTGCCAGAAATTATCAAATTTAGATTCTGTAATTTCAACCTCATTGGTTTCGGGATTTACAGTTTCCATACCGTCCATCATTGTTGTCATTACAAAAATCAGAACAGGAGCTACAAGGCAAATTCCTAGTATGATATAAATTAGAGGAGTTGTTATCATTCTTCTGAAATCAACATGAAGCATACTAGTTAATCTTTTTCCAAAGGTGTTTTTCTCGAAAACCTTATCCATTTGCTTTTCCTCCCTTCATTAAATCGATGTAATATTCCTCAAGACTAATCTTATCGGTCTTGATTTCGTTAATTGTAATGCCGTTTTCATATAAATAGACAACTATTTCTTCTGTAGGAACAGAATCATAAACACGAATATATCCGCTCTCATCCTCTTCAATGCGAGAATATTTTTTCAAAAGCACGCTTTTAGTAAGAGGCATGTCGTTTGATTTAAGAGCAGAGTAGGTGCGGCAGGAGCTATCAAGCTCACTTGCAGTCATTTCGCAAATCATTTTGCCACCCTTTATAATGCCATAGTGTGTTGCCACCTTTTCAAGCTCGGCAAGAACATGTGAGGAAACCACAACGGTTGAGCCATAGTTTTTTGTGATGTCAACCAGCACCTCACGTATAATTCTCATACCATCTGCATCAAGACCATTTATTGGCTCGTCAAGTACAAGCAGAGTAGGGTTGCCAAGAAGAGCCATAGCAATACCGACTCTTTGCTTCATACCGAGAGAGCAGTTCTTGTATTTATTTGAGGCAGCACCCTCCATTCTTACAGTTTTAAGTGCCTTTACAACCTCGCGCTCTGCATCCTTTATACGCAAATTTGCAGCTTGAAGCATCATATTGTTCCATACACTATAATTAGGGAAGCAACCGGGAGCCTCAATAAGCACTCCCATATTTGCGCGCACATCTATATCGGTATAGTCCTTGCCGAATAGCTTTACACTACCAGAGCTTGGATGGATAAGTCCACAAATTATTTTTTCTGTTGTTGATTTTCCAGAGCCGTTTTCACCAATGAAGCCGTAAATTGCACCTTGTGGAACTGTCATATCAAGACCTGAAAGCGCCTGCTTTGGACCAAAATTTTTAGTTAAATTTCTTATTTCAATCGCGTTCATATAGCACCTCCATTAATATACATCACTTTTGGAGAGTATTGTTGTGCCGAGGACAATATAAATTACTGTCCAAGCAACTGAAACAACAAGACAAATGAGCACAGCCAAAAGTGGGAAAACACCGGAATCTAAACAAGCAAAAACACTTGAACCATAAAGAAATGCATTTAAAAGCACATTTGGAATGTGTAGTGAATCAAAAACACCAGCAACACCTATAATTAAAATGCCCGTGCCAAAGAAGAAGGAAAGAGCTATTGAGATACCGAAAAATTTTCTTAAAATTACATTTATAAAGGTATATAATGCAGCCCAACCAATACTCATTATCATTTTACCAATAATTGCACAAACAAGAGCAAATATCTCGCCACCATTTAAAGCAAAGGAAACAGAATCACCAGCAAATAATCCGCCCACAACACCACCTAAAAGGTAAGTGATACACATACAAGCCATAGAGAAGGCACATGTGATTGTTTTAGAAATCATATAGTCCTGCTTTTTTGCGTGTGTTGTAAATAGTTGCTTTACATATCCACTGCGATAGTCACTACCGATAAATATAGAAACCATTATTCCACCAAAAATAAATACCATATTCATATTGGCATAGTCACCGATAGATTCAATTACATAAAGAGGCTTGCTTGCTGCAATAATATTCCAAGCGCTTGTATAACCGATTCCCTCTGAACCCTCCATTGTGCTGGTACCGAGTATTATTGCAGGGATTATTGCCGCAATAGCAAGAAAAATATAGAAAAGAGGTGTGTGGAAAAGACGATAAAAATCAACGCCAAGCATACTCTTTATTCTTTTAAAGAAGCTTGGCTCTTCAAAATTAAGCTCACAGGTTTTTTCCATTTTAATTCTCCTCCTTCTTTGACATTAATTCAATATAGTATTCCTCAAGACCAACCTTGTTTTTATGAATTTCTGATACTATGTGTCCGTTCTTGAGCAAAAACTCAACAATTTTTTCGGTGCTTTCTTCATCATAAACGCGCAAATATTCACCCTCTAAACGAACATTATTAAATTCCTTTTTAAGTATGTTTAGTGCGCCATTTGTATCCTTGGTTTTTAAAGAAACAAAAACTTTTGCTCTTTTTTCCATATCCTTAGCCGATAGCTCTGCAATCATTTTGCCCTGACGAATAATTCCATAGTGTGTTGCAATTTTTTCAAGCTCGGCAAGTAGATGTGAGGAAATTAAAACTGTACAGCCGTATTTTTGAGTTATGTCAACTAAAATCTCTCTCATAATTCTCATTCCGTCTGCATCAAGACCATTTATTGGCTCGTCTAAAATAAGAAGAGCAGGGTCGCCAAGTAGCGCCATAGCAATGCCGATTCTTTGCTTCATACCAAGAGAACAGCTTTTGAATTTGATTCTTGCAGAGTCCTCCATTCGTACGATTTCCAAAACTCTTTTTATCTCCCCATCAGGGTCTTTGAGATTTAAATTCAGTGCTTGCATTTTCAAGTTTTGATAAACACTGGAGTTAGGAAAGCATCCCGCATTTTCAATAAGTGCTCCAACTCTTGTGCGCACACCTGGGTCAGTGTAGCTTTTTCCAAAAAGCTTAATTTCCCCTTCGTCAGCGACCAAGTGACCACAAATCAATTTTTCTGTGGTAGATTTTCCGGAGCCGTTTTCACCAATAAAGCCATAAATTGCGCCTTGAGGAACGGTCATATTAAGGTGGTCAACGGCATACATACCGCGGAAGCTTTTTGATAAGCTTCTTATTTCAATAGCATTCATTTTCTTCTCCTTAAAATATTTAGGGATTATTATAATCCCATTTTATATAAACATTTTATCCCTTGGCTATTTTGTTTTTGTCAATAAAATGTTTACGTTTTGTAAAAATTAAAAACAGGCACAAATTTTTGTGCCTGTTTAATGCTATTCAGTTGAGGTGTCCTTGACCTTTTTCTTTCGTTTCTTAAATATAAACGAACGGAATAGAATTATATTCATTATAGCAAAGAAAGCAATTAGAATACCCCATACTAAATATGGATGCACAGCAATCACCTTCGGTGCTGCAAGAAGCATAATCGGTAAGCCGAAAACAATAGCAGGGAAGTTTTGGTATACTAGGTTGTCAGCTGCTGGGGTCTTGAAATGTGGGTCCCATTCGCGAAGGAGAATAATACCTGTACTTGCTGTACCAGTTAGCATACCATAGGTTGCCAAAAATTGCTCATCCTTGTATTCTGGGAATAGCTTTTTGGCAATAAACTTTAGGTAAAAGAAGGACGAAGCAGCACCAACCACACCCAAAATAAGTATCACGTGCCAATATTTGCCAAGAGTATCTGGCTTTATTGCTGCCATCCCAGAAATAATCATAATATCAAAGAAAAATCCTGCAATGCGCTTCATTAGGAAGTGGTTTATATACTCGTGCTTTATGATTTTCTTCTTTTTCATAAATCTTAAAGCAAAGCAAACAGCGGTTGCCACCAAAACACCAATCAAAAAGTTAAAGCCATAAATAGTTGAAGACATGCTTGGTATAATTTTTGCAAGAATAAAAAGTATTCCGTATGCTGCAAAATATGAGCCTAAAATAAATGCGAGCTGCATTGTGATTTTGTCAACTCCGGAGGACTCCATAGGTAACTCCTCGGAGGTTTGAATTTTGTCTATTGTAACAGTTTCTCCCAAGTCTGCATCCTTTAGCTTCTTTTGTGCACGGCGACGTAGGATGTTTAGGAAAATAACACCGCCAATAGCTGCGGAAATAAAGCCAAGAGAAGCAATTGATAAGCCAAAGTCAGTGCCGTTTGTAAGCGCTACTGCACCCTCTAGAGCATTTTTAGGATTGCCATTGTTGATGCTTTGATATTGCTGTCCAAAGTTAAATGCTTGACCTGTGCCTTGACCAAAGCCAAAGGCAAGTATAACGCCAGAATAATTAGTAAGACCGCCAACAAAAAGTGCAGCAATTATAGTAATTCCCATACCGAGAATTGCTTGTAATAGATATGTTGAAACGGTAGTAACACCTGCATTAAATACCTCTGTGCTACGCTTCTTTGAGAGCTTTTCCTGTACTGGCTTGAATGCAGTAGCAATAAAGCCGAGAGCAAGTGAGTGGTAGGTGATAATTTCAAGAAGCTCAAGACCTGTAAGTGAGAAATATTGCTTATATTGAGAGAGAAATCCTCCGCTTTCAATATCATCTAATATTTCCTTTGAGGGCGAGCCGAAAAATTCAAGATTGAAAAGATAACCGCTTTCTCCAGTTACTAAATAATAAATACCTGTGTAAATGCAAGAAATAGTAAGTATGATTAAGCCTGCTAAAACAGAGGTGGGAATAAGTGATTTCTTTAATAAGGGAATACGTCTTTTGAGCATATTTGCAACCAATAAGGAAAGAAGCAAAACCGCTACAATACTGACAATTCCCCACGCATCAAAGCCCGAGAGTTCCATTTTCTGTATCTCCTTTCGCAACATTAACGCTATGATAATATATATTCAAGTACTTCACTGCATTAAAACGCACATTGCCCTTGACTTGAAATATTCTTTTGTTTGAATAATAGTTTAGCTTGTTTCTACCAAGCACTACTGCTGCCGTAACAGAGGAGAAGGGAACAACCTCACACATGTCCTTAAGGGCTAGCTCGTATCTGTCGGCATATGCACGTAGAGTAACATTCTCGCCGAGTGGGATTTTCTTTTTGCAGGGTATAACCTCGCTTAAATTGACATTGTCCTCAAAAAGGGGTGTATCATAATAAGGAGTTAAATCAAGTGAACGTATAAAGCTACATTGAGCATCGTACCATTCAGAAATAAAGCTATAAGGGAAGTCGCAGTTAACACCCACAAGCTCCTTTGTTGGTAGATACTTAACTGTTGTTCCACAGCCTAGGCACGTGATTTTATCCCCATGGCTTTCCCATTTGCCAAATGAGCATTTAGGGCAGAAATACATAGCTCTTTCAAGATATTCAGCACTATTTTTGGAATAGTATTTATTGTCAATTCTGCTTTCGTTTACATAGAGCTTGTTACAAATAAGGTCGTAAAGCTCCTTGTCGGATAAATCCTTGTAGCTTTCGTATTCTATAATCTCGGAAACGCCAGATGACATTTTACCCTTTCTTGTCTTGTCGCTCCAACGAGGATGAACACCATAACCACCGTGAATATGATAAATAGCGATTGGCAATTTTAGTGACCTTGCAAACGGAGCAATTGTTTCCTTGATATATTCGGTCTTACCACTGTAAGTACGGTTGCCCTCGGGAAATATGGCAATAGAGCCACCCTCCTTTACAACGCGCTTGCAGTCAAGAACTGCCTTAACGTCACTTGTTCCCTTTTTAATTGGAATAGGCTTAACCAAAAAGTCAATAAGCCAAGAAACAAAGCCGTTAGAAAACAAATCGTCGTTTGTAACATAATAAATATGCTTTTTGAAGGAAAGACTAACAAAAAATTGGTCAAACGGAGTCTGGTGATTGGAAACTATCAAAAACTGCCTTTTGTCCTTGAATTTGTTAACCTTTATATGGTATTTCATTTTACAAAGAAGCTTGATAAACGGGAACAAGAGGTTTCTTACCAGCGTGTGTCGTGGCTTTATCCATTTTTGCTTCCTTTTTTTCTTCATATTTTCCATAAAGAATCATCTTTCAAAAAAAGAATTTATATTTTTATTCTACCATAATTAAAGAATTTAATCAAGAAAAACTGTTAATAATGGGTGACAAATAAACAAAAAATGGTCATATTTTACTTGTTTTTAATATAAAATTCAAAAATTCGACATAAAAAATACAAAAGAAAACAACCAAAAGGAGCGACCCTGTGGTTGTTTTCTTGATTTAATCAACAATTGTAATTTCCTTTGGAGAGGTGATTCTTGTGCCATTTTCCTCTGAAATTTCAACTAATATATTGCCATATGGAGTCGGTATCTCAACCTTTGCAAAATCCAAGGAAAGAAGAGAAGGCGAAAGACGAATTTTTTTAAATCCAGCCTCTAAAATTTCAAGCCCGCATAAAGCCATAGGGAGAGAATAAAGAGGAGTACCACCCCATGCGTGTGAATAATCAAACTTATAGCCCGGCTCTGGTGGATAAAAGCCCTCCACAAGCCCCTTTGGACATTTTCTTATTGACTCCTTCCACAAATCTAAAAGAGGGAGTGTGTATTTATTTGAAACGCTGTTTCTTAAAACTGCTTCAAGCCAAAAGTGCATAAAATATGGTTGAACCTCACCAAGTGAGCTATCATTATAGATTCTTTCAAGTAAAGCTTTGCACTCGGTTTTTTCTAAAATTCCAAAATAGCATGCTAAAATGTTTGCGTGTCGACGATAGTATCTTTTCTCAACATTTTGTGGCATATACTCATATAAAAGCTCATCGGGGGTTTTGGTGTTCAGCCCTTCAAAGAAAAGAGAGCTATCCTTGTCATAAAGATGAGTTAAAATTGCGTTTTTAAGCTCCACAGCCTGGCTTTTCAACTCATTTGCACGTTCTTGATTGCCAAGAGCCTCATAAATTTTTGTACCCGAATTTAAAGCACCAAATAAAAACATATTAAGACAACTCTGCCCAAGCGCCTTTGGTGGATGGTGAGTAGATATTCCGTCAGGGAATAGCCAATCAATAAACATATAGTCCGGTGGAGTTTCCACAAGACCATTTTCACCTAAATAACCTTCAAATCTTTTAAAAAGCAAGGAAAGTGCTTTTTCACATTTTAGAAGTAAGTCCATGTTTCCGCTTAGCATATAGCATTCATATAGCATATTAACCCAAATCAAGCTATATGTAGTGTGGAAAAGCCTGCCGTCATTTGATTCCATCGTCTCTGCTATTCTTTCTATATCGAATTTACAAAGGCGCATATCCCCATAGGAAAATGCAGTCATAAGCATTTCAATATAGTAGTCACCTACGCAAGCGAGTGGCTCACAATGCTTTGGGCTGTCGAGATGATGTGATTGACGGCAATATTTCAAGGTGTGAGCACAAATATCTAAAAGAGCGTTTAACTCCTTGTCGCTGACAATGGTTTTTGCTTGATTTTCGATAGGGAAGAAGGAGGTGTCAAAAATTACTTCAACCACACTCTCATTTTCTCCCTCGTTAATAATTTCAATATCAAATCCACCCACACTTAAAAGCTCAAGCCCACAGTATGTGTCACTCTCGGCGAATGTACATTCGTAGGTGAAATGAGGAGTGTCAAGCTCAAAGGCGCTTAACTTAAGCTTTAGTATACCACTTGTCCTTGCTTTTATTTTTATGTATCCTGCAAAGACGCGTTCATATTCAATTCTTTGTGATAAATTCGCCAAAGCCCCAACCTTGAAAGAGTGGGTAGCGAAATTTTTAAGAGTGCAGGGTGGAATAGGTGCAATCTCGGCATTCCATATATCGTCTTTAATTTCCGCCCTTATTGTTGGCTCTTTTTTTACACTGTTATCAAAAAAGCGTGGGGAAGTGTACGAATTTAGTAAAGAGACGTCCCAGCTATCGTCACTTGAAAACGTGATTGTGCGCCCGTTTTCAAAAAAAGCAGTGCCAAATAGCATAAAGCCACCCTGACCGCGCGAATATTCGCATATATGATAAGGGCTCAAACGCACCATAGCCATAAAATCAAGATATGGCTTGTCAGGTGTCAGCTCTACTTCAAAGGAATAATAATCCTTTCGTGCCTCGTTATTTCCTAAAAAGTCACCTCCCGAATAAGCAGGTCCACGCGCAATATCCTTACCATTACAGGTGAGCAAAAATGCAGTGTCTGCGCTAAAAACAAGCTCAACACGCACAGGCACATTATCAAATTTATATTTTTTAGTCAATTTGCAAACTGTGTATTTTCCTTGCCTAAATGAACCCAATGGATTAAAAAAGGTCTTTTGATTTTCGCTATATTTATCGCTTGGTAGCCAAATCCAATTTGACATATACTCACCTCCATTTTAACTAATTATACCATATTTAAATAAAATCTTCAACAAGCTTTCAATTATTTACTCCGTCACCTGTGATAAAGCCCTCGCCTAAGACTAGCCTTGCATCGGAAATTATAATAAAAGCGCCTTTATCAAGCCGTTTTATCTCCTTTACAAGATGTGGTGCTTCCTTGGGAGATACTACACAAAGGAGCATAAGTCGTTTGCTTTGAGAATAGCCACCCTGTGTATAAATTTCGGTAACTCCACGCTCAAAATTCTTTAAAATAAGCTCTTTAATTTCAGCATTTTTTTGCGAGGTAATATAAATAGATTTTGCTTCCTTACCAACATCAATTATTCTGTCGCTCACCTTCGAGGAAATATACATACAAAGTGCAGAGTAAAATGCAACTATAAAATCCTTAAAGCAAATTCCCGCAATTATAATAATTATTAAATCAATAATCAAAATTATCGTGGCAACAGATATGTGTGGCACTCTTTTTCTTATCATAAGCCCTAAAAAATCCGAGCCACCGCTTGACCCACCCACACGGATAATTAATCCAACACCCAAGCCAACCAAAACACCACCACAAATAGTAGCAATTATAATATCAAGCTCGGGCATGGGCAAATAGCTAGTGATTTCCAAAAACAGAGAAAGCGAAATCATACCAACAATTGTTTTTATAATAGAGCCCTTCCCAAGCACCTTAAAGCCGATAAGGAAAAGCAAAAGATTTAGTATAAGGTTAGTTATGGATAAAGGAATACTAAAAAAGTAGAGTAGCACAGTGCCAATAGTACCAATACCACCAGCAGATAGCTTCATAGGTACTAGAAATACATTTAATCCAAGCGCTAAAATCAAAGCACCAAGCAAAATAAACAAAAAATCCTTAATTTTTTTATTCATAATTACACCCCCTCTAACATTATTATATCACTAAAAATCACTAAAAATCAATAAAAAACATTTCATATCTTGAAGATAAATGTAGACTTGCGAAAGTAAATGTGTTAAAATATAAATATAATAAATACGTAAGAAAGGCTGATAATATGGACTTTAAAATAGAAGGCAAGGATTTTATAATAAACGGCGAGCCAACAAAAATTATTTCTGGCGCTGTTCATTATTTTAGAAATATGAAGGGAACCTGGCGCGACATTTTTAAGAAAATGAAGGCTATGGGACTAAACTGTGTTGAAACCTATTGCGCGTGGAATATGCACGAGAAGAAAATAGGTGAGTTTGATTTTTCGGGCAATCTTGATATAAGAGAGTTTGTAAAAATAGCACAGAACGAGGGCTTGATGGTTATTGTCCGTCCAGGACCATATATTTGTGCAGAGTGGGAGTTTGGTGGTCTTCCTTGGTGGCTGCAAAATATGGATGATATGGAGATAAGATGCTCAAATCCTACATATATGGAGCATTTCGAGAGCTATCTCAAAAACCTCTTTGACCAAATACGCGACCTGCTTTTCACAAATGGTGGACCTATCATTATGCTCCAATGTGAAAACGAATATGGCTACTATGGAGATGATAAGGAGTACCTAAAGAGTCTATATAATATATACAGAAAGCACGGAATAGACGTTCCCTTGTTTACCTCTGATGGTACAAGTGAGGCGAATTTGCTTGACGGAACAATAGAGGGTTGCTTGTCAACGCTCAACTTCGGCTCGCGCGTGGAGGAGAACTTTAAAGCTCACGACAAGCTTTTTCCAAATTCCCCCAAAATGTGTATGGAAATGTGGAATGGCTGGTTTGATGCATGGGGTGATGGATTCCACCACACCACAAGTGCAGGCGACTACGCCAAGGTAGTTGACGATATGCTAAAAAGGGGTAGCCTGAATATGTATATGTTCATAGGAGGCACCAATTTTGGCTTTACAAGTGGCGCAAACCACTACGAAAAATTCACTCCTGATGTTACAAGCTATGATTACGATGCTATGCTAACCGAGTGTGGAGATGTAACTCCGAAATACTTAGCTGTTCGCGAGGTTATTAAAAAATATGTAAAGGGCGAGCTTCCACCAGTTCCCCAAAACCGAGAAAAAAGAGCATATGGCAAGGTATCTTTAGAGGAGAGGGCTGGATTTTTCAACAATTTAGATAAGCTGTCAACTCCTATCTTCTCAAATGTTCCAAAGTGTATGGAATGGTATGGTCAGGGCTACGGTTATATAGCCTATACAACCAAGCTGAATCGCGATTACATAAACACACCCATTACCTTTGCAGAGCTTGGTGACCGCGCACAAATCTATGTAAATGATACCTTAAACGGTATTGTATATGTGAACGACAATGAGCTAAAGGCTACAATAAATGCCCACGCAGGCGACACACTTACCATTCTTGTAGAAAATATGGGTAGAGCAAACTTCGGTCCTAAAATGATGCGTAAAAAGGGAATAACAGGCAGACTTTTGCTAGGAAATAATATAATCCACTTTAATTGGCAGGTATATCCATTGCCAATGGATAATCTTTTTAAGGTCGAGTATGGCAAGGACTTCAATGAGCCAAGCTGCTTCTTGAAGGGCAAATTCAATGTTGACAAGGTTGCAGATACCTTTATTTATCTTGATAATTTTAAAAAGGGCTTTGTCCAAATCAATGGCTTTAATATAGGCAGATATTGGGAAATAGGCCCACAAAGAAGCCTTTATGTTCCTGCCTCGATTTTACACGAGGGAGAAAACGAAATAGTAGTTTTCGAGTCTGACGGACTAAAGGGAGAGGCAGTAGTTGAATTTAAGGATTATCCTACATTGCAATAAAAAAAGGATGCTTTTTAGCATCCTTTTTCTTTAATTAATCTAAATCAATACAAATCTTGCATGGCACAAAGCCGCGCTCACAAAGAAAATCAATATCATATGTAATAAGCTTGTTTTCTTCTTTTATATCTGTTGCAATATGGCAACTTGATAAATGATAGGAATTAGTCGCTATATTAACAGTATAAGCGATTTTGCCAACAGCTCGCTCGTCGGTAGGTTGCTTCCTTTTGCCCTTTACCGTGTATGTATTGTTTGCACAAGATGCAAGCAAAAGAGAACAGATGATGAAGGCTAAAATCAAGCAAGCATGCTTATTATTTATCAGCATCTTCGTCGTGATGGTGATGGTGGTGCTTATGGTGCTTTTTCTTATATTTGCGATCCTTGTAGATATCAATGATTTTTTTAATAACAGGTGCTATGAATACACACAATGAGAACTCAAGCACAAAGTTTATAGCTGCCAAGCCCCATAGCCATGTAGCCGCACCATTAAGACCCTCATATTTGCCATCAGTCAAAATAGCGAGGTCGTCTGTCAAGAACATAATACCACCTAGTATAAAGATACCGGTGTTTACTACAGGACAAACAAATGCTGCAATAAAGGTTGCAAAAATTTCATTAACGCGAGTAAGTAGCTTATAAGCCAAGCCTGAAACATATCCACAAGCAGTACCCTTCAAAAGAACAATAACAATGGTTGCAAATGGGTCTATTGTTAAAAATCCCCATGTAGAAGGTGTTAGTAGTGCTACAATTGAAAAAATAAATCCAAGCCAAGCGCCTATATATGGACCTAAAAGTATAGCGCCAACTATAATAGGAATAAGAGCAAATGCTGCCGCAAAGGTGCTGACAGGAAACATTCCAACCACTTGGAAAACAATAACAAGTGATGTCATAATGGCGGTTAGCACAAGCTTTTGTGTAGAAAACTTCTTTTTGATTTCCATAAAACTCTCCATTGATAATACAAAATTATAATATGTGTATTTTAGCACAAATTAAAGACTTTGTCAATAATAGAATATTAATAACTATTTATTTATTACATAATCGCTATTCCTTATTTCAATTCGGATATAGGCACACCGGGGGCATTGATGGTTTCTCTTATTATTCTTTCAACCTCTTCCCAGTCGGTAAGATAAGTGTTATAGTCTAAAAAGAACTCGTATTCTGCATGCATCCACACAATAACGCTTCGAGTATCTCTTTCAAATAAATAGAGCTTTGTATTGTCAATATATATTTCTCTGTAAGGCTCCTCTAGGCTTTGGTCTAGGGTTATTGTAATTCCACTTATAACGGATTGCTTTAGCTCTATATCTGTGTTCTTTTCCTCGTTTGTAAATGTGTTGATTATTTCAGTAGTATAAGCATCGCGTGATTTTAATTTATAGCCGTGGTTAAGCATGCTATTTAGTGGAGAATAAGCAAGCTCAATTTCACGAGGAGTTGCGTCCTTTAGCTTGTCACTAACAGAAAGTGAAACCGCGTTGTTTGATATATCAATAATATAATCATAAACAGGCTCTTTGTCGTTGGAGGTTGACACCATTATTATAATAGTGGCAATCAAAAGAACCATAATAGCAATAAAGATTCTTTTGGGAGTAATAATTTTTTTCTTTATATGAGAACTATATATTTTACGCTTGAAATCAGCCGAGGGAGAAAAATCAGGAAGATTTGTATCATCAATCTCTTTAATCTCCTGGGAGGTACTTTCAAAAAGCGCATTTTCTAAAAGAGTTTTATTTTCCTTTGTCATATATCAAACTCCTTAAATTGTTTATTTAGAAGCTGCTTTGCACGTGTCAATCTTGACTCTGCAGTCTTTTTGGGGATTTGTAATATTTTGGCTATTTTATGAGAGCTTTTTCCATATAAAACATTCAAAACCAAAATATCCTTATATATTGGGGGCATAGTTTTTATATAGGCAAGAACCTCATTATAAAAATCCTTTTTAATAAGACGGTCTTGAATATCCTCTTCTGTTGAAAGGCTCTCAATAAATTCGTCGCTTATATCAGTATCATAATTTTTCTTTTTAGCGAGGGCAAAAGCAGAGTTTCTTATACAAATAAAAAGGTACGCGCGTAACCTTTCCTCGTCGCCCGTTGGTATATCGGTCTTGTTTTTTACAAGACCAACAAATACCTCTTGTATAGCATCCTCGGCATCCTCATTGTTCTTCAGGAAATAAAATGCCGTCTTTAGCATCCAGTCAAAGTTTTCTTCATAAATCTTTTCAAGTGCATCGCGCTCTTGCTCGTCATTAACTAACATTAAAAAGAATAGCATTTTCCCCTCCTAAAGCGTTTAGTATATACTGATTATATCACAACAAAATTGTGATAGTCAACACTGGAACAAATAATAAAGTTGAGAAAATTTTTCAAAAGTTGAGGGAATAAAGGAAAAAAATCACTCTTTATAAGTGAAAGGGAAAAATTAAACCTTTTCAAAAAATTGTTACTTCAAGTCAAAGCGGTTTAAGGAGGGAAAAATATGAAAAAGCGTTTATTTACTTATTCATTAATTTTAATATTAGGTGTATTGCTTTTTTCCAGTTGTGGCAATAGCCAAGATACCGACACGGATATATTGCTAAATACAGAAACAAGCTCTGATACTGCGACAGAGATAGTTGATAGCACAACCGATACAGAAACAGAAACCGAAGCTGAAACAGATACTGAAACAATGGTCAATATTGAAACAGACACAAGCACAGACCTTGCTACAGATACAAACACAGATACAGGCACCGAGATTGAGCCACCACATGAGCATACAATAGGCTTTGTTGAAGCAAAAGCGCCAACCTGTACAACCGCAGGACTTACCGAGGGAAGGGTTTGCTCTACCTGTGGCGAAGTTATATTAGAGCCGAAAATTATTCCGGCAATAGGACACACAGTAGTTCTAATTCCTGCTGTGGAGCCTGGTTGCATGGAGTATGGACTCACTGTGGGTGCGAAATGCTCCGGCTGTGGAGAGATTTATGTTAAGCAGGAAAAGGTAGAGCCAATAGGTCATAACTGGGAGGTTGTACCCGAAATAGAAGCAACCTGTACTCAATTAGGTCTTACCGAGGGCAAAAGATGCTCAAGCTGTCATCAATGGGCAATAGAGCAAGAGGTGATTCCAAAGGCAGACCATAACTATATCATTCATATGCCAAAAGAACCAACCTGTACCGAAAAAGGGCACAAAGCATATCAATCCTGTGCAAGCTGTTGGTATAAGGAGTATTATGAGCCAATTCCGGCGCTAGGACATAAATACAATGGTGATTATATATGCATTCAATGTGGAGATGAGCTAATCCCAACGCAAGAGCTTGTATTTTCCTTAATACCTGGAGAGGATGCTTATATGGTAACAGGTATTAAAACGGATACGGTAGCATATTTAAGTAGTATAGTTGTTCCAAAAACATATAATGGCTTGCCAGTTACCGCTATATTAATGGATTCATTTTCTAATATATCTCATTCCGATGTAACTCTTACTATACCCAATACTATAACATATATAAATAACAGTATATTTAGTTTTAGAACATATAATTGCAACATCAACTTTTTGGGCACAGTTGAGGAGTGGTGCAATATTGAAATTTATACTCCTGTGACTATGTATTCAAAATATAGCTTGTATTTCAATGGCGAAAAAGTGACCAAAATTGTAATACCAGACACAGTAACAGAGATAAATAGCTATCAATTTTCCCACATTGATTCAATTAAAAGCGTAGTAATCCCAGAGGGAGTAACATCAATAGGCGCGAATGCGTTTGCTAAATCATCAATTTCAAGCATAACCTTGCCAAGCACCTTGAAAACAATAGGCGCAAACGCTTTTGCCGAAACGAAAATTTCAAATATAACTCTACCAAGCAGTCTAGAATCAGTAGGAGAGGGCGCGTTTTCTTATTGCTACTCACTAAATGATGTCAACTATTTAGGCGACATCAAAGGCTGGTGTGATATTGATTTTGCCACCATAAGCGCAAATCCAATATCAAGAGCTGGTTGCTTGTCCTTAAATGGAGAAAAGCTAACAGAATTAGTAATTCCAAGCACTGTAAAAGAGATAAAAAATTATCAATTTTACAACTTAAATAGCATAACATCTATAACAATTCAAGAGGGCGTTAGCACTATTGGTGACTATGCGTTTGCTTACTCTTCGTCAGCTAACAAGCTAATAATTTCTGAAGGCTTAGAATCTATTGGCAAATATGCTTTTCAGTTATGTAGTTCACTTGACGAGGTTACAATGCCAAAGACAATTAACGCAATTCATAGCGGTGCGTTTTATGGCTCTAACAACGTTTCAACACTTAATTATTTGGGAAATGTGAGCGATTGGTGCAATATTGATTTTGAGTGGTATGATGCTACCCCTGTCAAAAAGAGCACTACTGTATATTTTAATGGCGAGGAAGCAACAAGTATAGTAATTCCAAGCACAGTAAGTGAAATCAATGATTACCAATTCTACAATTTTGCAAACCTCGTTAGTGTGACATTCCCAAAAGAGCTAACAAGAGTGGGCATGAGAGCCTTTTATGGCTGTACATCAATTAAGAAGGTAAGCTATTTGGGCGACGTTGAGGGCTGGTGTAATATCGACTTTGAAGCCCTTTCATTGTTTAGCAAAGGAACCCAGCTATACTTTAATGGCGAATTAGTTACCGATATAGTAATTCCAAGCACAGTAGGTGAAATTAAGAAAAACGCCTTTATTGGATATGAGCTTTTAGAAAAAGTAGTAATTGAAGATGGAATTACCGCCATTGGTATTTCCGCTTTCCAAGGCTGTACAGGCATAAAGGAAATAGAGCTTCCAAGCACTCTAAAAACAATAGGCGACTATGCGCTCCAAAACTGCATAGGCTTAAAGATATTAGTTCTCCCATCAGGAGTAGAGTCGATAGGAAATCAATCATTTAGTGGATGCTTCCTTTCAAGCGTTGTAATTCCAAACACAGTAACCTCTATAGGCTCATACGCATTTAATAAATGCTATTGGCTAAGAATTTTCTGTGAATCAACCGAGCAACCAAAAGAATGGAATACAAACTGGAACTACACCGAGTGCCCAGTATTTTGGTATAGCGAGGAAGAACCGACAGACAATGGTGAATATTGGCGCTATGTAGACGGTAACGCTTGCGTTTGGCCATAATACGCTAAAATTTATGGCATAACTACAACTGAAAAAGGGTGTACCATTTAGCGTGATACTCTTAACGGAGTATTCACGCTAAGTTATGATTGCCCTTGTGGCAAGTTATGAGTTATGATATGCTTCGCATAGTTATGATTGGCTTCGCCAAGTTATAGGTTAGATGGGCAATCATATCATAACGCTT
>JAFUOQ010000015.1 GCA_017472695.1 Clostridia bacterium | reverse complement strand
ATGCCTCTGTAGCTCAGTTGGTAGAGCAGGGGACTGAAAATCCCCGTGTCGTTGGTTCGATTCCGACCGGAGGCACCATATATGCGGATTTAGCTCATTTGGTAGAGCGCAACCTTGCCAAGGTTGAGGTGGCGGGTTCGAGCCCCGTAATCCGCTCCAGCAAAGCAACATCCTCACACGGATGTTGCTTTTTAACAAAAAAACAACTTTTTCATAAAATATAGTATGGCGCCATAGCCAAGTGGTAAGGCAAAGGTCTGCAACACCTCTATTCCCAGGTTCGAATCCAGGTGGCGCCTCCAAAAAATCCAACTCGTTAGAGTTGGATTTTTTCATTTGTGCCGTCAGGCACAACATCGTTTGCGTGGCACACGCAACATCATTTGACCGCCAGGTCAACATCATTGCCGCTCGCCGCACAAATGAACGAGATTGCGACAAGTCGCAAATGATGTGGGCTATCGCCCAACGATGTTACGCCTGCGGCGTAAACGATGTTGCGCTTCGCGCAAACGGAATTGTAGCCGTTTGTTTGAGTGCTAATTGATAGTTGATTTTTAACCTAATGTATGATATAATCAATTCAAGAAAGGTGGTGTGGCTATGAAAGAGGATAAGCTTGGGGAGCTGTCTATGGAATTGTCCGTAGCGGTTTTGAAATTAACAAAAGAATTACGCTCAAAGCACAAAACCGTTATCTCAAATCAAATCGCCAGAAGCGCGACGAGTATTTGCGCCAATATTGCCGAAAGCAAATATGCTCATAGCCGTGCCGATTTTATTGCAAAGCTTGAAATCGCGCTCAAAGAAACAAACGAGACGAGCAAGTGGATTGAAATGCTTTGGAGAAGCGAATATATAGATGAAACAAGATACAAGGCGCTTGATAAGAACTGTTCAACTATAAGATTTTTGCTTGTTCGGTCTATTCAAACTGCAAAGCAAAATGCGAATGAAAGACGGTGAGTTGATGAACGATCTATATATCCAGGGATTACGAATAAATTGGGACACGCTCCCAAAAGGTTCATATGTTCACAACATTCCTGCCATAAAAAGCACTACAGAATTGAAATTTGATAAGCCAATTACATTTTTTGTTGGAGAAAACGGTTCCGGCAAATCAACATTACTTGAAGCTATAGCGGTAGAATTTGGCTATAATTCAGAAGGTGGTACACGGAACTACAATTTTAGTACGTATTATGATATTTCGCCTTTAAGTGAATCCATTACATTGATTAAAGGTTGGAACCGACCAAAATTCGGGTACTTCTTCAGAGCCGAAACGTTTTTTAACGTTGCGACGGCGTCTATGTTTGAATACATGGGCGATAATTATCACGCTAACTCTCACGGCGAGGGAAATTTACGATTCTTGGCATACGACAAGCCCGGACTTTACTTAATGGACGAACCCGAGGCTGCGCTTTCTCCTCAACGTCAGCTAACTTTGTTAAAACATATTTATGATATGTCAAAAAAGGGGTCGCAATTTATAATCGCAACACACTCGCCTATTCTTTTGGGATGTCCCGACTCACAAATTTTATCTTTTGACGATGGAAAGGTTACACCTTGTAAATACGAAAACACATTGAGTTATCAAATCACAAAAGGGTTTTTGCTTAATAAAGAGAAAATGTTGAAAGAACTACTTGATGATTAATATGTCATCTATTTCGGTCGCTAAACACAAAAAAACGACAAACTTCGACAGAAGGTTGTCGTTTTTACTTTTTCACTTTTCACTTTTCACTAAAACCTCTTGTCGTTTTTTTGCAAGTAATAAGTAATAGTGAATAGTGAAGAAGTGCTAATGTAGCTTTTCTCCCAATGGTCGAAAAGCATTATATTTTACTAGAGTTCGAATCCTTATTGCAAAACACAAAAAATATCTTTTTCGTAGCCTTTATACAACAAAAACAGAACATTTGTCGGTAGACAAATGTTCTGTTTTTGTTTATCCAAGCCGCATGCTTGGCATATCATTGACGCACGGAGTGCGGCGTATATCATCAGCCCCTTTGGTGCTGTATCTCATCACGCGCTAGCGTGCATTTTCCTGCGGAATTGATGATATACAAGGCTTTGCCTTGATTTATTTGCGAAAGTGTGATATAATACTAATCGATAAATAAGAATTTGTAGAACAGATTCGCAGGAGGAGAATTACGCACCTAATTTGCGTTTTTACCTACACTTACGCACCGTTTGGTCGCTTCTTCACTGATTGACATAAAGCCAAATTTGTGATATAATATATGAAGCAGCTGCTATTTCACTGTGTCAATATAAGGACGATTATCATATATTAGAGCACCGGTGTGTGCTTTTTCTTTTTCCTTGCAATCTAGGTATATTTATGCTATAATACCCAAAAAGATTGTAAGGAGCTATTATGTCAATCGAGAGAGTAAAAGCATATTTTAAGAAATTTGGAATAGAGAATAGAATAATAGAGTTGAATGAGTCAAGTGCGACAGTTGATTTGGCGGCACAGGCACTAGGCTGTGAGCCTTGCCGAATTGCCAAGAGCATATCGTTTTTAAAGGATGGAGAAGCTGTATTGATTGTGGCGGCAGGGGACGCCAAAATAGATAACGCAAAATACAAGGCAAGGTTTGGCATAAAGGCAAAAATGCTCACACCCGACGAGGCGGTAGAGCTTATCGGCCACGCAGTTGGCGGAATTTGTCCATTTGCGGTAAATGAAACCACCAAGGTTTATCTTGACGAGTCGCTCAAAAGATTCGAAACCGTTTTTCCAGCCTGTGGTAGCTCGAATAGCGCAATAGAATTAACAATTAGTGAGCTTGAAAAATATTCCACCTACCTTGAATGGGTTGATGTTTGCAAGGCTTGGCAAGAAAACTAAATTTAAAGCACCCAGTCGGGTGCTTTTTTAATATTTTTAAACTTTTACAAAACAAAAACAAAATTCTAATTTTTTAAAAACACCAGATAGGCTAAAATAAATTTACCGAAAAAGGAAGGTGATTATTATGAAAATTAAAAACCCAAAGGTAACATTATTAGATGAGGCAAGAAATGGTGTCAAGGAAGAGGTAAGAAGTGGCTTTCTTGATTGGCTTATGGAATTTAATGTAGAGGGAGACGACGGAGAGCTTTATGCTCTTGGTGGCTCGATTCTCTCCCTAGCACTTGAAAAAATGGATCTTGTAAACCTTTGTTATGCAAAGGGAAAGGGCAACGTAAGGCAATTAAGAAATTCTATTTACAAGCTTGCAAAATATCCAGGCACAGTAATGAATAAATTTTACAGAAATCCACAAGGCACACTGAAAATTGAAAAAAGAGAGAATAGCGTAATGGTAAGCTGTGGCGAGCATTACAAGGTAGAGTGCTTTGACAATGGCACATGGCATTTGTTATTAGATACCTGCGACGGTGAATACAAGGCAGATCTTTATCATAGAGCTCACGGATTTCCTCTATGGTATGGCAGAGAAACACCATCATATTTGACACAGCATTCTATAACATATGGCTATAACTGGTCAGGTGATGTTGATGGAGAAATTATATTAAACGGAAAGAAAATTAAAGTGAAGGGTACAGGTCAACGTGAAAGATATGTAGCTGTTGACTCCTCGGCTGCCGAGCTTGGTGCTTGGGAGGACTGGGGATTTATAACCTTTAACGAAATGCACTCGTCTATGTATGATATGCGTGCAGGAATGAAGGATTATTCGCTCTACGACCTTGAAAACGAAAAGCACTATACCTCAAATGGAAATTTAAAGGGTGGCGATCGCGATATTAGTGAAATGGAAATTATCCATGAGGACTGGGCATTTATGCGTGAGCTTGATGGGTTTGTTCCAACTCACTACATCGTTAAAATAAAGGTAGAGGACGGCGTATATGAGGCAAGAGCGCATGTTTGTAATGCGCGTGTTTGGGGAGTAACCTTTAAGGTTCCCGACAACCCAGTTGCGACCTTGATTTTTGATAAGGTTGAGGGTACATTTACACATAATGACGGTACTGTGAGAGTGCTTACCGGTGGCAGAGGAACAATGTCCGTACGCCAATGGCATCAATATCCCAATATGCTCCCACGCGAATTATATTCCGATGATGAGCTAAGCGGAGAAAAGTTTGAAACACTTTAATATTATAAAGCACCCAGTTGGGTGCTTTTTTTCTTGACAAAAGTGGGAAATGGAGATATAATAAAAACCGAAGTTCGCATTAGCGAACATTTGTGAAAGGAAAAAATTCGTTTTTGCGAATAACTTTTTATGGAGTTAATAACAGTAAAAGAGGCATCTAAAAAGTGGGGGGTAACCGAGCGCCGAGTACAAATACTTTGTAGCCAAGAAAAAATAAAGGGCGCGGTGCGTTTTGGTCGCGCTTGGATGATACCTGAACACGCAGTTTTGCCAAGCTCTGCAAAGGGAGAAATTCCACATATGCCAATGCCAAGAAAGAGCCCGTTTCTTGATATGACAAGCCTTTATAACAAGGCAGGCGAGGCTGATAAATGCGCCGAAATGCTAATAAATAACCCAGAGGCACATGCGCTGTTTGAGGCGCAAATTGCTTATCGACGTGGAGAAATAGACAAGGTTTATGACCGCGCAAGATATTTTTTGTCCTCTCATTCGGGCTTTTACGCTATCTTGGGCGGAGGAATGCTCCTTGCCCTTTGCGCTATATGGCGTGGAGATGTCAGCCTTTGGTACGAAGCAAAAAAGCATATATGCGAAGCACCATGCGAGAACGAAAACGAGCGCGAAATCATTTCCCTAACTCTTGCAATAATAGATAGCTCAATTTACGATAATAAAGACTATCCCGAATGGTTTGTGTCTGGAAACTTTGAGCTTTTGCCACCTGACTCTCATCCCGCGTGTAAGGTTTTTTACATTAAATATTTATATATGGCAGCCTTTGCCATAGCTTCAAAGCAATTTGAGCTAGAAGGCGTTACCGGTCTTGCTCTTATGAAAATGATACCAAATACAATTGAGCCACTAATAACGCAAGCGGTGGTTGACAAAACTATAATTCCAGAAATATATCTCCGTATGTCGTGTGCAGTTGCTTACCACAACTCGGGTATGAGAGAAAAGGCGATAAGTCATATAGATAAGGCGGTAGCTCTTGCCGTGCCGGACGGTCTTTATGGTATTTTGACGGAGTATGTAAGGCACTTTCACGGACTTTTAGAGGAGAGAATAGCGTTAGTAAGTAGCGAGGCAGTAGTCCTTGTTAAAGAGCTTTATTCTCGCTATAGCATAGGCTGGGCAAGGCTTTCGGGCTCTATACGCAACAAGGTTATCGCGATAAATTTAACTCCAAGAGAGCACGAGGTTGCAAAGCTCTGTGCCTTTGGCTTTTCAGCAAAGGAAATTGCAAATATGCTCTATATGTCCGAGTCAACAATAAAGCAAACAATAGCAAGAATAATTACAAAAACAGGAGTAAACGACAAAAGCGAGTTTTCATTCATTCTGTGAAGCTATATCCAAAAAACACAAAAAACGGACAAAAAAATATGTCCGAAAAAGCACACTATAGGGTGTGTTTTTTCTTTTTGATTTACTATATAATGGTATTGTTATAAAATTGTGTCGTTATTTCGAGCGTAGTCGAGAAATCTAACAAAGACACATTCGACTCAACTTCGTTTCGTTCAGGGTGACGTAAGAAAAAACATTATCTAAGGAGATGACAATGAGCAAAAAAGAAGGAACACTCTTTAAAAGAATTGAGCTTTTAGGTAAAACGTTTGAAATATATTATGGGTATTACGAGGAAAAGGATAGAAAAAGCCCATATAATGAGTCAATACCAATTTACCCCGATTTAAAAAAGACGCCTGTTTATACAGATGACGGATACGCATTTGTAACTGCAATGCAAGACAAATGCGAGCATTTTAAGGGGAACGAGAAAGCAGATAGCTGTATAAGCTGTACATATTTTAAATTTGGCTGTGACCTAATTGGAATTTGCCAAAATAAAAATAGAATTAGATAAAGGCAGGATTTTTTCTGCTTTTTTTCTTGTTGACTAACATAGAACAATTTGGAATAATAAATGTATATGATGCAAAAGCACAAGCAGGAGAAAAAGATGGTAAACAAAAATGCTCCGGGACTAAGCGAGAGCATTTTACATATAATGTAGCTTCCAGACGGACAATTGTGTAAAAAAATGCACATTTTAAAATAATATTCACAAAAAGACTTGACAAAGTAAATAAAAAATTATATTATAAATCTATATTTTATATTTTGGAGGAAATAATAATGAAACTAAGAAAAAGCTTAGCTTTAATTCTCGCAGTAGTTCTTTGCTTCGGTATGGTTGCAGTAATGTCATCCTGTGGCGGCACAGAAGCTACAAACTACGCAGAAAACAACACAAAAATCAAGGTTGGTATTTCAGGACCACTTACTGGCGGAACTGCTATGTATGGTATTGCAGTAAAGAATTCCGCACAGCTTGCTATTGACGAAATCAACAAAGCAGGTGGCATTAATGGTGTTCAACTCGAGCTTGTAGCAGTAGACGACAAGCATGACTCGACACTCGTATCAACAACCTACACAACACTTTATGAGGGTGGCTGTCAGCTATTCCTTGGTACTGTAACAACAGGCCCCGGTATCCAATTTAAGGACTATGCACTTGAGGATGGCATTTTCTTCTTGACACCTTCAGCATCAGGTGACGATATTCCATCAGGTGATGGTGGATTCCAAATGTGCTTCACAGACTCTAACCAAGGTACAGTTGCTGCAGAGCAATATTTCAACACAGAGTATGTTGGCAAAAAGGTTGGTATCTTCTATAAGGCTGACGACGACTATTCAGTAGGTATCAAGAACAACTTCGTTGAAGCTCTTGATGATTCCTTTGGTAAGCCGGTTGAGGCTTCATTCACAGGCGATGCGGCTATGTTCGACACACAAATCTCAATTCTTAAGGATTGTGATATAATCTTTATGCCTATTTACTATACACCAGCTTCTCAATTTATGAAGCAAGCTGCAACAAAGGTAAAGACAGATGCAATCTACTTCGGTTGTGACGGCTTTGACGGTATCGATGCAGTTGACGGATTTGACATTTCTTCAATTTCACAAGAGGTTTCATACCTTTCACACTTTGATTCAACAGCAACATCTGGCCCAGCAGCTGATTATATTGCAGCATACAAGAAAGCATATCCAGATGCACCACTCAACCAATTTGGTGCAGCAGCTTATGACTGTGTATATGCAATGGTAGATGCTCTTAAGGCTTCAGGTGAGGAAATCACAGCTACAATGTCCGCACAAGATATTTCTGAAATCCTTCTTGACGAGTTCAAGGGTGACTTCGTATTCCACGGTGTTACTGGTGAATGTGTAAATGGTCAAAAGTCTAATATTTCTTGGAACGATGACGGAACAGTTGTAAAGGATGCTGTTAAATACGTAGTTTCAAAGGACTAATCAATAATAAATAATTTTGCCGACGTGGTTTTTCTGCGTCGGCAACTTAATAAGGAAAAATAATGGAATTTTTAACAATTTTGATTAACGGATTGAGCATTGGCGGTATATATGCTATGATAGCACTTGGCTATACAATGGTATATGGTATTGCGAAAATGCTTAACTTCGCACATGGTGATATAATCATGATTGCTGGTTACACAATAGTGCTTTTCTTTCCAGTAAATCCTATTGTTGGAATCGTTGCAGCCATAGTTTTCTGTGCAATAGCCGGAATAGTGATAGAGAAGGTGGCGTATAAACCACTTCGTGGTGCATCTCCATTGGCAGTTCTTATCACCGCAATTGGTGTAAGTAAGCTGCTTCAAAGCGCTGCACTAATTTACAGTAAGGGCGCAATCAAGGGTGTTCCAATTACAACTCTTGGAGCTATTGAGCTGTTTGGTGGAAACCTAAAAATAGATGTAATAACACTTATCACCATCGTTTGCTCAGTAGCAATAATGGTTGCTTTAACTATGTTCATTAAGCGTTCAAAAACAGGTAGAGCAATGGTTGCTGTTTCCGAGGATAAGGGTGCGGCTCAATTAATGGGCATTAATGTAAACAAAATAATCACAATAACATTCATAATCGGCTCGGCTCTTGCCGCTGTTGCTGGTGCTTTGATGATATTCAAGCCACAGGGAGTAGAGCCTACATTTGGTGCTATGCCTGGTATTAAAGCATTTGCCGCTGCGGTTATTGGTGGTATCGGTTCAATTCCTGGAGCGATGGTTGGTGGTATCGTGCTTGGCTTTATTGAGGCTATTTTTGGTGCAACACCACTTCGCGATTATGTAGATGCTATTGAATTTGCAATTTTGATTATTGTACTTCTTGTTAAGCCTACTGGCATTCTCGGTAAAAAGAGAAGGGAGAAGGTATGATGAGGAGATTTACAAAGAATTATTTGAATTATACAATCATAACTCTAGTTATGGTGGTTTTTGCTATAATGGCTTTAGCCACACCTATGAAGGACTCAACCGCCTTTCTTTTCCAAAAGATAACAGTTGCTGTTATATTAGCAGTTTCGCTTAACTTTGTAGTTGGATTTTTGGGCGAGCTATCGCTTGGTCACGCAGGCTTTATGAGCATTGGCGCGTATCTTGGCGGTAAGCTTTCATTGGTTATTATTACTGCATTTGGGCTAGAAAACAACAATATTTTAGTTTTAATTGTTGCTCTTATAGTTGGTGCGCTTTGTGCCGCTGCCTGTGGTGTAGTTGTTGGCTTTGCCGCACTACGCTTAAGAGGTGACTATCTTGCAATTGTTACCCTTGCATTCGGCGAGATTGTAAGAGTAATATTTACTAACTCGTCAGATAGTAGCTTCGGTGGAGCACTCGGACTTAAGAGTCCATCATTTTCAAAAAGAGAAATGTATATTCTTGCAATAATCGGCTTTTTGCTCATTTTGTTTACACTATTTGTAATACAAAACCTTTTAAAGAGCAAAACCGGTAGAGCAATTACAGCTATTCGTGATAATGAAATAGCTGCCAAGGCAATGGGTATTGATGTTACAAAGCACAAGCTAATGGTGTTTGTTATAGCGGCTGCATTTGCAGGAATTGCCGGTGTTTTGTTCAGCTATTCAAAGCCACTAGTTGAAGCGAAAAGCTTTGGCTATAACTATTCAATAGAAATACTAATTATAGTAGTTCTTGGTGGTATAGGTAGCATCAATGGTTCAATCATATCTGCAACTCTTATAACCATACTCAATGAAAAGCTAACAGTATATATGACAGGTGACAACGCTGTATATAAGGACCTTTTCTACGCAATTATTCTTGTCCTCGTTGTTATTTATAATAACGCACCAGGACTTAAAAACTTCAGAGAAAAGTATAACTTTAAAAATCTATTCGCTAAAATCTTCAAGCCAAAGCATGACCCGTCCAAAATCAAGGACGATGCGGCAAAATGGGATGTTGTTCCTACAAAGATTCAAATGGACGAGGTATTATCTACCGATATGGTGATTGATAACACAGGTGATAATAATGCGGACATTGGTGAGAGAGGGGGCAACAAGTAATGGCAAAATTTATTGAAAAAGCAAAGAATTTTGTTAATACAAAGGTCCTAAAAAAGACTCACAAAAGAGTAGATATTGAAAGTGAATATGTTCTTGAAACAAAGGAGCTTGGTATCACCTTTGGTGGTCTTAAGGCAGCACAAGATGTCAATTTAAAAATTAAGAAAAATCAAATTTATGGCTTAATCGGTCCAAATGGCGCTGGTAAAACAACAGTATTTAACCTTTTAACAGGTGTATATCAGCCCACAACAGGCACATTTTATTTAAATGGTAGTGACCTAACAGGCTTAAGCCAAGAAAAAATCAATCAAAAGGGAATTGCAAGAACCTTCCAAAACATTCGTCTTTTCAACAATATGAGCGTTGTAAGAAACGTTATGGTAGGTCTTTCAAATCAGCCAGAATACAAGTGCTCACTTTTTGAGTCTATTTTCCGTTTGCCTCGCCATTTTAAGGTTGAAAAGAAAATGAGAGCAAGGGCAAAGGAGCTACTTGATATTTTCGGTCTTTTAGACGAGAGAAACAATTTAGCTTGTAACTTGCCATATGGTAAGCAGAGAAAGCTTGAAATCGCTCGTGCCTTGGCAACTAATCCAAAGCTACTTTTGCTTGATGAGCCAGCGGCGGGCATGAACCCAAATGAAACAGAGGACCTAGTAAATACAATCAAATATATTCGTGATAACTTCGATATGACAATTTTGCTTATCGAGCATGATATGAAGTTCGTTTCTGGTCTTTGTGACGAAATCACAGTACTAAACTTCGGTACAGTTTTAGTTGAGGGTAAAACAAAGGAAGCTCTTAATAACCCAGAGGTTATTAAGGCATACATTGGAGGTTAATTATGGCACTACTTGAGGTACATGATTTAGAAGTAAATTATGGCGTTATTCGTGCCATAAAGGGAATTAGCTTTGAGGTTAATGAGGGGGAGATAGTTACGCTCATTGGTGCAAACGGAGCAGGAAAGACAACAACTATGCAAAGCACAGTTGGTCTAATCCCTAAAAAGTCTGGTAAGGTTATTTTTGATGGCAATGATATTACAAAAACTCCTTGCCATAAAATTGTTCACCTTGGTATGACACAGGTTCCCGAGGGCAGACGTATTTTTCAAGAGCTCACAGTTTATGAAAATCTTTTGATGGGTGCGTACTCCACAAAGAATAAGACAGGCTTTAAGGATGATCTAAATAAAATTTATGAGCGTTTTCCTCGTCTTGCAGAGCGTAAAAACCAAATCGCAGGAACTCTTTCAGGAGGCGAACAGCAAATGCTTGCTATGGGACGCGCAATAATGAGCCATCCAAAGCTTCTTATGCTTGACGAGCCATCAATGGGACTTTCACCACTTTTGGTTGACCAAGTGTTTGAAATTATTAAGGAAATCAACAAGGATGGTACAACAATTTTGCTAGTTGAGCAAAACGCAGGTAAATCCTTATCAATTTCTGACAGAGCCTATGTTTTGGAAAACGGAGAAATCGTTCTTACAGGCACAGGCAAGGAGCTATCCGAGAGCGAAATGGTAAAAAAAGCATACCTCGGTGGCTAAATCAAAACATAAAAAAGCACCTAACTAGGTGCTTTTTTTGTTGCAAAGCAGTATTTTGTATGATACAATAAAAATAGATTTTAAAAAGGAGGACGGGCTATGAGAAAATATGAGCTTATTGTTGTTGGTGGTGGATTTTCTGGTGTGGCTGCGGCACTAGCTGCTTCAAGGCAGGGCATAAAAACCTTACTGGTTGAAAAATCAAATTGTCTTGGCGGTACTGCTACAAATGGGCTAGTTCTACCATTTATGCCAAACGAAACCATTATAAATGGCAAAATGACAAGTCTTTCCGGTGGAATTTTTAAAGAAATCCACTCCGAGCTTGAAAAGAGAAATGCTCTGCATTACGAGAGCTTTTTAGAGGAAGAATTGAAGCTCATTTTAAATCGTATGGCACTTGACTCCGGTGTTGATATTTTATATCACGCAAGCCTTTGTGATGTTGACCGAGCAGGGGCGAGAATAAATAGCATATCTGTTTTAACAATAGAAGGAATTATAGTACTCGAGGCAGAATATTTTATCGATGCAACAGGCAACGCACAGCTCGCCTATCTTGCTGATCTACCATTTACCTTGGGCAGAGAGGGCGACAATCTTTGCCAACCAATGACATTGTCATTTCGCGTTGGTGGGGTTGACGAGAAAGCCTTTTTTGAACACCTTGACAATCTAAATAAAAATTATAAATCCTATCAAAA
Source organism: Clostridia bacterium (assembly GCA_017472695.1). Lineage (GTDB taxonomy): Bacteria > Bacillota > Clostridia > Oscillospirales > CAG-272 > RGIG2000. The sequence continues at coordinate 117,247 of JAFUOQ010000015.1, read as the reverse complement.
AGAGGGTAAAATAAAAAATCCTCGTGAAAACATTTTAGTTTTTAAGACACCGATAAATGGCATTTTGCACTTCAATTCAACAAGAATAGTTAAGAAAAATCCAACAAATACGATGGATTTAACGCTTGCCGAGCTTGAAGCAAGAGAGCAGGTGTACGAGCTATATGAGTTTATGAGGGAGCACGGAAAGGGGCTTGAAAATAGCTATATTTTGTCAACAGGTACAGAAATCGGTGTGCGTGAGAGCAGAAAAATAGCTGGCGAATACACATTAACTGAAAAAGAGTGCGTAGAGTGTACGAAATTCGATGATTTTATAGCATTTTGCAATTACGATATAGATATACATAATCCAGAGGGCACAGGCACTAGCCATCACTACTTCGGTGAGGGCGAATATTATTCTATTCCGTATCGAACACTAATACCAAAGGACACCGATAATATTTTGGTGGTCGGCAGATGTATTTCCTGTGACCACGGCGCACAGGCTTCATTGCGAATTATGCCTGTTGTAACTTCAATTGGCGAGGCTGGAGGCATTGCTGTTTCCTTGGCTAAACAAAATAATAAAGCGACAAAGGAAATTGACATAAAAAAGCTACAAGCAATATTAAAGAAAAACGGCTTATCCGTTTGAAAAAGCACCACATGGTGCTTTTTATTTTTGAGATATTTGACTAACAAATATTATTATGTTATAATAATTATGTATTGTTTATTTTCAGTTTACTTTATAAATTTATAATACGCACAGAAAGAGGTGGTGTAAATGCTTCGTATTTTAGTTGTTGATGACGACGATAATACAAGAATGTTTTTACGCGCGGTTCTTGAAAATAATGGCTATACAGTGAGCACAGCAGCTAATGGTAAGCGCGCACTTGAGGTTATGGATAAAGAGCATATTGACCTCGTTGTGCTTGATATTATGATGCCAGAGATGGACGGCTATGAATTTACAAAAATCGTTCGTGAATCGCAGAATAATTTGCCGATACTTATGGTTTCTGCAAAGCAATTACCACAGGATAAGCACAAGGGCTTTATAGTTGGAACTGATGATTATATTACAAAGCCAATAGATGACGAGGAGATGCTATATCGTATAAAGGCGCTTCTTCGCCGTGCAAAAATCGCAACAGAGCGCCGTATTGAAATCGGTGAGGTGGTTGTAGATTACGATTCACTCACGGTTTCAAAGGGAGCAGAGATACAGGAGCTTCCTCAAAAGGAATTTATGCTTCTTTATAAGCTTCTTTCTTATCCTGGCAAAATTTTCACTCGTATTCAGCTTATGGATGAAATATGGGGTGCAGATAGTGATACAGGATGGGAAACTGTTACTGTCCATATTGCAAGACTCCGTAAAAGATTTGAGGGCTGGGAGGAGTTTTCAATTGAGTCAGTAAGAGGCCTCGGCTACAAGGCGGTAAAGAGAATATGAATAGGGGCTTTAAAAGATTTAAAAAGCAACGCTTTTCCTTGACCTTGTCGCTCGCAGGCATAGTAGTAGCCTTGCTGATAATGGCTTTTTCATTTGCTGCGCTTACAGCATGGATACTTATTGAAGCTGGTGTGTTTTTGGACACGGAGTTCTTGGTTGATGCATTACTCCTACTACTTATTGTTGTAGGCGTTTCAACAATAGGCGTTTTTGGGTTGATTTTGTTGTTTGGAAAATTCCCATTAAAGCCTGTAAATCAGCTTATAAATGAAATGAACCGATTGGCTAGTGGAGATTTTCGCGCTAGACTCCATTTCGGTAAAATTCTTTCAAAGCACAAGACCTTTAGAGAAATAGAGGAGAGCTTTAATGAGCTTGCCGAGGAGCTGGAAAACACCGAGATGCTCCGCTCTGACTTTGTAAACAACTTTTCACACGAGTTTAAAACTCCAATTGTTTCAATTTCAGGACTTGCAAAGCTAGTTAATAAGGGCAATTTAACTGACGAGCAAAAAAAGGAATATCTTTTAGCAATCGAGGAGGAATCCTTGCGTCTTGCCACAATGGCAACCAATGTTTTAAATTTAACAAAGGTAGAAAACCAAACAATTCTTTCAGAGGTGGATAAATTCAATTTGTCAGAGCAAATACGCACAAGCGTGCTGCTTCTTGAAAACGGCTGGGCACCAAAAAATATAGAGCTGATTCTTGATTTTGATGAATACGAAATTGAGGCAAATGAGCCACTTCTAAAGCAGGTTTGGATAAACTTAATAGATAACGCAATCAAGTTTTCACCCATCGGTGCAACTGTTTCTATTGAGATAAAGGATCTTGAAAGGAAAATGTCTGTGTGCATTAAAAACACCGGTGCTCAAATACCGGAGGATAAGCTTGAAAAAATATTCAATAAATTCTATCAGGCTGATGAATCGCACGCAACCAAGGGCAATGGTATTGGTCTTGCAATAGTAAAGAAAATTGTTGACCTACACGGTGGAAAAATTGATGTAAAAAGCGAAGATAATGAAACAAGCTTCACCGTTGTTCTACCAAAAAAGCAACCAAAATTTAAAATAAATAAGCAAACTATAAAATAAACAAAAAAGGGGTAAATATTATGAGAAAAGTAAAGGTTTTAACAGATTCATGCTCTGATTTAACAGGCGAGCTTCTTGAAAAATATGATGTAGATTACGCAAAAATGCGTTATACATATAATGGCGTTGAGAAGGAAGCAAAGCTTACCTGGAGCGAGGAGGAAATTCACGAGCTTTACAATGTAATGCGTCAAGGCGTGCGTGTTACAACAGCTCAAGTTTCCGCTGACGAGTATACCCAACTATTTACAAAATATATAAACGAGGGCTATGATATTGTATATCTTGCTTGCTCATCAAAGCAATCAAGCTCTGTAAATACATCATATTTGGTGGCTGAAAAGCTAATGGCTGAAAATGAGGGAGTAAATATCATTTGTATCGACTCATTAAACTCCTGTGTTCCTCTAGGCGCTTTGGTAATTGAAGCAGCAAAGCTAGCACAAGAGGGAAAGAGCGCACAGGAGGTGGCAGAGGCTGCAAAGGCTATGCGTAAAAAGGTAAATCAATATTGCACAGTACACTCACTAAAAACACTTCATCAAGCAGGCCGTGTAAAGGGTGCAGCTGCATTCTTTGGCAATTTGCTAGGTGTTAAGCCAATTCTTATTTCAGATGCAGATGGTGTACAAACACCACTTAAAAAGGTAAAGGGCAGACAAAAGTCCTTCGAGGAAATTGTTAATCTTATGAAGGAAGCAATTATAAATCCAGAGGAGCAAACCATTTTCCTTGCACATTCTGACTGCTCAAAGGAAGAGGTTGATGCTTTAAAGGCTATGGTAGAGGAAGCTATTCCTTGCAAGGACATTTATGTAAGCTATATAGGTCCAATCATCGGTGGCTCAATCGGTCCTGATGCTGTTGCACTTGCTGCATTTGGTAAAGAGGTTACATACAGAGTTGGAGAATAATAATGGATAAGAAAATTGACGGTCAAATATACTCTCAAATGATTATGGGTGGCGCTTCTGTGCTTGGCTCACACTCTGGCGAGGTTGATGATTTAAATGTTTTTCCAATCCCTGACGGAGATACTGGTACAAATATGCTTCAAACAATTGAGGGTGGAGCAAGCGTTGATGGTGGTGAGATTGATTTATCAAAGGAATCCAATCGTATTGCCGAGGCTATGCTTTTAAACGCAAGGGGAAATTCCGGCGTTATCCTATCACAGTTTTTTGCAGGAATTGCAAAGGGACTTGAGGGCGTACATGAAGCAGATGTTGATGCGCTTATAAAGGCATTTAAAAGTGGCGTAGAGTCAGCTTATAAATCTGTTTTTAAGCCAACAGAGGGCACTATTTTGACAGTAATGAGAGAGGCAACACAGCTAGCCTCCGAGTCGGACGCTAAAACCCCCGAGGAGTTTTTTGATAGCTTCATTCGTGCAGCCGAGGAATCTCTCATTCACACACCTGATTTACTCCCTGTTCTTAAAAAGGCAGGAGTTGTTGACTCGGGTGGCGCTGGTCTTATTTACATCATTAAGGGTATGAGACGCGCGCTTGCTGGTGAGAGCTTTGAAATAAACGAGAAAAAAGCAGAAAAGGCAGAGGAGCTTGACCTTGACGCATTTGATGAAAATAGCGTTTTGGAGTTTGGCTACTGCACCGAGCTTTTGCTTCGCTTGCAGAATGCAAAAACCAATATTGAGGGCTTTGAGGTTTCAACTATTATTTCTTATCTTGAAACAATCGGCGACTCGATAGTTGCGGTTAAAAATGGAAGCATTGTAAAAATTCACGTTCACACAATGACTCCTGACAAGGTGCTCGCATTCTGTCAGCAGTTTGGTGAATTTTTAAAGATAAAAATCGAAAATATGTCACTTCAGCACAACAACACAACCTTGCCGGATAACGAGGAATTAACTACTCATATTGAGAAGGAGCTTTCCGAGCTTGGCATAGTTGCTGTTGCGAACGGAGAGGGCATAAAACAGGCATTTTTAGAAATGGGTGCTAATGTCATTGTTGATGGTGGACAAAGCATGAATCCATCAACAGAGGACTTTTTAAATGCATTTGACGAGGCACACTCAAGGAAAATATTGGTATTTCCAAATAACTCCAATATAATTTTAGCAGCGCAACAGGCAGCGAGCATTTATAAAAAATCCGAGGTGCGTGTTGTCAACAGTAAAACAATAGGTGACGGCTATGCAGCACTTTCGATGTTAGATGTAGAAAGTGGCGATATCGACTCGATTGCCGAGGATTGCGAAATGGCAATGGACGGTGTTTTAACTGCTGAAATTTCCCAATGCGTTAGAAATGCTGAGTTTGATGAAATCAGCGTTTCAATAGGCGACTATATCGGCTTTATGGGTAAAAATATTTTGTCTTGTGCCAAGGAGCGCCTAGAAGCAACACTTAAAACAATTGATCAGTTAAACCTCAAGGAGCATGAGATTTGCATCGTTATTCGTGGTGAGGACTCAACCGACGAGGAGTGCGAGGAAATTGAAAAACATATAAGCAAGAATTATCCGCGCGCAGAGGTGTTCTTCATTGATGGAGGACAACATATTTATAGCTACATAATAGTAGCGGAATAAGAGGTGTAATTTTGGATATTTTCCTACTTATAATGGCGGCAGTGTGCGCATATCTTGTATGTGGCGCTAACCCTGCTATAATTATTTCCAAGTTAGTTTACAAAAAGGATATAAGAACCTGTGGAAGTGGAAATGCAGGCTTTACAAACTTTAAAAGAAACTTCGGTCATAAATGGGCGTGGTGGGTATTGCTTTTCGATCTTTTAAAGGCGGGAGTTGTTATCGGCTCGTTCTCGACCTTGTTTGGATTCTTTTCAGGCTGGGACCCAAGCGTGCATTTTAGCAGTGAAGCATTTAGATTTTGTGCAGCATTTACCGGACTTTTTGCAGTAATAGGACACTCCTATCCGCTTTACTATAAATTCAAGGGCGGCAAGGGCTTCTTGGTTTCTCTTTCACTTGTTTGGTTTATCGATTGGAGAATAGGACTTATAGTGCTTGGAGTATTCTTGGTTCTATTGTTTACTGTTAAATATATGTCGCTATCAGCTATTTCTTCAATGCTTTTGTGCCCAATAATTTTATTGATTTGTGAGATTTTTGAGGGTGGCTGGACAGCAGTTGAGATTTGGACTGTGTGTCTATATTCTGCATCGGTGCTTTTAATGGTATGGCGACACCACGAAAATGTGGCAAGGCTACTTACAGGCACTGAAAAGAAATTCTATCTTTTCGGCAAAAAGGGCAGAGTAGAAGCACCAAAGGAGAACAAGGAATAATGATAAAAAGCCTACCAAGCGTAGGCTTTTTTCTTGCATTATAATGCTAAATGTGATATAATTAAAAAAACGTTTAAATTTGGAGAAATAAATGAAAGCGATTAATAAGGCTTTAATAGCTGTTTTAGCTGGCATAATTTCCATTTGTGCCTTTTCTCTAGTTGCCTTTGCAACGGGTGAGTGTGCGCATACAGGTGGAGAGGCAACCTGTACTAAAAGAGCGGAATGTGAGATATGTGGCGAGGAATATGGAGAATTAAATCCTGAAGCTCATACAAATTATGAATTTGTATATGCTTATAGTGACTCAAATACTCACGATATAAGATATTTCTGCTGTGGCGCTTATGTAACATCACAACCACATAGCGGTGGAGAGCCTACCTGCTCAAAAAAGGGTAGCTGCTACTATTGCAAGGCAGTATATTTAGATGCGTTACCCCATAATTTTAGTGAGGCAAGCTGTACATACCCAAAAACCTGTTACGATTGCGACGCCACCGAGGGAGAGCTACTGCCACATACAGGTGGTGAGGCAGGATGCTTAACCTTGGCAAATTGTGCGGTGTGTGGAGTCGAATATGGTGATATTTTGGGTCACACAGGTGGAAATGCTACCTGTAGCGAGCAAGCCGTTTGCGAACGCTGTGGCGAATCATATGGTGAATGTCTTGCACATTCTGGCGGAACACCAACATGTCAAAGCCTTGCACTTTGTGAGGTCTGTGGTACTCCGTATGGAAAGCTAGGTGACCACGCGCAAGACGAAAAATGGACAATAGCAGAGGAGTTTCACTATAATAAGTGCCTAAATGAGGGCTGTTTAGAGGCGTTCAATGATGCCGACCATGAGGACAACGACAACGACGGCAAATGTGACATTTGCGAATATAAGTATAAATTGAGCCAAACAGAAATTGTTTGGATAATAATCGGCTCAACCTTCGGCGCACTAGTGGCTATTGGCGCGATTGTTAGTGCAATAATAGTTGTAAAGAAAAAAAGCACAAAGCGAGAAAGTAAGTAAAAAAGACGGGGTTCCCGTCTTTTTTTATATATTTGAAAAGTCAATCTTTTTGTCTTTAAAATAGTATTCGCGGTCGTGGTCGTTTATTTCGCGCAAGACCTTACAAGGGTTGCCAACGGCAACAACGCCAGATGGGATGTCCTTTGTCACAACACTGCCAGCGCCAATTACGGAGTTGTCGCCTATTGTAACTCCAGGCAGAACAATAACCCCAGCGCCAAGCCAACAGTTTTTGCCAATGTGAATAGGCATATTGTATTGATAACCCTTTTCGCGTAGCTCTGGAAAAATAGGGTGGCCTGCAGTTGCTAAAACAACGTTTGGACCAATTAATGTATAGTCGCCAACGTAAATATGTGTGTCGTCAACCAAGGTGAGATTGAAATTTGCATAAACAAATTTGCCAAAATGTACGTGGTGTCCGCCCCAGTTAGAGTGGAGAGGGGGCTCAATATAACAGCCCTCGCCAATCTCGGCAAACATTTCCTTTAGCATTTTTTCGCGCTTATCAAGCTCTGTTGGGCGCGTTAGGTTGAAATCATATTGCTTGTCAAGACACGCAAGCTGTTCCTTCATAATGCTTTCATCACTGGGATAGTAAATTTCACCAGAGTGCAGCTTTTCATTCATACTCATTATTTGCCTCCAAATAGTCTTTTAATTTTTCTCCAAAGCTTTTTGAAAAATGGTTGGTTTCTCAAATCAGAAAGCTGTGTTAGTGGGTCGGTTTCGTCCATTATTCTGTCGTAAAAATTACTTATCCAAGCAATATCGGATTCCTTGCACAGGTGAGAGTCAAGTGCGTCAAGCTCGTGGGCAAGCTTGTTTCTTATGTGTCGCATATGCTTTAGCAATTTATAGTCGCGCTCCCAGCCCACAATTTGATGGCTTTCTTTTTCGGGGGTGCTTTCCATATGCTCAATATATAGGCTAACACCGCGCTTGCTTGAGAAAAATTCTCGGCAAAGTGAGTCTAGGCGCAAATATTCCTCTTGGAATCTTATATTAATTTCAAGCATTTTCTGCTCCGTTCCACACTTGTGTAGCGCCTAAAACACATACATAGTGCTCACAAAATAGTCTTCTCATAAAACACCTCATAGGTTTAGTTGTTTATATTATAGCATAAGGAGACTGAATAAATCAACGGAAACAAAATAATAAGTATAAAAATAGAGAATAAAACAAATATTTTAAAGAAAAATCGTAAATGTCAACCCCCATTTCAACATTTTTTTTAAAAAATTTTAAATTTTAGCCTATTTTTGAGCAAAATAGCCTATTTTTTGCAGCTCTGTAATAAAAAGTTGTTCTGAATTTCTAAAATCAAGTATTTCACGTGGATATGTATTCATAAAACGCACAATCTCATCAATTTGCTTTTGAGTATAGATTTCCATTTTAACACCCTTTGGTATAAAACGCCTAATAAACGAGTTTTGATTTTCATTAGAGCCACGTTCCCATGAACTATACGGATGGCAATAATAAAACTTTGTTCTTTGCTTGTTCTTATACAAATTAGAGCGTTCCATTTCATCACAATATGAAAATTCACTACCATTATCTACAGTTATTGTTTTAAAAATTTGTGAAAAAAATTTCTTATATTTACGTTCAAGATTATCAAGAAAATGTACAACAGAAAGTGCTGTTTTATCTTTAACCTTAGAAACAATCTCAAATCGTGTTTTTCTTTCAGTGAGGACTAACAAAACTTCACCTTTTTCACGTTTACCTTGTACTGTATCGAGTTCCCAATGACCGAAATTTTCACGTGATTCAATATCTTTAGGACGTTCATCAATAGAAGTACCAACACTCAATCTTTTAGCACGCACATAATGTTGCTCATTCTTTTTCTTTTTACCTTTTCTCCATAAATCTTTATTTGTGATATTCATAAACAGACCCTTGTCAATATACGAATAAAGCGTGTTTCTGCATATTTTTGTTTTGAAATTCAAGTTATGATGCTTTATGTAGCCAAGTATGGCATTTGGACTATATTTCTTCTTAATCATTTTTTCAACAAAAGCAATAAACTCATAATCATTACCAAGCTTTAATTGTGCACCCTTTGAGGTACTTTCATAATCAGTATACATTTGTGCCTTATCACAGCTATACTTTTTTGTTTCTGTCCAATCGGTATTTCTATGCATATAAAAGCCTTTTTTTAATTCATAGTAAATCGCAGTATAATGAAATCCTAAAATCTTTGCAATTTTACGTACTGATACTTTAGCATTGTAAAGAGCCTCAATTTTCATTCTATCATCACGTGTAATTCTTCTGTATTTTCTTTCTCTTGTCATAAAAACACCTTCTTTCTGTCATTTTAACCTATGGGAGCATTAAACGCTACCTTGACTTTTGACGAGTGCCCGCGCGTACGCGCGGGCAACGTCAAGGTAGCTAATCACGATACATTACGTCAAAAAGCGACTGCATTAAATTCAAATTTGAAAATGCCAAAAACGCTAACCCGCTTGTTTTTAGGCATTTTTAACAAAATTTGTGCTAATTTAAGGAAAAAGGGCTAAAAGCAGAAAAAACCCCTATTTCTACGGGCTTAAAAAGTGTGCAATTTTAACAAATTTAGTCTGTACTCAAATTACCAATTTCAAAACATTTCTTCTTAAAATCTAATCTCACACTTTTCTCAACTCGCACATTTTCATCATCATAAACATTATCAAACAAAATATACTTAACAACAAAATCAACTATCTGAACTGCAACATCATCATCTTTTATATCATCTAAAAATTCACTTGGAATACCACGGCTATACACGATTTTTTCGTTAGTCTTAGTTATATACTTTAATATGTAATCAAGAGTTTTACCGCTTTTCAAGCCCTCTTTTGTAATGGATGAAAAGTCGTTTTTTCCGTAGGTATCAAAGAAAAATTTGTTTTCGTGGGTAATTATCATCTTATGTTTGCGCTCTGACCAGTCTTTACGTTCATAAATACTACTAACCATCTCGCCATCAGGTATAAACATAAGCGCGTGAAAATGTAGCCTTTTTTCCTTTTCGCCATACTCCCACACACCCATATAGCGCCAACCTCTGCGTGATGCAAAGTTGGATAGAGTTTTACGCAGGGACTTTCTAAAACCTTCTTCCGTCTGTTTACTGTCATCATAGGTAAACGTAACAAAATAATTCCAATCATTTAAAAAAGCCTTACGTCTGAATCTCTTTTTACGCTGCTCAATATTTTTCATCTTAACCTTATACTTATCTTCAATGTATTTGTCAAGAAATTTTATAAGCTCGTCACCCGGATTGCCATATTCGCCAAGTATCTTTTGCCTGATATATAACTTCTGCTTTTTATAGCCTTTTTCAGTCGCTATTGCCTCTAAAAAGTAGCGGTCAAAATCCTTGTCTAATATAGTTTTAATCTTCTTTTTAGCAAAACGAGTGCTTGCACCTCTTAATTTTGGTGTAGCAATAAAGTGGCTACCGTCATTATAAACATTGCATAACATAAATGCATACCTCATTATATCATAGTTTTCATGTGGAAATATGGAAAACTTTATAAAGTTTCCCACATATCCCACACCATACTTTTTTTCTCTTAAACTCAATCGCCGCACGACAAGAGAAAAAAGTAGGCAAAAAAGAGAACCGCGGGCTGTAAAAGAAATTAATTAAATATTTTTAAATTGTGTATATAGAGACATGTCAATATAAAAATACGCATTTTGAAGCTTCATTTCACATTCTTCTTGTTTTGTGTCTTGATAAGAAACAAAATCAAAAACACCTATTCCAGACTTGAAAGCCATTTTTTCAAAGAAATCAGAATAGCAATCAGTAGTAAATCTATCACTATAGATTTTTTTAGTAGATAAATAGTAATTGGATAGTTTTTTCTCACCCTCAAGGTTCCCCTGTGAAGTTTCAACATCGAGCACATAATAACCAAATCTGTTTTCCAGCTTTTCAAATCTTTGGTTAACAAACGAGAACACGTATTTCAAGAGATAAACAAGCAGGGTATTGTCACCCCTTAAATCTCTAATTTGCTTGTAAAAGGCTTTAAAACGTGGCCAAAGATATTTATGCACAAGTTTGTTAAATATCAAGCCGTTATAAAGAACGTAAAGCTCAGACTTTTGTAAAATCTTAATAACTGAGAATGTATCGCGAACGTTTGCTCCAAGACTCTCTGGACGTTGCTCATCTGATATAATTCTTACAAACGGAAAGAAATCAACAGTTGCCCTGTGTCTTATCATTTTTATTGAATAATCAAACAAGTCATTGTTTTGGTTAGCCTTATCAGCATTTTTCTTGTTTTCGCGGTTTTCAAGATTGTTTTTGCGCTCTTTTCCAATTTCAGTTAGAATTACTACACCGAACTCGAAAGCGCCTGAATTTTGGTTATTTTCAACCATCTTTTTGCCAAGACGGAACATATCATAATCAAAAATCTTTGCAAACCTTGAATTCGCCAAGCTCTCTGCAGGTGAACAATAGAAGAAATTGGTAATATAAGTTGGCAAATATCCATCACTGCAAAACCAATCTTCGCGAACAGGTAAATTGCCAAAGATAAGCGAACTCTGAGTTATGTAAATTAAATATGCTTTTGCATAGGTTATAAGGCTATCGAACAAGTCTGATATAGTTAAATCATCATCATAAGTCATTCTGTATCGAGCAAAATCATAACCCCACAGCTTTTCAGGGCAAGGTTCTTTTATAAACTCTTGATACTTTGATAGCACCCAATATTTTGTACTTGCTAAATTGTAAATCGTATTTGTAACCGGGATAAGAGACTCTATACCTTTTCGCAAATCCTCTTGACGTTGGATGTGATTTTTATAGCATTGTTTTAAATCATCCTCAAAACGTAACCAATTAAATGCTGGGAAACGCATATCGTGCTTTATAAGTATTTCAAGCGCTTTTTCCTTGAACATTACAGACGTTGAAAGACCCATATCAACCGCCATTGTAGTTTTGCCTGCACCCATTGAAGCGCATATCAGAGTTCCAAGCGGTTGTTCATTTATAAAACCTCGGTTACAAAGCTCATGATGCTCGAGGGTATCATATGCCCGAGCCTTCATTTTTGAAGTTAAAAATATGTATATAGCAATTGCATAAGCAATTAATGGAACCCTTATAAAAGCTACAAAAAAATCTATTAAATATTTTTTTAACGATGAAAACACAGATGTAAAATTCATACAAGATATTAAATAGAAATAAATTGCAAGTATCAAAACAACGATGGAAACAATATTGAAGTTCAAACACCATATAAGAATTAAAGCCTTTAAATAACCTTTATTTTCGCCGAGAAATAAGACAAAAGATTTACACGAATTATACATGTAAATCAGTACCTTTTCTATTCTTTTTTTATAAAAAACTAATTGCCAACTTTCTTTATATTTGTTTTTAAGTGGTGAAGGAGTTAAATACATACTATTAAACAACTCGGTTAACATTAAATATATACTAACTCCTAAAGACAAGCCACAACAACAAAAAAGAAAAGCCACTGTTAAAAAAACTATATAGTTCTTGACATTCTCAACAGTAAAAAGTATTTCTATAAATTTTTGGAGCTTGTCCATAATAGCACTAATATCAATATATATTAGCCTATCAATATCGAGCAAATCAGAAGGAAGCAAATCAACAGAAAAGCTATCATTTAAAAGAAAGAACTTTTCTATAAAATATCGACAAGCCCGGAAGAGGTCAATGCAGTTCTGAACCAACCTCTCATATGAGAGCTGATAAAACAAAACTGCCAAATCATAAGATACTACTATTAAAAAGATTGCTATATAGTTTTTTATATCGCAATTAAGAACACGATTAATTTTCATTTTTACAAAAGCAGATATTTTTTTCATCAAGCCACCACTAAACTAAATATCACGTAACCAAAAACCAAAAGAATCAATATTGAAATTATAGCAACAAGAAAAAGAGCAAATATATTTTTCATTACAGCCTCTTAAACATCATATTCACGCATTTGCCTTGTGGCATTTTTGCAGAAACAAAGTTATATATTGTTTCCCAGTCATAAGCGTGGAGCTCTGACCAAATGCAATAATCTTCAATATCAAGTGATTTTGAAAGATAATCTATTAGTTTAAGGCCCTCATCTTCGAGTGCAGCAAACTCATTTATTCTCTCAAAATCACCACAATACAAAGGTTGAGTAACTAAAATGCAATAACCTTTTTTAAGACCATAACAAGCCTTATGTGGCAAAATACCTGTTATTTTCTCATATATACAATTGCTACCGTATTCGCTTCTGATTTGATTGTATTCACGTTCAAAAAGTATGTCACCAACTTTAAAAGCTCTGTCGTTGTACCTTATTTCCCAATTCTTTATGCCTTTTACTTTATATTCGATTAAATCTTTATCTATCTTTAAAATATGTATTTTCATTTTATCACCCCTTGACATTTCAAAAATTTAGTGTATAATAAATACAAGAAAAGGATTTAGTGACCACTTTTGTGAGGAACGTTGAACGATGTACGAATTAAGTTTCGGGTGTTCGTCCTTTTCTTTTTTATGCTATTTTTTAGTAAGTTTTTTAATAATTTCTTTATCTTTATCAGAAAAACCCCAGCCTTGTAGCTTTTTACCAAAAGAGGATTTATTATATTTTTCAGACTTTGGTCTGACATAACTATCAGTTGTATCTTTTGGATTAGGGTTTTTCTCTAATTTAATATTTTTAACACCTTTAGTTACATTCGAATGAGTTATACCTAAAAATATGTAATCATTGCCTTGCTGTGCAAAGATATATGTTGGATGACCTTTTCCATCATTCATATTTTTACGTCTAAACTCATTCTTTTTCTTTATGTTTTTAGACATTTAATTACTCCTTATTTTCACAGTGCACTGTGATTTTTACCTCAAGGCAATTTTCACACACGTATGTGATTTTCTGCTCGAGCAACTTTTCACAAACGTTTATGATTTTTAGCCGGGAACATTTTCACTCGCGCTTGTGAATTTATTTTTATATTCTCGAAGCTTTATAACAAGCTCCTTTAAGCTTTTGAAATTATATCTATTCATATATGGATTGAATTTTTGTGCATCACAAATAGAAAGTTCAAATACATTCGTGCTTCTATGGTAAATTTCTAAAAAGAAATCGCGTTGTTTGTTTGATATAAAAAATCTTTTTGTTTTTCGCGTTTCTTCTATCCAAAAACTTTTTATATAATTATTGCTGCCAATCGCTTTATATATCTTATCCACAGCTCGGCGGTAATCCATAAGCTCACTCCTTATCTCTAAAAATCAATTCGGGATGAAAATTCTTATATTCATCAACGAAACTATCTGCCTTTAAGTATTTAACAAAATCATTCATATTTTCATTGATAAAATTTCTAAGCACAACCAAAAAATCACAAGTAAATTCGTGCATAAATTGGTCGTGGCTCGGGAACACGCAATTATCAATTAGAAAGTCCGAAAAGCATTCTTTTATCTTTTCAAAGAATGGATCGTCGTCATCAATATATAAACAATCATTTTCCGGACATCCGGAATTTTTTTCTATTACGACATCAGGAAGGGAATTTTCCGAACGTTCGGAAAAATCTTCATTTGGGGTAAGCTCATCCGATAAAACAACAACATCCTTCTTATCAGAGGAAGCAAGTATTTCCTCACAAGCTTCTAAAAATTCTTTTACATTGTTATAAACTCTGCCAACGCTTCTATCACACATTACCTTAGAGGTTAATTTCCCCTGCTTAATCATATTCCAATATGACTTAGCTTTTTTAATATCAGATACTGTGTCGTGCTCTGATACCATATCTCTAAAAGGAATAGGGTAATAGTCAACAGAAGCCATTACCGAAAGTTGACTTTGAGAATATTTTTTCCAACGCTCGGGCATATACCAAGTGCCCTTGACATCTCTGAAGCTTCTGTAAACATTCATTAAATCGTATGTAGTGGTTTTCTTAAAGCCGAAATAGTATTCTGCGCAATCAGATATATTATTGAAGCCCAGCTCCTCGTAATATTTATTGTTTTGCGCTTCAACCAAGTAAAAGCCAATTCTGAAAAAACGGTATGAAATATCGCTTATTTCGTTATTAACACTTTTTACAAAGCCGAGCGCGTAAGCCAATTTACTGTCCTTATTCTTTTTATCACCACTCAAAACCCACTCTTTAGCTCTTATGTGCTCCTTGGGTATAATCTGATTAGTCATATTTTTTCCTTCCTTGACAAAAATTTATTATTATGTTACAATTTTAAAAAATACTTTATTTATTCTTTGGAGTGTATATTATGGAGAACAACGAAAAATCTTGTCCTATTTGTGGAAAGCCCTCGAATATGTATTATGGAACACCAAGAGCTGACCGACTTTGTAAAGAGCACGTTAAAATGTTAAAAGAAAAACAAATTGAACAATGCTCTGACTGTGGTAAATGGAACAATACAGGTGATGAATGTGAATGTAAGAAACCTGTTATAGCCGAACCCACACAAGATGACGAAACTAAAAAAATAATTGTCATCAACGAAGAAAACAAATCAAGATGCATTACTTGTGGCAGAAAAACAGATGGTTTGTTATTCTGCAGTTCTTGTTATCGCCAATACTGCAAAAAAGAATTACTGTTTAGAATAACAGGCTGTTCTTCTGTAGAATTATTAGATGAAGACTACGAAGGTAAATTCACTTGCAAAGATGGTCACGTAGTAAAAAGCAAATCAGAAAGAGAAATCGACAACTACCTCTTTGAAAACGGAATTCCACACGCTTATGAAAAGTCTTTACCTTATGGAAAAACTGAAAAAGAGGTACTGCACCCCGATTTTTATCTACCGAACTATCTGGGAAAAGGTAAGCACGTTTGGTTAGAACATTGGGGATTTAACGACAAAAACAGGGATTACACAAAAACAAAAAAATATAAATTACCTATTTACGAAAAGCTTGGAATAACTCTAATTTGCACATATGAGCAAACTGACACAAGCGACATTGATGCAGCACTAGATAGAAAACTTAACAAAGAAAACATAACAGAAAACGAAATTAATCACGGATAAAAAATCAAGGCCCACTCACAAAAGAGTGAGCCTTTTTTTATTATAACTTTTCTTCAGGATAGAAAGGATGTGATAATTTATAATCATTACCACGATTTTTCATAGCTCTGTTATAACCCTCTTCTGCAGAACTAATACTTGGGACCCAACCAGATGATAAATGCTTTTCACCATACGACATACCAAGTCTTTCAGATTGCATTCTTTCAAGTGCTATTCCATAGCCAGTCCAGAAAGAACGTTTTTCTTGAATTGTATATTTCTTGAATTTCTTTTTTTGTTTAGACATTTCGTATACTCCTTTTAATTCGTTTTTTTACATTCTTTGTTGTTTTCATGTAGCATAAATATTGTAAAGCCAACTAATAAAATTGACTCAACACCTACCTCGCTTTGAACTTGAAAATCCCCTTTTCACCTACTATCGCGTTATATTGAGCAAGCTCTTTATCGGTTAAGCTCTTTGTAGCGCCGTAAAAGTTGTTACTCAACGCATTAAGCAGAGAACGGTATCGTCCTTGCTGATAGATAGGCAACGAAAAAACGTGTTTTTTTACCTTTTGAACATCTGCACGAGAAACGTTTATGTAATTCTTTGACATATTGTCACCTCATCACCAGCTATATTGGCAACGCCTAGTATATCATTTTTGTCTTGTTCACTTATATGATGCAATATCATTACATTGTCAACATATACATCATACCAAGAACCAAATTTAATAATTTTAATCATTACCAATCAAAACCCGTTTCAACTTTTGTTGAGCCTTTGAGCATGCGACCATTTCCAAAAATATCAGTTGTATCATCACATTGATATTTCTTTTGGCTACGATCATAATCACTTTTTAGATATACTTTTTTCTTTCCCGGCAATCTAAAATAATAGCCTTTTGGCAACTGCGACAGCTCACACGTTCCGTTGTAATAATCATTTGTTGTTTTGGCTACCATTGGTAGCCTTTTTTTCTTTGTTTTTGCTTTAAAACGTGCCATTTAATCACCTCTATTCTGACTTGAAATTTTCATAAATGCAAACAGTATAAAGCCGAGAGAGCAGGAAACGGATGCAACACCCAAGAGCATTAATATAAATAGCCATATAGGAATGTTTACCACGTCACAACTCCTCACTTTCAGTAGCCAAATGAGTGGATGTGTCACTTTCTGTTTCCTCAGCTATCTCTGTATCAACGTCATTTTGCAAATTTAAATTGGAGCAAACATTAACAGTAGCAACCACAATGGGAATTGTGATTAAGACAGTTATTAATACAATTAATGCAATCTTCAATTTCATTTTCTCTTACTCCTTCTTATTTTTAAGAATACAAACGCAAAGATAGCAACAGAGGATATTAATACACATGCCACTACTATTGAAGCAGTAGAGTCACTTTTATTACCATTCAACTGAACAATTTTATCTTGCAACTCTGCATTTTCCTTTTCTAATTCCTTAACGTTTTTTTCAAGAGTCTGATTTACAGTGTAATAAATACCATTATCTCTTTGCAATCTCTCGTTTTCCTCAATCAAGCCAGTTGTAGTTAAATCATATAGATTTATGTAGTCAGCGTATTGAACCTCGAAACTTGCATATGCATCAGATAAAGGAATATTTTCTTTTAATAAAAATTCACTAAACGTTAAAGGCTGCTCTAAAAATGCACCATCTTCTACCATTTGATATACCGACGTAGAAGTTTTTATATAATTCCAAATGCCTTGAAGAGTTCTTTCCTCTCCATATAATTCAAATTCTATACAAAAATCTACGTACTCACGAGTAAACACCTCTGTATATACAACAGAAGAACCTATTTTATAGCACATTACTTTAGCTGTTTTAGGCACACTAATATCCTGTGGTTCAACAAAGGCGTTGCTTGTCCCAGTGTTAAATTCTAATATAGTGGTTGTCGCAGTTCCTGAAGCTGACGCAGGTAATATTAGTGCACAAAACAACGTCAAGGTAATCAGCAGTACGGCAAATATTTTCTTACCCACGTTTATTGCTCCTTCTTTTTCTATTGATTACAAGACCAACAATAGTAACAAGAATACCGAGAATTGAAACTCCAATAGCTATTGGCGCTATATTAAAGCTTGTTTCAGAGTCTGTAAGACCACTTGCATAAGCCTTATTTATTTTTAATTGCATTTGCTTTTCAAGTGAATTAACAGTAGCAGTAAGCTCCAAATTTTTATTACTCAATGCACTGATTTCTGTATTCAAATTACTTTCTGACGTTGCTTTTGCCTCTTCGAGAGCGCTATAATCAATCTCATTTTGAATTATGGTATCTTCAAGGGTAGAAATTTCATTATCCTTTTCAGTAATTGTACCTTCAAGAGCAGTTACATCATTTTCTAACTTTGAAATTTCAGTATTCTTATCAGCAATTTGACTATTAAGAGATGTGATTTGCTCATTCAAAGGTACCGCCTGCTCTAAAGCATATTCTTGTGCATATTCATTTGCCCATCCAAATTGTTCATCATATGAAGAAATAAAATCGTCAGTATTAGTTAAAGGTATCATTAATTCCATTGGATATTCAAGATTTTCTAAAGAAAATGGAGTATAAAAGGCAAGAAAAAAAACATGTTTTAACTCATCATACACTTCATAACCAGCCTTATTTAAATCTAAATACAATTCGGAAAAACGTTCAGTAAAAAAATATTTTTGTTTGTAATTTGTACCTGCTGATGGTGTTTTATATTCTAAAACGATTAAACAAGGCTCCGGATTGGGACTTTTAAAAGTATATAAAGCTGAATCAGTTTCCTCGTCAAATTCATAAGTATAATCTTCAGGCGAATAAAACAAAATAAAATTTGAATAAGTAAATCCATAAGCATCTTCTCCAAAAGAAACACCAATTGCCGAACAAGGAATAACAAACATAGTTGCCAATATTAAAATTGTACCAATTATTGCAAATATCTTCTTAATTTTTTTCATCTTTTATTTTCCTCTTTTTCTCTTTGATTTGATTACAAATGCAGTAATAACAATAGCAATAGCTATTAAAACGAATAAAGCAACTAAAGTTGACGTAAGCTCCTCTGGATTAAAATCACTTGCATTTTCGTTTCCGAGGTCATATCCATCTGTGTGTCCGTCTGTGTAACCATTTTCATATCCGGTTTGAAAATAATTTTCAAGCTCTGTAGCATAAACAGAAGAACCTCTAAAATTGGACATACCATCTGCATAGCCCTTGTCATAAATTTCACCATATAAATAGTCATAGCATTCGTTATATCCTATATCATAACCTGCACTTTGTCCGGCAGAGAATTGAGCCTGTAGTGTTTGATTATATTCAGCACTTGCTTTATAATCAGATATCGCATTGGATGCTGTTTCATTGAGTGCATCTGAATAATCTGATGATGTCAAATAATCGCTTAATGCATCGGTTTTAGCTTGGTTAATTGCATTGCTATATTCATCACTGTTTTTATATTCCTCAATAGCTTCAGCTTTTGCCTGCTCAATTGCATTCTGATATTCAGTACTAGACTTGAACTCATCAACTGCCTCGTTACGTGCATTATTTAAATCCTCTTCTGTAGCCTTTGACTCCGCCGCGTCGATTTTTTCTTGTAAATCAATTGTAGCCATCTGATAGCCGTTCTCATAGCCGTCCTCTTTTCCGTCATAAAAGCCAGCACTGTAAGAAGCACAAGTATTACACCCAGACTCACCGCAATGATTACAAACTATATTATTCTCTTGCCAGTGGTCATCAATATAAGGGTCATATTGCGTTTCATTAGCAGATGCAACAACCACAAAAGATGTAAGAAACAAACAGAACACTGTTAAAAAACTAATTATTTTTCTTTTCATTCTTCTTTTCCTCTCCATCAACATTTACGACGATGTTTGTTTTTCCACCTGTTTTTAGATTTGATAACAAAGGTGATAATGATACAAACAATTGAATAAGCAAATATATCACAACTGCAATTATGGCAATTCTTAGAATTGTAGTAATTGTTTCAAATATATCATCTGTTGTAATATCACCAACCACAACCAATGATGGTTTTTCTGCATGCTCTAAATCAGGAGCAAAATCGGTAGGAGCGCGACCAACTGGGAATGTGTACAACCTTCCATCATTTGAACCAAAGTTAATATCAAGAACATCAAAATCATCTATAATTGTAGTCGTAGCCACAGTTGAGTTACACGCATAGCACTTGGCTTGTATGTGACCAATAGCATTTATGCCTGAGTCCCAATCTATAAAGTCATCATCAAATAATGCACCCTCATAAATTTCAGTTTCATGTATAGCATAACGCAATAAAAACACCGATTTATCAGCGTTATTACGGACAAATTTTCTAAATTCTGGCACATCATTAATATCAATTAAATAACGTTCTGAAAGATCCACATCGGACATCTTATTTTCATCAACGTGAGGTAAATAAAAATTCTCTAAATTGTAAAATTCGCGACTTTTTGCAAGCTCTGTTGAATATCTGAAGAAATTACCCCAATATTCCCATAGGGAATTATTAATCGTATAACGATTTACATTTGCAGTTTGCTCAACATCAAATCTATATTCTTTTAATTCACTAATGCTCGAAAAACAATCCTCTTCATATGTACCATCCGCAACACCATAGTTATATGTATCAGCAAAATCTAATATTTCTTCAAACGAAACCATTTCACCCTGCTCCAAATAGAACAAGAAATACAATTTTTCTATTTCATTTTCAACCTTGTTTTCGTTTGGAGTAATATAGAAATTGTCAAAATACGTGGCAATTTGAGTTACCGAATTTTTAAGAAAATCGCCGACACCACCAAAATATGAATAAGGAATATCATCAGAATTAAAACCATATTTGAATGTGGTGGGAACCCAACCGCTTGGAGCAAATGATAAAATCCCCGGTGCAATCCAAGTACCTTTATTAATGCCACCGCCAAAAGAATATCCCGAACCATAAATCCAAGGTATATTACTACCTTCAGAGTACATTAAATTGTCATATATATCCTCATCATCAACAATTAATATAGGTTTGGTTACCAGCTCACGCCAACATACGTCAATAGAGTTCATTGAGCCATATGCATTTAGAAGCTCATTATCTACAGCAAAATACACAGACTCAATATCTTGATAAACACCAATTTTTTCAGTTTGAACACGATAAAATGTATGGTTAGCTTTTAAAGTAATCGTTTCCTCGTCATTTACGTTTATAACCAACATACCATCTTCACAGGTCGTGAATTTGTATGTTTTAGCTATTTTATAATTAACCGGATTTGAGGAACCAACGTTAAATTCCGTTTCAACCAAACGATACACGCGGCTACCAGTATTAGTATCCCATTCAAATCCTTCAACCTTGTATTTCAAAATGGTAGCATTTGTTTCAGTAGAAGTATTTTTTGTGGCACCATAAACATCAATTATTTCCAAGCTGTATTTTGAATAATTTTTTAAGTCTTCATCATAACCCTCTTCATTCGAAAAAGTAATAGTATTACTTTCATAATTGTAAATGGTTTTTTTAGCCGGGTTATATACGTAAATAAATAGTTCTATATTGTCACTATCATTACGAATTTCCATACATGATATCAATTCAATAGCGTTTTTAGTAGCATTAGCTTTATAATCTTCCACTTTAAAGCTACCCGCATAAATATGACTAAAATCATATTCGATGCTTGTTTCCGATAAATCTACATTTTCAAGCGGTATATTCAAGACCTCTTTATAATCGCTATCAGTATCAATAGCAAACACATATAAAGGGCACACCGATAAGAGCAAAACAAAAGCGAAAAACAAGCACATTATTTTTTTCTTCATAATTTTTCACTCCTTTTAAAACAAAGGGAGCTCAATAGCCCCCCTTTGGCATTAGTTATTAAAAAGATTAATTTTGAAGAAAGACTCCGCCTCGTCACCCTCTACAAGTACAGGGCTAAAGGTGGTATCAATTTCAACATCAGCTTGAATTACGATATAGAGTGTATAGCTTGTTGACTCTGTAACAGTGAAATCATTATCAGCAATAATTTCATCACCGGCATCATTTTTCAACACAAGGTAATATGTATCTTTGTCACATTTCTTGTCACCTGAAGAAATATAATATTCACCCTTATCAAGAATTACTGATACAACCTCAATTTCAGTGGCGCTATCGGTATTGTTTTCACCAATTACCTTAATTTCGCCAGCTTCAGTTACATCAACTTGAATAGCCGCATCTTTATCTTTAGTATCTTCTAAAACATAATCATCAACTTTGATTATGTTGTTTTCATTTACAGTTTTAATATCCCACTCGGTTAATGCATCTACTGCATAAACTCCAACACCAAGGAATAATGCACACAGTAGCACACAGCCGATAATGGTCAAAACCTTTTTAGTCTTTTTTGTCATTATTTTTTTCTCCTATGTTTTTTTCAAAACCTATTGATTTTTAAATATCAATGGGTTATAATATTTACAGATTTCAACCAATGCCGTACTTTGTTTACGGAACTTGACGGAAACGTCGCTCGGGTTGAAATCTTTTTTATTTATTTTTTATAGTTATTTGCATACTTTTTATTGAACTTTTTAATAGCTTTTTTATCCTGTTTATCCAATTTCCAATAGCCTTTTGGCTTGACCTTTAAACTATTGGCACTTTGCCACCGAGGAACACTAAAACGCGATTGACGAGTATCTTTTGATAATAAATTAGGATTTTTAGATAACGGAACAGTAGGCTCACCATAAAAAGTATTAGAATGAGTTATCGTATTTATTTTGAAATTATTTCCTTGACGAGCGGAAACATACGCAATATGCCCTTTGCCATCTTTTCTTTTGACATTAGGGCTTGAATTATACCTAAACTCATTCTTTTTTAAAAATTTCTTTTTAGATATTTACTTCACCTGCCTAAATCAAATGCTTTAGACACTATTTCACAATCAAATTACATCACTCCCACATAAAAATCAAAAGCTCCACTTTACTTTTATGACAAATCCTGTATTATTCACCTCTTACCGAGTAGGCTGATTTCATTTCAAGTAAAGTGGAGTTAATTAACTTTATTAATTACGTTTTAGTTTTTTTAAGTAATTGGACAGGCAGCTCTTATCAGAACTTCTTTGTCCAAAGAGTGATGCACAGATTTCATCACCATCAGAGTCAACTGAAAAAACCTCAACTTCTATTGTTTCAATAGGAGTCTTTGATTTTTCAGGCATAAATGAAGACACCTTAATGCGACCTTGAGCAACATTTTTATCTGAATAAATCAAATTAAGTAGCCTGTAATTTCCATCATCCTTACCAGCAAGAGAAATTCTCAAAGGACCACCAAGGAGTACAATATCCATATAATACGAATAGCGCGGTGAACCATCATCACCAGTACCGAACTGCTCACGTTTAACTTCGATTAACTTTTCCTTCTTTGCTTCAACAACGCTAGTTTCAACAACACCCTCCTGAACAGCACTATCCTGAACATCAACTTTCTTTTCATTTGCCATAACTTTTTTCTCACTTTCCGCCCGTAGGCAATTTAAAATTTATTTATGTAACACCTGAAGGTGAAGACATACGATCAATCAATAGGTGGCGCCAACTTGATATTTACAACACAATTTAATAAAGAGTCACCATATATAGTTAGTTCATATATGTAGTCAGTAGAAAAGGCTTGATAATAATTTGAATTAATAAATTCCTTAACTCTACCCTCAAATACATAAGGCTGATTATATGAGCACAACTCAAATTTTATCTTTGAGTATTTATCAAGAACAGCAATTAAATTACATAACTTTGTACGAACCATATTAATACCTCTTTTTAAAAAGCACTGTGGAGCTTAATTTGAAAAAGAAACTTTATTTTGAAAAAAGAGAATTTAAAACACATTTACACAAAAAATTTAAGGAGGTAAAGCTCCACAGCACCAGGCAATAAAAAAATACAGTTATACAACACCAAAAAAATTTTTTCAATGTGTATAACTGTATTATAAAACTAACAATTTTAAAGAAAAATAAAAAATATATTGACAGAAGCAAAAAAATGTGATATTATACTAAAGCACGAGAAATTGTGCAAAGAAAATACGTACATTGTATATTAGGAATATCAAGGCTTCGCCTTGTGTCGCAACGAGCCTTTTGCTTGCAAGCAGACAACGGCTTTTGTTGGACATACGAAGCGAATTCGCAAAATATTTTGCGAGCCGGTTCGATATTCTCTGCGTATGCAAATGTACATTTGAATACGCAGGAATATCGAAGCGGTCATAACGAGGCGGTCTTGAAAACCGTTTGCCTAACGGCACGGGGGTTCGAATCCCTCTTCCTGCGCCAAAACAAAAGGACACTAATGTGTCCTTTTTTGTTTTATTTAAACCACTGAATATGCTCAAGTGTTTTCTTTACAAGTGCATCGATTGTTGATTTATCGTGGCCGAGAATTTGAGTTTCTAAAACTCCGCCGAGTGGGTCGGTCCACTCCTTGCCGATGTTGTCAATTCCATAAATCATGCCGACAATTGAGCCAACGGTTGCACCGTTGCAGTCGGTATCAAAGCCGGTTTCAACAGCCATACAGATTGATTTTCCAAAATCGCCCTCGCCATAGAGAAGTGAAGCTACAACAATAAGCGCATTAGAGATTGTATGACACCAATCGTTTGAAAACTCGTTGTTATATCGTGCGTGGATTTTGGCAAAAGCCTCGTCCTTAGTCATTCCGTTTTTGTAGCCATCAATCATTTCCATAGCTTGCGCGTATAGACGAGAGGTTGATGGAATTTGAGAAAGACCTGCATAAATAACATCTAATATATTTTCGCTTGATTTTGCATACGCGAGCATAGCAGAAACAAGCATTTCGCCATAAATACCATTTTTTATATGTGAAATAGAAGCATCGCGCCAAGCAAGCTCAGCACCAACCTCGGCATTATTAGCTACATAACCATAGTAATCTCCACGGATTTGCGCACCAATCCACTCTCTGTATGGGTTTTTGTGGTATGCGGTATAAGGTGGCACATAGCTCTTTAGAAAGTTCATATAAGCAACTCTTTCGGCTGTGCAATATGCATTTTTTGGCTGATAGTCCATCCAAGCCTCAAGCACATTCTTAGGTGTAAAATTAATACCATAGCGCTCAATCATAAGCTGAGCCATAACTGTATAGTTAGTGTCGTCGTCAGCAGGTGCACATCTTATCTTGTCTATGTACCAATCAGAGGTCAAATGCCAAGGATCAAGCCCGATTTTTGCAAGCTCCTCACGGTTTACATCTGTGCTCAAGATATATCTTGTCATAGGGAAGTTATTTGATGATTTTAAAAGTGCAGTCAAGGTCTTTGTCCACAAGCCTTCAACAGGCTTACCAAGTAAGCATCCTGCAATTCTGCCATACCAAGCGCCTTCAATCTTTTTTTCAAGCGCAACGGAAGGCTTTGAATCTTTTAAAAGCTCTAAATTTCTAAGTGATTTAATGCCCTCAAGGTCGGATGGCTCGTTATATTCGTAGCCGTCTCTTATAGGCAACTCAAGCACTAATTTGGAAATAGCATCGGCAATTTCCTCTTTAAATTCGCCATCTGGCAATTTAGTAGCTGCATCAAATAGCTCCTTGTAGGGCTCAATAGCTAAGCCCTCCTCTAGGCTTTGATGGTATTCAACGGGAAGTTCTGCCGCATAGTGCTCCCAACAATGAAACTGTTCTGGATTTTTAATTAATTTCATAATAACCTCAAATTTTAAAAAACTTTATCGATTTAATAGCTGAGCCGTCGGGAAAGTCTTTAACCTCGGCAAGAGCAATAAACTCACCATTTTCGTACACTCTTAAAAAAGCGCCAAGAGGGAAGCTAGTTCCAATTTTCCTTTGGTATATTTCGCATCCACTTTTAAAAAGCCTTGTGTAAAAATCGCTAAATGAAACGGGCTCAGCTTCCAAAAAAAGCTCCTCAGGTGGCAAAAGCAGACTCTCTCTTTCACTCTCGCTCATTTTTTCAAGCTCGTCTATTGTATAGGCATTTTCTATTTTAAAATTACCACTTTCTGTCCTTTGTAGCTCTGCCATTGTAGCGCCACAGCCAAGGCTTGCACCTATATCGGCGCAAAGGGTTCTGATATATGTACCCTTGGAGCAAGCAACTTCAATTTTGTATAAGCCCTCGGCTTCGTTTATCACAGTTGGGACAATCGAAAAAACAGTGATTTTTCTTGCTTGTCTTTCAATTTCAATTCCTTTTCTTGCAAGGTTAACTAGCTTTTGCCCATTAACCTTTAGTGCGCTATACATAGGAGGGATTTGCATAATCTCGCCCTCAAATTTTTTGCAGGCATCAAAGAATTCCTCTTTTGTGGGGAGAGTGTCGCTTTTTGTTAAAATATTACCTGTAATATCCTCGGTATCAGTTGTTATACCAAGCTTAATTTCAGCTATGTATTTTTTATTCTCGGATAAAAGGTATTCAGCAGCTTTAGCGCTTCTTCCAACCAAAACAGGCAAAACGCCTGTGGCAAGAGGGTCTAAAGTGCCAGTGTGCCCAACCTTTTTTGTGCCATAAAGACGTCTAATTTTAAAGACTATATCGTGAGAGGTGACACCCTTGTGCTTGTTAACAAGAATGACACCGGACAATTCCTTATCCATTTTTTATACCCTTTTTATATTCGTCAATTAAGTGAGAGAAAACGGAAACAACCATATTAGTAGCCTCCTCCTCACTATCTGCTATAACAGTTGCACCAGCAGCACGGACGTGTCCACCACCGCCAAATTCCATACAACCCTTGGAAACATCAATGTCGGCATTTGCACGAGAGGAAAGAGAATATTTTTTCTCATCCTTTGAGCTTTGTTTTAATGAAAGGGCGACCAAAACACCCTCAACAGACCGCACAGCGTTTACAACATCACCAATATCCGCGTCGCTTATACCATTTTCCTCTTTCATTCTGTTTGTAAAAACAATAAGAGAAAGCGCACCATCACAAAACATTTGCATTTTTTCATAAGTGAGTCTTTGTGCCTTTATTTCTTCAAGTGATTTTGATTCAAAAATCACTCGGTTGATTTCTGCATGGTCAATCCCCTTGGCAATAATCTGTGATGCTAAAGTCATAGTGTCAGGGGTAACATTAGAAAATCTAAAACCACCTGTGTCTGCACTCATTCCTGCATATAAGCAGTTATAAAAATGAATTGGAAGCTTGTCTAAAATACCAAGCTCGCTTGCCAAAAGATAAATATTTTCAGCACAGGATGCGCAAAAATTTTCATAATATTCTGAGAAGCGCACGCACATTTTATGATGATCGATAGTAAGATTAACCTTGTCAGCAAGAAACGATAATTCACCAAGCTGGGTAGGAGATGCCACGTCAACCGCAATATATCTTTCATAACCGTTTTCTTGATATTCAAGAGAAACACCCTCGGTGATAAAATCGAACTTTTTTTGAGCTGTATCACACGATGCCACCTTGGCACAAGAGCCAAGCAGAGCTAAAATATCTCTTAAGGCAAATGCACTACCAAGTGTATCTGGGTCTGGATTTTTATGGCAGAGAATAAGGGTGTATTTTTGCTCCTTGATTTTTTCTGCCAGCTCCTTAATTGAAAGCTCTTTAATCATTTTCTTCCTCGTCATCCTTAATGTCTAATGTCTTTAAAATGGATGAAATATTCGCCCCATATTCTGCGGAGGAGTCATACTCAAAGGAAAGCTCTGGCGTTATTCTTAAATTGATTCTTCTTGCAAGCTCGGATCTGAAAAATCCGCTTGCGTTCTTTAATGCCTTACCAACCTCTGCCTTATCATCTCCTAAAACAGAGTAGTAAATTTTAGCAAACTTTAAATCTCCCGAAACATTAGCACCGGTAATTGAAACTAAAGCACCGGCAATTCTTGGGTCCTTTACATCGCGCAAGATTTGCGCCATTTCCTCTTTTACTGCGTCATTAATTCTATTTCTTCTATATTTAGCCATAATTTTACCTCATTTGTCGTAAAAATATTACTTTATATTATAGTATACCATATATTGTACATAAATTCAAACACTTTACTTGAAAAACTACTAAAAAAATGATAGAATAATCATATAAAGCTTGAGGAGGTATAAAATGACGACAGGCGAAATTATTTTACTTACTCTCGGGATTCTGATTTTGGTGGTTTCGCTCGTTCTTTGCGCGATTGCCATTTACATAGCTTTTGCGTTGAAAAAGCAAAAAGCACCGAGTGTTGACATAGCACCTATAAAGGAAGTTGTAGACCTGAAAATTGGACAAATAGAGGGTACAAATAAGCTCTTTATCAATGAAATTAATTCAAAAATTCAACAGCTCGAGAAGGAAATGAAGACCCTAAATGAGCAAAACACCAAAAACTATATTGATATGATGGAGAAATTAAATACTGCCATTAATCAAATGTCAAAGGCGACTCGTGAGGAAAACGAAAAGGCTATTGAAAATCTAAACAAAAAGTTTGATGAGTTTTCAAAGAATATGACCGAGAATTATAAGCTTATTGATAACGCAGTTGCTAAAAGTCTTTCCGAGCTTCGCCGTGAGAACAGTGAAAAGCTTGAAAGCATTCAAAAGACAGTTGGCGAAAAGCTTGATGGTGTTCAAAAAACAGTTGATGAAAAGCTCCAAAAAACTATTGACGAGCGACTAAAGGAATCATTTGAAAATGTAGTTTCCCAAATCGGTAATGTTAATAAGGCAATAGGCGAAATTAAGGGTATAGCTACTGATGTTGGCTCGCTTAAAAATGTCCTTACAAATGTAAAAACAAAGGGTATTGTAGGTGAGGTAATTCTTGGCAATATCATTAGCGAAATTCTTACAAAGGATCAATATGAGGAGAATGTTGTCACCAAAAAGGGCTCGCGCGATCCTGTTGAATTTGCTATTAAAATGCCATCGAGCGATGACGAGTATATTTATTTACCAATAGACTCCAAATTCCCACTTGAAACCTACTATAAAATCAAGGATGCAATTGATGCAGGAGATAAGGTAGCGCTTGAGCTTGCTCGTAAGGAATTAAGAGCCAAGATTAGAGCCTTTGCAAAAGACATTTCAACTAAATATATCGACCCACCAAACACAACCGATTTTGCAATAATGTTTTTGCCAACCGAGGGACTTTACATTGAGGTTATAGAGGCAGGGCTTTTTGAGGAGTGCCAAAGAGAATTTAAGGTAAATATGGCAGGACCTACAACCTTGTCCGCGCTTCTAAACGCATTAAAGCAAGGCTTTAAATCACTCGCTATTCAGAAAAAGAGCGCAGATGTATTTAAGCTACTTGAGGCAGTAAAGACGGAGTTTGAAACCTTTGCAGACGCACTCACAAAGACAAAGCGCCACGTTGAACAGGTCGATGCAGACCTTGCTAACCTAATCGGCACAAGAACTAATGTTATGAGCCGTAAGCTGAAAACAATAGGAACGATGTCTGGCGAGGAAGCTAGGGAAATACTTGAAATTGAGTAATAACCATTTTGTAAAGAAAAAGAGCCACGAGGCTCTTTTTCTTTATTTATAATAATATATACTTGCAATTTTTAAATCTTTATGCTATCATATATTTCATATAAGCTCATAATATCTTACTGTGAAAGGAGATAATTATATGACAATTAACGAAAAAGCGGCTATGGAAATGGTTAAGTCCTATGAAAATTCAAGCGTTACTGCCTTTTCATCGTCCTTAAAGCTACCAGATAAAAATGAAATAATCTCAATTCTTGAGGATATAAAGGGGCTGTTTTTCCCCGCTTATTTTGCAGACTGTAAGCACGATGCTCTTGATTTTGCAGAGGAGAGAATCAGCTCAATCAGCTTCAGAATAAAAAAGCAAATTGAGCTTGCAATTAAAGCAAAGGATGAAAAGGGTGCATCAAAAAGAGCAAAGGAAATAACCGAGGAGTTTATTACTAAATTGCCAGAGGTTCACTCTATGCTAATTAAGGATGTTGAAGCTACCTTTGAGGGTGACCCAGCGGCAGAGAGCGAGGAAGCAATTATCTTTTCATACCCAGGGCTTTATGCAATTTTTGTGTATAGAGTAGCTAATGTGCTTTATAAGAGCCAAGTGCCATTTGTACCAAGAATAATGACAGAGCATGCCCATTCAATGACTGGTATTGATATTAACCCAGGTGCTACAATTGGTGAGTATTTCTTCATTGACCACGGTACAGGTATAGTTGTCGGTGAAACAACAGAAATCGGTAACCATGTAAAAATTTATCAAGGTGTTACCTTGGGCGCTTTGTCGCCAAGAAAGGGACAAAGCCTTGCAGGAGTTAAAAGACATCCAACCGTATGCGATAATGTTACTATTTATTCAGGCGCATCAATTCTCGGTGGCGAAACTGTAATTGGTGAGGGTGCAGTTATCGGTGGTAACTCATTTATAACTGAAAGCATTGGCAAGGGCGCCAAGGTTTACGTTAAAAAGCCCGAGCACATAATCAAAAACAAAAGGTAAAAGAATGAACGTAAAAATAAAGATAACGACAACACAAAAGGAATATAAGGGCAAGTCGATTTTTGACCACGCAGCTGATAAGCTTATGATTCAAGAAAGCTTTGATGCTTGTGATGGGAGCGATAGAGTAGAAACAACCCTTTATGGCAAGGTTAGTACTGAAAACGATACCTACTCCTTAAAATACGAGGAGGAGACTGAAGGTATGGGTGGAGTTTATACAGAGCTAAAATTTGATCTAAACAAGCCTAAAGAGGTTAGCATAATTCGTACAGGCGCGCTTGAATCCTTTATGTATTTTGAGGAGGGCAAGCGCCATATATGTGTTTATAACACAGGCATTATGCCATTTGAGATTTGTATTTACTCAAAAAGCATTGATAACAAGCTTTTAACCAACGGATATATAGAAATCACATATCTTATCGAGATTAAGGGTGCGTGCGCTCAAAAAACAGTAATGAAAATGGAAGTGGAAGCTATATGACAGAATCCGAATTTAAGGCCGAGCTTAAAAATCTTCACGGAGGATATTTATTCTTCGGCGGTGAGGATTATCTGAAATATATGTACTCAAAAGAGGTAGAGAAGCAGGTTTTAGACGGCAATTTTGACGAATTTAATCACATAATTCTGTACGCAGAGGAGTTTTCTCCTGTCGCTCTTTCCCAAGCTATAGGGGCTTTGCCTATGATGGCGGAGAAAAAGCTTGTTGAGGTGCGCGGAGTGGATTATACCTCTATAAAAAAGGATGTGTGGGAATCAATAGACGACGTGCTCTCAACCCTCTCGGAAAATGACCATACAGTGCTTATTATTCGTGCAGATAACGACTGCTTTAACGCAGGCAAGCTACCCAAAAATCCTACAGAAATGTATAAGATTTTAACCAAGCATTTAACTCCTGTTGAGTTTGAGTTCCCAACTCCCGCAAGGCTAAAATCTTGGATTTCACGCCATTTTTCCGATAATGGAGTTAAGTATGATGGTGAGGTTTTTGACAAGCTGGTTGAGGTTTGTGGACACGATATGTGGGTGCTTTCAAACGAGATTGATAAGATTTCTTGCTATGTTAAAATGAACGGGCGTGATATTGTTACTTATGAGGATATTGATATGGTATCCTGTAAAACAGTGGAATATGATGATTTTCAGCTCACGAATGCGCTCCTTGAAAAAAATAAAAGTCTTGTTTTTGAAACACTCTACCGTCAAAAATCATCACATGAACCACCGATGGCAATTCTTGCATCGGTTGTAAGGCTTTATTCCGAGCTTTTGCTAATAGAAACCCTATATTCAGGTGGAAATAACAAGAGCCAAATTGCATCAGCACTTGGAATGCATGAGTTTAGAGTAGGCAAATATTTAAGATGCATAGCAGGAGAAAATCCTAAAAAATTTACACGCGCTGTTGAATTATGTAGCGAAGTGGATATAAAATCTAAATCCTTGTCAAATTTGACCTCATATATAGCAGTTGAAAGACTAATAAGCTCTTTGTGTGCCTTATTCTGCAGGTGAAATATGAAGATGCAAATTAAATACCCAATTATAGTTGAGGGTAAATACGACAAAATAAAGCTTGATTCCTTGGTTTGTGCCAGAGTCATTACCACAGGTGGCTTTTCCATTTTCAATGATGAGGAAAAGATAGGCTTAATTAAAAAGCTGGCTGACAAATCAAGGGTTATTATTTTAACAGACTCCGATGGTGCTGGACATTTAATTCGCTCTTACATTAAAAGAGCATTAAAGCCAGAGCAAATTATAAACATCTATACTCCATATGTGGAGGGCAAGGAGAAAAGGAAAAGAGCACCTTCAAAGCAGGGCACACTCGGTGTTGAGGGAATTGACTCAAAAAGACTTATTGAGCTTTTAGAGCCATTTAGAGAAAACGCACCCGAAAGACCGCTTAATGAAATCACAAAGACAGACTTCTACAAATATGGCTTAAGTGGTAGAGAAAACAGTCAAAATATGAGAACAGACCTATTAAAGAAATTAGAGCTACCGACAAATATGAGCGCAAACGCGATGCTGCAGGCTATAAATATCCTTTATACAAGGGAAGAGTTTGAAAAATTTTTAGCAAATTAGGGTAGTTATATGGAAATATTTAAACATAGAAATTTAGCACTCGGATGTGGTGCGTTTTTGATAAGCTTATTTATTTCCTACGAGCTAAATACACTAATAAGAATGATTATATTAGCGGTTTTCACAGTGCTAGCATTTTTACTCGCAATTTTATACATAATAAAGAGAAAGAGGACTATACTTGATAAAATTATCAGGTATTTTCCTCTTTTGTTTTTTGTAGCCTTGGCTATGTTAATTTCAATATTTTCCTTTGGGAAAAATGAAAAAGCAGTGTTGCTTATAGACAATGGCGAGCACGAAATAGTAGCAACAGTAAAAGATGAGGAATACGAAAAAAGCTATCAAAGCCGTTATATAATTGATGTAAAGAGCGTAGATGACCAAGGACTTAATTTCAAAGCACTTTTAGAGCTTGAGGGAGAGGGACTTGATGTGGACGACGAGGTTTCATTTTATGTGTATTTTTCTTTACCTGAGGACTCGGACATTGGCTATAATGAAGCAAGAGCATATCTGGACGATGGAATATCTATATTGGCTACTGCATCAAGCTACACATTGATTTCAAAGGGTAATGGAATTAGCGCTTTAGAAAAATTAAATTTAAAGCTATCCAGTATATTCGAGGAAAATATGAGCGAGGATTCCGGCGCTTTGTTTTCTGCCATTTTGCTAGGAAATGACAATTTACTTGATAATAGTATAAAAAGAGACTGTGCAAGGGTGGGAGTTAGCCACGCGCTCGCCTTGAGTGGAATGCATATAACTGTAATTGCGACACTCCTAGGCATTATTTTTAAATTTTTACCATTAAATTTGCACTTCAAAAATTTCATTTTAATACTGTGCATTATCTTTTTTGTGGCTCTGACAGGCTTTTCGGAGTCGGCTATAAGAGCAGGACTTATGATGTCACTATATTATCTTATCAAAATGGTTGGATATAGAGTTGATAATGTAACCTCGCTGTTTTTATCAGTCACAATTATTTGTATTTTTATGCCGTATTCTATCTTTTCTATTTCTCTTATGTTATCCTTTCTTGCTATGCTGGGGTGTTTAATCTCCGTGCGATATATTTATAAAACAAGGCTGAAAAGAACAAGATTTGTGGTTTTTAGATGGATAATATTTTCACTCGTTACAACACTTTTTGTTGTCGCATTTACCTTGCCTGTTACATTTAGTGCTTTTGGCACGCTATCAATTTTAACACCGGTATCTAATATAATTTTAGTTCCGTATTTTACGCTTCTTATTTATTTTGCACCATTCTTGCTTTTGTTCTCTAGCGTACCATATATATCTGATTTTCTATTCTTTTTAGGGGATAGAGGAGCGCATTGGTTACTTGAATTTATAAGGTGGCTAGCTGACGCCAGAGGAATTGTAATCCCTACATTTTCAATAGTACAAATAATCGGAGTTTACCTGATTGTTTTTGCACTTGTTCTCCTCGTTTTGGTTAAAAGAAAGTACATAAAGCATATGACCTGCTTGCTTTTAGTGGGAGCCTGTGTCTTTGCTTCGGGAAGCATAATTAATTATATACAAGCAAAGAATAATGTTTATATCAGTAGCTATAGCTCAAGGTCAAATGACTTTATAACAATAGAGGAGAACAACAATCTAACTGTAATAGATATCTCAAAAACCACAACCGGGGTAGCTGGAACAAGTGTAGGACTTATAGATTATTTACACTATAGCGAGGTTGAAAACTATATAATTTGTGACTATTCGCACTTGACCGATTTATATTTTAAGCGCATAGCAGGAAATATCAAAATTGAAACTCTTTATATACCAAGACCTAGCGACGCAAAGGAAATGGATATATATCAAGGAATAATAAGAGTAGCCAAAAAGGAGAAAATCAAGGTGGCAGAGCTTCAGCACAATATGAAGCTTGACATAGCTACCATCGAATTTAGCGGAAATAATACACTCCCTCGCTCCGAAAGAAAAAACGTTTCATTTAATATAAGTACAAATGATTGCGATTTTCTATATCTTGGAGCTTCAAGCTATGAAATTTTTGACTATTTCACAGAGGAAAAATCGTATAATGCCGATGTAATTGTCTTTGGCTCGTATGGTCCAATATACAAAAAGCAGTATAGCTATATTACACCATATGTGGACAAGCTAATATTTTATGGAGAAAGCTATATCTATGCCGACTCTGAAATGCTAAAGGATGAGGACAAAATAATACTTGAAGCAAAAAAGCCAGTGAGGTTTAAGGCAGAGAAGTGATTAACACTTGACTTTTGTGGCTTAAAAATATAAAATATAGTTAGAGCTTTAAAGAAAAGGAGATTTTTATGCAATCTTTACGCGAGCTATATAGAATTGGTAGAGGACCATCAAGCTCTCATACCATAGGCCCCGAAAAGGCTATGAATATTCTAAAAAACAGATACGCCGAGGCTGATTTTTTTAAAATTGTGCTTTTTGGCTCCTTGGCATTAACAGGTCTTGGACACGGCACTGACAGAATAATTAGGGAAACCTTATCGCCAACAAAATGTGAAATTGTTTTTGATAAAAAATCTCCTTGCGATTTTCACCCAAACACAATGGATGTTTACGCATATCAAGGAGATACCCTTTTAGGCAAGGAAACTGTATATAGCATTGGTGGTGGCTCAATCCTTTTCAAGGACGAGGGCGCACAGAAAATTAAGGATATTTATCCACACAATTCCTTTATTGAAATTGCAAAATATTGCGCGAAAAAGAATATAAGAATTTGGGAATATGTTAAGGAATTTGAGGGTGACGAGATTTTCTCGTATCTCGGAGATGTTTGGGAGTGTATGAAAAACTCTATAAGAGAGGGACTCACAACAACAGGCACTCTCCCTGGTGGCTTAAACACTCAAAGAAAGGCACAATTTCTTTATAACCAAAGACATATTGACGAGTCCGCTCAAACAAGAGAAAACCGACTTGTTTGTTCATATGCATTTGCAGTAAGTGAGCAAAATGCAGGTGGTGGAACAATAGTTACCGCCCCTACCTGTGGCGCTTGTGGAGTTGTTCCATCAGTTCTTATGTACTATCAAGAAAAGAATAGCCTAGACGACCAAAGAATTATAAAGGCATTGGCAACAGGTGGAATCATAGGAAATCTAATAAAGAAAAACGCATCAATAAGTGGCGCGGAGTGTGGCTGCCAAGCAGAAATCGGTTCAGCCTGCTCAATGGCGGCAGGGGCACTTGGCGAGCTTTTTGAGATGGGTCTTTCACAAATTGAGTACGCAGCCGAGGTAGCGATGGAGCACCATCTAGGACTTACCTGTGACCCAATCGGCGGTCTTGTTCAAATCCCATGTATTGAAAGAAATGCAGTTGCCGCTATGCGTGCAATAAACGCGCTTTCACTTGCAAATTTTTTGACCGACTCTCGCAAAATCAGCTTCGATATGGTAATCAAGGTTATGTACGAAACGGGCAAAAACCTATTAAGTGATTATCGCGAAACCGCATCGGGTGGACTTGCCAAGTACTACAAATATCATGAATAAGAAAAAGCACTCTTGCGAGTGCTTTTTAATTTTTCAGAAGCACGGATGAGCAAAATGGGATAAGAAGCCACGAGGCACGTACGTGTCTAGGGGTTCCCCAAAACGAAGAATGAGTTTAGGGGGTTCACGTATGCGTACTTGTGTACGGTAAAGTAGTGGTCGTGGGTAAAAACAGACATAAAAAGAAGAGAATTTGCAAAAGCAAATTCTCAACCTTATGTGAGCAAATAAATTGTTTCGTCTGTTTTGGTCTACCCATTGCAGCCATCCGATAGCATTTCTATCAATTCTGGTATGCATTCCTCAAATTTCACTCCATATGAGTGGTTTTCCTTATCTGGAATTGTTTTTTCAATGCACAAAACAGTAAAGTCAACTGCTATTTTTATCGCCTTTTCATAGGAATAGCCACGAGTTAAGCCTGCACACAAAACGCTAGAGAATGTGTCACCTGTGCCGTGAAAGGAGACATCAAGTGTGTCGCGACAGTAATAATAGGTTTTGCCACTCTCTCCATCGTAAAAATACGCACCCTGTGTCGCATTTCCAAAGTGAATACCTGTTAAAATCACCTTTTTTGTACCCAAAGCAACTAGCTTTTTGCATACATCAAAAATATATGCCTCGTCATAATCCTCGGTGTAAGGGATCCCAAGCAAAAAGGATGCCTCTGTTATGTTTGGAACAATCATATCAGCAACGGAGCAGAGCTTAGCCATATGAGATGGAAACTCCTCGTTAAAGCCTGCGTAAAGCTTTCCCTTGTCAGCCATAGCGGGGTCAACAAAAACAAATGTGTTTGCCCCTCTGAATTTTGAAATAAAATCAATCACATAGTCAATTTGCTTTTTATTACCGAGGTAGCCTGTATAAATCGAATCGAATTTTATGTTGTATTCTTTCCAGTGCTTTGAAATTTTTGGTATATCCTCGTTTAAGTCAGTAAAGGTGAAATTTTTAAACCCACCTGTGTGAGTAGAGAGCACAGAGGTAGGAATAATAGCACACTCAACACCCATAGCACTTACAAGTGGCAAGGCAACAGTAATTGAGCACTTACCAAAGCAAGAAATATCTTGTATTGTAACAATTCTTTTCACAAAAATCATCTCCTTTTTACCACAAGCTTGTGTGGCGTGAACATAAATTGATATTTCCAATTATACGCTTGCTTTCATTCGTTGTCAATATAAAATTTGTTCGTACACGAAAAAAATCGCGAAAATTCTTGACAGTATAAATAATTATTGCTATAATGAAGTATATTACTTTAATAAACTAAAGTTATTTTATTCTTAAAGGCAGGTGCTTATTATGAAAAAGACATTGTTTGAAGGCGTTGCAACCGCTCTTATTACCCCTATGAATAGCGACGGTAGTGTTGACTACGCAGCTCTAGATAAATTAGTTGACTGGCAAATTAAAGAGGGCGTTTCTGCGCTTGTTGCTTGTGGTACTACCGGTGAGGCGTCAACTCTTACTGACGAGGAGCATAGAACTGTTATAGCAAGAGTAGTTGAAAAGGCGGACAAGCGTGTCCCAGTTATCGCTGGTACAGGCTCAAACGACCTTGACTACGCGCTTTCTTTAACCAAATATGCTTGTGATGCAGGGGCAGATGCTGTTTTGACAGTTACCCCATACTACAACAAGGCAACTCAAGCAGGACTTATAAAAATGTACAATATTTTGGCAGACGCTAGCCGTGCGCCAGTTATTCTATATAATGTTCCATCTCGTACAGGCGTTAATATTGAGCCTTCAACCTACAAGGCATTAGCTGACCACGAGAACATTATTGCTATTAAAGAGGCAAACGGAAACATCAGCAAGATTGTTGAAACCATGTCATATGTAAATAGCAAGCTCGACCTATATAGTGGTAACGATGACCAAATTGTTCCCCTCATGTCACTCGGTGGCAAGGGTGTTATCTCTGTTGTATCTAACATCTTGCCAAGAAAAACATCCGAGCTTTGCGCTAAATTTTTAGCAGGCGATATTAAGGGCGCAGCTGATATTCAATATGACCTACACGCAGTGATTGACTCACTATTTTCAGAGGTTAACCCAATTCCTGTTAAGGCTGCAATGGCTAAAATGGGCTTTGGTACAAATACATTAAGACTACCGCTTACCCCAATGAGTGAAGCAAAATATGAAGTAATGCTTGGTCTTATGAGAGAGCAGGGACTTGATGTATGATTAAGGTTTTAGTTCACGGCTCTAATGGAAAAATGGGTGGACACGTAATGGCAGAAGTCGCTAAAAGCGAGGATATGGAGCTATTTTGTGGCGTTGACCCAAAGTCCACAGGATGCGAAAACTATAAGTATTATGACAGCTTTGATAAGGTAGAGGGCAAGCCTGATGTTATTATCGACTTTTCCTTCCATACTCTTGTTAAAAGCGTGCTTGATTATGCAGTCAAGGTTGAGTGTCCTGTGCTTATTGCTACAACTGCGCTTGACGATGAGGACAAAAAGGCAGTAGCCAGAGCCTCACAAAAAATCCCTGTGTTTTTAGCAGCAAATATGTCAATTGGTGTTGCACTCCTTGCGGATTTTGCAAAGCGCGCAGCCGCAATGTTCCCAGATGCTGATATTGAAATTGTTGAGGCACATCACAATCGCAAGGTTGACGCACCAAGCGGAACTGCAGTTATGCTCGCCAACTCTATAAAAGAGGTTCGCCCAGAGGCGGAATATGTCTATGGCAGAGGTGGAGAGGCAAAAAGACAAAAGAACGAAATTGGCATCCACGCGCTCCGTATGGCAAATATAGTTGGAGAGCACGAGGTTTATATCACAACCGATTCCCAACAGCTTGTTTTACGTCATAACGCTTATGATCGCGCACTCTTTGCTGATGGCGCAATTAAGGCATCAAGATTCCTTGTAAAACAAAGCAAGGGACTTTATACAATGCAGGATATGTTCAAAAACTAAACAAGAGATTAGGAGGAGTATATGAACTGTCAAGAAACAAAATTACTACACGACAATTTAAGTGTTAAAGACGGCACGCTATACTTCGCCGACTATAACACGACCGAGCTTGCAAAAAAATATGGCACACCTCTTATGCTTCTTGATGAAAAGAAGATAAGAAATGCTATGCGCGTATATAAAAACGCAATGGAAAAGTATTTCGGTGTGGGCTCAAAGCCTCTTTATGCAAGCAAGGCACTTTCCTTTGTTGGTATTTATCAAATTGCCAAGGAGGAGGGAATAAACACAGATATTGTTTCAATTGGAGAGCTTTATACTGCAATTAAGGCAGGCTTCCCACTTGAAAATGCGTTTTTCCACGGTAACTCAAAAAGTGATAGCGATATTCGCTTTGCTATCGAAAATGGTATTGGATATTTTATAGTAGATACCTATGACGAGCTTTATGCGATAAACAAAATCTCAGGCGAGCTTGGCGTTAGACAAAAGATTCTTTTAAGATTAACCCCTGGCATTGACCCACATACCCATTCTGCAATTGCAACGGGTAAGGTTGACAGTAAGTTTGGTACAGCTATTGAAACAGGACAAGCTATCGAGATTGTTGAGGTTGCACTCTCACTTGAAAATATTGAGCTTTGCGGTTATCATTCACATATTGGCTCTCAAATCTTTGAAGTTAAGCCGTTTTGCGATGCTGCTGACATTATGATTAGATTTGTCGGTGAGGTCAAGGAAAAGCTTGGATTTGCCCCTAAATACCTAAACCTAGGCGGTGGCTTTGGCGTTAGATATGTTGAGAGTGACCCGGTGATTGATTATGAAGAAAATATTAGGCTCATTTCCGAGCATATTAATGAATATTGTGAGGAAAATGATTTTCCAAAGCCAATAATTTTAATGGAGCCAGGTAGGTCAATAGTAGCCGATAGCGGTATGACACTCTATACTGTTGGCTCGGTAAAGGAAATTAAGGGCTATAAAAACTATGTTGCAATCGACGGTGGTATGACAGATAACCCACGCTACGCACTCTACCAGTCAAGCTATACAGTTTTGGCATCAGGCAAAATGGACAAGGAAGCAAGCTATGAATGTACAATAGCAGGCAGAAACTGCGAAAGCGGTGACTTAATCCAAGAAAATGTCAAAATTCCAAAGGTCGAGCGAGGCGATAATATAGCAGTCCTCGTCACCGGCGCATATAACTACTCAATGGCATCAAACTACAACCGTGTGCCGCGCCCAGCAGTCGTTATGCTAGGCGACACCGATAGAGTAGTAATCAGACGCGAAACCCCTGAAGATGTGTCAAGACTAGACGTAATTTTATAGTGGGCTGTGACATAAGGACATAACCAAAAAAGCAAAAGGCATTGATTTTTAGTCAGTGCCTTCCTTTTTGTCGTATTTTGAAAATTTTGTCGATTTTCTTAATAGATATTTACATTTTAGTAAAAATGTGCTATTATATAATGTGGAAAAAATATTAAGGAGATATAAATATGAATAACAAAGTTTTAGTTGAAACAAGCGCACGTCACGTTCACTTATCTCGTGAGCACATTGACATTCTTTTTGGTGCAGGCTATGAGCTTACAAATATTAAGGATTTAAGCCAACCTGGTCAATTCGCTTGCCAAGAAAGAGTTACTGTTGTAGGCCCCAAAAAGTCTATCGAAAGAGTTAGCATTCTAGGCCCTGCAAGAAAGGCTTCACAGGTTGAGGTTTCCTTTACAGATGCTCGTACACTAGGTGTAAGCGCTCCAGTTAGAGAAAGTGGAGACATTGCAGGTTCAGCTCCTTGCAAGCTTGTTGGTCCTTGTGGTGAGGTTGAGCTTTCCGAGGGTGTTATCATTGCAAAAAGACACATTCACTTTACACCTGATGAGGCAGCGGAGGCTGGTGTTAGCGACAAGGAAATTGTAAAGGTTAAGATTGTTTCAGACAGAACTACAATTTTTGACGATGTTGTAGTAAGAGTAAATCCCGCATTCAAGGCAGCTATGCACATCGACACAGACGAGGCTAATGCTTCTTGTGCTTTTGGTACTGTTTACGGCGAAATCATTAAATAATTACATAGAATAAAAAAGCCTTGCTTTGTGAACTAAATGGGGTTCGCTTCAATTTGCAGGGCTTTTTCTTTTGCTGTCAAAATATGTTGACAAGCTCACCATTTTGCGCTAAAAACCACTGGAAAAGTCAACAGGTTGACAAATCAATGAATTTATGATATAATTACTATGTATTATGTACAAAAATTTCCAAATTAAGTGAAAAGGCAAAAAATGATTACATATAACAAAAGTGCTTCGTTTGATATTAAAGCACAAAAGCTTAACTATATTTTAACAGCTCCTGATAATATCGGTGCAGATGAAAAATTACCTCTTATCGTATTTTTACACGGTGCTGGTGAGCGTGGTGACGATGTTGAAAAATTAAAGGTTTATTGTGTGCCTAAGCTATTTACAAAAAATCAAGAGCATTCAGGGGTTCGTGCGTACACCTTGAGTCCTCAATGCCCAGCACATCCATTCACCTGGTATGACTTTAAAAACGAGGTTATGGTGCTTATTGATGAGGTTATAAAGAATAACCCAATAGACCCTGCCCGTGTATCTCTTTGCGGTATCAGTATGGGTGGCTTTGGCACGTGGGAGCTGGCAATGACTTATCCTGAACGCTTTTATAAAATAGCTCCTCTTTGCTCGGGCGGAATGAGCTGGCGTGCGTGGGCTCTTAAAATGCCAATCCGCGCATATCACGGAAAGCGCGACGACGTTGTTCCATTTGCGTATTCGGAGCTTATGGTCAACGCTGTTAAAAATAGTGGTGGAAATGTTGAGTTTATCACCTTCGACGACTTAAGTCATAACTGCTGGGACAGAGCCTTTGAGGAAACAGACCTTATCAATTGGCTTGTAACCTGACACTAATTTAAGGAAGGATTTATAATGGAAGGAATTAAAACTTCATTTGGGCGCAAGATTAAAAGAATTTTGCATATTTTAAACCCTTTGGCAGGCAAAGGTACTGCTAAAAAAGTAAGAACACATATTAAAGAAACAGATGAAACATATATGTCTGTTTCTCCAACTGAAACAAGCAAATTTATTAGGGAATCCTGTAAGGTTGAGCCTGATACCTGCTTTACAGTTTATGGTGGCGACGGCACAGTTCACAGGGCTGTCAATGCTATTATGGATAGCGGTTGCGCACACGAGGCTATGCTAAAGCTCGTGCCTATCGGCTCGGGAAATGACTTTGTTCGTTCGTTTGACGATATGCCTGATGAGTTTGTTTCAGATATTATGAAGTTCAATAATAGATATGCCGCTAACATTGTTAATATGGGCTTTGACTGTGGCGTTGTTAAAAGAGCTGATAAACTCAAAAAGCTACCATTTATAACAGGTCCATTTGCATATATACTCGGTGTTGTTGGTGAGCTTCTTCATAAAAAGCCTATGAAGGCTAAGGTTACACTTACATATGAGGATGGCACAACTGAGGAAATGGATGATAAATTCCTTTTGGTTGCTATCGGTAATGGTAGATGGTATGGCGGAGGCTTCAAGGCTGTACCAGGCGCAAAGCTTGATTCAGGCACGCTCGACGTTACTATTGTAAAAAACATAAGAACCTTTACATTTTTAAAGCTTGTTGGCGCATTCAAAAAAGGAAACCATGTTGTGGATCCCAATAAAGGAATAGTTAAAAAGAGCTTTGAAAAATATGTAATGTACAAAAGATGTATAGGCTGTAAGGTAGAGGGCTGTAAAACAATCTCTGCCGACGGTGAGCTTTATGATGAAAGCGTAGCAGATGTTAAAGTTTTACCAAAGGCAATTAGCATAATTAAGCATAAGCTATAATTAAAAAGGTGTACTGTAATGTACACCTTTTTAATTTTTATACAAACCATATAGTTTTGTGATATAATTAAATTAAAATAAAAATTTTTTCAAAATTATTCCAAATTTAATAAAATTTCTCGACATATATTTATGAAAGGACATTGAAGGGAGGGCTTCATGAAAGAAAAACAGATATTTATCACTGATGATGATATTATTGAATTGTATTGGCAAAGAGAAGAACACGCCATAGAGGAAACTGATAATAAATATGGCGAGCTGTTATTTAGAATAGCTTACAATATACTAAATGATAAGTGCGACAGCGAAGAATGTCAAAATGATACGTATCTTGGAATATGGAATGCAATTCCACCTACGCGCCCTTCTGTATTTCCTGCTTTTATAGTGCAGATAATGCGCAGAATTGCAATAGATTGTTACAGGAGAAAAACGAACAAAAAAAGTGTGCCTTCTGAATTTAAGGTTTCAATGGATGATTTATGCTATTGTTTGCAGAGTGAAGAGAAAATAGACTCTAATTTAAATGCAAAAGAGCTTGGAAAGCTTATTAGCAATTATGTAAAAGGGTTATCAAATAAGCAACAATATATTTTTGTTAGCAGATTTTATATGTCGAATTCCATAGATACGATTGCAAAGGAAATGAATGTGACCTCTTCGAGTGTGTACAAATCGATTGAGAAAATTAAACGAGGCTTGAAAGAATATCTCATAAGAAAGGGAGTGGATTTATGAATGATGTGTTGTTAATAGACGCTATGAGTAATCTTGACAGTGACATAATTGAACGTTATTTTAAAACCAAAGAAGCATTTAATAAAAAGAAAAACAATATACGCGTTGCTGTAATTTGGAAAAAGGTAATACCGTTAGCTGCTTGCTTTGTTTTGATTATATCGAGTGCTTTTTCAATAGTTATACCTATCATAAATAAAAATCAAAAAGGAGACATTAAGGAGCCGTTAGAAACGGATAATGTTATTGACCTGCCAAATATTGACAACCCAAGCACTGATATTCCTAATGTTGATGGTCCAAGTGATGCCGAGGAAAAGGAAGAATATACAACTTGGAATGGTATGATGGTTTCTTGGGATTTATATAATGCATTGTTGGAGGCGGAAGACTCTCAAGAGTTAACAATTATGGTAAGTGATTCGAATATAGAGTCGTTTTATGATTATGTATATGAGGGCAAAACATATGCCGAATACGAAGCAGAACTGAAAGAACTAAGAGCTTTAAGTGGCAAATTGAGTCAATTGAAAAAGGATG
This sequence comes from Clostridia bacterium, assembly GCA_017472695.1. Classification (GTDB taxonomy): domain Bacteria; phylum Bacillota; class Clostridia; order Oscillospirales; family CAG-272; genus RGIG2000. The sequence continues at coordinate 72,962 of JAFUOQ010000015.1, read as the reverse complement.
GCGAATGGCTCAAATACGGTGAATCTGCATATACAGAAGGAAAATATTCAAAAGAGCTTTATGATAAAAAAATTGCTTTTTATGGAGAAGATATTTTAAACAGATTTATCGTAAACGGAGTCTTTCTTAGAGATGATCTTGAAAGTCATTATAAGGAAAACGAAGAAAAAGCTAATGATATATATGTACTTCTAGAAAAGATCATAAAAGAAAGTAATAGAAAATTTGCTTTTGAGCATTGTAAAATTTTTGAACAATCATGTTATAATGTTGAGCTTAAAGAAAACGTTTTTTGGCTTTATATAACTAAACGTGACTTTGCGAACCTGTCTATTGATAAGTCACAATATCGTTTTGATATTATTTCGACAGAACCTTATGACCCAGATAAACCAGTTGATTGGTAATAATATTTGAAATGAAAAAAGAAGGAGATTTAATAAGAAAAAGTATATTGTTAGAAAAAAGAGTGGTTCATATATGAAAAAGTTTAATACTTTTGTTACATTTTTACTTTGCTTACTGTGCTTTGTTAGTTGCGGTAAAACAAAAATTCCCGAAGAAGGCGGTGAGTTATCAATTGACGAATATGAAGTAACTGTCTCATTTGCCAATTGGTCAAATGACGAGTCAATTATCGGCGGCGCGCTGAACAAGGATAAAATAAATAACAGTGATAAAACCCATTATCCCATTTTTAAAATGGAAACCAAAGAAAATTTGGAACGGTTTAAATACTACTATAGTGATGTTCTTTCCATGAATGAAACTTATGATGAAGTAGAGTCGTTTGAAAACGTAACATCTAAATATGATGAAGCTTTCTTTGAAACTAATACGCTTTTGATAGTCTATGTGGATGCTAATAGTGGCTCGCTTAGGTTTGGGGTGAGCGGGGTATATTGCGATTCTAAATCAGTTTGTGTATATGTGGAAAATTTAAATAATCCCACGATTTTTACAGATGATATGGTGGGGTGGTTTATTACTGTAGCAATCAGCAATAGTACAATTTATGGTTGTCAATATTTTGATGCCTATTAACACATCCCAAAACAGTAAATTTAGAGCAACAATAAGAGCCTTGCAATCGCAAGGCTCTTATATACATAAACACATGAACATGTTATCATGTGATAATAACTTCTGTTTTTATTTTTAGTAGCGTTATGCATCAATTCTAAAGGTGAATTTATCCTTTGGCTCATTTACGTCAATGCTAATTAGGTATGTTGGAATTCCCTTTGTTATTTCGCCATTTACATCAAGCTCAAGTGCGTGTGTTTCAACCTCACATTTTGCTTTGGCAAGTTCTTTATCAAATGTAATAGTTACACCCTCGACAGTTATTTTTCCGTCCTCAATTACTGGCTCAAAGTGAGAAACCAATCTTTCGGTAAATTCGGTGACACCATCAAACTTGTCAGTTATTGTTACACCATTTTCGTCTGGTGTGATGTAGCGCACAAGCTTCTTTAATTCGTCTTGATAATAAACACAAGCAAAATCAATTTTTATTGTGCCGTTTTCAAAGGTTACATTGGCGCGCTCACCACCGTTTCCTTGATATTCACCATTTACAATTGGAACATTATGTCCTCTTGATGAGGTTTCAAGGAATGTGTATCTAACTGGATGCTCAAAATATTGTCTTGTGTAAGGGCGACCACCAATGTCACAAAGCACTTGCTTATCGTTCTTTGAAAAAATGAAAGAGCCAACGTCATTGTGGTTATGGCTTTCACCATTTGAACCTCCGCGACAAGCAAAGCCATATTTTTCTGTGCGTTTTACATACCAGCCTTGGTCAGCCATAAAATATTCTGCATTTTTAGATAGCTTCGCTGACTTATATGATGGGTCGTAAAAACGGAAGGCATTTAAGTAATATGTAAAGTAGTGAACATCAAAAGCAAATGTTTTCTCGGGTGGCAACTCAACATCATTCGGAAACAAGCTCTTGAGTAGGTACAAATAGCCTGCTGGCATAGTGATTTTAGTTCCAATGCCACAGTCACCATAGTTAACAACAACGTTTTCATCAAGATAGAGCTTTTGTAAAAACATAGCAATGTTTTTAACCTTTTCGCCCTTGGTTAAGTCAATCTTGCCGTCTGTGTAGTTCCTTAGCATTTCAGCATAGGTTAAATAGTAACCAAAGCCGTAACTCCAATATCCTGCACCCTCGGTGCAAACACCGTCATCGCGATAGCCATAATCAATATATGTTTGCATATTATGGTTAATTCTGTCCATAACAAGGTCAAAAACCTCTGGACGATTAAGCATAAGCGCGCATCCGACCGCACCGGAGCATACAGTTGTCCAGTTGTTTTCTCTAAATTCCCAGTGCCATCTTTGTGCAAGGAATGGCTTAACTATACGTCTGTCAATCTCAGCATCAATTCTTGCTTTAATTAAATCATGTAAGCGGTCATTTAGTACAGCCTTGATTAATGCAAGAGCATAGCCAACTGTAGTTGAATCTAGGTCGAGCTCACAGTTGTTGTTTTCTGTGATATTTGGCATGTGAGCAGGCAAAGCCCATACATATTGGTCGCACATTTCCCAAATTGTGTCTTGGAGTTGTTCAAGATACTTTGGCTCATCTGGATAAATCAAGGTCATGGCAGTAAGAATAAACATTCTATGCTGACGCTTGAAAAAGTCAACTTGATAAATTGAACGGTCGCCAATATCGTGGAACAAACGGAATTTTGAAAACTTAGTACAAGGAATTTCATCCATTCCGTCCTTTTCATAATCGTGTAAAAGAGCATCAATCATTGGCTTGAATTCAGGTTTGTTTTTTAATTCTGCCCAAAACTTAGGGTCAGCTGCTTTTCCTAAAAGATTCATTATTTTTTACCACCTATTAAAGAATTTAAAGCATTAGCCTCGCATGGAAGAGAGGTAAGCTCTCCATCGGGCATAAATTCAAGAAAACAGACACGTCCCTCGGCGTTTTCGTCATTTAGAACCTCTAAATACTTGTTCCAATCGACCGTTCCCTCGCACAAAGGATACTTTTTAGCATCCTTGTCCCAGTTGAAAACATGAACATTTGTTACCCAAGGCAAAAGCGCCTTTAGGGCTTCTAAATTATATTCAAAGCCCTTTGAGTGATTAGGCTGCCAATAAAGCCTTAAATTGTCCTTGTTTACATCATTTATAAACCTTAATGTGTCGTGATAATCATCAGTCAAGGTTGCAAAGTGACATTCAATTGAAAGGGTAAGGTTAGGGTCGAACTTTTTTGTCTGGTCGCAAAGGCTCTTTGTAATTCTTACAGCTCGATTATAGCCATTTTTACAAATGTATTGGCCACAGCCTTTTTTACAGCCACAACGTGGCCAGCCGAGCCAAACTCTAACTGTTTTAGCTCCCAACGCTTTAGCAGTTTTTAAAACCTTTTTGAATGGCATAGGAAAGTGCTCGTCACAATGGTACATAAGTCCAAAATACGAGCCGTATGATGCGCTTTTAAGTCCAGCACCGTGCATAAGCCTACGCACTCTGCGTGCTAGCTTTACGTTTCCCATAGGAATATGAACGTCGCCACCCCATTCTATGTATTCAAGACCACTTTCCTTTGTAGCCTTTATAAGCTCCTTTATTCCTTTTTTTCTAAAAGATATAGAAACAAGTCCGCTTTTCATATTATCTCCTTTGTTTCTTAAAATGCGTGCTGTATAGGTGCGAAAAATCGCACCCTGTGGCTAAAATTACCACTTTAATATTTTTTATGGCTCAGGCTCGTAAGCCTGAGCCATTATATTAATAAATATTTTTTGTTTCGCGATAATCGCGCCATACGTTTTCAAAGAATCCGCCACCATCTGGTAAAGGTCTAACGGGACGAGCGCCACCACCGATACCACCATCAAGATCGGAGCAGTAGGTTATTTCAAACACTCTATCATTTAGCGCACCATCATCAAGCTCAAAACGGAAAACATCCTCCATTTTCTTTGGAGCTGTACCGTTTTCAGATGTGTAAATTGCAGAGCCACGAGATTTTCCACCGGCTAATACATATGCCTTCATTGAGTAGATGTACATCATTTCGCCAAGTAAAGCATCGCGCAAGCGATAAGCAAGCCAAAGCTTGTTTTCCTTGTTAACACTCACGATTTTATCAAAATCAGCAAATGCACCTGCAAATTCACTAATTGCATAATCGAATTTTGAAGCATTACGAATAGGTCCGGCAACCTCATCCATTAGCTTTTGATATTTATCGGTTAATCTAAGAACATTGTCGCCATTTCCTAGGATATTACGTGTAATATTTAGATGCTTATTGACAGCAATTTCAGCCACAGAGTCGAATGCTTTTGCATCTGCCTTCTCATTTTCCCCATGCTTGGATATATATTGAGCAGCACGTGTAGAGCCCACTTGACCTGCGTTAAGCGCACTACCACCTGGGCGATAAACACCATGGCTACCGGCAACCTCGCCACAAGCAAATAGGTTAGGCACATTTGTTTGCCACCACATATCAATATCAAGTCCGCCGTTGTTGTGTTGAGCACAAAGAGCAATTTCAAGCATTTCCTTTTCAAGGTCAACACCCTTGGATAGATATAAATCATATGCCGGCATATTCATAAATTGAAGTCTTGCTAAAGGCGTACCAAAGCAAGCGTGCGCGTTTTCAAGATATTCGCGCGCCTCGTTGTCGAGCACATCATATGGCAATTCGTCAAGTCCGTATGGATTTTTTCTAAAGTCAAGATATACACGGCGACCCTTCATAACGTTTTCGCGGAATACAAGCAGGTCAATAATTGAAGAGCCATTTAATACCTTTTTGCAGTCAAATGGCCACTCGTAGCCCTTTCTGAATATCTTTGATAGACAAGTACCGATATCGTCAAAATAATCGTTCAAAAACTCGTATTCATTGCCATTTTCGTCAACAGAAACAAAGCGAGGGAGCACCTGCATATATGTACCCGAAACGTTCCAACGTGGGTTTGTGGAAGCCAAGCCATATTGCCACTCTGTTAGATTTTTACCCTTAACTCCAGCCTCAAAGGCAACACCACTTGAGCCGTGGTGACCGATAGGATAAACTGTGTTTGAGTAAATTCCAGCAGGACCACCAGTTGCCAAAACCGTGTTCTTTGAATTGAAGAGAACAAAGCGGTCATTTTCACCACTTGAAGATTTGTTTAAACACAAAATACCGACACAGGTGTCACCGTTTTTGATAATTTCGATCACTTGAAGCTTGTCGTAAATCTTAATATTTCTCTTGTTTACCTCTTTTTCAAGACACTCTGTCATCATTTTCGAGGTAAGTGGACCTACGCTTGTTGCTCTTGCGCGTGGGTCGTGGTCGGTTTTATAGCCAACGTATTCACCATAGCGATTTACAGGGAATTCAACACCTAATTCGCAAAGGTGCAAAAAGGACATGACAGAAAGCGCAGCCTCGGCGTAAGCAATATCTCCGTCAACACATTTGCCGTTGAAAAAGTCCTGTGCCATAGCCTTGGGGGAGTCTGGATAGTCGGCACATAAATTCATTTTGTAGTATGTTTGCTTGTCGGAGCCTGTGTTACGAGAGGTGCCCATATTAATGCCCTCGGTAACAATGGCTAAATCCTTAACTCCGTAGTCATCAAGCCTGAGAGCTGCATTGTAGCCCGCCGCGCCTGTACCTATCACAAGAGCATCGAGAGTAACCTTTTTTACATTAACTCCGTTAAAAATAGTAGTTGTTTCGTTCATATTCTGTTCCTTTAGGGGAGATGATTATAATCTTTGAATGTGCATACCGCCGTCAACTATAATTGATTGACCGGTTGTATAGCCGAGCATGCCTGAACAGAGAGTATAAATTGCGTTAGCACAGTCCTCGGGTAGTCCCCATCTGCCGAGTGGAACTAAACCACCAGCGATAAGATTGTCGTATTTTTCCTTAACCTTTTCTGTCATACCTGTAGCTATAATGCCTGGGCAAATCTCGTTAACAGTAATGCCATACTCTGCAAGTCTGTCTGCAAAAAGCTTTGTCATCATTGTAGCGCCTGCCTTGGACATACAGTACTCACCACGATTTGTTGAGGATGTGTAAGCAGAGCAGGAGGACACATTTGCAATGTAGCCCTTAATGCCTTCGTTTTTATATTGCTTTACCATTTGATTTGCGATTAGTTGAGTAAGGAAGAATGTTCCCTTTAAATTGATATCCATTACAAAATCATAGCTTTCCTCGCTCATTTCAAGAATGTCGGCCCTTACTCTTGGGGCGACACCTGCAACGTTTACAAGCACATCAATTCTGCCGTAGGTGTTAATTGCTGCATCAACCAATGCTTGTCTGTCATCAGCTGAAGCCAAGTTACCACTAACGTAAACAAAATCGTTAATGCCAGCGAGCCTTTCGTTTCCTACATCCGAAGGTACAATATCCATAGCTACAATTGCGTAGCCCTCTTTATCAAATTTTTCAACTGTTGCAAAGCCAATGCCACCAACAGCACCTGTAATTATAGCAACCTTCATTTTATTATTCCTTTCCAAGAACTAATTTTTTGTAAAGAGGCATATAAACCTCACCGTCACGGATAACACAACCAGGTGTGCCTCCTGGCTTTCTCATTATTTCTGTGCACTTGCTACAGCAAATGCAAAGCTTTTTAGGGTCTAAGTTTTCACCCGAGGTTATAGCGTTAGCGCAAGAAGGATAAGCAAGAGTCTCACGACCGTAGCCTGCAAAATCGAACTTGCCCTCGCTTATATATCCAGCACAAACATTTGCACTGACAGCACCAAGGAATGAAATACCAGAGCAAATAACAGGAGTGCCCTTGATTTCACTTGCAATTTCGGAAATGCCATCAAGCATTCTTTGTACACCTACCATTGGGTGCTCGGGTGGGATATAGCCACCTTGTGAATATGGGCGATTAACGTGTGGATTGAAGTATGGGTTGCCCATTGTCATATCTATCATATCAATGCCGTTTGCAACTAATTGCTTAACAAGCATCTTTGATTCTGTAAAGTCAGGGGTAATACCACAGCCCTCTTTTACAGCAAAGCCGTAAGGATACTCAAATCCGTCATAAACATTTAGACGAGAGGTAATGATAAAGTCCTTGCCAGTTAAAACCTTTGATTCCTTAACTGCGTTTGTAAGTAATCTTGTGCGGTTTTCAAAGCTTCCACCATACTTGCCCTCGCGATTGTAAGCAGAAAGAATTTCGCTCAAAAGATATCTATGACAGCTCTTGATATCGGCGCCGTCAAAGCCAAGCTTCTTTGCCCACACAGCACCATTAACAAGTGCTTCACCCAAGGTGTCAAGGTAGTCATCGGTAACAATTCTAGATTTATCAATAGGGTTGTCCTTTTCAAAAATAGGGTTGTTATAAGCGATTAGTGGAGCAGGAGTGCCCTCGGGCTTAGAATATCTGCCCGAGTGGGTAAGCTGAATAATAACGATAGGCTCAAAGCCGTTTTCCTTGATTCCTGCTTCCTTTATATCGTTTACTATTTTTTTGAATTCGTCCTCGGTCTTTGCGGTTAGATACATTTGGCGTGGATTTGCTCGACCCTCGCCAAGAACAGCAGTAGCCTCAAACCAAATTATACCAGCGCCACCCTTTGCAAAACGGAGATATCTTCTGTATGTAAGCTCGTCAGGTGCGCCGTCGTATGTGCCGTCACAGCCCTCCATTGCTTGATATACTATTCTGTTGTTGATTTTTTTGCCAGCAATTTCTATATTTTTGGCAAGACAGGAAATATCCTCTGAATAAGGAAAGGAAGTACCTGACTCATCACATAGCTTTAAAAAAGCCTCTTTGTTTAATGGAACATTGTAAGCCATAAAAGCCTCCTATAATATAATATACTATTAAAATATTACCATATTCATACAATTTTGTCAAGAAAAACGAACGCGGAAAGGGCGAAAAACCAAAATTATATTTAACGTAGTTAAAAAGTTTAAAAATATTTCTAAAAATGAGCTAAAGTGCTTGACAAAATTGGTGTTTTATGAGAAAATACAGTTGCATGCTTTTATAACGAAGAAATCAAGGAGAAATGCGAAATGAAAGCGATATTTTTAGCTAACAGGGCAGCAACAGTAGATTATGTTTACTCCCCTGAAGCAAAGGAAAGACTAAAAAAGCTAGTAGATATTGATGTTAACAAGGTTTACTGCCAAGAGGATTTGGAGGCTAACCCCGATGGCTTTAAGGACGTTGAATACATATTTTCAACTTGGTCAATGCCTGGTGGCACGGAAGATAAGGATGATTTTGCAAGATATTTTCCAAATGCAAAGGCTCTTTTCTATGCAGCAGGCTCGGTAAAATACTTCGGTCAGCATTATTTAGATAAAGGTATAAGACTGTTTAGTGCTTTTGCTGCTAACGCAATTCCAGTAGCGGAATTCACTATGGCGCAAATTTTACTTGCAAATAAGGGTTATTTCCAATCCGTGCGTATGGTTAGACGTGGCCACTACGATAGGGCTGTTGAATATTCAAAATCACACACTGGCAACTATGATTCGAAGATTGGTATTATCGGTGCTGGTATGATAGGAAGAAAAGTAATACAGCTTCTTAAAAAGTTCTCACTTCAATTTTATGTTTATGATGAGTTCTTGCCAAAGAGTGCAATAAAGGCTTTAGGTGCTAAAAAGGCAACTCTTGAGGAGATTTTCTCTGAATGTGATGTGATTTCAAACCACCTTGCAAACGTTCCTGCAACTGTAGGAATTATAAAGGAAGAGCACTTTAGACTTATGAAGCCAAATACTGTATTTATTAACACAGGTCGTGGTGCGCAGGTTGACGAGCCTGGTATGCTAAAGACACTTCGTGATAGACGTGACATTTGCGCACTCCTCGATGTAACAATAGATGAGCCGCCTGTGGAGGGAAGCGATTTTTACAAGCTTGATAATATCTTCTTAACACCTCATATAGCTGGTAGCCAAGCAAATGAGGTTGGCAGAATGGCAGAATATATGATTGATGAATTTGAGCGTGTTTTGGCTGACAAGCAAACTCAATATGAAATTACACAAGAGAAGTTCGAAAAAATGGCGTAAAGCCAAAAACAAACACTCTACGCCGCTTTTCAAAGAAAACGGTCTGTTGCAATTTGCAACAGACCGTTGTTTTTATTTGATTTTTGCCTAGGGAGTGTCTAAATTTGATGCTTTGCTTGGCTGCAATAAATGTTGTTTTTTGTTATCAAATTGGTTTATTTTTTCTCATTTTGCTTGAGGCAGTGTTCAATTTTTGCGTTTTCTTGCTTTGCTGTGATGGAAACCGCGCGCTTTATTGAAAGCAATCTTGCAAGACTGTAAATTCCAAGCGAGAATGATGCTATCATTTCCACAGCACTGATTACTATGTGGTTGCTCGAAAGACCGAAAATTAAGCCGACTAATGAGGAAATCGAAACGATAAACGAGAATGAGGTGAATATAGTGGATATTGCCACATAAAATTTTGTGTTACTGGTTAAGTAGTTCCACTTGAAATCATATAAGAAGAATAATGCACTAAAAATGTATACCAGTGAAAACATTATTCTAAAGAATTCCGGCATTGGAGCTGGACCTTTATGAAAGTATATTGCCAAAACAGAAAACAAGGTCCAAGCAATGGGAGAAATCGAGCATGCATATCTTACAAACGCAGGGATTCTTGCGTTTCTTAAAAAAGAATTAAATATCAAGCTTAAAATGAATGGCACGGCAATAAATGCTCTCAAAAGCTTCCATATTTCTAATGAGTAATAGGGGTTGCTTGAAGCACCTTTTCCAATTGATACTAAATCAGCAATTGACAAGGCAAAAAGCAGGCAAGAAACTAAAATAGATGAAATCTTTGAAAATATGGTGTCATTCTTTATCCTTGTTATTTTATAGTCCTTAATAACAAATGCTTGAACAACTGGTAATAGCACGGAAAGTGTCATGAAGATTATAAATACTATTGAAATGGGTGAGTTAACCTTGATGTTGGCAATCACCTCGCTATATCTTAATGAAAGTGATAAGGATGCAAAGATTAGCGCAATTACTGATGAAAATAGAGTAATTGAAAGAAAAATATTAAACAATGAATTGGTTTTTTTCATTTGAATATCCTTTCACAAAAATTGATATTTTGAGTTTATCATATAAAAAACTGAAAATCAAGCATTTGAAGTAAAATATAATTATAAATTCAAATTTAGTATTGACTAAATCTAAATTATTTGATACTATTAAAATGTAAAAATAAAGACCTACACGGAGGATAATATGTTAGAAGAACTAAAAAAAGAAGTTTATGAAGCGAATATGATGCTTGTTAAATACAATCTCATCACCTTTACTTGGGGAAATGTTAGTGGAATAGATAGAGAAAAGGGCTTGGTCGTTATTAAACCATCTGGCGTTGAGTATGATGACTTAACTCCCGATATGCTACCTGTTGTTGACCTTGACGGCAATGTTGTAGAGGGCAATCTAAAGCCTTCCTCTGATACACCAACTCACCTAGAGCTATATAAGGCTTATCCCGAAATTGGTGGAGTAACTCATACACACTCCCCTTGGGCAACTATCTATGCACAGGTTGGCAGAGGAATAACTCCATATGGCACAACTCACGCTGATTACTTCGGCACAACAATCCCTTGCACAAGAAAGATGACAGATGCGGAAATTAAGGGAGAGTATGAAAAAGAAACCGGAACAGTCATACTTGAGGCACTAAAGGAAACGGGTGTACAACAGATGCACGCGGCACTTGTTTATTCTCATGGCCCATTTACATGGGGTGACAACGCAAAGGCCTCTGTTGAAGCGGCGGTTGTTCTTGAGCAGGTTGCTATGATGTCTTATAATACCGAAATGCTGATGTATCAAGCAAATGGAAATGTGGAAAGAATGCAAGAGGTTCTTTTGCGCAAGCATTATGATAGAAAGCATGGTCCAAACGCATATTATGGACAGAAAAAATAATTAAAAAAGAGCAAAAACAACGGATTTTTTGTGTGAAATTGAGAAAAAATCACTTGAAAATCCGTTTTTCTTTTGCCCTTGGAGAGAAATTGAAAATTCAAGTAATTATCAAAAATACCTTATATAATAGTAACTTATATATAAATAAGGAAGAAAAAATCCAAATTTTCAAAAATGACATTTTGTGCAATCATACGAAATTTTAATAAACTTTTAATAGAAAATGGCGATTTTCAGAGTCAAAAATGACTTTTTAGAGGTGAAATTATAAATATTTTCGTCAATTTGTACAAAAACGACCGTGTTTTTTACATTTGGCTAAAATATAAATTGTGAAATTTTTTAAAAAATAATTGACAAATTTCCATATATATGATAAAATAACAAGGCTTAACGTGTGGAGAAACGAAAGGTTGCTTCAAATGTGCTACTGCTATGGCATTTGGAGGGAATTTTCGTGGAGCGCGTTCGATTCACAAAGCAGCTAAATGCAGCAAAGTGTATCTCCTGTCAGCACAGGTCTGACACGCACCCGCTTGCATTTGTACCGAACCGTGAGGTTCGGATTTGTTAAGCAGGTGAGGGAAACACACGGGACGGTGTAAGAGCGAAAGTCCCCGTCAAATTTCTAATTAAGGAGGAAAGCAAAATGGCAGTAAATGAAAAGATCAGAGTAAGAATTAAGGGTTACGACCACAAGCTCGTAGACTCTGCTGCTGAAAAGATCGTTGATGCGGCTAAAAGAAATGGCGCGACAGTATCGGGTCCTATTCCACTCCCAACCGAAAAAGAGATTGTAACAATTCTCCGTGCGGTACACAAGTACAAGGACAGTCGTGAGCAATTTGAGCAACGCACACACAAAAGACTTATCGAGATCGTTAAGCCATCAAAGAAGGCTCTCGATGCTATAATGAGTCTTGAATTGTCTGCAGGCGTTGAAATTGAAGTTAAGCTTTAATTCTCGCTAAAGATGAAAAGCCAAACCCCACCGAGCAGTAGCAGCTTACAGTTACTCGCAAGCGTAAGTCTATGATGACGGTCAGGTCAAGTTGACGTGTCGAAGGCTACGACGAAAATAAACGTCAACCAATAACCAAATAATATGGAGGAAAGCAAAATGAAAAAAGGAATTATCGGTAAGAAGCTCGGTATGACACAGATCTTCGCTGAAAACGGCGCAGTAATCCCTGTTACAGTTATCGAGGCCGGTCCTTGTGTGGTTACACAAAAGAAGACCACAGAAACAGATGGCTACAATGCTATCCAAGTAGGATATGAAGACGTATCCGCAAAGCACGTAAACAAACCAGCTAAGGGACACTTTGAAAAAGCAGGTGTTCAAGCAAAGAAGCATCTTAAGGAATTCAGACTTGAGAATGCAGCTGACTACAACGTAGGCGACGTAATAGCAGCCGATACCTTCGCACAAGGCGAAAAGGTCGACATTACAGGCATTACAAAGGGCCATGGTTATTCAGGCGCAGTTAAGAGATGGGGTCACCATATGCTTCAAGCAACTCACGGTACAGGTCCAATCCACCGTCAAGTTGGTTCAATGGGTGCTAACTCAACACCATCAAGAGTGTTCAAAAACAAGAAAATGGCAGGTCAATACGGTAACGAGCAAGTTACAGTACTTAACCTTGAAATCGTAAAAATCGACGCAGAGAAGAATCTTATCGCTGTTAAGGGCGCTGTTCCAGGTGCTAAGAACAGCATCGTGGTTCTTCGCAACAGCGTAAAAGCATAATCAAAGGAGGAATAAACAATGCCAAGTATTAAAGTTGTAAATATGACTGGCGCAGAGGTTGGAGAAATCACTTTGTCCGACGTTATTTTCGGCGCTGATGTTAACAAGGCTGTCCTCCACGCTGCAGTGAGAACATATCTTCTCAACCAAAGACAAGGTACACAGTCAACACTTACAAGAAGTGAGGTTTCTGGTGGCGGTAAGAAGCCATGGAAACAAAAGGGAACAGGTAGAGCAAGACAAGGATCAACACGTTCACCACAATGGACACACGGTGGAATCGCTCTTGGTCCAAAGCCACGTTCTTATACAAAGAAGCTTAATAAGAAGGTTAAGCAAATCGCATTGTTCAGCGCTTTGAGCTCCAAGGTTGCTAACAATGAAATGGTAGTAGTTGATGCAATCGTTGCAGAAAACTACAAGACAAAGGTTATGGCAGGTATGCTTTCAGCTATCGGCGCTGGCAAAAAGGCTCTCGTAGTTCTTGATGCTAAAAACGAAATGGTTGTAAAGAGCCTCGCAAACATCCCAGGTGTTAAGGTTGCTTACACAAACACACTTAATGTTTATGATATCCTTAACTGCAACACCATCGTATTTGCACAAGCTGCAGTACAAAAATTAGAGGAGGTATATGCGTAATGAAATTTGCTCAGGACATAATCCTCAAACCAATTATTACAGAAAAATCAATGGATGGTATTTCAAGCAAGAAATATACATTCCAAGTTGCAACAGACGCTACAAAGCCAGAGATTGCAAAAGCAGTTGAAGAGCTCTTCGGTGTAGAGGTTGCAAAGGTTAATACAATAAATATGAAGAAAAAGCCAAAGAGACTTGGATACCACTTCGGTTACACATCCGAATGGAAGAAAGCAATTGTAACACTTACAGCTTCTTCAAAGGAAATCGAGTTCTTTAACGGCTTGAACTAATGTGGGAGGTAAAGTCAAATGGCAACAATGAAATATAAACCCACGACACCTTCAAGAAGACACATGTCAGTGGCTTCATTTGATGAGGTTACAAAGTTTACTCCTGAAAAGAGCTTGATCGAGACAAAGAAAAAGCACGCAGGACGTAATAGCTATGGTAAGATTACAGTTCGTCACCAAGGCGGCGGAAACAAGCAAAAGTACAGAATTATCGACTTCAAGAGAGAAGAAGGTAAGAACACTGTTATCGGTGTTGAATACGACCCAAATAGAACTTCTTACATTGCACTTCTCCAAAATGAGGAAGGCAAGAAGAGCTATGTAATCGCTCCTCTCGGCGTAACAGACGGCGACGTTCTTTACTCCGGTGCTGATGCAGACATTAAGCCAGGTAACACACTTCCTATTGAAAACATTCCAGTAGGTACAATCATTCACAATATTGAGCTTTATCCTGGTAAGGGCGGTCAGCTTGTTCGTACAGCTGGTGCTCAAGCACAGCTTATGGCTAAAGAAAACGGCATGGCACAAGTTCGTCTTCCTTCAGGTGAGGTAAGACTTGTAAGACTTGATTGCAAGGCTACAATCGGTCAAATCGGTAACATCGAGCATGATACTGTTAAGATCGGTAAAGCAGGTAAGACACGTCACATGGGTATCCGCCCAACAGTACGTGGTTCTGTAATGAACCCATGCGATCACCCTCACGGTGGTGGTGAAGGTAAGTCTCCAGTTGGTAGACCAGGCCCTGTAACTCCTTGGGGTAAACCTGCTCTTGGTTACAAGACAAGAAATAAAAAGGCAAGAACCAACAAATACATCGTTAAGAGAAGAAACGGTAGATAAGGGAGGAAGAAATAATGAGCAGAAGTTCGAAAAAGATGCCTTACGTAGAAGAAAAGCTCTTCAATCGTGTAGTAGCTATGAACGAAAAAGGCGAAAAGAAAGTTTTGAAGACCTGGTCACGTTCTTCAACAATTTTCCCAGAGTTTGTTGGACATACAATTGCTGTTCATGACGGCAGAAAGCATGTTCCAGTATATGTAACCGAAGATATGGTAGGACACAAGCTCGGTGAGTTTGCTCTTACAAGAACATTCAAGGGTCACGCAGGATCAAAAACATCTAATAACGGTAAGAAATAAGGAGATAACATCACATGGAAGCTAAAGCATATCTATATGATGTTCGCATCGCTCCTCGCAAAGTTCAAATAGTTCTTGACCTTATTCGTGGCAAGGATGTTGAAATGGCAGCAGCTATTCTTAAGAACACACCAAAAAGAGGTGCTGAAATTCTTGAGAAGGTTCTTGCTAGCGCAGTAGCGAATGCTGAGAACAATCATAACATGGACAAATCGAAACTTTATGTTTCAAGTTGCTTCGTAACACCAGGTAGCCATATGCTCAAAAGAGTAATGCCTAGAGGTAAGGGAAGCGCAAACAGAATATTAAAGAGAACAAGCCACATTACAGTAGTAGTGGCAGAGAAAGAGTAAAGGAGAGTCGACTATGGGACAAAAAGTTAATCCTCATGGATTGCGCGTTGGCGTAATTAAAAATTGGGATTCAAGATGGTACGCATCTGACGAAAAGTTCGGCGATATCCTTGTATCTGACTATAACTTGAGAGAACATCTCAAAAATAAGCTTTTATCAGCTGGTATCTCAAAGATCGAAATTGAAAGAGACGCAAAAGAAACAGTTAAGGTATTTATTCACTGTGCAAAGCCTGGTATGATTATCGGTAAGGGTGGCTCTGAAATCGACAAGATTAGAGAAGATGTTGAAAAGCTCACAGGCAAGAAGGCAGTTGTAAATGTAGTTGAAGTTAAGCCAATCGATCTTGACGCGCAACTCGTTGCAGAAAGCATTTGTAGCCAACTTGAAAGACGTATCGCATTCCGTCGTGCAATGAAGCAAGCAATCGGCAGAACAATGCGTCTTGGCGCTAAGGGTATTAAGATCGCTTGTAGCGGTCGTCTTGCAGGCGCTGAAATCGCTCGTACAGAGCACTACCATGAAGGTACAATTCCTCTACAAACAATCAGAGCTGACATTGACTATGGTTTTTGGGAGGCTAACACAACTTACGGTAAGATAGGCGTTAAGGTTTGGATTTATAAGGGTGAGGTTCTTTCTGAGGTTAACAAGACAACTGAAGAAAAGAAGGACAGACCAAGAAGAAAGTTCAACAAGGATGCTAAAGAAGGCCGTAACAATGCACGCAGAGCACCACGTGCTCCTAAGAATACCGAAGGAGGCGAGCACTAATGTTAATGCCTAAAAGAGTAAAATACAGACGTGTACAAAGAGGCCGCCTTAAGGGTAAAGCTTCACGCGGAAATAAGGTTACAAGCGGACAATATGGTCTCGTTGCTACTGAGCCAGCTTGGATCACAGCAAACCAAATTGAAGCAGCACGTATTGCTATGACAAGATACATTCGTCGTGGCGGTCAGGTTTGGATTAAGATATTCCCTGACAAACCAATCACAGAAAAGCCAGCTGAAACTCGTATGGGTTCAGGTAAAGGTTCTCCTGAGTATTGGGTAGCCGTTGTTAAACCGGGCAGAGTATTGTTCGAGATGGACGGCGTTTCCGAGGAAATTGCAAGAGAAGCTATGCGTCTTGCTATGCACAAGCTTCCAATTAAGTGCAAATTTATAACAAAAGAGCAAAACGAGGCAGAGGAGGAATAAGGCTGTGAAAACAACTGAAATTAGAAATTTGAGTGTACAAGAGCTTGAAAAGAAACTTAAAGAACTCAAAGAAGAACTCTTTAATCTTCGTTTCCAACATGCAATCAACCAGCTCGAAAATCCTCACAAGATTGCAGATGTTAAGAAAGACATCGCTCGTGTAAAAACCATTCTCAACGAGAAGAATGCGTAATGGAGGAAAATGAGTTATGACAGAAACACGTAACCTCAGAAAAACAAGAGTTGGCATTGTTGTTAGCGACAAGATGGATAAAACAATCGTTGTTGCTATTAAGGACAATGTTAAGCATCCTGTATACAACAAAATTATTAAAAGAACAACAAAGATTCATGCTCACGACGAAAAGAATGAGTGTGGCATCGGCGACAAGGTAGAAGTAATGGAGACCAGACCTCTTTCAAAGACAAAGAGATGGCGCCTTGTTCAAATCATAGAAAAAGCAAAATAATCTCATCCTTTATGAGGGTACATTAGAAAAATAGAATGTGCCGAAGTTTAGGGAAACCTTATTAGGAGGATAAAGAAAATGATTCAGCAAGAAAGCAGAATGAAGGTTGCCGACAATACAGGCGCTAAAGAGCTTCTTTGCATCAGAGTACTTGGCGGTACTGGTAGAAGATATGCAAATATCGGTGACGTTGTAGTTTGCTCTGTTAAGAAAGCTACACCAGGCGGTATTGTTAAAAAAGGCGACGTAGTTAAGGCTGTTATCGTAAGAAGCGCTAAGGGCGTACGTCGTGCAGACGGTTCTTACATTAAGTTCGATGAGAACGCAGCAGTTATTATAAAAGAAGACAAAACACCAAGAGGAACACGTATCTTTGGCCCAGTGGCAAGAGAGCTACGTGAAAAGGAATACACAAAGATTCTTTCTCTTGCACCAGAAGTACTTTAATTGGAGGTAGATAATAATGAAGAAAATGCACATTAGACGTGATGACACAGTTATTGTTATCTCCGGTGACGATAAGGGTGTTAAGGGTAAGGTAATCGCAGTTAGCCCAGAGGAAGGCAAGGTTATTGTTGAGGGAGCAAACATTGTTTCCAAGCACCAAAAGCCAAGAAGACAAGGCGAGACTGGCGGTATTCTAAAGGTTGAAGGCGCTATGTACGCATCAAAGGTACAATTAGTTTGCCAAAATTCAAAATGCGAAAAGTACAACAAGGGCACAAGAGTTAAGCACGCCGTTGTTGACGGTAAAAAAGTACGCGTTTGCGCAAAATGCGGTAAAGAGCTTTAATGGAGGTAACTGAAGATGGCTAGAATGAAAGACATATATATGAATGAAGTTGCTCCTGCTCTTATGACAAAGTTCGCATACAAGAGCTCAATGCAAATTCCACGCTTCGACAAGATTGTTATCAACGTTGGCGCTGGCGATGCAAAAGACAACTCAAAGGTAATTGATAAGATTATCGAAGAAATCTCATTGATTTCAGGACAAAAGGCAGTTCCTACTTATGCAAGAAAGTCAGTAGCGAACTTCAAGCTCCGTGAGGGCGTTAAGATCGGTGCGAAGGTAACACTCCGTGGCGAGAGAATGTACGAATTCATGGACAGACTCTTTACATTTGCTCTTCCAAGAGTACGTGACTTTAAGGGTATCAATCCAAACGGCTTTGACGGACGTGGTAACTACTCAATGGGTCTTAAGGAGCAACTCATATTCCCAGAAATTGAATATGATAAGGTTGACAAGATCCGCGGTATGGACATCACATTCGTAACAACAGCTACAACAGACGAAGAAGCAAAAGAGTTGCTCACACTTATGGGCGCTCCATTTGCGAAATAATTAGGAGGGTTTGACAAAGATGGCTAAGAAAGCTATGGTGCTTAAACAGCAAAAAACACAAAAGTATTCAACAAGAGAATACAACCGTTGCAAAATCTGCGGCAGACCTCACGGTTATCTCCGCAAATATGGCGTTTGCCGTATCTGCTTCCGTGAACTTGCTTATGCTGGCGAAATCCCAGGCGTAAGAAAAGCAAGCTGGTAATTTAAAAAATAACGAATACAAAGAGTATTCACTCCAATCTAACCGAAAGGAAACGAAATGTTTAACCATCGGTAAGCGGCCGATGAAATACTCGGCAGCAAAGCTTGGTGCCTTGCATAATTAGGAGGAAAATAAAATGCAAATTTCAGACGTAATTGCAGATATGCTTACAAGAATTAGAAATGCAAGCAATGCAAAACACGAAACAGTAGATGTTCCTGCTTCAAACATGAAGAAGGCAATCGCTGACATCCTTCTCGAAGAGGGATACATTAAGGCAGTTTCCGTTATCGAAGACGGCAAACAAGGCGTAATCAGAATTACACTTAAGTATGATGGTAAAGCAAAGGTTATTCATGGTATTAAGAGAGTTTCAAAGCCAGGTCTTAGAATCTACTCCAACTGTGAGGACATGCCAAAGGTTATGAATGGCCTTGGTATTGCTATTATCTCTACTTCAAAGGGCATTATGACAGACAAAAAGGCTAGACGTGAAAACGTTGGCGGCGAAGTACTCGCATTTGTTTGGTAATACGGGAGGTAACGAATATGTCAAGAATAGGAAGAGCTCCAATCAATGTTCCTGCTGGCGTAACTGTTACTGTTGATGCAGAAAACTGCGTTGTAACCGTAAAGGGTCCAAAGGGTACATTAACACAAAACTATCACAACAGAATGAGCGTTGTTTGTGAAAACAATGTTGTAACTGTTGCTCGTCCAAGCGACGAAAAGGAAGACCGTGCACTTCATGGTCTTACAAGAACACTTATCAGCAACATGGTAGTAGGCGTAACTCAGGGCTACTCAAAGAAGCTCGAGGTTAACGGTGTTGGTTACAGAGTAGCAATGCAAGGTAAGTCACTTAACTTGACTCTTGGTTACTCACATCCAGTAATCGTAGAAGCTCCTGACGGAATCACTTTTGAAACTCCAGATGCTAACACAATTATCATCAAGGGTATCAACAAGCAAGTTGTTGGTGAAACAGCAGCATTCGTTCGTTCAAGAAGAGCTCCTGAACCATACAAGGGTAAGGGTATTAAATATGAAGGCGAAAAGATTCGCCGTAAATCCGGTAAGACCGGCAAATAATGAAAGGAGAGGAAAAAGATGGTATCAAGAAAAGATAGTAACGCTCAAAGACTTAAGAGACATGCAAGAGTTCGTGGTAAGATTTCCGGAACAGCTAGCCGTCCACGTCTATGCGTTTATCGTTCAAACAAGAATATCTCTTGCCAAATCATCGATGATGAGGCAGGTGTAACCCTCGTTTCCGCTTCTACAATGGAGGCCGGATTTGAAGGTATTGGTAGCAACAAGGAGGCAGCTAAGAAGGTTGGCCTTATGATTGCTGAAAAAGCACTCGCAAAGGGAATCGACACAGTTGTATTTGACCGTGGCGGTTATGTATATCACGGACGTGTATCAGAGCTTGCAGAAGGCGCAAGAGAAGGCGGCTTGAAGTTCTAATCGAGCTTCACAAGCTTCTGGTTTGTACACTGTTTAAGTTAATTAAACAAATAGAGGAGAAATTAAAATGTCAATTAAAATCGACGCATCCACTCTTGATCTTCAAGAGAAGATGGTTGCACTCAACCGTGTTTCAAAGACAGTAAAGGGTGGTCGTATCGCTCGTTTCACAGCTCTTATGGTTGTTGGCGACGGTAACGGACACGTAGGATACGGTCTTGGTAAAGCAGCTGAGGTTCCTGACGCAATCCGCAAGGGTATCGAAGATGCAAAGAAAAACATGATAACAGTATCAATTAAGGATACAACAATTCCTCACGAGGTTATTGGTAAGTTTGGTGCAGGTACTGTACTTCTAAAGCCAGCTTCACTCGGTACAGGAATTATCGCAGGCCAAACAGTTCGTGCTGTTCTTGAGCTTGCAGGAATTAAGAATATCAGAGCTAAGAGCCTCCGTTCAAACAACAAGACAAACGTAGTTAAGGCTACATTTGAAGGCTTGAAGCAGCTCCGTAGCGTAGAAGAAGTTGCAAAAACTCGTGGCATTGCTGCAGAGAAAGTATTAGGTTAAGGAGGACTATAAGATGGAAAAAGTAAAGGTTACACTTATTAAGAGTCTTATAGCTTGCAAGCCTAATCAAGTTGCAACTGCACAATCTCTTGGCCTTACCAAGATTGGTAACAGCATCGTTTGTAATAACGATCAGGTTTTGGCAGGCAAAATCAAAGTTATTTCCCACCTTGTAAAGGTAGAAAACGTATAACTTAAAGCTGCCAAAGGGCAGAAATTGGTTGGAAAACAATCAATCCTAAAAATCAATTTCAAAAGGAGGAAAAAATATGAAGCTCCACGAACTTTCTCCAGCTGCAGGCTCAGCTAAAGCAGCTTGGCGCAAAGGTAGAGGTCCGGGTTCTGGTAACGGTAAAACAGCAGGTAAAGGACACAAAGGTCAAAATGCACGTTCAGGCGGAGGCGTAAGACCAGGCTTTGAAGGCGGTCAACTTCCACTTTACAGAAAACTTCCTAAAAGAGGATTTAATAATAAATTTGCAAAGGTTTATGCAACTATCAACGTTAGCGATCTTAACAAATTTGAAAACGGCGCAACAGTAACTCTTGAGTCACTTCTTGACTGCGGTATCGTACGCAAGGAATACGACGGACTTAAAGTGCTTGGTAACGGCGAGCTAACAAAGGCTCTTACCGTTGAGGCTAAGGTTTTCTCAGCAACAGCTAAAGAGAAGATCGAAGCAGCAGGCGGAAAAGCCGAGGTGAAATAATTATGTTTAAAACCTTAGCTAACGCTTGGAAGGTAGAAGATTTAAGAAAAAAGCTTCTATTCACAATATTAATAATACTTCTTTATAGATTAGGCGCGTCAATCCCTGTACCATTTGTACAGGCTGGCGCATTGGAATTTGCGAGCGGTTCAACCTTCCAATTCCTTAATGCCTTGTCTGGTGGTGCAATGGAGCAGGCTTCATTGTTTGCTCTTGGTGTATCTCCATACATCACAGCGTCAATCGTTATTCAGCTTTTGACAGTTGCGCTTCCACCTCTTGAAAGACTTGCAAAGCAAGGTGAAGAGGGAAAGAAGAAAATCACACAAATTACAAGATACATTACAATCGCTATTTCAGTAATCACAGGTACAGGCTATTACTTTATGCTTAAGTATTATGGTAATAATGCACTTGTTACTATTACAACAGATAACGACGGCTTGAATACTTTCTTTGAAATATTCCTTGCTATTGTAATTGTAGCTTGCTTCTGTGCAGGCTCATCAATCGTTATGTGGCTTGCAGAAAGAATTAACGACTACGGTATCGGTAATGGTATTTCAGTAATTTTGTTTGCTAATATCGTATCTCGTGCGTTCCCACTTCTCTTGAGATTTATTGAAATGTTCAAGCAAGAGATTAACGGCTACACAGCTTCTAATAGCCAAGGCTTTGATACAGTTGTAGGTGACGACGGCGTAATTTCATATTTGCCAAACGTTAACTATGATGGTCAATTCCCAGTAGGCTCGATAATCTTCACAGTGCTTGTGCTTGCAGGCTTGCTCGCTATGATGTGGTTTATAATCTTCATCTCTGATAGTGAACGTAAAATTCCTGTTCAATACGCTAAGAGAGTAGTTGGTAGAAAAATGTATGGAGGACAAAACTCCAACATTCCATTAAAGCTCAATATGGCAGGCGTTATGCCTATCATCTTTGCAAACGCAATTATTACAATCCCATCAATGATCGCACAATTCATTCCTGTAACAAAAGAGAATGCAAACGGCGACGTTGTAGCGGTAACTCCTTGGTATCAGATTGTTAATTTCTTCTCTGATACATCATGGTTCTACTGCGTGCTAACATTTGTATTAATTTTGGCATTTGCATATTTCTACGTAGCAATTTCATTCAATCCAACAGAAGTTGCTGGTAACCTACAAAAGCAAGGTGGTGCTATCCCAGGTATTCGTCCTGGTAAGGCAACATCTACCTTTATACAAAAGGTTCTTTCAAAGATTACCTTTATTGGTGCTCTTGCACTTTCAGTAATCTCCATCGTGCCATTGCTCGTTCACATTATTTTGGATGCAGTAAGACACATCGACGGCTTGCCAGGTGCAGTTGCTCTTCCACTATGGTCATTCTCATATGTAGCAGAGCTTGCAACAATTGGTACATCAATCATAATCGTTGTCGGAGTTGTACTTGAAATCGTAAGAGAAATGGAAGCACAAATGACAATGCGTCACTATAAGGGCTTCCTTGGTTAATAATAAGGAGTTATTATGACAAAGAATCTTAAAATGATTTTCCTTGGGGCACCAGGGGCTGGCAAGGGAACACAATCAGACATAGTTGCCGAGAAGTATGGTATTCCTACCATCTCCACTGGCGTTATGATAAGAGAAGCAATTAAAAACAATACAGAAATGGGTCTTGCTGCAAAGGCTTACACTGAAAAGGGCGCACTCGTTCCTGACGAGGTTGTAATCGGAATTATCAGTGAAAGGCTTTTAAAGGATGATTGCCAAAACGGCTTCATTCTTGATGGCTTCCCAAGAACTGTTCCACAAGCTGAAGCACTCGACAAAATGGGAGTTGGTATCAACTGCGTTGTTAGTCTTGAGGTTGCGGACGAAAAGATTGTTGAACGTATGAGTGGCAGACGTGTCTGCGCAAAGTGCGGTGCTTCTTACCACATTCTATACAATCCTTCCGAGAATGGTACTAACTGCGATAAATGCGGCGAAGCACTTTCAATTCGTAAGGATGATGCTCCCGAGGTTGTTCTTGATAGACTTAATGTTTATCACGACCAAACAGAGCCTCTAAAGGATTTCTACGGGAAAAAGGGCGTTTTAGTGTTAGTTGAAGGACAAGAGGAAGTTAAGGATACAACCCGTCTTACTCTTGCAGCTATCGAAAACGCAATTAAATAATTATGATTCAGTTAAAGACCCCCGAGCAAATCGAGATAATGAAGGTCGCAGGTAGAATTACAGGCGAAGCATTACTCGTTGCAAAGGAAATGATTAGGGAAGGTGTAACAACCAAACAAATCGATGATAAAATACGCACGTATATCAAGAAATGTGGTGCAAAACCAACATTTCTTGGCTACGGCGGATTCCCTGGTAGTGCTTGCATAAGCATTAACAGTGAAGTAATACATGGTATTCCTTCACATGATAAGGTGCTAAAAAATGGCGACATTGTCAAAATTGACGTTGGTGCATTTTACAAGGGCTTCACAGGAGACAGTGCTGCAACCTTTGGTGTTGGAGAAATCTCCGAGGACGCAAAAAAGCTCGTCAAGGTAACTGAAGAGAGCTTCTTTAAGGGCATTGAGGCTATTGAAAAGGCAGAAAATCCCCGTATCGGAGATTTAGGCTATGCAATAGCAAACCATGCAAGAAGCAACGGCTTTTCAGTTGTTGAGGAATACACAGGTCACGGCGTTGGCGCAGAGCTTCACGAGGACCCAAATGTGCCAAACTATGGTACACAAGGCCGTGGAGTTAGAATTTACCCAGGTATGACCTTGGCTGTTGAGCCAATGATTAATGAGGGTACACGACACGTAAGAGTCTTAAATGACAAGTGGACTGTTGTAACCGCCGATGGTAAGCTTTCTGCTCACTATGAGCATAGCATAGCTGTTACAAATAACGGCATCATTCTTTTGACAAAGGTTGATTAACAAACCCAAATAAATAATCCTTCCTAGCGGCTGATTTGAAGGATTAAGTATACCGCTGATTCGCTCGTTACTTCGATAAGCGGACTGAACCAAAATACCCTAGAAAATATTGAGAGGAACTTATGGGAAAAGAAAACGTAATGGAATTTGAGGGCGTAGTTACCGAAGCACTTCCTAACGCGACCTTCAAGGTGAAATTGCCTAATGGGCACATAATTACTGCTCATATTTCAGGCAAATTAAGATTAAATTATATAAGAATATTGCCAGGTGATAAGGTAACAGTTGAGGTTTCAGTATATGACCTCACAAAGGGACGTATCACATGGCGTGCTAAATAAGAAAGGTGGTTTTATAATGAAAGTAAAGCCTTCCGTAAAGAAAATCTGTGATAAGTGCAAGATTATTAAGAGAAAAGGTAACGTAATGGTTATCTGCGAAAATCCAAAGCACAAACAGAGACAGGGCTAATTCTAACCAAACCGAAAAGGAGAAAACAAATGGCTCGTATAGCTGGTGTTGACATTCCGAACGCAAAACGTGTTGAAATTGCTTTAACATATATTTACGGTATCGGATTAAAGAGCGCACAGGACATTCTTGCAAAGACAGGAATCAACCCTGATACACGCGCAAAAGATTTGACTGAAGATGAAATCGCGAAGCTTCGTGACGAAATCGAAACAAATTATCATGTAGAAGGCGAACTTCGTCGCGAGGTTGCCCTTAACATTAAGCGTCTAGTAGAAATCAACTGCTACCGCGGTACTAGACATAGAAAAGGTCTTCCTGTAAGAGGACAAAGAACAAAGACAAATGCAAGAACTCGCAAGGGTCCTGCAAAGACAATAGCTAACAAGAAGAAATAAGGAGTGTAGCTAAATGGCAGAAAAGAGAGTAACTAAAAAACGTCGTGAGCGCAAAAATATTGAAAAAGGCGCTGCACACATCTGCGCAACCTTTAATAACACAATAGTTACCATCACAGACGTTGCCGGAAACGCAGTTTCTTGGGCATCTGCTGGTGAGCTTGGTTATAAGGGTTCAAGAAAATCCACACCATTTGCTGCACAAATGGCTGCTGAAGCTGCAGCTAAAGCCGCAATGGAACACGGTATGAAAACCGTAGAAGTATATGTAAAAGGCCCAGGTCAGGGTCGTGAATCTGCAATCCGTGCACTTTCTACAGCAGGATTAACAGTTACTATGATTAAAGATGTAACTCCAATCCCACACAATGGTTGCAGACCACCAAAACGCAGACGCGTTTAATCTATAGGAGGAAACCAAAAATGGCAAGATATACAGGACCTTCATGCAAGCTTTGCCGTAGAGAAGGCACAAAGCTTTACCTCAAGGGTGAGCGTTGCCTATCCGACAAGTGTGCAATTAACAGAAGAACTTCTGCTCCTGGACAACATGGTGCTGCAAAGAAGAAGATGACCGAATACGGTATGCAGCTTCGTGAAAAACAGAAGGCAAAAAGATATTATGGTGTTCTTGAGAAACAATTCAAGAACTACTATGTAAAGGCCGACAATCAAGACGGAATCGCTGGTGAAAACCTTCTCCGTTTACTTGAAAGAAGACTTGATAACGTTGTATACAGAATGGGACTCGCTGCTAGCCATAAGGAAGCACGTCAACTCGTACTCCATGGTCACTTCACATTGAATGGCCACAAGGCTAACATTCCATCAATACTCGTTAAAGTTGGTGATGTTGTTGCTGTTAAGGAAACAGAATCAACAAAAATCAAGGAACTCGTTGAAGCTATGGGCGATAAGATCGCACCAAAGTGGCTTGAAATTGATAAGAACGCAGGCGTTGCAAAGGTAATCGCTATGCCAGAGCGTGACGATATCGATTTCGAATTCAACGAACAGCTCATCATCGAGCTTTACTCAAAATAATAACTCTTTGTCGACTGTACACCTCCTTTATATGGAGGTTGCAGTTCGCCCAAGGTGGATTATCGTACAGTTGGCATCAATGTTATGTAACAATGTTCCCACGGCGGGAAAAGACCAATGCATATATTGAAATATAGGAGGGTTATTTATTATGATGATAGAAATAGAAAAGCCGAACATTACAATAGTTGGCGAAAGCGAAGATGGTAAAAAAGGAAAATTTGTTGTAGAACCTCTTGAAAGAGGCTTTGGTACAACTCTTGGTAACTCACTTCGTCGTGTGCTTTTGAGCTCACTTCCTGGATATGCAGTATCATCAATCAAGATTGATGGTGTACTTCACGAAATGTCCAGCCTTGAGGGTGTAACCGAGGATATTACTGAAATCGTACTTAATGTAAAGGGTATCGTATCAAAAATTCACGGTACAGAAACTGTAAAAACAGTGTGTATTGACAAGGTAGGTCCATGCGAGGTTACTGCTGGTGATATCACACCTGATGCAGATCTTGAAATTTTTAACCCCGATCTTCACATCGCTACATTAAGCGAGGGTACTCGTTTCTATATGGAGCTTACATTTGAGCGCGGTCGTGGATATGTTTCACAAGAAAAGAACAAGAACGACCATGTAAAGAGCCAAATTCCATTTGCTATTGGAACAATCTTTACAGATTCAATCTACACACCTGTGTATAATGTAAGCTACAATGTGGAAAACACAAGAGTAGGTAGCATTGCCGATTATGATAAATTGACAGTAGAAGTAGAGACAAACGGCACCATCAGGGCAACAGATGCAATTTCACTTGCAGCCAAGATACTCAACGATCATTTCACATTGTTTGTTGACCTCTCTGACGAGGCAAGAAATGCTGAAACAATGGTTGAACGTGAAGAAACCAAGAAAGAAAAATATCTTGAGATGACCATTGAGGAGCTTGACTTGTCTGTGCGTAGCTTCAATTGCTTGAAGCGTGCAAGCATAGACACCGTAGAGGATCTTATCAATCGTACAGAAGACGATATGATGAAGTTTAAGAATCTCGGTAAGAAATCCCTCGATGAAGTTAAGAACAAACTTGAATCACTTGGCCTTTCTTTGAGAAAAGAAGAGGACTAAGAATTAAGAGCTAATAGCTCATATATGCCATTTATAATGGCAAGGTAAAATCGGCAAAGGAGGACAAATCAATGCCAGGAACAAGAAAACTCGGCAGAACAACAGACCACAGAACAGCTATGCTTCGTGGTATGGTAACATTGCTTCTTGAAAAAGGCTCAATTGAGACAACACTTTCAAGAGCAAAGGAGCTTCGTTGTGTTGCTGATAAAATGATAACACTCGGTAAGAAGAATACACTTGCTGCTCGCAGAGAGGCTCTTGCTTACATCACAAAGGAAGATGTAGTTAAGAAGCTCTTTGACGTAATCGCTCCCAAATATGCTGATCGTGTAGGTGGTTACACTCAAGTATATAAGCTCGGTCCGAGACGTGGAGATGCCGCTGAAATGGCTCTCATTAAGCTTGCTGACTAATCAGGCTGAAAAAGGCGCTACTTACGTAGCGCCTTTTATCTTTCATACATATATGAACATATGAGCATAACATAATTATTATAATTTTTAAAGCGTTGACAAAAATTCACGTTATATAAAGGTTATGGTTAAAAATCAACGAAAATAATACAAAAAATTGTCTTTATAAGCTATAGGTCTATAAAAATCACCAAAAAGCATTGACAAATTGAATTGATAGTGATATACTATAAATGGTTAATTATGAATGTATTTAACCAAATTTTATTTTGAAGAAAGGAAATAGTTATGGAATTAGCAGCAAAAATCTTTATTATCATTGGTATGATTTGTGGTTTCTGGATGATTCTCCCACTCGTATTCGGCTTTATCGCTCTTGGCAAGATCAAGAGAGGCGAGGTTACAGTTGTTTGGGCAGTTTTGACACTCCTCTTCTGCAGCCTACTCGGCGGAATTTTCATGTTCTTCCTTCCAAAGAAGGCATAAGGTTACATAACAAATTTCAAAAAAGCTGCAACAATTTTGTTGCAGTTTTTTCTTTCTCTAAAAAATAAAAAGCCCTCAAATGTGAACTAAATGGGTTCACTTCAATGAGGGCTTTAAATTTAATAACCAATTGCGTTAACAACCTCGTACATATTTACGAAATAGTCATGTCTTTCCTTGCAAATTGCTTTCATTTCCTTGATTTGCTCGGTTGTGAAGCCTTCGAGGTCGTCATCCTTTAATTTATTCTTATACATTCTGTCGAGGATAAGAGCAAACTTGATTTCCATAGAGGTTATATTGTCATGGCGTGAAACGATAACAACATCGCTTACACCATCGAGGAGCAAGTCAACAGCCTTATAACCGCATTTTGCAGCAAAGTTTCTGTCAGCAAGTGTTGGGATTCCACCACGAACAATGTGAGCAGGGCGAACAAATCTAGTTTCGATTCCAGTATTCTCCTTGATTTCATTTACAAGACTCTCACTAAATTCAGCGCCGAGACCTTCAGCAACTACTACAATGAAGCTACGCTTTCCGTTATCACGTGCATCGCGCATTCTCTTATAAAGAGCCTCCTTGTCAAATTCAATTTCTTGAACTGCAACACCGATTGCATTAAGAGCGAGACCTGTTTCAATAGCAATATAACCAGCATTGCGTCCCATAACCTCAATAACATTGCAACGAGCATGTGACTCACATGTATCGCGAAGAGCGTCACCAAGCTTCATAACAGTGTTCATAGCAGTGTCATAGCCAACAGTGATGTCTGATGCAGTAATATCGTTGTCAATAGTGCCAGAAACACCGATGCAAGGAATACCACGAATGCTAAGGTCAGTAGCACCTCTGAATGTTCCATCACCACCGATAGCGATAATGCCGTCTATGTTGTGTTTTTTACAAGTTGCGATTGCTTTTTGCATACCCTCCTCGGTCTTGAACTCGTCGCAACGGTCAGAGTAGAGGAATGTGCCACCAAGTGAAACTATGCCAGCAACATCATTTTTTGTAAGTGGACGGATTTTATCGTTTATAAGACCAGAATAGCCACCTAAAATTCCAACAACCTCGACGCCTTTGTTTATAGCTGCGCAGGTAACGCTTTTGATTACAGCGTTCATTCCGGGTGCATCTCCGCCTGAAGTTAATATACCAATTTTTCTAAATTTGTTTTCCATTTTAAACTCCTTTATAAAGAACTTTAAATCCTAGTTATTTTATCACAATATATATATAAAATCAATACCTTTGGAAAAATTTACAAACTAAAAAACGATTAATATTGCATTTTTGAATAGTATTGTGCTGTTTGGTAAATAATAATTCAAATTGGAGGAATTAAAATGAAAATAATAGCGACAATACTTATTTCAGTGGCAACCTTTTTTACATTAAATGCGATAATTCCCACAAGTGAGGAATGTGAAATTTATGATTCTTGTGTTAGGCTTCATATTCTAGCAAATTCAAATAGTGAAAGCGACCAAGAGGTAAAGCTCAAGGTTAGAGATAAAATGCTAGAAAAAATATCCACATATGAGGCAGAAAGTAAGGAGAAGGCACTTTTAAAAATTGAAGAAGACAAGGATGAGCTAATTGAGATAGCCAAAACCACCTTGGAGGAAAACGGTTTTGATTACGATGTAAACATCGAAATTGGCGTTGAGGACTATCCAACAAGATATTACGAGGATTTTTCCTTGCCCGCTGGCAGCTACACCTCTGTAAGAGTTTTGATAGGTGAGGGAGCGGGAGAAAATTGGTGGTGTGTTTTATATCCACCATTATGCACCTCCTCAGCCATAAAATATGATGATGAGGCATATATTGATGTAGGACTTACCAAGGATCAATATAGCTTGATAACTCAAAGCACAGGAAAATACAAAATCAAGTTCAAAATTTTAGAGGTTGCAGCAGACGCATTTGGTGTTGAATACTAGCTCCTTAAAAATAATTAAAAATTAGACACAGGGTGGCTAAAAAACGAAAAACGCTATACCTGTGTCTTTTGATTTGTAAAAAAATTGTAATATGCTTGAAAAAATAAAGCGAAAGTAGTAAAATATACAGTGTATGTATAATTAAAGGAGGCAGGAAATATGTTTGGATATGTCAAGCCGTGCGTACCAGAGCTAAAGGTTCGCGACCACGAGCTTTATAAAGCTACCTATTGTGGGCTGTGTCGCACAATGGGTAAGAATACCGGTTGTGTATCAAAATTTACATTGAGCTATGATTTTGTGTTTCTTGCTCTTTTAAGAATGGCTTCAATGGGTGAAAAGGCAGAAGTTAAAATGCGCCGATGCCTTGTTCATCCTTTCAAAAAAAGACCTATGCTTGAGCCGAATGAATCACTTAAATTTAGTGCAAGAGCAGGTGTAATTTTGACAAAATCTAAGCTCAAGGATAATATAAATGACTCAAGAGGCTTGGCACGTATAAAGGCGAAAATAGTGGGACTAGTGTCTGTTTTTTTAAAAAAAGCACCTAAAAATCTTATTCCATTACAAGAAAAAATCAATGCTTGCATTGACGAATTAACTATGCTTGAAAAGGAAAACTCCGACTCGCTTGATAAAACTGCAAACACCTTTGGAGATTTGCTTGGCTATTTAGCTTCCTTTGGAATTGAAGGTCCAACCTCAAGAATTGTTTATGATATTGCCTTTCACCTTGGAAAGCTTATCTATATTATTGATGCTTGTGACGATTTTGAGAGTGATAAAAAAACTGATTCTTTTAATGTTATAAAAAATGCGTTTGGCAATAATATTACCGACGAAACAAAGGAAATTTTACATTGCTCAATGACTCTAGAGCTTGAAAAAATGTCGAGGAGTGTCGAGCTTTTGGATTTTTCAGGCTACAAGGATGTCGAAAGAATACTTAAAAATATCACCTACATAGGTATGCCCGATCAAATTGAGAAAATACTCAAAATTTGATAACAATTTGATAGACAGCTGAAAATTTTAAGAACTTTTGCTTTTTACTTTACTTTAATTAAAAATTATGTTACAATAGTAAAAATGTTCATTTGGAGGAATTTAAATGAAAAATCCTTATGATGTGCTTGGCATTTCACCAAGTGCTACTAATGAAGAGATTAGAGATGCTTACAGAGCACTTGCAAAAAAATATCATCCTGACAACTATGCCGATAGTCCTTTAGCTGATATGGCAGAGGAAAAAATGAAGGAGATTAACGCAGCCTACGACGAGATTCTTCGCCAAAGAGCCGAGGAGAAGAATGGTCAAAAGACTGGTTCATCTCAACAGAACAGCGGTACATGGCGTGAGGAATATGTAAAAATTAGGCAAGCGATCAACGCTAATGACTTTAGAGCAGCTGAACAAATGCTCAATGAAATTGAGCAATATAAAAGAGATGCGGAATGGTTCTTTTTGAAGGGCTGTGTGCTTCTTCATAGCGGATACCATTTCGATGCTATCAGATATATCAATCGCGCATGCGAGCTTGACCCTAACAATCAAGAATACACAACCCTGCGCGATAATTTACGCGCTCAATCAAATGCCTACGGAAACCCCAGCTCAAGAGAGTCAGGCGGATGCTCGCTTTGTGATATTTGTTCATTCCTTATCTGTCTTGATTGTATGTGTAGATAATGATGAAAAAAACTAGAGAAGTTGCTTTTCTTGGTATGATTTGCGCATTGAGTGTCGTGTTTTTGATGCTTGGCTCAATAATCGAGGTCTTCGATATTACATCTGCAATAATTGCCTCATTGCTACTTTTTATTGCAAACGAGGAATTGAAGGCAAAATCCTTGATGGTGTATTTTGCAACAGTTATAATTTCTGTTCTTTTTGTATCGTTCGGTAGCCTTTTACCAGCAATTGAATATGCAGTGTTTGCACTTTATCCAATCATTAAACCACTTATCGAAAAAGCGCCAAAGGTTATATCTTATCTTTTAAAATCTGTTTACACGGTTGTTGCAAGCTGTGGTACGGTTCTTCTTATGTACTTCTTTATCACACCACTAACAGAGCCTTATTTCTTCCTTGTTTACCTTGCTTTGTTTATTGTGATAATAGTTCTATTTGATATGACGCTTTTGAGATTCAAGCGCTACTATCAGTTCAAGCTGCGTCATATGCTCAAAATCGATAGATTTTTTAAATAATGCGCACTATATTATATGTGAAAATGCACAAAAATCACGACTTTTTAGTCGTGATTTTGTTTATTTATACGATAATATATCAAAAAAGTTGACAAACTTTCTCTACATAATGTACAATTAATATGTATAAATATTTATGTATAATATAAAATGGATAAGGACGGAAAATATGTTTAGAAGTATGACTGCCTTTGGCAGAGCAAGAGAAACGGTGAATGGCAAGGATATAGTTGCCGAAATTAAATCCGTAAACAACAGATACTATGATTGCTCGGTTAAGATCACTAAGCTTTATAGCTTTTTGGAGGACAAAATTAAACAATACCTTCAGGCAAAGGGCATCTCTCGCGGAAAGGTTGAGGTTTATGTATCAATTGATCTTTTGGAGCAGGACGGAGTAGAAATCAATCTCGATACTGCTTATGCAAAATCTTATATCGATGCACTCTGTAAGCTTCGCGACACTTTTGATTTAAAGGACGATATTACAGTTTCCCGAGTTGCGGCAAACAAGGATATTTTCACTGTTAAAAAGCCAGATGACGATATCGAAAAGGACTGGGCAGACATTAAGGCTGTTTTAGATAAGGCACTTGAAACCTTCCTTGAAAGGCGCGAGGCGGAGGGCGAAAATCTACACGCAAATATAGTTGAAAAAATTGAGAATATCAAGGAATACCTAAAGGTTATTGAAAAGAATTCCGAAAGCGATATAAAGGGCTACGCATCAAAGCTTGAGGAAAGAATACTTAAATTCTTAAACGATAATTCCGTACAAATAGACGAACAAAGAATTCTTACAGAGGTTGCGATTTTTGCGGATAAGGTTGCAATCGATGAGGAGCTTGTAAGACTTAATAGCCATTTTGATGCATTTAACGAAATTGTTAAATCAAATGAGCCAGCGGGCAGAAAGCTTGATTTCTTGCTTCAGGAAATGAATAGAGAAACTAATACAATCGGCTCAAAGGCTTCAAACACTAGCACAGCTCATTTGGTTGTTAATATTAAAAACGAGCTCGAAAAAATCAGAGAACAAATCCAAAATATCGAGTAAACGCTATGAAATTTGTAAATATAGGATTTAACAATATGCTCCTTGACCAAAGGATAGTCGCAGTGGTTTCCCCAGATTCAGCTCCTGCCAAAAGAATAGTAGCTGAGGCAAAGGAAAATATGCGTATAATCGACTGTACAGGTGGTAGACGTACTAAATGTGTCATTATTACTGATTCTGACCATGTTGTTTTATGCGCTCTCTCGGCTGAAGTCTTGGCAAGTAGACTAAACGACAATAAAAATGACAATAATGGAGAAGAGAAATGAAAAAAGGACTTTTATTTATCATATCTGGTCCCGCCGGTAGTGGCAAGGGCACGGTTGTAAATGAGCTTTTACATGCTCATCCAGAATTAAAGCTCTCCATATCCGCAACAACAAGGTCTCCTCGCCCAGGTGAGAGCGATGGGGTTCATTATTACTTCATCACAAAAGAGGAATTTGAAGATAGAATATCAAGCGGTAAAATGCTTGAATATACAACATACGGCTCAAATTACTATGGCACACCTCTAAAGGAGGTTGAGGAGGCTATGGCACAGGGATATGATGTTATCCTTGAAATTGAGGTTGACGGCGCTATGCAGATAAAGAAAAAAATCAATGGTGCGGTTGCTATTATGCTAACTCCACCAAATGCCGAGGTGCTTGAAAACAGACTTCGTGGAAGAGGTACAGAAACCGAGGATGTTATCAGCTGGCGACTAGAGAGAGCCAAGGAAGAAATTAAATTAATGCCTGAATATGACTATGCTGTAATAAACGAGGACGGTGGCGCTAACAAGTGTGCCGAGGATATTTATGGCATTATCAGAGCAGAGCACAAAAAAACAATTTACACAAGATCAATTATTGAAAAATTTATATAAGTTAGGAGAAAAACAATGCTTTATCCATCAATTCAAGAATTATTAAAGGCTACCGAAAAAGACGGTGAGGAAAGACTTAACAAATATTCTATCACTATGGCAACCGCCAAATGCGCTCGCGTAATTACAAACGAGTACGCGGAGCAAAGCTACTATGCCAACAAAAAGGGCAAGGAAGGCGAGGGTCTAGTAAAGAAGGAATACAGGGACGAAAAGAGTGTTAAAAATGCTCTTCGCGAGATGAAGGACGGAGAATTTGAAATCTACCTTCCTGGTGAAGAGGGCTATGAGGACTCAATGGTAGAAATTGAGAACTATGTTGAGCCAAAGGAGGAGCCTGTTTACTTCAAGCCTGTAAGACTAGAGGTTGAAAAGAACGAGAACGAGGAAGAGGACTTTGACGATTTCGATGATGAGGAATTTGACGAGGACGATGCTTCAACCGAGGAATTAATGGGAGCTACAGACGTTTTTGAAAACGACGAGGGCTTTAGCGTAGAGGACGCTGAATAAGCTTAAAATTCAAAGCGAACCCACCTTTTGGAAATGGGTAACTAGATTAGAGGAGGCGTAATTATGTGTGGCGAATATATTAAGGTTCATATCCTCGACGTACCATATAACGCCGACTGCGAGTATACCTATTATGTCCCCCTTGATTTTAGAGCTGATATTGAAATCGGCAGTATGGTTGTCGTTCCATTTGGAAAATCGGATAGACACAAGAGTGCTATTGTTTGCGAAGCAGATTTAAGCGAAGCACCAAAAAGCTCACGAATCAAGCCAATAAAGTCAGTTCTATCTTCATATTTAAAGCTAGATGCTGAAATGCTTCAGTTATGCTTTTTTATGAAAAATCGCACCCTGTGTACAATTGGCGAGGCGGTTAAATGTATTATTCCGTCTGCTATTATGGCAAAAACAGAGGAGCGCTTTTTTGTAACAGACCAAAACAAAAAAGTTGAGGAATACCTAAAGGAGCTATATGATTTTATAGCCGATAAAAATGGTGTTAACTATAAAAAAATTAGCGAAAGCTTTGGTGATTCTCAACAATATCTAACAAGGCTTATAAGAGAAGGCTTGATAAGGAAGGAAACCTTTGTTGAGGAAAAGGACAAAAATAAGTACGAGGTTCGTGTTAATTTAGCAGTTTCAAAGGACGAGGCGCTATTGATTGCCGATGGCGGCTCACAAATAAAATTAAGAAGTAAAAAGCATGCAGATATTTTGCGCTTGCTATGTGAGTACGACGAGCTTTCTGATAAGCAAATTTACGAAACGTGCGATGCTCAAAAGAGCCACATCAACGCGCTAATTAAAAAAGAGCTTGTAAATACCTATAAGGTAGAGCTTTATCGTGACCCATATGCTTTATTGAAGGGCGAATCAAAAGAGGAAGCACCAATAGAATTAAATAAAGGTCAGATGGAAGCATTTAACACCTTAAAGGAGCTTTATTTTACAAAGGAGCCAAGGGCTGCGCTTTTGTTTGGCGTCACAGGAAGCGGAAAAACAAGCGTAATCAAAAAAATGATAGATGAGGTGATAAATGACGGCAGAGGTGTAATAATCCTTGTGCCTGAAATTTCACTTACCCCACAGACTGTGTCTGTTTTTTGCTCATATTATAAGGATCGCGTTGCAGTAATCCATTCATCTCTTTCAGCGGGTGAGCGCTTTGACACCTATAAAAGGATTGCAGATGGAGAGGCTAGTATTGTAATAGGCACGCGCTCTGCCGTCTTTGCACCTGTCAAGAATCTTGGCATGATAGTTATTGACGAGGAACAGGAGCATACATATAAATCGGACACAAACCCTAAATATAGCACACACGATATTGCAAGGTTCAGATGTGCAAAATCTAACGCACTTATGCTTTTGGCATCAGCCACTCCCTCACTTGAATCCTTTTATAAGGCAAAGGAGGGCACATATACTCTTGTAAAAATGATGTCAAGATATGGTGAGGCAACCTTGCCTGATGTAATAATCACAGATATGCGCAAGGAGAGGGCTAGAGGAAACGCAAGTCCTTATAGCATTAAGCTTGCAGAATATTTATTAAGAACGAAAGAGGACAAAAAGCAATCCATCCTGTTTTTGAATAGACGTGGATACCACTCTTCAATTTCTTGCCAAAGCTGTGGCGAGGCTTTGGAGTGCCCAAATTGCTCTGTCGCCTTAACCTATCATTCATATAAGAAAATTGACGAGGAATTAACTCCTGAAAATGCACACGAGATAATTGAAAGAAGCGGAACCTTGCGTTGTCACTATTGTGGATATAGGACAAGAGTTCCTCAAAAATGCAAATGTGGTGAGAGTAATTTTAATTATGTTGGCTACGGAACGCAAAAGGTTGAGGAGGAGCTCTTTAAGCTTATTCCAAACGTAACCACCTTGCGTCTTGATGCCGATACCACAACCTCTAAATCCTCGTATGAGCAAATTTTAGGGGATTTTAGAAGTAAAAAAGCAGATACATTGATTGGCACACAAATGGTCACAAAGGGACACAACTTCCCACTTGTTACCTTGGTTGGAGTTCTTTCTGCTGACACTATGCTTTATACAAGTGATTTTCGCGCAGCAGAGCGCACCTTTTCTATGCTCACACAAGTTGTAGGGCGTGCAGGTAGAGCCAAGGATAAGGGTGTTGCTATCATTCAGACAAGCTCACCTAATGACCAAACAATACAGCTTGCTAAAAGACAGGATTATGAATCCTTTTATGAAAACGAAATTCAAGTAAGAAAGGCTTATCAATTCCCACCGTTCTGCGATATAGCTCTTATCACTATGACATCAGCTAGCGAGAGTGTTTTAGATAGCTTTTCCAAAAATATAATAACCACCCTTGAAAAGGAAATGAAGTCGCTCGGCTTACCGGCTATTGCATATGGACCATTTGAAGCACCGATTTACAAAACGCAGGGCAGATACAGAAAGCGTATTATTATAAAATGCAAGCTAAATAATGCCTTGCGTGAACTATTTTCAAGGATATATAAAGAAAGCTCAAGGGGAATAGAGAAATGCTTTATCTCTATTGACTTCAACCCCTCCAGCTTATAAAGGAGAAAAAATGGCAGTTTTAAAAATAGTTACAGAGAAGGACAACGAGGAGTTTTTAAGAAAAAAGAGCCGTGAGGTTACTGAAATAACTCCAAGAATCACAACACTTCTTGACGATATGGTAGAAACAATGAGGGCGGCTAACGGCTGTGGACTTGCCGCTGTTCAGGTTGGAGTTTTGAGAAGAATCGTTGTAATAGAAACAGAGGAAGGACTTTTTGAGTTTATAAACCCTGTTATTGTTAGAAAAACAGGAACGCAAGAGGGCACAGAGGGCTGTCTTTCACTACCAGGCAAATGGGGAATAACTAAACGCCCAAAGTGTGTTACAGTAAGAGCCCTTGACAGAAATGGTAATGAAATAGAGGTTACAGGCTATGACCTTCTTGCAAAGGCAATGTGCCATGAAATAGACCATCTTGACGGAATAATTTACACAGACAAGGCAATAAGAATGCTGGGAGCTGATGAGGTAGAATGAGAATAATGTTTATGGGTACACCCGAATTTGCTATGTGCAATTTGAAGGCGATACATCAAAATACAAGCAACGAAATAGTTGGCGTTGTTACAACTCCGGACAAGCCCAAGGGCAGAGGGATGGTATTAACTCCAAGCCCGGTTAAGCAATATGCAATGGAAAACGGCTTAAAGGTTTATCAGCCCGAAACACTAAAGGATGGTGCGTTTTTAGAAACCTTAAACGAGCTTCAGCCGGAGCTTATTATAGTTGTAGCATATGGAAAGCTTTTGCCATCATACGTGCTTGATTTTCCTAAATATGCGTGTATAAATGCACACGCATCAATTCTTCCTAAATATCGTGGTGCTGCACCAATTCAACGTGCCATTATGGACGGTGAAGAAAAAACAGGTGTGAGCATTATGAAAATGGACATTGGTCTTGATACAGGCGATGTTATTTTGGTCGAAGAGGTAAAAATTGAGGAAAATGACAACTTTGAAGTGGTTCACGATAAATTAATTGAAGCAGGCAGTAAAGGACTTTTAAAGGCTATTGAGCTTTTTGATAATGGTAAGGCTACCTTTACAAAGCAAGATGATAATTTCACATATGCAGAAAAGATTACTAAAGCTGATTGCTTGATTGATTTTAACGACACTCAAAAAGATGTGCACAACAAAATAAGGGGGTTATCCCCAATACCAGTTGCATTTACAAAAACACCTGATGGGAAAGTATTAAAGGTGACAAAATCGCATACATCCCCCAATATTTTTAAGGGTGAGTGTGGTGAGGTTGTTTCACTAGATGGCGGAATTTTTGTAAAATGCCGAGATGGTGTTATCGTTTTTGACGAGGTTGTGCCAGAGGGCAAGGGTAAAATGAGTGCCACCGCATTTATAAATGGCAGAAAAATAAAGGTGGGTGACATTTTAGGATAATTTACGAAGGGAGAGAAATATGTTTAATCCAAGAGAAGCAGCACTAAATTCACTTGTAAAATGGGATAGCAGTGCATCCTTTTCCAATATTGAATTAAACACAGTCATTTCGCGCCAAAAAGCCGAAAAAAATGACAATTCTCTTTATACTCTCCTTTTCCTTGGTGTGATTGAAAAGAAAATGCTACTCGACTCTATAATAGACGAGTATTCTCAAATTCCACCATCCAAAATTGAAATCCAAACAAAAAATATATTAAGACTTGGCATATATCAGCTTTTGTTTACAGACAAAATTCCTGAATATAGCGCAGTTTCAGAAAGTGTAAATTTAGCAAACAAGCGTTCAAAGGGCTTTGTAAACGCAGTTTTGAGGAGTTTTATTCGCGCGGGTAAGAAATATTCCTTACCAAACGAAAAATGGGAAAGAATTAGTCTGGAAAATTCAATTCCTATGGATATAATTAATATATTTCGAAGCTCATATGGTGACGATATCGCCACCGAATTATGCACACTCCCCCCGCAAAAATCACATATTTCATTACGAATTAATACCTTAAGGACAAGCGTTGACGAGGTTATAGCAATCCTTTTGAAAAAGGACTACATAGCTGAAAAATCATCACTTGCAAGAGATATTGTAATTACCAATGCGCCTATATCCGCTTTGGAAGATATCCTAGACAATGGCTATGCCTTTGTACAGGATGAGTCATCAAGAATCGCATCTGAAGTTTTTGGTGCGCAAGCAGGTGAGGTTGTCGCCGATGTATGTGCGTGCCCAGGTGGTAAAAGCTTTAGTATTGCATTGGATATGCAAAATAAGGGAGAGCTGTATTCCTCCGATTTGCACCAAAATAAACTCTCGTTGATTGAAAAGGGTGCGAAAAGATTAGGCGTTGATATTATCAACACAAGGGCACAAAACGCAAAGGAGCTAGTTCCCGAATATCTTGAAAAATTTGACAGGGTTCTTTGTGATGTACCTTGCTCCGGTCTTGGTGTTATTTTTAAAAAGCCTGATATAAAATATAAGCCGATTGATAATATAAACGCTCTACCAAGTGTCCAATATGACATTTTGATAAATTGCGCA
This sequence comes from Clostridia bacterium, assembly GCA_017472695.1. Lineage (GTDB taxonomy): Bacteria > Bacillota > Clostridia > Oscillospirales > CAG-272 > RGIG2000. The sequence continues at coordinate 33,255 of JAFUOQ010000015.1, read as the reverse complement.
AAATATGTAAAAAAAGGTGGCATTTTAGTCTATTCCACCTGTACTATAAACTCTCTTGAAAATGAGAAAAACATAGAGAAATTTTTGCTAGAAAATCCATCGTTTGAGGCGGTCGATTTTGAAATTGGTGAAATTAAATCAAACAAAGGAGGATATACATTTTTGCCATGCAAAATAGCGACTGACGGCTTTTTTGTCGCAAAAATGAGAAGAAAAGATGACTAACTCCTTTGAAAAAATTGATATTCTATCGCTCTCGCTAGAGGAGCTTGAAAAGGAAATTATAAATATAGGTGAGCCAAAATTTCGTGCAAAGCAAATTTACTCATGGATTATCAAGGGTAAATGGGGCGAGGAAATGAAGAATATTCCATTATCACTTCGCCAAAAGCTTAACGAGAAATTTATATTCACCTTACCTAAAATTGAAAAGAAGCTTGTGTCTAAAATTGATGGCACAATAAAGTATTTATTTGAGCTTTATGATGGCGAATTTATCGAGTCTGTATTTATGAGATACGAGCATGGAAATACACTTTGTATCTCTTCACAGGTGGGCTGTCGTATGGGCTGCAAGTTCTGCGCCTCAACCCTACTTGGTAGAGTTAGAAATCTATTTTCATCTGAAATGCTTGGACAAATTATCGCTGCCGAAAAGGACACTGGTGAAAGAGTTTCAAATGTTGTTATGATGGGAATAGGTGAGCCACTTGACAACTACGATAATACAATAAAATTCTTACGCCTTGTAAGAGATGAAAATGGACTAAATATAGGTTTGCGCCACATATCTGTTTCAACCTGTGGACTCGTTGATAAAATAAACAAGCTGGCAAAGGAGGAATTGCCAATTACCCTGTCAATCTCCTTGCACGCATATGACAACGAAACAAGAAGCAAAATTATGCCTATAAATAATAAGTATTCAATAGAGGAGCTTTTGTCTTCTTGCCAAAGCTATTTTGAGAAAACCTCTAGACGTATTTCTTTTGAATACACTCTTATTGAAGGAAAAAATGACACTGAGGAGGGTGCTGTGCGCCTAGCCTCAATTCTCAAAAAGTATATTCACTCTCCATGCCATGTGAACTTAATCCCTCTAAATGAGGTAAAGGAAACCGGGCTGGGAACATCTAAAAACGTAAATAATTTTAAAAACAAACTGTTGTCTTTAGGAATAAACGCGACAGTCAGACGCCGTTTAGGATCTGATATTAACGCATCGTGCGGACAGCTGAGAAGACAAGCAAAGGAGGAAAGAGAATGATTTGTTCTGCAAGTACAAATACAGGTATGAAGCGCTCAAATAATCAAGATAATTTCATGCTTCGTAAATATACTGAAAAAACAACTCTTTGTGTAGTTTGCGACGGAATGGGCGGAGCCAAGGGAGGCGAGGAGGCTTCAAGGCTTGCAGCCGAGGCGTTCGTTTATACCGTTGACCAATTCATTATACCTTACCTTAAAAATAGAGATAAGCAGGTTAGCACGAGTGATATCAAAAGAGCACTTGCAAAGGGCGTTGATATTGCTAACGAAAAGGTTTATACAGCGGCGAAGAATAGCAAGGACCATAAGGGCATGGGCACAACACTTGTAGGCGCGCTTATAATTGATAAAAACATCTTCGCTATTAATGTTGGAGATAGTCGCCTATATACTCTCAAGGGTGGCACAATAAAGCAAATAACAAAGGATCATTCATACGTTCAATATTTGGTTGATATGGGTGCTATGACAGCAGAGGAGGCAGAAACCTCCTCTCATAAAAACATAATTACAAAGGCTGTTGGAACAGAGGCGCTTGTTGAAGGAGATCTTTATACTACCAAGGTAGAGGACGGCACATTCCTTCTTTTCTGTACTGATGGCTTGACCAATATGGTGGACAACTCCACTATATGTGATATTGTATCAAAGGATCGTCACTCCTTAATAAACCTCGATCAGGTGGAGCTTGATTTAAAGGTAAGAAAGCTAATAGATACCGCAAATCAAAACGGCGGACATGACAATATCACAGCAATTTTAGTAAGAATATAAGGAGGACCTCGATGGAAAATAATGTTTCTAATCAAAGAGAAGAAGTTGATAAGTACAAAGACTATCTAAACAAGATTCTCGACAATAGATATATCATTGATAGAATCATTGGTGTTGGTGGCATGTCGGTTGTTTATAAAGCCCGCGATAGGGATTTGAATTCTATGACAGTTGCCATTAAGGTTTTGAAGGACGATGTAGCAAATGACGAAACAGTTTTAAAAAGATTCAAAACAGAGGTCAGAATTGCTCAAGAGTTAAGACATAATAATATAGTTGCCGTTCACGGCTATTCAATAAAGGGTAGGGTTAAGTATATGGTAATGGAATACCTATATGGCTTGACTCTTAAAAAATATTTAGTTGCCAAGGGAAGACCTCTTGATTTTGAGGAGATAGTTAGCTATACTGCACAGATTTTGCGTGCTCTTGCCGAGGCACACAGAAATCATATAATTCATAGAGACATTAAGCCTCAAAATATTATGCTCCTTGAAAATGGAAGAATTAAGGTGATGGACTTTGGCGTTGCCAAGGTTGCGGATGTTGGCACATCCTTGACAGCCACAGGTAAGGCAGTAGGAACTGTTTACTATATGAGCCCAGAACAGGCAGGAGGCAGAAGAGATATCGATGCACGAAGCGATATTTATTCACTTGGCGCTGTGATGTACGAGCTTGCAACAGGACAAACACCATTCAAGGGAGAAACACCTATTGCGGTTTTGGTTAAGCATATGCACGATGACCCTGTGCCACCAAGACAGTTAAACTCATCAATCCCTGTTGGACTTGAGCAAATAATCCTTTGTGCAATGAGCAAGGACCCAGCAAACAGATTCCAAAGCGCAGAGGAGATGCTTGGATATATAAAACAGCTTCAAGCTAATAAGAAGATGAAATTTGATGAGCTTCCTTCAAATTCATTTTTCAAAAACTTAATCGGAAGAATTAAGAGAATATTCAAAAAAGAGAAGAAATAATAGATGATTTTAGGTACAGTTATAAAAGGAGTTGGTGGACTTTATACGGTCATGCTCGACTCGGAATATAATGGTGAAAAAATAATAAATGTCAGGGGACGTGGCTCGTTTCGCTATGAAAAGATGCTCCTTTTGGCAGGTGACAGAGTTGAAATTGAATGCGTAGGAGAGGGCGAGTTTTTTTGCAAAAAAATACTTGAAAGAAAAAATTCTCTGATAAGACCCCCACTTGCAAATCTAGACTACATTTTTGTCGTTATTTCATCAAAAAAGCCCACGCCATCGTTGTTTATAGTCGACAAGATGATAGCAATAGCGGAATATAATAAAATAGAGCCTGTTATTGTAATATCAAAAGCTGACCTTGATAGCGATTACGCAGAGGAGCTTTATTCAATCTATAAAAAAAGTGGATTTAGTACATTTTTAACCTCGTCATATGAAAATGAGGGCGTTAGCAATGTTCTTAACTATCTTAAAAAAATCACTAAAGATAATTCGCCAATTTGTGCCTTTGCTGGTGCGTCAGGCGCAGGCAAAAGCACACTAATGAATGCACTTTTTCCAGAACTATCATTAAAAACAGGCGATTTGAGTGAAAAAATTGAGCGTGGCAAAAATACTACTCGTCACACGGAGCTTTTTGAGCTTTCGTCACTTTTAGGAGAGGAATTTAGTGGGTATTTGGCAGATACACCTGGCTTTTCACTTCTTGATTTTGAAAGATTTGATTTCTTTTCACTAGAGGATTTGTTCGACACCTTTAGAGATTTTAAGGATTCTGTTGGTAAATGCAAGTATACCAAATGCTCGCATACAAAAGAGGATGGCTGTGATGTCATTGAGCGAGTTCGAAACAAGGAAATACAAAAGTCACGCCACGATAGCTATGTTGAGCTATATACAACATTAAAAAACAAACCAAAATGGAAATAAAACCGCCCCAGTGTCTGGCAGGAAATAGGAGAAATTATGTTCAAGACAGAGCTTCATTGTCATTCAAAAAGTATAAGTGAATGCGCAAGAGTTTCAAACGAGGAAATTATCGAAAAGTATACAGAGGCAGGATATACCTCTCTCGTTTTAGCAAATCATTTTAATCTCGGAACTCAAAGATTCCATAAATGTGAGCATTATCAAGATTTTGTAACTGTTTATTTAAAGGGCTACGAGGATTTGAAAAACGATGCCAAGGGCAAGCTGAATATCTTGCTCGGTATGGAGCTTCGATTTACCCAAAACGTAAATGATTATCTTGTTTTTGGTATAACTGAAGAATTTTTAAGAAATCACGATGAGCTTTACCTAATGAATCCTGATTCATTTAGCAAGCTGGCTAGAGAAAATGGACTTTTGTTTATACAGGCGCATCCATTTAGAAATTCGATGACTATAACCCCACCATATTTACTAGATGGTGTAGAGGTTTTTAATGGACATATGGGGCACGATTCAAGAAATGAAATTGCCGATGCTTGGGCTGATAAATTCAATCTTATCAAAACCTCTGGTACTGATTTTCATTATAACCATGTTCCAGCAAATGCAGGCATTTTGACCGATTTTGAAATAAAGAATATGGATACGTTAGTACAAACCTTAAAAAGTGGAAAATACGAGCTTATAAAGGGATAATTGTTTTCTATTTGGAGGAATTAAATGTCAGAGGTAACCTTTGTAACAAAAACTGAAAATAGCTTGAAGCAAGAAAAAATAGAAAAAATTAAGGTTGGAGAAATAAGCGAATATAAGGTAAAGCTTATTTTTTCTGACTTCATTTCTCCTTCAGAATATGTAATTTCGTGGGAAACAGAGCAAATTGACACCATCGGATTTTGGTCGCCAAGACATCATTTCGACTCCAATATTACGCCTGATTGGGAAAAGCGCACATCGGTAAGTAAAATGACACAGGGCGCACCAGTTGTGTCTCTTTATAGTAAATCAAATGAAAACCGTATGACAATTTCTCTTTCTGACCCTAAAACGCCAATTAGTATAATGGCTGGCGTAATTGAGGAAACAGGAAAAATAGGCTATGAAATAAGGCTATTTTGCGAAAAGGTGTCAAAAATGAGCGAATATGAAATTACAATTCGTCTAGATACTCGCAAAATTCCATTTTATAAAGCTGTTGAGGAAACAAAAAGGTGGTGGAGTGAGCTTGGCTTTAAAAAAGCATACGAGCCAGAGCACGCAAGCGCGCCTCTTTATTCCGCTTGGTATAGCTTCCACCAAAAAACAATACCTGCGGATATAATATACGAATGTAAAATCGCCAAGGAATACGGCATGGATACTGTAATTGTTGACGATGGTTGGCAAACAGATGATAACTCTCGTGGCTATGGATATTGTGGAGACTGGGAGGTTTGCGAAAAGAAAATCCCAGATATGAAAGCCTTTGTTGACGAAATACATAAGCTTGATATGAAGTTTATGCTTTGGTTTTCCGTTCCTTTTCTCGGTTTTTATAGCAAAAATTATGAACGCTTTAAAGAAATGTGCTTAAGAACAAGAGACCATATGAATGCAAAGGTTCTCGACCCTCGCTTCAAGGAGGTTAGAGAGTTTTTAGTCGACATCTATGAGCGATTTGTTCTTGATTACGGAATTGATGGCTTAAAGCTTGATTTTATAGATAGCTTTATACTAGATGAGGAAAGCTCCGAGGAGTACGATAAAATGGATACTGTATCTGTTGAGGATGCGGTTGAAATGCTTCTTGCGGAAATTTCTCAAAGGGTGAAAAAGATAAACCCAGAATTTTTGATAGAGTTTCGACAATCCTACATAGGGCCTGTTATAAGCCAATATGGAAATATGTTTAGAGTAGCGGATTGCCCAAATGATCCACTTGTTAATCGTATTCACTCACTTTCTATGCGAATGACACAGCAGGGCTGTGTTCACAGCGATATGATGATGTGGAACAAAAATGAACGCCCTGAAGCCTTGATGCAGCAGCTGCTTTCTACAATGTTTGCAGTTCCTCAAATTTCCATTCGCTTTGATGATATATCAAGTGAGCACAAGAAAATATTAAAGTGGTACATTTCGTTTTGGCGAGCTCACAAGGATACCATTTTAAAGGGTGAGATGGAATACTTTGATGTTGATGCAAATTTCACCAAAGCAAGAGCGATAGGCAAGGACGAGGTGGTTTCTGTGTTATATCAAGGGGTTGTTGCTACACCCTTAAAGGATAAAACCAACTATATTTTCAACGCAACAGGCAAGGATTATATTTACCTTGAATTAAACGGAGAGGCAAAATACCAAATCTTTGATATATGTGGAGGAAAAATTCGCGATGGTAAGCTTAACCAAGGAGTTGTAAAGCTTGAGATAGCTGACGGTGGCATGGTCAAAATAAATTAAAAAGAGGGGATTATCCCCTCTTTTGTTTTATTCTTAATTAGAAAGCTTGAATATTTTTTTCAAGAACGGAACGAAAAAACGCGGTGATTTAAAAACAACAATTTTCATTTGTAATTCTCCCTTCCTTTGTATTATCTTATGAGGGAAAATGATTTTTTGTTATTTTATAATCTTATAAATTAGTGGGTTTTGCGTTGGCATTTTGTTGCTATATGAAACACCCCCTAAAAACAGGTTACTTGCACTATCAAAAAGTGCTTCGTTTGATGTGTACATCATTGCAATAGGCTCACTTTTCGTTACAAAATCGCCCACGCGCTTATTTAGAATTATTCCTGCTGAATGGTCAATTTTGTCTTCCTTTTTTATTCTGCCTGCACCGAGCATCATAGAGGCTGTACCTACGGCCTGCGCGTCAAGACTTGAGATATATCCCTCACGCTCTGCCAATATTGATTTTTTATATTTAGCGCCTAAAAGAGCAGAGGAGTCCCTGATTTTAGAGGTATTACCACCTTGATATTCAATCCATTCATAGAATTTTGCAAGTGCTTTTCCTGTGCTAATTGCATTTTCTACCATATCCCTTGCGACGTCAAGCTCTAATGAAAGAGCAGATGATACCATACAAGAGCTAACAGTAAGACAAAGTGCTTTTAGATTTTGTTCGCCTCTACCGGAAAGAACCTCCATAGCCTCCCAAAGCTCAACGCTGTTTCCAACAGCCAAGCCTAGAGGAGCATTCATATTTGTTAAAACAGCCGTTACATTACGGTCAAAGCCTTTGCCTAATTTAACCATAGCATTAGCTAATTTCTCTGCATCGTCAACTGTTTTCATAAAAGCACCCGAGCCAACCTTAACATCAAGCACAATGGATTTTGAGCCCGAGGCTAATTTTTTTGACATAATACTTGACGCAATTAGTGGGATTGAATCAATAGTGGCAGTAACATCACGCAAAGCATAGAGCTTTTTGTCAGCGGGGGCTAAATCAGCGCTTTGCCCAACTACAACAATTCCAATATCTTTAGCTTGTGAAAGAAAGTCGGCTGGGGATAGCTCTGTTTTAAATCCTTCTATGGATTCAAGCTTGTCGACAGTTCCACCGGTAAATCCAAGACCTCTGCCTGACATTTTTGCAACTGTACAACCAAGAGAAGCAACAATTGGCGCAACAATCAATGTGGTTTTATCGCCAATTCCACCAGTGCTGTGCTTGTCAACTGTATATCCGTTTAATGATGACAAATCAAGAACATCACCAGAATTTAAAATAGCGTTAGTCAAATAGCTTGTTTCAGCCTCGCTCATTGAGTTTATGCAAATTGCCATTAAAAGAGCCGAAATTTGATAATCCTTAATCTCGTCCTTCATATAGGATGAAATTACAAATTCTATTTCCTCTTTAGATAGCTCTTTTGCGTGACGCTTCTTATCAATAATATCATAAATTCTCATAAAAACCTCACCCTGTGTGTGAAATTTAAAGCTTATTTTATGTTTTTAGCACTGAAAACATTGGGCAATAAATCCTTAAGAGCATAGACCTCGATATCATTGCCGTTATAAAGAATGATTTCAAATTTTTCAGAGCAAAACTCACTCATAACCTGTCTGCAAGCGCCACAAGGAAAAGCAAAGTCGGAAATTTTAGTTCCTTTACCACCAACGATTGCAATAGCCTTGAAGTCGCGCCTATCTCCTTCCTTGCTAATCGCGTTATAAAACGCAACTCGCTCGGCACAAACAGTTTCGGAATATGCGCTATTTTCTATATTTGCACCCTTGTAGATTGAGCCGTCACTACAAAGGAGCGCCGCACCTACCTTGTAGTTTGAGTATGGCGCATATGCATTAACTCTTGCATATTTAGCCTTTTCAATTAGGTCAAGATAAATTTGATTGTCCATTCTGCCTCCTATATACCGATTTTGCCAAATTATCGACACTTATCGGGAAATTTTAGTATTGTAAAAATGAAAATGCTTCAGAGGTGTAATCTAAATTGAAATAATCCTTAATGATTTTTGCAACTATACTGTATGATTTGATAGTGCCTAAATTTTTGCTCTTACACTCTCTAGCGAGCACAATAAGAGGTACATATTCTCTTGTGTGGTCGGTGCTTGCATCACCTGGGTCACAGCCGTGATCTGCAGTTATAATTAATAAGTCGTCCTTGTCTAGCTTTTCAATGAGCTGTGGCAAGTAGCTATCAAATTCAGATAATGCTTTAGCATAACCATCTATGTCGTTTCTGTGACCATAAACCATATCGAAATCAACTAGATTTGTAAAGCAAAGACCACAAAAATCCTTATCCATAATTGATAGAGTAGCTTTTATTCCCTCTAAATTTGAATGGGTTTTATATTTTTCTGTAATTCCTTTTCCTGCAAAAATATCATTGATTTTGCCAATAGAAATTACATCGTAGTTATTTTCCTTTAATGCATCGAGTATGGTTATACCATTCGGCTCAAGTGAGTAGTCGCGTCTGGATGAGGTGCGTGTAAAATTAGGGTATTCACCAACAAATGGGCGAGCAATAACTCTTCCAACGCCCCATTTGCCGGTTAACATTTCTCTTGCAATCTCACAATATTTGTACAATTCATCAATAGAAACATAGTCCTCGTGTGCTGCTATTTGAAAAACACTATCAGCAGAGGTATATACAATCAAAGCACCAGTTTCTATATGCTCCTTGCCGTAATCTCTTATTACATCAGTGCCAGAGTAGGGCTTGTTACAAATAACCCGTCTGCCAGTCCTTTGCTGAAATTCTTCAATTATTTCCTTATCAAATCCGTTGGGGTAGGTAGGCATAGGATTTTTCGATACCAATCCGGCAATTTCCCAATGCCCAACTGTCGTATCCTTACCCATTGAAAGCTCGGCACATTTTCCAAAAATGCCAAGAGGAGTGTCTGTTTTTTCGATGCAATTAACACCATCAATATTACCAAGACCGCATTTAATAAGGTTAGGAATTTTCAAAAATCTTGATTTCGATACACTTTTCAAGGTGTTAGCACCCATATCGCCAAAAAGTGCGGCATCAGGCAATTCTCCAATGCCAAAGCTATCAAGCACAATTAAAAACACTCTTTTCATAATTCTATTGCTACCTCAAGCGCTAGTGTCATCATATCAGTAAAGGTCTTTTGTCTTTCCTCGCTGCTTGTTGCCTCACCAGTTAATAAATGGTCGGAAATTGTGCAGATAGCAAGTGCGTTTTTGTTGAGCCTAGCAGCTGTCATATATAAAGCCGCCGCCTCCATTTCAACCGCCATTACTCCCATTTTGTGCCAAGGGGATTCTCCCTGTCTTGACATATCTAAATCACTATAAAATGTGTCACTAGAGAGAAGATTGCCAACGTGGTAATTAAGACCTAATAAGTCGGCTTTATCGACACAGGTACGAAGTAATTTATAGCTTGCAATAGGAGAAAATGTGCCCTCAAGTGCATATTGAGAAGCAAAGCTTGAGTTTGTGCAAGCACCCATTCCAATCACGACGTCGCGCACCTTTATGCTTTCCTGCATACCGCCTGCCGAGCCAACTCTTATAATATTTTCAACTCCATAGAAGGAATACAGCTCATATGAATATATGCCAATAGATGGCATACCCATTCCACTAGCCATTACACTAACGGGAACTCCCTTATATGTGCCAGTATATCCTTGAATACCGCGAACATTGTTAACAAGGCGAGCATTTTCTAAAAAGGTTTCTGCGATAAATTTAGCACGCAAGGGATCGCCTGGCATTAAAACCGTTTTTGCAAAATCGCCCATTTCTGCATTAATATGAGGAGTTGCCATTGTTAGTACCATCCTTTTCAACAATTTTTACAATTCTACTCGTGCCTAGTCTAGAAGCACCGAGGCTTATAAAGTCCATGGCATCGTTAAGAGAGGAAATTCCACCCGCCGCCTTGATTTTCACATGAGGTGCTACATATTTAGAAAAAAGAATTATATCCTCGCGTGTTGCGCCGCCACTTGAAAATCCTGTTGAGGTTTTTATAAAGTCAGCACCTGAAAGACTAACTAGCTCACACATCTTTTGCTTTTCATAATCGGAGAGCAGACAGGTTTCTATAATCACCTTTAAAATTTTGCCCTCGCAGGCTGATTTTATATCCTTAAGGTCGTTTAATACCTTATCGTAATTTGCAGATTTTAAATCTCCAATATTTATAACAGTATCAATCTCATCGGCACCATTTAATACTGCCTCTTGAGATTCAAAGCACTTAACCCGGTTTGTTGAGTAGCCATTGGGAAAGCCTGTTACTGTGCAGATTTTAACTTTGTCGTCAACATACTCCTTTGCCACCTTGACAAACGATGGCGGAATACAAACTGAAGCCGTGCTGTATTTTATTCCCTCATCACAGGTTCTTTTTATATCAGCCCACACTGCATCTTGCTTTAAATAGGTGTGGTCAACGTAGGAAAGTATAGTTTTTATATCCATTTTTTTCACCTCTCATTCCTTGTAATATTATATTACCATAATATAAAAACAAATTCAATAAAAACAAAAAAGAAGGTCATATTTTAAGCGCAATTTGTTTGAAAAAAAGGAAAGGGTGAGCAAAAAAGCCCACCCAGTGTCTATTTTATTATTCAGGAACTATAAGTCCGTATCCGCCATGCTTACGTCTGTAAACGACACAGGTTTCAAGTGTATCGGCATCCTTATATACAAAGAAATCGTGCCCAAGCATATTCATTTGTAGAATTGCTTCTTCAACACCCATAGGTTTGAATGGGAAGGTCTTTGTTCTTACATTTTGAACATATTCCTCTTCCTCATTGTCGCCGTTTAAATCGTCATCTATAATAGTAAAAGCATCACTTTTTAGCTTTTTTTGTAGGCGTGTTTTGTTTTTTCTAATTTGGCGCTCGAGAGCCTCGGTAGCAGAGTCAATAGCGGTTGCAAAGGTATCGGCAGCCTCCTCTGCACGGAAGACTATTCCTTGAGAACGGATTGTTATTTCAACCATTTCGCTTCCATTTGGCATTGAAAAGGTGATATCCATTTCAGCCCCGTCCTTAAAAAACTTGTCAAACTTAGCGAGCTTCTTTTCGGCGTTTTCCTTAACTGAATCAAATACTCTCATTTGTCTTGCGGTAAAATTCATTTTCATATGAACACCTCTTTTGCTAGTGGATTTCAGAACTCAATATTGTTCTGTAATCATATTATACCACAATTTATTGTGGAAATAAATAGAAATAGTGAAAAAAATCTGAATTTTTTGTGAAAAATAACTAATTATTTAAAAAATGGTGTAAAAAACAGTATTTTCAACTAAATTCGTTAAAAAAACGCAAATTTGGGCAAAAATATTAATAAAAACAAGCGTTTTTGTTTGACTTTTATATATAATTATGTTATACTAAACTATGTTGATGTTATAAATTCAGGAGGAGAGAGATGGCTATACTAAAGGGAAATGCAATAGTTGGACAATCAGGTGGACCTACCTCTGCTATAAATGCGACTCTTTCGGGCGTTATAAGAGGCGCTTCTTTCTCTGAAAACATTTCAAAGCTATATGGTATGAAAAATGGTATTGAGGGCTTTTTGGGTGATGAGATTATTGATTTATCGTATCTTTTTGATGACGAGGACAAGCTTTCACTCCTTGAGTCAACTCCTGCCAGTGCTCTTGGCTCTTGCAGGAAAAAGCTGCCAAATTTAGACACTCCTAGCGATGTTTATTCAAAAATATTTGACCTTTTTAAGAAATATGATATTAGATATTTCTTTTATATCGGTGGGAACGATTCTATGGACACGGTTTATAAGCTTTCCGAATACTCAAATCACATCGACTATGAAATTAGAATTATAGGCGTTCCAAAAACGATTGATAACGATTTGCCAATCACAGACCATACACCAGGCTTTGGATCGGCTGCTAAATTCATTGCTACTGCTATTTCTGAAATAGCGACTGACTGCTCGGTTTATACAATGAACGCAGTTACCATTGTTGAGATGATGGGAAGAGATGCTGGCTGGCTTACCTGTGCTGCCGCTTTGGCAAAGGAATACAATGGACTTGGGGCAGATTTGATTTATTTGCCAGAATGTCCGTTTTATGATAACGAGTTCATTAGTGCGCTGGAAAGGGAGCTTGAAAAGCACCCTAATGTTGTCGTGGCAGTAAGTGAAGGAATAAGATATGAAAACGGCAACTACGTTGGTGCAAGCAACCAAAGTGGAATGGTTGATGTTTTCGGTCACAAATACCTTGCTGGTACTGCTAAAAATCTAGAGGCACTTGTGAAAAGAGAAATTGGATGTAAGGTGCGCTCGGTAGAGCTTAACCTTTTGCAAAGATGCTCCTCCCACATCCTTTCTAATACAGACATTGAGGAAAGTGTGAAAATTGGTGCATCGGCTGTCAAGCTTGCAGAATCTGGAAAGAGTGGAGAAATGCTCATTTTTGTTCGCAAGAATACAGAATGCTATGAGGTTGAAATATCTAGCGTTCCTGTTTCTATGGTTGCAAACAAGGTAAAATACGTGCCACAAAGCTTTATCAATGATGAAAAGAACAACGTCACCAAGGCTTGTATTGAATATATGTCTCCGCTTGTACAGGGCGAGAGACAGGTTAAGTACGAGAACGGTATTCCCGTACACATTCGTTTAAAATAAGAAGGATAGATTATGTATAGAATAGGCTTTGACAATAATAAATATCTAAAATTGCAGTCTGAAAAGATTAAGGAAAGAATTTCGCAATTTGGTGGTAAGCTTTATCTTGAATTTGGTGGAAAGCTCTTTGATGACTACCATGCTTCTCGCGTTTTGCCGGGCTTTGAGCCGGATAGCAAAATTAGAATGCTAGCAGAGCTAAAGGATCAGGCAGAGATTATAATTGCCGTTAACTCCGCCGACATTGAAAAGAACAAGGTGCGTGGCGACCTTGGTATTACATATGACCTTGATGTACTCCGTTTGATTGATGCATTTCGTGGCTTTGGTCTTTATGTTGGTTCTGTTGTTCTTACAAGATATGATTCTACATCTAGTGTTGAGAACTTTAAGAACAAGCTTGAGGCACTTGGCATAAAGGTTTATAAGCACTATGCAATAAATAACTATCCTTACGATGTTGATTATATCGTTAGTGATGAGGGATATGGTAAAAACGAATACATAGAAACAGAGCGTTCACTAGTTGTTGTTACTGCGCCAGGCCCTGGTAGCGGAAAGATGGCAACCTGTCTTTCACAAATCTACCACGACCATAAAAAGGGAGTCGATGCAGGATATGCAAAATTCGAGACCTTCCCAATATGGAATATTCCATTATCTCATCCAGTAAATGTGGCATATGAGGCGGCAACAGCTGACCTGAATGATATAAATATGATTGATCCATTCCATCTCGAGGCTTATGGCACAACTGCTGTAAACTATAATCGCGATGTAGAGATTTTCCCGGTTTTACGCGCTATGTATGAGGGAATTATGGGCGTTTGCCCTTATAAATCCCCAACTGATATGGGCGTAAATATGGCAGGAAACTGCATTTTTGATGACGAAGCAGTAAGAGAAAGTGCGAACAATGAAATTATAAGAAGATATTATCACGCGCTTTGCCAACAAAGAAAGGGCAATGCGTGCGACGAGGAAATCAATAAAATCAAGCTTCTTATGAACCAAAGTGGAATAAACGCAAAAGAGAGAGAATGCATTCAAGCCGCATTAGATAAAGCCGAGGCAACAGGAGCACCGGCTGCCGCAATTGAGCTTTGTGATGGTAGAATAGTAACAGGAAAAACCTCCTCGCTTCTAGGTGCTTCCAGTGCTGTGCTCGTCAACGCAATTAAAGAAATTGCAGGGATTGACAAGGATATAGATATAATTTCACACGAGGTTCTAGAGCCTGTTCAAAAGCTTAAAATCGAAAATCTTGGCAACCATAACCCTAGATTGCACACTGACGAGGTATTGATTGCACTAGCAATTACCGCTGCAACTGATGAAACAGCAAAGCGCGCGATGAATGCCTTGAAGGAGCTCAAAAATGCCGAGCTACATTCCTCGGTGATTTTATCTCCAGTTGATGTTGCTACATTTAGAAAGCTCGGGGTTCACCTAACCTGTGAACCTGTGTACCAAACAAAAAAGCTATTTCACGGTTAATAAAACTAAAAACGCACCTCAAAATGAAGTGCGTTTTTTGTTTTGTTAAAAAAGTCGAGCCGAGGATGTAGTTCTCTTATATTTAAGCTTATTTGCCCATATGCTTTTTAATTGCATTTCTTATATCGTGAAGAAGTGCAAGATCGTTTTCAGTTAGTACATTAAAATATTCAAGAGAAAGCAAAAAGTCTGCGCTAATGTTTAAAATTTGACAAATTCTACGTAGTTGTGTAAGGCTTGGCTCTTGTACACTACGCTCGATTTTAGAGTAACCAGATTGGCTCATGGGAATTTGACGCGCAACATCCTCTTGTGATAAGTCCAAGTCCTCGCGTGCTGCACGTATTTTTTCACCAACGTTCATAGATTTCACCTCTCATAGACATTAATGCTTATATTATACAAAAAATCGACAAAAAAAGCGCTTTATAGTTTTATTTTATATTAAAAAGTATAAAGGGTACTAAAAATGGAAAAATATGCAAAAAAAATACAAAAGAACAGGCTGATCCTGTTCTTTTATTGTATATCGAAAATCCCCCGATGGTCGCGTGAGCTCCAACGAGGTTAACTGGTGAAAAAATATACAAACAATGGGTATAGAGTGGGGTGGTGTAGAAAATGAACGCACAAACCTTGCCTCCTTTAGAGACGGCGGTGATACTCATAGGGAGACAGAAGGAGCTGATGGGAAAAATCCTTTAGCACAAGCTATGGAAAAATAGTTGAAATAGAAACAATGCTCCACCAGTTGCAAACTGACAGCTCAGCACAAGGCACACCACAAGTTCACCTCAACAGACGAGTCGATAAAGCTATTTATGGCATAACGCAACAAATGCATGGCTGACTGCTCAATTCTTAACGCACTTGTGCGTTGCCATTAGTATGAGGGCTATGCCCAAAAATGAAAAACCACCAGCTTATGAAGTGAACCCAATTTAGTTCACTTAGCTAGTGATTTTTCATTAGTTTATTGTATTAGACTTGGTTCTGCAAATCTTTCCTACCTTTTCTCTTAAGTATATGTTGTCAGAGGAGGTGAGCTCAGGATCTCGTTCGAGCAAGGCTCTTGCGCTTTCAAAAGCGGAGTGAACGAGCAGAGTATCGCTACAGGATTTTGCAATGCCGAGATCAAGCTGCCCTGATTGACGAACACTTGTGCTTGAGGAAAAAAAGTCGCCAGGACCACGCATTTGGAGATCTCGCTCTGCAATAGTATAACCATCATAGGTAGTTTTCATAATGCTCAAGCGCTCCTTTGCGTTTTCGCCTTTGGAATCAGAAACTAAAACACAGTATGATTTGCGAGAGCCACGACCAACACGACCACGCAGCTGATGTAATTGTGAAAGACCAAAGCGCTCCGCGTTTTCAACAATCATTAGTGAAGCATTGGGGACGTTGACACCAACCTCAATAACAGTGGTGGAAACTAAAATATCAATATTACCCTTGGAAAATTCTGTCATAATAGCGTCCTTTTCCTTGCCCTTTAGCTTGCCGTGTATAAAGGCAATATTCAAGTCTGGAAAGACGGTTTCAGATAGCTTCTTGGCAAAATCAACAGCAGACTTGAGTGGTGGTTGACTTTCCTCATATAAAAACGAAAATGGATCGAAGTCTGATGCATTATCAATATCATCCTTTTTTTCTTCAACACTAGGGCAAACAATATATACCTGTCCACCCTCCTCAACCTGCTTTCTTATAAAAGCATTTAGTCGAGATCTATATGCTTCGTCAACGACATATGTGGAAACTCTTTCACGTCCTGGAGGCATTTCATCAATTAGAGAAATATCAAGGTCACCATACATCATAAACGACAGGGTTCTTGGTATAGGGGTTGCGCTCATGACTAGCGTGTGGGCACAGTAGCCCTTATCTGAAAGAGAGGAACGTTGATTTGCACCGAAACGGTGCTGCTCGTCGGTTATAGCGAGTGCTAAATTGTTAAATTCCACATTCCCTTGGATTAATGCATGAGTTCCAATAATGAACTGACATTCTCCGGATTTTAGACGACCCAGTGTCGCTTTTTTATCTTTTACTGATGTGCTACCTGTTAGCAATTCGCAAGAAATGTTGAGAGAGTTAAATAGCGGAGAAAGAGATTCGTAATGCTGATTAGCAAGGATTTCTGTTGGTGCCATAAGAGCACATTGGTATCCATTTTTACATGCAATATATGCAGCAGCAGCGGCGCAAAGCGTTTTACCGCTTCCAACATCTCCGACTACAATTCTATTCATTGGCTTTACATAAAAATCGTCGTTTTTTGGACACGTGTCCAGGGATATTTCACAAATAGCCTTCATCTGAGCTTTTGTTGGAGTGTAGGAAAGCAGACTTAAAAGCTCGCTTATGTCCGTGTCATCAAATCTTGGCGCTTTTTGTGTTTCTTGAACAGCTTTTATTTCAGAAATTGCGAGAGCAAAAAGAAATAGCTCGTCAAAGGTCAATCTTTTTATCGCTCTTTCAAGCGAGTCCTCACTTTTTGGAAAGTGTATGTTTTCGAGAGCATAAGTAAGAGTAGATAATCCGTTTTTCTCCCTGATATCCTGTGGTAAATAGTCGACCACAAATGTGGGCAGAGAGGAAACGATTTCTCTCTGTAGCTTTGATAACAGCTTTTGATTTATACCTGCAAAAAGAGGATAAACTGGGATTAAAGCATCGAGCTCCTTACTTGGCAAAACAGGCTCATAAGATGGTGAAGTCATACACAGGGTTCGCCTTTCTTTGGTAACCTTGCCCCAAAATCTAAATGTAGAGCCTTGATGAAATACTTCTTTTAGGTAGTTTTGGTTAAAGTAGGTAATATTGACCGAGCCACTTTCGTCAAAGGCGCGAAATTTCAAAAGATTCATGCCTCTTTTTATCATAGCGGCCTTTGGCTCGTTAGCTATTGTCAAAATATATGAATGATATTCACCATAACCGCCTTCATCTGATAAAAGATGTACGTCGGCTCTGTTTTGATATGCCCTAGGAAAATGATATAGTAAGTCGTTAACGGTGAAAAATCCACCACTGTGTAAGCTTTTTTCTATTTTTTCGCCAACTCCATATAGCTTTTTGACAGGGGTTTGATAATCCATTTTGTTCCTCCTTTCAGCTGATTTTGACTAACAAATACCCGCAGAGGAAAATGCTCTGCGGGTTGTGAAAGACGATTAAAGTCCAAGAACTGCAGCTCCAACGATACCAGCGTCGTTGCCAAGCTCTGCAATCTTGATTTGGGTTTGCTTGTCACCCTTTGTGTAGGTTTGCTTAAATACAGCTTCATTTAGTGGAACGAGAAGATTGTCCTTTTCATTGCATACTCCACCACCGATCGAAAGAACGTTTGGTTGGAATATATTGATTATGTTTGCAATTCCACATGCGAGGTAAGAAATATATTCGTCAACAATTTCCTTACCAACTGCATCGCCCTGCTTCATAGCGGTGAATGCAACTCTTGCGTTGCAATTATCAACATTGCCGTTGATAAGCTCCTCAATGAGGGTTTTGCGTCCCTCGGCTCTAGCCTTGAGAACATGCTCCTTTGTCATATTTGTAAGACCGGTAGCGGAGCTATATGTTTCCCAACAGCCGCGTCTGCCACAGGTACATTGCTTGCCGTCCTTTTCAATAACAATGTGTCCAAGCTCGGCTCCTGCGAAGTTAAAGCCTGAATATACCTTTCCGTCAAGAACAATTCCACCGCCTAAACCTGTTCCAAGTGTAATCATAACGGAAAATTTAGCACCCTTCGCAACACCGGCAATAGCCTCAGCCTTTGCAGCAGCGTTTGCATCGTTTTCGATAAGAACCTTCTTTACGCCGGTATATTCCTTAAGCAGCTCTGCAATAGGGAAGTTTTTAAAAGGAAGATTGTTTGCGTATTCAACGATGCCTGTTTCTGAATTTGCAGTACCAGGGGAAGCAATTCCAGCGTATTCGATATCGTTAATGGTAAGTCCGCAATCCTCAAGAAGTGAAAGACAAAGCTTTGCCATATCCTTAATGATTTCTTTGCCATCTCTATGTGCAAGAGTAGGTACACTCTTTTTCTTAATTATTTTGTAGTTTTCGTCGACGATACCGGCGGCAATGTTTGTTCCACCGAGGTCGATTCCTAAATAGTACATAATACTACCATCCTTTGCTTGTTTTCACCGAAAGGCTTGATGGTGTCAAGTAATAACAAATCGGCTACTTCAAATTATAATATTAATTCTCTGGCATGTCAAGATTTTTTGAATAATTTGGCAAAAAAATAAATAATTTTAGCAATTTTGTGAAAAATGCGCACACGCCAAAAATATCCACAAATTTTTGTGCAAGTTGCACAATACGTAGAAAATTTTAGAAAATATATTATTTTTAGTATAGTGTTGCCTTGATTGTTGACTTTATAAGCATTTTTAGCTTAAAAATTTTTAAAAGGTTCTAACGCTTTTTTGGGGAGAATTTAATTCCTTTATTTTGAGAAAATGGCTTGGCAAAGAGATACCTTGTGCAAATTGTTAAAAATGGCAACTTGACTTTATTTTACTTGTATGCTAAAATTATACATACTAATATATACGCACACGTATATCTTGCATTTGTTTGGTGAGCGCTAAACCAAGCAAGTGATTAGAACAGCAAAAAACATGGAGGATTTCTTATGAGAAAGAAAGCGAAAAAGCTACTTGCATTTTTACTTTGCCTTTTGATGCTCGTGCCGACTATGGGCTTGTCTGCATTTGCATCCGGTAAAGTGAGTAGCTCAAGTGGAAGCTCGTCTTCCAATTCGTCAATTTCCGACGTAAGCGCTATTCTTAACGCCTTGTCTTATGACGAATACAAGGAAAACGTTTTGGATAAGCACGCATCGGCTGGAAAGATGACGCTCTACTCCAACGAAGGAGCAGTGGTTGGTACAATTACTGTTTCAGGTGGAGAGGCTGCCGTTTTAGATTATAACGGTACAGAGTATAGCCTTGCAAAGCAGAAGAAAAACAACTTTTCACAAAGCACATATGTTTCTCTTGCAGGCACTTATACAGGCTCAGCAAAGGATCTTGAGGATATCGAGCTTGTAATAGACTCTAAAGGAAAAACAGCCAAAATTACAATAGGGGAAAAGGTAGTTGACACAACCTATACTCTTGTTGAAACAATTGAGCTTGTTATGAATCCTCAAGCAGGCAAGGATAATCAATTTAGCCTTCTTGATGGTGAATACGAGTTTGATAACAAGGTAGTTATCCTTGGTGAGGACGCAGGTCGTGTAAAGCAAAATGTTTGCACAGAGGATGACGATGGTAACAATGCAGGTGTTTACATCGGCTCTAATGGTGTTGTTACTTGGACCTTCAACGTTCCTGAATACTTGAGTGGAAATTACATAATTGAAATTAAGTATGCTCAAGCAATGGAGGACGATGTTCTCGATGGTGATAGCAAGCCTACTAGTAACCCAATCGAACGTATATTTTACTTAAACGGTGAGATTCCGTTTTCCGAAGCACGTTCATTAGTGCTTTCAAAGGTGTGGAAATACGATTATAAGTATGATAATGATAACAACCGAACCTTTGAGAACGAAAAGGAAGATGGTAGCGGTGACGACATCCGTCCTTCTGTTAAGGAGGACCAAAGCTGGGTTACATATGCTATCAGTGATTCAAACGGATATGAAATGTATCCATTTGAATTCTATGTAAAGCCAGGTGAAAATGCAATTTCACTTGAGGGTCAAAGAGAAGGCATCATTATTCAATCTATTACCTTGCGCCCACAAGAAAGCTTGATGAGCTATAGCCAATACAAGAAGGAAATGGAAGACCTCTACGGAAAGATGGAGGACAACAGAGTAAGTCTTGATTTGGACGAGGATGATAGAATAGAGGCAGAGGGCCCAGAAAACGTATCCGCTGTTACTATGTATCCTGTATACGATAGAACCTCCGCGATTACAAGTGGATTGACAGGCGCACAAAGTGAGTCTGCGGTTAAGTATAACACAGCAGGAAAAGAGCAGTGGCAAAACGTTGGTGAGTGGATGAGCTATGAAATTACAGTACCAGAATCTGGTTACTATTCCATAGCTGTTAGATATAAGCAAGCTCTATTGAGTGGTATGTACGTTTCAAGAAAGCTATATATTGATGGAGAGGTTCCGTTTGCAGAGGCTGCAAACTGCCGTTTCCCATATACAAGCTCTTGGCAAACTTGCTTCCTTGGAGATGGCGAAACAGAGTTCGAGTTTTATTTTGAAGCAGGCAAAACCTATGAAATAAAGCTTGAGGCAACTCTTGGCGAAATGGGTCAGCAAATTAAACAGGTAAGCAACTCACTTACTGCAATAAACGAAGCTTACCTTGAAATTCTAAAGCTCACAGGTACAGACCCTGACTCTAACCGTTCATATGGCTTCACACGTGTAATGCCACACGTTCTTGAAAGCATGCTTTTGGAGTCACAAAACCTTGAGAGCGTTTATAATTATATGATAGCAGAGAACCAAGCACAGGACGGCGGTACTGGTGAGGGTGAAAAGACAGCAACCATTAAGCAGGTTTACCAGCTTCTTGAAAAGATGGCAACTGACGAGTCCGAAATTCCTGCAAATCTCGCAACATTAAAATCACAAATCGGTTCCTTGGGTACCTGGATTAATAGCGCAAAGACACAGCCCCTACAGGTTGACTATTATCTAGTTCAATCAATAGATGATGATCTACCAAAGGCAGACGCAAACTTCTTTGAAGCAATCTGGTTTGAAATCAAGCTGTTCTTCGCTTCATTTGCAGGCGATTACAATACAATGGATAGCAAGTCAGATGGTGGCAATTACGACGAAGTAATTGAGGTTTGGGTTGTAACAGGTCGTGACCAAGCACAAATCATAAGAAATCTCATTGAAAATAATTTTACTCCAGAGGAATACGAGGTCGCTGT
Organism: Clostridia bacterium; assembly: GCA_017472695.1. Taxonomy (GTDB): domain Bacteria; phylum Bacillota; class Clostridia; order Oscillospirales; family CAG-272; genus RGIG2000. The sequence goes on along the minus strand of JAFUOQ010000015.1, from coordinate 11,719 downwards.
AGAGTGGGATGAAAATGGAAAACCCACAAAGTACGAAAAGATCAACATCGGAGTTAACATTAAGCTCATTTCGGGAGGAACACTACTTCCATCAATTATTGCTGGCGTAGGTCCAGAGGTTTCGCTAATGGAGGTAAGCACAACTATTATTGACTATGCTCTCCGTAACGCAATAAAACCTCTCAACGAATATGTTAACGAGGATATTAAAAATGGTACAAACATATTAGACGAGTTCCCAGAGGCTGCTATTGAGCCACTTACTCTCTATAACTTTGGATATGAAAATGTTTTAGATATTGAAGGCGTTGACCATGAATATACATGGGTTGAGGAGGACCTCTATCTGTGGAGAGAGGATGGTACAACAATAACTAATACATCAAACGGCACATCTAAAGAGGTACACTATCTCGTAGACGAAAATAATCCTAACAGTAGCTTGGATGATGCAAAATATGGCTATAACTGGAAGAATGACGAGGGACATACTGGTATTGAGCTTTATGCTTTACCAGACACACTTACATTCTCAATGATGTTCTACCGTGAGGATATATTTGCTAACCTAGAGCTTGAGGTTCCAAAGACATGGGATGATATGCTCGCAATACTACCTATTCTTCAATATAATAATATGGAGCTAGGTATCCAAAATGATGCATATACATTTATATACCAAAATGGTCATGAGGCATATTCCAACAATGGTATGACAATCAACTTTGATTCAAAGGGCGTTCTTAACGCATTTGAAACAATGTGTAACTACTACACTCAATATTCACTTCCTTATACATATGATTTTGCAAACCGTTTCCGTACAGGCGAAATGCCAATCGGTATTGCACCATATACAACATGTAACCAATTGGCAGTATTCGCATCAGAGCTTTCAGGTCTTTGGACATTTGTTAAGCTTCCTGGTGAGGTAGTTGTTGATGAAAATGGAAATGAAATACTTGACGAAAATGGAAATGTTCAAATTAACAGAAATGCTATTGGTACAGTTACAGGCTGTGTAATGATAGATAATGGCAACAGCAAAGAGCAACAGAAAAAAGACGATGCTGCATGGGAATTTATGAAATGGTACACAGGACATGAGTTCCAAGCAGACTATTCAAATGGTGTAGTTTCTATCATGGGTATTGCAGCAAGACCTGCAACCGCAAATAGAATTGCTCTTGAGGAGCTTCCTTGGACAGCAAAGGAAAAATCAAACATCCTTGACCAGTTCAACAACCTTGAGGCAGTTCCAAACCACCCAGGTAGCTACTATTTAGCTCGTTATGTCAACTTCGCATTCCTAGCAGCTTATAACGATGGCGAGGACGCATCAGATGCGCTTCTCAGCTACGTTACAACAATCAATGCCGAAATTGAGAGAAGACGTGAGGAATTTGGCATGCTCACAAAAGAAGAGTATGATAAGCTAAATCCCGATAATGCTTTAAATTAATCTAAAATACTAAAGAAGGAGAAAATGTAGATGGCAAAGCGTAAAGAAAATTTACAAAACAAGGCTGAAAATATCGAAACAGCCGAAGCTGTACATGACGATAGTATTTTAGAAGAACAAAAATCAAATGATAAAAAGAAGGCAGTTGCAAGAAAGGATATGACAATGTTCCAATGGACATTGCATGAGATCAAGAGGCACAAAATTGCGTACCTAATGATAGCACCATTCATGTTTGTATTCTTGCTATTTACTGTATTCCCAGTTGTACTATCGCTAGTACTCAGCTTTACAAACTTCAATATGCTCGAATTCAAATGGGATATGTTTATAGGAATTAAAAACTATACAAGACTATTCTTTGAGGACGATATATTCCTCCTCGCTTGTAAAAACACACTCGTGTTCGCTGCAATTACAGGTCCTGTTTCCTATATTCTTTCATTCCTTGTTGCATGGTTCATTAATGAGCTATCACCAAGAATCAGAGCAATAGTAACACTTATATTCTATGCACCATCAATTTCTGGCTCAGTATATCTCATTTGGGGTACACTTTTCTCAAATGACGGACAGGGCTGGGTTAATGGTACGCTAATGAAGCTCAACATCATAGATGCGCCAATTCTTTGGTTCTATGACGAGAAATACGCAATGACACTTTGTATCGTAGTTGCACTATGGATGTCACTCGGTACAGCGTTCCTATCGTTTATTGCAGGTCTTCAAACGGTTGATAAGAGCTTGTTTGAGGCAGCCGCAGTTGACGGTATCAAAAACAGATGGCAGGAGCTATGGTTTATTACCCTGCCAATGATGCGACCACAGCTAATGTTCGGTGCGGTAATGTCAATTACTGGTGCGTTCGGCTTCGGTGGTGTCGTAACCTCGCTTTGTGGATTCCCATCAGTTAACTATTCGTGTCATACGATTATGCACTGCTTGGAGGACTACGGTAACCAACGTTGGGAAGTGGGATATGCTTCCGCTATTGCGTTCGTACTCTTCCTTGTAATGATGGGTGCAAACGTTCTGGTTAATAAAATGCTTTCGAAGGTGGGACAATGATATGCAAAAAATGAGAGTTAGAAATCATCAAGTTGTCCTCAACCGTTCTAAAGGTGGAGACGCAGGAATATTTATCTTCCTTGCTATTATGGGAGCATTTATGTTCTTGCCAATGGTATATGTTGTAATGCAATCGTTGAAGCCTCTTGACGAGCTTTGGATGTTCCCTCCAAGATTCTATGTTGTAAACCCAACATTAAAGAACTTTTCCGATTTATTTACACTTTTAAGTGATTCTTGGGTACCTTTCTCAAGATACATATTTAACACAGTATTTATTACAGCCGCAGGTACCTTTGGAAACTTGCTATTTAGCTCACTTGCAGCTTATGCAGTTTCTAAAATTCCTTTCCCCGGCAGACGTGGCGTGTTCTGGATTATTCAACGTTCACTTATGTTTACATCAACTGTAACAGCAATAGCGAACTTCCTAACACTATCAACACTCGGACTTATGGATAACCCATTTGCACTTATTATACCTGCATGGGGGTCATCTATGGGACTTTACCTAATGAAGCAGTTTATGGACTCCTCAATTTCAGATTCCGTGCTTGAGAGTGCGCGTCTTGATGGCTGTAGCGAGTTTAGAACCTTCTGGGTAATTGCTATGCCAATGGTTAAGCCTGCTTGGTTAACACTTATTATTTATTCGTTCCAAGGACTTTGGAACACAGGTGCTTCGGCTTACATTTATAGTGAACAGCTAAAGACACTCAACTATGCAATTGGACAAATTACTGCTGGTGGTATCGCCCGTGCAGGTGCGTCCGCTGCTGGTTCGGTAATTATGATGCTTGTGCCAATTTTGGTATTTGTTATTTCACAAAGTAACATTATTGAAACAATGGCATCTAGTGGTATGAAGGATTAGGAGGTATTATGAAGAAAATAGCAAAAATAGCTGCATTCATGTTTGCTTTTATAATGCTTCTTGCTCCTTGCGCAATGGCTGCTACTCCTTATGACACATATACATATTCAATTAATGGAGAGGTTCTTAAATCTCCTGATGCATACGTGCCTGACGGAGTTGCGCCAGTAAACTCTGCAACTATCGGTCTAGATAATCTTGGCGGAGTTGCAATGGATAACCCAACAGACGTAGAAGCAGACGATTTCGGTAATGTTTATATTACTGACTCAAACAACAACAGAATTGTAGTAGTTGACTCAAATTACAATTTCAAAGCTGTAATTCAAAACTTTGTAAATGGTGATGGAGTAGAGGATACCTTTAATACACCTACAAGCACATTTACAGTAAGTGAAGGCAATTACAAAGGACTTTATGTTTGTGATAAGCTTAATAAGAGAATTATTAAATTCACAATAAATGAAGAAGTTTATGGAGAAGGTGCATATGTATTTGAGAAAACCTTTAAGGAGCCTCAAATCAACTTCTCATCAGATACCGGTGCATACACTCCTATCAGCTGTGTAGTAGATAAGCATGGTAGAATGTACGTTGTATCCGATGGAACAACAGAGGGTATCATAGTTCTCACAAACGAAGGCGAATTTATTAACTTTATTGGTGCGCCAAAGGTTAGTGTTTCAGCGCTTCAAGCAATTATTCAAACTGTAAACCCATGGACAACACTTGAGTTTACAAACGTGCCAACAACTTATTCAAACCTTGAGCTTGATAGAACCTATGGCGACTTTGTTTATGGTACTATTATGTACAACGCTGATGATGAGAACTCACAGTTGACACAGCTTACATCCAAGGTTACAGACTACTCTCCAGTTAAGCTTCTTAACGCGGGTGGTACAGACATTATGCAACGTACAGGCTTCTTTGCTCCAGCTGGCGAGGTAGCGGTTGAGCTTAACGCAAAGGTTACCGCAGCAAATGAGGGAGCACCAAGCGGTGTATCAAAGATAATCGACGTAACAAGTGGTCCTGATGGCGTTTGGTCAATCCTTGACAACAAGCGTGCGAAGATTTATACCTACGACCGTTTGGGTAACCTACTATACATCTTTGGTGATGTTGGTGAGCAATTTGGTCAAGTCACCAAAGCAGATAATGGCGCTGGTCAGGCAATTACATATCAGATTTATAATCAAAAGGCTATGGATGAAAAAACCGGAGCAGTTGTCGATAAGGAAACAACAAAGATTATAGTTCTTGACCGTTCAAACGCTTCATTAATAGTATATAGACAAACAGAATATGCCCAGGTTTTGGCAACCGCTATTGGATATCAGAACGATGGCGAATTTGACAAAGCGACAGGTGCGTGGGAGGATGTATTAGCAAGAAATAACAACTTCGACACCGCGTATGTTGAAATGGGTAAGGCAATTTATCGTAATGCAAAGGACAGGGACGATCTTGATACAGCTCTTGCGTACTTTGAAAATGCATACGATACAGAGAACTATGCAACAGTATTTAAGGCTATCCGTGCAGATATTATGGAAAGATACTTCATATTCCTGGTTATTGGAATTATAGTATTGCTCTTTGTAGTTGTTAAGGTGTTCGGATACGCAGGTAAGGTTAATAAGGCTGCGGCTACCAAGGGTGGCAAGCGCTCACTCAAGGAGGAGTTAACCTACGGCTTCCATATCATATTCCATCCATTTGATGGATATTGGGATTTGAAAAAGGAAAAGCGTGGCTCAATGAGAGCAGCAATTATCTTCCTTATTATAACAGTAGTTGCCTTCTACTATCAGGGTATAGGTCAAGGCTACTATTACAAGCCACAGGGCTCTACCGCAACAGTAATTTCACAAGCGGCAACAGTTCTCATTCCATTCTTCCTTTGGGTAATTTCAAACTGGTGCTTCACAACACTTTTCGATGGAGAGGGAAGCTTTAAGGATATCTTTATTGCAACAGCATATGCATTATTCCCACTTCCAATTCTTGTGATAGTATCTACACTTTTAACACAGGTATTGGTAGGAACAGAATCACAAATTCCTACACTTATCATTTCCGTTGCATACATTTGGATGGCATTCCTTATCATCATCGGTATGCAGGTTACACACGATTATTCAATGGGTAAAAACATAGTAACAGTAGTAGCTACAATAGCAGGTATGGTTATTATCATGTTTATTGTTGTACTATTTATTACACTTATTTCAAAGATGACCTCATTTGTATCAACTATTACGAGTGAGTTAAGCTACAGGTAGGAGGGCCAAATATGAAAAATAGAATATTAGCGGCTCTTCTTGCCGTATTATTAGTGGGTGCATTACTTGTTCCTATGGCGGTTGGAGCATCAACCGTTGACCATATGTCTGACACCTTTGCAAATGCCGAAGAAAAGCTAGCAACAATGACATATATTATGACTAGTGATGATCCCGATAAGGAGGGCGAGGGCGATGGTATTCTCCAGCTCTACGTTGACAACAAATCGGGTGAAATGGCAATTAAAAACAAGGTAACAGGAGAAATAACACTCTCAAACCCATATAACGTATCTGACGTTTTCCCTGCAACAAATACAGCAGATAAAGGCTATCGTTTGTCACAGGTATACGTTAATTACTTTAAAATCACATCTGGTAAGGATGCAATGTCAACATTGTATAGCTATAATGATTGCTTTGCGTACAACCAAGGTAAGATTAGCAAAACAAGTGAAGGAATAAGGGTTGATTATTCTATCGGTGAGGAAAGACGTGATTACGCAGTACCTCTAAAGATTGCTCTTGAAGATTTCTATAAAGCAATGAGCGAGGGCGGACAATCCAGCACACAGATAGAGAAGCTTGTAAAGGAAAACTTTAACATCTACGACCCTGACCAAGTGTATATTGAAAATAAGCTTTTGAGCAATCCTAGCTTGACACTTCGTCAAGAAATGATAAATGAACATCCAATTTGTCTTGAAACTCCTTTCATTTTCCTAAAGCCTGGTATATATGCATCAAGCTATAGTATGGAGGTTTTGGAAGCAAAATTGATTGCAGCTAATCCAGAATACTTTGTTCTTTCTGAAAAAGATGAAGACGGAAAGCCAATAGGAGAAAAGACTCAATTCGAGATAGACAGCGAAGAGCTATGGGACGAAGCAAAAGACAGAGAAAACTATGTAGAAAAGGAATATCCTAACTTCAAGTTTACAGTTGACTATAAGCTTGCAAACGATGGTCTTATAGTTAATCTTGACGCAAGCACTGTAGAGTATGATAAATCACTTTACTGTCTTGCAAATATTACAATTCTTCCTTATTTTGCATCAGCCGCATTGGATTCCGACCTAGATGAGAATGGAAATAAGCAATACGACAATGGTTACATCTTTATTCCTGATGGAAGTGGAACAATTGTTAGATTTGAGGATTTGATTGCTAAAAAGCAAACGGGTAAGCTTACATCCTCGCTATATGGCTCAGACTATGCTTATTATCAAATCACAAATAAAAATACAGAACCATATACAATGCCTGTATTCGGAATGGTAAACACCAGTGGTGAATACGATAAAGGATACTTTGCAATTATTGAGGATGGTGATGCACTCGCTTCCATTACTGCAAACGCTGAAAGATATCACATTTCTGCATATGCTTCATTTAACTATGCAGAGTACGATACCTATGACCTTGCGGATGCATTTTCAGGAGGAGCTTCATCCTCTACTAAAATTACAGTAGTTACAGATAACTACTATGAAGGCGATTATAGAATTTATTATAAGCTTTTGACAGACGATAAATATGGCTTTGAAAATACATATGATACAAGCTATGTCGGTATGGCAAAGCTATATAGAGATTATTTGACTGAAAACGGCTCACTTAAAAAGATAACAGATGTTGAAGAGAATACAAAGCTCTTCCTTGAGGTGTTTGGTTCTATTAAGGTAAAGGAGCAAATGTTCTCATTCCCAGTAACTGTAGATAAGGAGCTTACAACCTTCAGTGATATAATTGAAATGCAAGAGGAGCTTTCTAAAGCAGGAATTTACAATAATTCCTTCATTTTGAAGGGCTTCTATAATGGTGGTCTTGCTTCCACTTATCCAACAGAGATTAAGTGGCAAAAGGTTCTCGGTGGCAAGGATGGTCTTTCTGATTTGCTTGACGATGCTGACAAAAACAATTACGATGTAGCAATTGATGTTGATTTTTCATATTCATATGCGACAAAGTGGTTTAGCGATTATTCAAATAGCAAGCACGCAGTAAAAACACTTGACGACAGATATACAACAAAGCGTGTATATTATGCCGCAACTCAAACCTTTGAGCGTACAAGTGGTGTTGCAGTATCAAGCGCATCATTTATTACACTCTTTGAAAGCTTTACTGATTCAATAGAGGGTACAAAAATAAAAACACTTGCAACAAGAGCACTCGGCTCTGATTTGAACTCCGACTTTGATGTAGATAACTACTTCTCAAGAGAGGATTCAAAGGATGAAACTGTTGAGTTTATGAAGCTTGCTACAAAGCTTGGTGAAGAAAGATTTGATTTGATTGTTGACACAGGAAATGCATATTCAGTTCCATATGCTTCAGGCGTACTTAGTGCTCCACTTGATAGTAGTAAATACATAAAAGCAAGTGAAAGCGTTCCTTTCTATGGTATGGTTTACCACGGCTCTGTTGAGTTCGCAGGAAATGCGCTCAATATGGAGGGTGACGAGGACTATATGCTCTTAAAGGCTATTGAAAACGGAGCTACACTTTACTACACATTGGCAAAGCAAAATGTTGAAGAGCTCAAATTTGACTCTGATTACAATAAATATTATTCAGTAAGCTATGATTTCTTAAAGAATTCTATAGTAGAAAACTATACAATTTATAACAACGCTATGAAGGATAAGCAGGACAAATATATTGAAGATCATAGATTCCTAAACGATGAGGATGAAGATTGCGCAGTAACTTATCTTGATGGCACAAAAACAAATAATTCTTTGGTTGTTCTCGTTGTTTACGAGGGTGGAGAGGGCTTTATCCTCAACTACAACAGCCAAGATGTAATTGTTGAATTTGGGGGCGAACCAATAGTAGTCCCAGCTCTTGGATTTGAAGAATATAGTGTAAAGGAGGCTGGTGTTAAATGAAAAATGCAAATGAAACACAAAACAAGGTTACACTAGGTTCTTCCACCACGGGCGCAAGCACGCAAAAGGTGTATTTAGCAACTCCTAAAAAGGTGACAAAGCCAGTGGCTAAGCAACCACAAGAGCCACTTGAGGAGGCACCGGTAGTTGCTGAACAAGTAAAAACAAAAGAAACAGCGGAAGGACCAGCTTACACACCATATGTAAGCAAGAAAAAAGGCTTGTCATTGACTGGCAAAAAAGCACTTTCTGGTTGGCTCTTCTGTATGCCATTTGTTCTTGGTATTATAGGTATTTATTTACCTATGGTAATTAAATCGATTGAGGTTTCATTCCGTGGCTCAAAGGGTAATTATGATTATCTCAGCTTTGATGCTTATAAATTAGTATTCTTCGACGATGGACGTTTTACAACAACAGTATTAGATGCTATGGGTGACCTAGTATTGCAGATTCCAGCAATCGTAATATTCTCACTCTTTATGGCGATTATTCTTAACCAAAAAATGACAGGACGTACATTCTTCCGTGCAGTATTCTTCTTACCAGTTATTCTTTCAACAGGTATTATAGATGCTATCGATGCTCAAATTGATGCAGGCTCAATGGAAGAAAGCGGAGCTATTGACGATAACACAGGAGCAAGCGACGGAGGACTCATTTCATCACTTGACGTTGAAATGCTACTATCCAATGTCAATCTGAAGATAGGTGAGTTTAGTCTGGTCGAGGTCGTAACGTCTCTTATTAACAACATTTTCAAAATTGTTAGCCGTTCAGGTGTACAAATGCTTATTTTCCTTTCAGGCTTGCAATCGATTTCACCATCGATTTATGAGTCCTGTCAAATGGAGGGTGCTACCGCTTGGGAGACCTTCTGGAAGATTACATTGCCAATGATAAGCCCAATGATTCTTGTAAATGCTATTTATACAGTCGTTGACCTCTTTACTGCCGCAGACAACCGTGTAATGCAAGGTCTTGGAGGTTATGGTGGCTTGTTTGGATCAGCTAACCCGGGTAACTTCAGTGCAGGTATTTGGGTATACATACTTCTAGTTCTTGTGGTTATAGTAGTTGTCGCATTACTAATGAAGACGGTAGTATTCTACCAAAGAAGAGACTAAGGAGGTGCCAAGATGGATACAGTTAAAGTAAAAAGAGAATCCAAGAAAAAAATCAAGGTTGATTTTGAAAGAGCTCCTCTCAAGGAAAGATTAAAACAAAAGTTTTTATCTGCTAACTTCTTATATAAGGTAGTATTTGTAATTTTTAGAACAGTACTTTTGATAGGTATTACATTCATAATACTTTATCCGTACATCAAAAAGATTTTATCATCTATAATGTCAATAAGCGACGTTAAGGATGCTACAGTTATACTAATAACAAAGAATCCAACAATTGATCAATATTGGTTCGTGCTTAGTGAAAACAATTATATTCAAGCGTTCTTGACTACGTTTTTAGTATCACTCAGTGTTGCGCTTATCCAGACATTAGTTTGTGCATTAGTTGCATATGGACTTGCAAAGTTCAAATTTAAGGGCAACTCGATAGTGTTCGCATTTGTTATTCTTACCTTGATGGTTCCACAGGAAGCATTAAAGAACTCTATGGATGCATTCTTTAGACAAATCACAATGTTTGAAACAACGCTCAATCCAATAAGCTTTATATTGAAGCCACTTCAGGATTGGTTCGGTATGTTTGAGAACGGATATGGCTTCTCGGATAGCTTAATTCCGCTATATGTTCTTTCAATATTTGGATTAGGCTTTAAAAATGGATTATTTATATTTATGCTACGCCAGTTCTTTAAGGGTGTACCAGATGAGCTTGAGGAGTCTGCATTTGTTGATGGTTCAAGCACTCTTCGCACATTCTTTAGCATAATTATTCCAATTTCAATACCAATGCTCATTACCGTATTTATATTCGCATTTTCATGGCAATGGACAGATGATTTCTATACATCAATATTCCTTGCAAGAGAAAACTCTGCGTTTGTATTTATGAAGCATATCGCAGCTACGCCAGAATCGATAGCTGCTATGCTTAAAAATGAGACACAAAACATTTCCTCTGCTTACAGTGCAATGGTTTTGGGTACAGCCTCAATTCTTATCGCGCTACCTCTTATTGTTGCATATGTATTCCTACAAAGACGTATTGTAGAGGGTGTTGAAAGAAGCGGTATCGTAGGATAGTAATAGCGAGGTAAAATCGAAAAACCGCCGATTTTACCCTCGCAAATGTCCACAAAGCTGTCAGAAGACAACAGTCAAAATTATACTTTAAAATTTTTTAAAAAAATGAAAAAAATTTTAAATAAGTATTGACAAATGTATATTCTTTTGATATAATGAATACAACTCATAGTTATAAATATACTTTTTTAAGGAGATATGATGATGAAATACGTTTCCCCAATTTGCGAAATGGTAAAGCTTGAAACAGAAGACATCATGGATATAATGGAAACAAGCTTGGGTATTGCTAATGTTTTGTTCTCAGGTGCAATCGGCGCTGTTGATACAGCTAACACCACTACAAAAACAAATGCAGATGGTTCACAAGACATTTCTGTTGGTATCGATTTCAACAACTTAAGCGGTACAACAAACAACTAATAAAAGGCAAATTAAACCACGCAATTTTGCGTGGTTTTTTTTGCTTAAAAAAAGAACAGGCGTCTGTTCTTTTTTATTATTTAATTAATTCTTCCGCAATTTGGATAGCGTTTGTAGCAAGTGGAAAAACAGAAGCGAAGCCATAGAGTTAGACGAGAAAATAATGAGAAAGATTTGGCGCGAAAGGAGGCAGTAATATAATGATATTACAACGACGTCAAGCTAAATGTTGCCATTATTTACCGAATAAAATATGGTTGAGCAATGTTTTGAAACGTTCCCTTTCTTTTACTTGGTCGCCACAGCACCACAAGGTGATAGCGTTGTCAAATATAAATTCGCATATAAAAAGGCGGTAGAATGAAGTGAACCCAAAAGTTTAGACAAAATTAAATATTAAATTTGTTGTGAATGAGCTCGGTATTGCACTGGGCTCATTCCTTTTAGTTTTAAGGAAATTCTTTCGTTGTTGTAGTAATGTATATATTCTTCCAACTTCT